>JBMFOE010000053.1:0-22914 GCA_049969795.1 Desulfomonilaceae bacterium
CGCGGCGTTCAAGGATATTCCGTCAGACCCCACGTCACTTGTGTTCGCCGCGTCTGTCGGATGCGCGGGGTTCGCGGCGGTGAAGTACGCGAGTTCCCCCAAACTGCATCAAACGGCGCCCCCGCAGGATCACGCGCGATCGCTCGCGGCGTTGACGGCCGTCGGCTTTGCATTCTTCTTGCTTGGGATTTCGCCGTATTTATTGGCCGGATACTCGGCGTCTTTAGGATTTACTGGCCAAAGCCGGATTTATTCGTCCGGAAGTTTTGGGGTGGCCATGATCCTGGCGGCGGTATTCAGCGTCCACTGGTCGTCGCCAATCCTGCGTCGGATCATGAACCTGGCGGCTGCGTTGCTCCTGGCCGTAATGGCCGCCTTCCAATGCGATCTGCGTCGCGATTGGCAGGTCGCCGCGGAGATCAGAAAAGACCTTTGCAAGAGTCTCATAACCTCGGCAGGGCAGGTAAGCGACCATACCACCCTGCTTTTTTGGGACTTGCAGTCATATCTGGGGAACCGGGCTGTGATATTTCAAGGAGTGGACGGGCTCGAGCAATACATAAAAATGCTGTATAATAACAAAACATTACACGCGTTTTTTCTCTACTCTCGCGGCCAGGACGCCGGGGAGAGCTCGGAGCGCGCCGCCATCATTACGCCGGAGGGAGTCAGCGCGAGAGGCTCTGCGCCCTATGGTCCAGCGCCGCTCGACAGCGTCGTCATCTTTCGCCGTCGTGGGAGGGACCTGTCGTTGGTCGAGTCGGTCTCGTCGGACGACAGGTCTCTGGACGCTCGGTGGGTCGGCGTCGCCAAAGTGGTCTCGCAAAAGGCCCGAATCCTTTCAAGTGGGCTGGAACTTGCACAGGGGCGGCGGTGTCTTTACTAGGAGGCGCGCAATCGACAGAAGCGCCAAGGACGCTAGATACCCTTTCCATTACGCGAGAAGATTCAAAGCGTGGAGCGGGTAACATAAAGTATAGTATATCTTAATAATCCTAACAATTTCATTTGACACATAATATCAGATCTGTTATTGCCGACATAGTACATGATGCGGGGTCAACTATGTCTTCCAGGCCTTCCGTTCACACGCCCGATACTGTGAAAGTGCCTAATCACACCATTCTCTATGGGATAGTCCTGACCACGGTAGGGGTTCTCGTCGTCTTAGGAGGTATGGCGCGTCTCTACGAATTAAGGGAATTTTTCCCTTTACGGCTCCCTGATCAGGTCAATGAATTCATTCTCAATTACGTCCCCTTCATCGTAGGGACGTTCGTCACATCAGTGGCGGCTCTTGCAGGGGTTATCGTGGGTTTGAGCTGGATCTTCAGCGGATTGGGTCACGTAGGGCGCATCAGAGTGACCCTCGGCGGCGCAGGCGATTTCTACAGACCCACCATGACGTCCCTTGCCGTCAAAGAAGGGAAAATAGATTCTTACAAGAAGCCCCCGACTTTATTGTTCTGGTTGCTCAGCATTGCGTGGAAAAATACCAAATACTTGTCGGAAATTTCTCGACAAATTGTGAAATGGAATGCGAGATTCCTCTGGAAAATGCTCGCCTTGGGGATCGTAATCCATTTCCTGTTTCGCGCGATGGAGTTGCTGCCCCCTTATCTTGCGAGCATTGGACTTGGGACCGGTTACGTTCTGCCGTCTCCTGTTCCTTTTTACAATCTTCTTATCGCAGCCTGTATCTGCAAGGTCCTTATTTCCTTGAGCTTAGTCCCGCTCAAGAAGCCAGTGGTCGGCAGGGAGATGGACTCCATGATCGTCGAGGGCAGGGGACATCCGTCGGTGTTTTTTGCCATACTCGAGGAAGGATCAAAGATCTTTGCCAAGCGCGGCTTCCCCAACAGGATTTCCAGGTCGAGACCGTTCGTGTGCGACGACGGAGAAACTCTTTTGGGCACGCTTATCGAAAGCTTCCCAGAATATGTAAAGACCACCTGCAAGCCGGCGGCGTTGATCTGTACGCTTGTGGGATCGGTGATGATGCTCGTCGGCTTCTTGCAAATCATCCTCATGCAATACCCGACCTTCTCCGTGGGATACGAGGACTTCTTCAGGCTTTACAGTTTCAATCTTGCCGTGGACATTTTCTTGAATGTAGCCCTGATAATCCTGGGCAAGGGATTCCTCGATCAGGGTAGGGCGCTCATGTCGATTTATCGTTTCCGATCGAATCTGGTGTACGTAGAAGCCAAAGGAGATTTGGATCGGAAGGTGGTTGCGGATCTCAACGGCATTGTAGCCGCTGAAAGACTTTTCAATCCCACAATTCAGTGCGCCTTCAATGTCAGATACTTTTCGGCTGAGGCCATATCTGAATCCGTGACGCCTGACGGGGTCAGAGAGTTGGTAGCGCTCGAGACGTCCGGACGGCTGGCCAAGGACGTGGCAAAATTGAAATTCCTGCCCTTCCAAATCCGTTTTTCCGAACGATATCCTTCGGTGTGGAAGACGGATGTGCCGGCATGCGACGACGACGAGGAAGAGCAGGTCATTGCCGAAAATGAAGGGACCTTTAAGACTGGGGAAGAAGGCGGAGACGAGCGAGCCGCCGTGGGTTCCGGCGCGTGAGGCGTCATGCAATGGCGTTCGCTGGACGGTAGAACGCGCCGTGGCGTTCCGCAGACCACCGAGACTGTGCGCATTGCGCGCACGTGTTACAATTAGCAGGGGAGATGAGATGCAAAAAGATTTCCTCAGAGCTCTGTGCAGCGCCGTATTATGCTCTGCTTTCTTTCCGGTGACGAGGTGAATAGATGAGATCGTCTGTCCTGAAGATCGTTGCGGCAGCGGCGAGTCTCTTGATCTTGTGGCTCCCATACCATGCCATCGCAGAAGACTACCTAATCATAAAAAAGAAGAGCGGAGGGACCCAGAGAATTCCTCTCAATTTTCCTCCTGACCAGATTGATTCGTTGCAGGTTGAATCTGGTCCGAAGGGCGCTGCGCCGGCTGAGCGGGAGGCCGAGGGGCAGCCCGAGGCGGGGCGGCCCGCGGGTCCGGAAACAGCCCCTCCATCACGAGTCCCAGAGACAACTACGGCGCCAAAACCTCCGGAAGCCGCGACCACGCGAAGACCTTCGGGCGAGGCTGCTGGAGTCCTCGGCCCCTCTTTCACCGTGAACCTCTATCAACTGCCTGAGAATGCCAATGCGCTCCCAGATTTCAGCACCCTCACCCCCAAAAAAGTGCTGAAATCGGACGTAATCAATCTCGATCCCGCCAAGGGCGTAAAAGAACCCGCAGGTTTGCCCGACAATTACGAGGGCATGGGCTTGCGTTTTATCGGGGTGTTCACCGTAAAGGGGGAGGGCATTTTTCGCTGGCGGATTCAGTCAAAAGACGGCGTGCGCTTCCACATTGACGACAAAACAATTATCGAGAACGACGGCATTCACGAGGTGTCGTCGAAAACCGGTTTTATTCATCTTGCCGAGGGAATCCACAGCGTGATACTGGACAGCTTCAACGCCAAGGGCTATCCCTTTTTGAAACTATTCGTCCAGCCTCCCATCGGCCCTGAGAAGCTCTTCGAGATCCAGAATGGACTTACCGGCTGGCAAGAGCCGGCAAAGCCCTACGATGTATTATGGGGACAGGTGTATTTCGTGCCAAAGGGCGAGTATCCAAAGGGGCCGGATTTTAGCAAACTGAGCCCCATAGGCCGACTCATTGCGCCGGAACTGAGCTTGTCTGGGGGGCCTATTCCTGGGTTGCCAGGGAGGACCGACATGGTTGGCATACGGTATCAAGGCTTTTTCAACGTGTCCGGAGCCGGAATCTTTGCTTTCAGGCTCCTGGCTGATACTTACGCCAAACTGACCATCGGGAATCACGTTATCACCGAAGCGAAGGGCGCCAAGGACGGACGCGGATCCATCGGATGGGCGTTTCTGCAAGAGGGGAGTTATCCCATCGGCGTTGATTTCTTCCATGGCTTGGGCGATCTCAAGCTAGAACTCTACGTCACTCAGCCTGAAAAAGAGGAAGAACTCTTTGCCCCAGCAAAAGTGATCACTGGCTACGCCTCGGACAGCGGCAAACTAAGCCTTATCCCCGCGTTCGTCTATTTTCTCGAACCGAACACGAGAAAACTGCCGAATTTTAACAAGATGACCCCAGCGGGTATGTTTTACACCAAGGCCATCGATTATCCCCTGGACAGAGGCACGCGCGAATTCCCCGGCGTCCCCAAGCGTGCGGACTGGTTGGGCTTGAGGTTCTATGTGAAATTCTCGCTCACTGACCAAGAAGCTGGTACATACAAATTCCGTGTGGTGTGCAGGGACGCCGCGCGATTGATTATCGGAAAGAAGCTCGTCATCAACGCCGAAGGGCAGGGCAAGGTCTTGGATCAATCAGGGACCGTCGAATTGCAACCAGGCAGCCACGAGATGTTTCTCGACTATCTGCAGACAACCGGTCCCAATTGTCTCCAACTGTACATTACGCCGCCGGGAGGCGAGGAAAAAATATTTGCCTTTCAGTGACATAAAGCGTCCCTATGAGGACGAGAGGGACGCGACAACCTTGTCTCTGGTCTCTTTTATGCGCGACGCCTGGGTGAACGGGTCCGGAGACCCGAAGATCAAGGACCCCACAATGGCCGCTGATTGAGGCCCCGCCACGCGGGCCCAATCTCGGAACTGGGTCTCGAGGTCTCTCCCGAGGCGATCCTGTCGTCCAAAGCCCGGGCACCAAATGGGTTTGCTGGTGAGTCTTCGAATCTCTGCCAGGGAAGTGGGATCGGTGGCTGGACCGATGTACCCGCCCACTCCGATCGCTTCTCCAAGGGCAATGATCCCATCTCTGATGGGTACCGAAGCGGCCAACGAAGCAGTGGAAATATCTACGCCCGCAACCTCGGCCTTTGCCGCCAGCTCAGCGCGGCTTAGTCGCTGAGAAAAAAAAAGGTCCGCGCTCGCGTGACTCATGATTGGCAAGGCCAATACGTGTATCCCGCATTCGTGGGCTGCGGCTACCGCTTCTGCCAACGATGCTGGTCCGGGGAAACCGTGGACCGTGACGTGCGTCGCTCCCGTATGCTTCAGGGAACCCACAATCTTTGCATTAGTGCCTTCCCAGCCGGAGATCCCACGATGGCCGATGTCGGCGACCTTAAGATCCAGAAGGATCGGCTTTCCAGCCACGGCCTCTCTTATCCTTTTCACGAAACCAAGGCCAGCCTGCAGCACGGTGGTGAGCCCTATTTTCACGCCGTCAACCACCGGTTCCACCTGTTTCACCTGACGAGCTACTGCATCGGGATCAGGCAAATCAGCCGCCAAGATTATTGCGTATGGCTTCATGGCTGCCCCTCCGCGCCAGCAAGGTCGTCTGATTCCAGCCCCAGTTTCATGAGGCGATAACGGAGCGATCGAAGGGAGATGCCGAGGAGCGCGGCGGCCTTGGTCCTGCTGTTGCCGGCTATCTCGAGGGCGCGGGTGATAAGTCGCCGCTCAAAGGATTCGAGCGTTTCTTCCAGGTTAATGCCTTCTGGCCCAAGCTCAGGCTCTGAGAACCCTGCCGCAGCGCTCTCGCGCTCGAAGAGCTTCCGCGGTATGTTTTCCGCAGTGAGTTGGTCTGATTCCTCCAAGGTGACGCATCGTTCGATAATATTTTCGAGCTCTCGAATATTTCCCGGATAATGATAATTGCAGAGCACTCGCAGAGCCAAAGAAGACACCTTTTTGATCTTCTTGTCCTGCGCCGCGCAAAACTTCTTGAGGAAATATTCTGCCAGCAGAGGAATATCCTCGGACCGCTCACGGAGAGGCGGTAAATTTATGCGGATCACATTCAGTCGATAGTAAAGGTCTTCACGGAAGGAACCTTTTTGCACCTCTTCTTCGAGGTTTTTGTTTGTGGCAGCGATAATGCGCACATCAACCTTCTTGACGTCGGTATCCCCCACTCGTCGAAATTCCTTTTCCTGCAAGAAGCGCAGCAGCTTTGCTTGAAGAGACAACGGCACTTCGCCGATCTCGTCGAGAAACAGGGTTCCCGTATGGGCCATCTCTACGAGACCGGCCTTGCCCGATATCGCGCCGGTAAACGACCCTTTGACGTGGCCAAACAGCTCAGATTCCAAGAGATTCTCAGGAATCGCCGCGCAGTTTACCGTGATAAAAGGCTTGTCCGCACGCGGCGAATGCGCGTGGATCGCCTTGGCAACAAGCTCCTTGCCGGTTCCTGATTCGCCGGTAATAAGCACTCCCGCATTGGAAGGCCCTATTTTGGAGATTAAGTTGAAGATGTCCTGCATCTGCTGCGACTTGCCGATAATTTCTCCCAGCCGGAACCTATCTCGAACGGATTGCCGAAGTTCGAGGTTCTCCTTCCGAAGCCTATATACTTCCAGGGCGTTGCGAATAACGATCCGCAGGTCATCCAACTGAAAAGGCTTCGATATATAGTCGTACGCCCCTTCTCTCACCGCGCGAAGCGCGTCTTCAGCCGAGGCGAACGCGGTGATCACGATCACAGGCACGGTCGAATTCAGGCGCCTGATCCGTTTTATGAGGTCCAATCCGCTCATGCCGGGCATCTTCACATCGGTCAAAACCAGCGCCGGCTCTGCGCTCTTAAACAGGTCAATGGCCTCTTCGCCGGAGGCGGCAGACGCCACGTCATAGCCTTCCTGGGAGAGCATGATCTCCAGAAATTCTCTCATACTGGGCTCATCATCCACCACGAGAAGTCGCTCAGCCACTTCTGTCCTCCTTGCCCGTTGACTTCTCAGACCGGCCCTTTGGGAGATGCACAAGAGCTGTCACGCCGTGAGGCGTGTTGTCCCCCAGTTCAAGAGAGCCGCCGTGCGCTTCGATAATGCTGAGCGCCATGGGCAGACCTAAACCGGTGCCGTAGTCCTTTGTCGTGTAAAAGGGTTCAAAGACACGCTCCCTGATGTGTTCCGGTATGCCATGGCCCCAATCTGAAATCGATATCACGATCTCTTCTTCCGACTCCTCCACGACCACCTGTATGGTCGAGCCTTTGGGAGAGGCGTCGAGCGCGTTGCTGAGGAGATTGAGGATGGCCTGCTTCAACCGATCTGGCTGACAATCTATTGAGACGCCGGTGAGTATGCTGCGCTTCAGGGATATAGCGTTAGGTCGGCATGAGGTCTCTTCAAAATCGTCGAGTATTTTTGCCAAAAAGTCATCCAGCGTCACGGTGTGCGTATGGGTCTGCCGTCCATTGACGGTGAGGATGAAATCGCTCAGTAAGGCGTTGAGTCGGTCAGCTTCCCGCAATACGATGCCCAACAGCCTATGCTGTTGCGACAGGGGATCGCCGACCGTTTCCCTAAGAAGCTCGGCCGCGCCGCGCAAGGACGCCAAAGGGTTTCTTATTTCATGCGCCATGCCGGACGCGATGCGCACGAACGCCGCCTGCTTCTCGCTCTGCTTGGCCCTCTGCTCCATCTTGCGTATGTCCGTGACATCGCTAAAAACCACGAGATGCCCAAGCAGTTGGTTTCTTCTATCCCTCAATTCCCCTACGGAAACGTCAAAGTCTCGCGGCTCGGGAGTCAACCCTTTCTTCCTGATCTGATATCGGTTTACTCGATCATGCGCTCCTTCTGTCGACAGGATCTCGGGGAACAAAGAAGCCAAAGGACTCCCAATCAAACCGGCCGGGGTTGAGCCGAGCAGCCTCGCGCCCGTTTCATTCACGTACGTCACTGTGGCGTGCTCATCGGTGGTGATGATGCCGCTGGGGATGGACTTGATGATATTCGTGTGAAGATCAGAGAGGCGTTCGTACTCGTGTTCTCTGATCGTCAACGATATTCTTGTGGTTTTGAGTTCTCCTGCGACCGTGCCAGCGAGCAGCGCCACGAAAAAGAAGATCGCGTAATGGATCAAAAGAACCCACAAGATGTAGCTAGGATCGTGGCTTCTCCATACGCTTGTCCATGGCCACATATACTCTGGGAGTATCTCGTAAAATTGCAGGGTCGCCAGTCCGCCAAACAAGACGGCGGAAACCCCTGCAACGAACATAGCGGCCCTCCGGAGAAGTAGTATGCCTGCCGCCAAGATGGTAAACACGTACAGGAGCGTGAACGCGCTCGAGACGCCCCCAGTGAAGTAGATGATTATAGTGATGAGCACCGCGTCCGTGACTATCTGGAATAGCGAGAAGGTCCTGAGATTCTTGATCCTTCCAAGGACCCCCACGTAACAAAGACTCAGGACAAAGATGATGCAGATGAGGCCGAAAATCGGAGTCGCAGGATAGGTCGAGAAATACTTACTTTCCTTTATCTCGAAGAAGATGGCGACGCTAAGCAGAAAAAAGGTGACGATCAGCCTGAGGAAAATGAGCCACTGAATGCCACTGCGCAATTCCTGCAACTCGTCCGAACTGTTCACGCCAGTACGCGTGGGGTCACGGTCAGGACTACCGGTCGCCATGAAGACCTCTCGGAATTACTATCATTTGACAGGCGTACGAGACGCCGCTATTTCCAAGCTGCCGCCTTGCCGTGGTTATCCCTGGTAATCTCTTTCACGAGGATGACCTTACGAGGACACTTATAGCGCGACAAATATTCTTTGCAAAACCTTATTATTTCTCGTTCGTCCGGTTGAGCGCCTTTTTCCGGGACCACCAGGGCGTGGATCACTTGTCCTCTCATGAGGTCGTCCACTCCTATGAGCGCTACGTCCGCGATTTGGGGATGGCGAATGAGGATCTCCTCTACTTCTTGACAGTACACATTGAAACCGGAGGTAATGATAAGGTCTTTTTTCAAGCCGGTGAGCGTGAGGTATCCATCCTCGTCCAGGCGACCGAGGTCGCCCGTATAGAGCCACCCGTTGCGAATCACCGTTTGCGTCTCCTGAGGTCTCCCGAAATATCCAAGCATTACGTTGGGACCTTTGACGACGACTTCTCCTTCCACGCCGACGGGGAGGCTCTTGCCTTCCGCGTCATGTACCTCGATGATCACGTCCGGGATGGGCTTTCCCACCGTTTCTGGTTTGTTCGGGATATTGATATTGTTCCACGAAACCACGGGCGAGGCCTCAGTGAGTCCATATCCATGATACACGTCAATGTGATATCTCTCGCAAAATTTCTCGTAGATCTCCATAGACAAATGCGCGCCGCCGCTGATGGCAATATCGAGGCTTGAAAGGTCCAAGTCCCTGCACGCGGGATGGTACAACAGGCCGTAATAGACCATGGGCACCAAGCCAGTGTAGGTAATACGCGCCTGCTGTATCCACGGAATTATGACAGGAAAATCTACTTTCTCGACCAAATAGACAGTCCCGCCAGCCTTCAGCGTGCCCAACAGATTCACGGACGCGCCGAAGGCGTGAAACAAGGGGATCAGCGCGAGCCCATGACTTTCACTTCCCCTTTTACACACGTCGCGTAGAAGGTTGGAGTTCGTGTCAAGGTTCTTGTGCGAGAGCGTGGCGCCGAGAGCCTTTCCGAGCAGACCTGCGGTGAATATGATGACGGCAGGATCGTCTGGTTTGACGTCCAAGGCCTTGAAGTTCGGGGAAAAGGAGTCCTCGATCTCCTGAAAGCTCAGAGCGCCTTCCGAAACCTCTGTAGTGATAATGGTTCGTAGATAATCCGCGCGATCGCGGAACGACTCGAGCTTGACCAACTGATCGCTCTTGCAAATCACCGCAACAGGGTGACATTCGGCAAAATAATGGCTCAGTTCATAGGCAGTCGATAGGGGGTTCAACGTGACGGCAATCGCCCCGATTCTCATGATTGCAAAATATGAAATCACGAATTCCGGCCGATTGCCCATGAGAGTCGCGACGCGGTCGCCTTTTTGCACCCCCGCCTTGACAAGCGCATTCGAGAGCTTGTTGATGGAATGGAGCAGGTCCAAGTATTTGATGCGCCTGTCTTCGTACGCCAATGCATCGTGGTCAGGCAATGCGTCGGCCCAATAATCTATGATCTCGCTCAGATTCATAATCACTCCCTTGTTTCGCTCCCTGAAACGACTACCTAGGATTCCTCAGAGGCCAGCCCCCACGTCACTCAGGCTGCGCGCTGCAGACTGATAAAAAAGCTCCTGAAAAGTGTCGCCACTGATTTTGCGGGAAGCTATGCCATTCAGAATGAACGCCAATGATGTTGAATCATACCACCGCCTCTGTTGTGAATCAACCGCGGAATGGACAGTTCGATTGTTCATCTTTACAGCCATTCTTGAAAATAATCGCCAATTGCGCTGTTGAGCCGCTGCATGTCATTCCCACGGAAGCAGGATTCCATGCTGCTTCACAAATAGTTTGCGAGAGTTCCACTGTTATGGTAACTTACGATGCAGTCAACAAACTTGGATGCCGCCATGAAAGCACGAAGGACATTATATTTTCTTTTCTTTGCTGCGCTGCTCGCTTCGCTGTGCGTCCAAACGGCTCAAGCAGATCAGGTGTGGATCAAGTGCCATATCACATGCCGCTGTCTCCAAGATAACACCGTGGGCAACTTCGCCTTCGACGTCGTGATCGATCGCTCGCCAGACATTGGATTCGAGGCAGACCTCACGTGCAAGAGCTACGGTCACAGGGTTTGTTCGGACGGCTGCAACGGAACCAAATTCTCTTACACGTATCAGGTGACAAGCCCGTAGCGGCGCCTTGGCGCTCGTGAGACATGCGCCATTCGCCTGCACTTCTGTGGGCGTGCGGTGCGAAAGCCATTATCAATACAACATACTGCTGACAGGGTCTTTGGCGCAGAGTCAATCACCGTACGAGGTAATGCGCCCCCATCTCAGTGTGCAATCAGGACGAGTCAGACTGATGATCACAATCAGGGCGGTCCTCGAAAATGTTCGCGACTACGATGATGCGGCCGTCAATCCACTCGGAGCACATGCCCGTGAAAAAAGCGACATTCAAGATCAGACGTAAGATTATCCTTGCTTTCCTCTTTTGCTTGCTGTCTGTGCTCTTCTTTGCCGTACTTAGTTTCCAAGTGCACAGAGAAATAGGCCGACGACTGAAATTGGTGGAAGTCGCCGACGATCTGCTCAACAACATCCTCGAGGTTCGCCGCTTTGAAAAGAATTTTTTCCTTTATGGCCAACAGAGTAGCTTGGACGATGCGCTCTCCTACGCGGACCGCGTTGAGCGCTTGTATCTGCGGCATCAGGAGGACGTACAGGCTCTCGCAAGGGGAGGCGCGGGAAAAGAGACATTTCTTCAAACCCTTGCTCGGTACAAGACGCTGCTCTCCACGTTGAAGACACAGACCGGCGCGGCCGAGCCAGCCGCCGCGGCGCCCATTCATTCTGTCGAGGACGAGCTGCGAACCATCGGCCAGAACCTGCTGGACAGAACCGCTGCATGGGCCAAGGAAGAACGTGTACAAATAGAGAAATTGTTTAAGCGAGCGATGTATCTCTTCACGTTGTCAATCTTCTTTTTCTTGGGGCTGGGCGTATTTGTCGCTTTCTACTTGTCCAGGATGTTCACCACCCCGTTGATTCAAATGCAGCAGGCAATGGAAAAAATCGCGCAAGAAGATTTTACGCCCATAAGTGAAGCGGACTGCCGATCTGAAGAATTCATCCCTCTGTTTCGGGCCTTCAATACCATGATTCAGGAGCTGGAGAGACGTCAGGAACAGTTGGCGCAAGCGTGGAAGATCTCCGCAATCGGCACGCTCACCTCAGGGATAGCTCACGAGCTCAATAATCCGGTCAACAACATTGTGCTCACAGCCGAAGCCCTCCAGGAAGATTTTGATAGCCTCGACAAAGAGGAAGCGCTTGGGATGATCAATGACATCATGGTCCAATCGCAACGCGCCTCAGACATTATCAAGAACCTCCTCGATTTTTCGAGGTCCGAGCGGCCGGAGATGGCGCCGGTAGACATTGATTTAATCGTCCGAGACACCTTAAAATTGGTGCGCAACCAGTTGCTGCTTTCAGGCGTAGAAGCGCAGGTCGATATTCCGGAAGACGCGCCGAAGATTCTTGGAGAGTATAAAAGTCTGCAACAGGTCTTCCTCAATCTGTTCGTCAATGCGATTCAGGCAATGCCGAAGGGAGGTGGGTTGTATGTCCGGGCGCATATTGACGGAGATGGCCAGCAACTCGTAGTCGAGGTTGAAGATGAAGGCATCGGCATCGATCCTAAGAATCTCCCGCAAATCTTCGACCCGTTCTTTACGACGAAAGAAGTAGGCAGAGGAACTGGTTTGGGGCTTTCCGTGGCCTATGGCATCATCAAGAAACACGGCGGAAGCATCCAAGTGCAAAGCGAAAAGGGAGTGGGTACTACCTTCACCATACGGTTTCCTATCCTGCGGACATGAATGTGACAACCCCAGTACGTACCGACGAGACGGCTCGATTGGCAGTTGTGGACGATGAGCCCATTGTCCTGATGCGCCTTCAGAAGGGTTTGTCAAAGCTCGGCTGCTCTGTGGACACGTTCCAGGACGGGTCAGAGTTCTTGAAATGCCAGACCCTACGCCCCTATGACGTCGTGTTCCTCGATTTGAAGCTCCAAGGAATCGATGGCATAGAGATATTGAAAGAGACAAAGAGATCCTCGCCGGAAACCCAAGTCATCATCATTACCGGCTATCCTTCCATCGAGTCCGTTATCGAAGCCGTTCGGCTCGGAGCTTTTCATTATGTCGCCAAGCCATTGAAACTTGAAGAAATACGACACCTCGCATCTCGCGCCCTCGAACATAAGTCCCTTCTTGCTGAAAATCGCGTCCTGAAATCCCTGCTCGATCCTCGCCGCGGCATGGGAGAGATGATAGGAATCAGTCAAGCGATGCGAGACGTTTTCGCTATGATACGAAAAGTGGCGCCTCTGGACTGCAACATATTGATTCGGGGTGAAAGCGGCACGGGAAAAGAACTGGTCGCGCGGTCGATACATCAGCAGAGCATGAGAAGAGAAAGGCCCTTTGTGGCCTTTAATTGCGCCGGTTTTGCAGAAGAGCTGATTGCGAGTGAGTTGTTTGGCTATGAACGGGGCGCATTCACTGGGGCCACCGCCACGAAATTGGGCATCCTTGAAACCGCGCACGGCGGGACCGTCTTCATGGACGAAATCGGAGACATGCCTCTGACCATGCAAAGCAAGCTCCTCAGAGTGTTACAGGATAGACAAATCCTGCGAGTGGGGTCGAACAAGCCCATTCAACTCGATCTCCGATTCATCGCAGCCACTAATAAGGACCTGAGGAGGGCGGTAGCCGAGAACCGCTTCAGGGAAGACCTGTTCTTCCGCCTCAACGTCGTCGAAATCACTCTGCCGAGCCTGCAGGAGCGCAGGGAAGACGTCCCGATCCTCGTTCAGCATTTCCTCACAAAGTATTCAAAGAAATTCTCCAAGAATGTTAACGCAGTAGATACGGCGGCCCACGAGATCCTTCTGTCGTACTCCTATCCAGGGAACGTGAGGGAGCTGGAAAACATTATCGAACGGGCCGTAGCCCTTGCAGAAGGCAATGTCCTTACCGTGAAAGAATTGCCGCCCGACCTCCGTCAGTATTCGGTACAGACCTATCGCGACTGGGCTACCCTCAAGGAATGGGAGCAGCGTTATTTGCGGAAGGTGCTCGAATCCACAGGCTACAATACAGCACAGGCTGCGAAAATCTTGGACCTCCCTCGAACCACGCTCTGGCGAAAAATGAGGAAATACGGGCTGACCAAACCTTCCTGAACCTATTAGGCAAGCGTCCATTGCGGCGGTTTTCGCGCTCGATTCCATATTGAAACATGGCAATCCCTCGATGTAAGCCATTTTTGGCGCTGCGTTCCCGCGCCGTTTTCACAATGAAACAACTCGGCCGGAAAGCATCTCGCTGACCTCACGCTGCGCAAGGACTGGCCTCGCCCGTCGTGGAACGAAACTTGGCACGGAAAGTGCTCTTCTCGGCCATGGAAGGAGACTGAGACGTGGCGAAGAGGGTCCTTGTAACGGTTGATGTTGACTCGGTATCTGAGGCGTCTATCGAGTACGGCGTCCAGTTGGCCGCCAGAACAAAATCTTCCCTGGTCCTCTTGGCAATCTCTGCCTCTCGAAAAAAGAGGGGAGACGGCGCGGCCAAGGTCTTCCCCACCGACATGGCGAGAAAAGCCGACCGCTGGCTCACCAAGGCGTTGGGTTGCAGCCAGCGAAGCGATGTACACATGGAAATTTTTTTCGCGTCCGGGCCTTTTCTCGATGAGGTGACGCGGTTCGTGAAAAGCCAGGTCGGCATACAATTCATTGTGATGGCGCCTCCCGCGAGCGGGGGGAACCAGTCCACTGGGAGCTATCGAGCAACGCTCCACCGCCTTCATGAAGAATTCGAGGGGGAAATCCTCCTCGTTGAAAAGGCGGGGGCAATCCTTTCGGTTTCTGATTCGTATCTACGAAGTTTGGACGGGGAGACAAGTCAATGAATTGGAGCATTTATCTTCCGATTGCGGGAAACAGTGTGAATATTTTTATCCTGCTGGGGTTGGGTGGAATCGTTGGATTCATGTCGGGCCTTTTCGGCGTCGGCGGCGGGTTTCTCATGACCCCGCTGCTCATCATGGCTGGCATACCTCCGCTGGTGGCGGCTGCCTCTGATTCAAACCAGATCGTCGCCGCCTCGACTTCTGCAACGTATGCGCACTACCGAATGGGGAACGTGGATTTCAAGATGGGGATCATCTTGCTCATCGGCGGGGTCTTAGGCGGTACCCTGGGCGTCCATCTCATCAAGTTTCTCAGGAGTCTCGGCAGCGCTGATTTTGCCATAAAAATCACCTACGTGGCCATGCTGGGAATAGTAGGGTCGTACATGTTTGCCGAAAGCCTCCAAAGCCTCCGCAAAAAACCGCTGACAAGTCGACCGGTCGAAACTCCTAAACAATCGTTTTATACCAAGCTGATGCGCAGGCTGCCGTGGCAGACGCAATTTCACAAGTCCGGCGTGACGCTCTCTCCTTTGGTCCCATTGGTCTTGGGAGCGTTTGTCGGGGTGCTTGCCGCCATCATGGGAGTTGGCGGCGGGTTTATCATGGTGCCGGTGATGGTGTACTTGCTGCGCATGCCCATGCATGTCGTCGTCGGCACCAGCCTGTTTCAGATTCTGTTCACCTGCATAAATGTGACGATCATGCAGGCAGTGACGAATTACACGGTGGACATTATCCTGGCAGTTCTTCTTTTGCTCGGCTCGACGGTTGGCGCGCAGTTCGGCGCGCGATTGAGCCGCAGATTGAAGGGAGATCAACTCAAGATCGTTCTTGCCTCCGTGGTGTTGCTCGTCATGGTTCAGATGCTTGTGGGTCTGATTATTCCACCGCATTCAATGCTGACATACAAAGGGGGGCATTGAATTGAAACGCGCTGTCTTCATCGTAGCAATGTTGGGTTTGTGGCTTGCTGCTGGTTTTCCAGGAGCGTTCTTGGGCGCGTGGGCCGATTCTCACCTCAAGATAGACCCGCCTTATGTGCACATCAGAGAGACCTTCCAAGGTCAGCCCGTCACGCTCTCCGCGACCATCCCGGACGGCGCGAGCGCAGTGGTGGAATTGAGAGGCCAGGCGAAGGAGCTTGTCCTCTTGAGGCAGGGACGACGGGGCGGCCTTTGGATGAGCGTCGGAGAGGTGAAAGTCGCCAACTGTCCTTCGTTGTATTTTTTGTTGACTACCGAAGACCTAAAATTACATTCCAATATTGAAAAACAATTCGGGTACGAGGTCATAAAGAATAAGTTGACATTTCAAGGAGCGATTCCGAAAAACGGACCAGCGAGTCTTTTTTCAGAACTGGTGAAACTAAAGGAGCACGAAGGATTGTTCGGGATCTTTCCCGGCGCGCTGAAAAAAACAGAGTCCACGAACGGTCAAACGCGGATTCTTGGCCAGATTTTCATGCCAGGCAATGTGGCGGCAGGCGTGTATAAGGCGTCGCTCTTCGTCTTGAACTCGGGCCATATCACAGAAGAACGACGCGTCGAGCTGCCTGTGGAGATGAGAGGCATGCCTGCTCTCCTTGCAACGCTTGCCCATGAGCATGCGATTCTGTATGGGGTGCTTGCGGTGGTCATTGCCGTGGCAACAGGTTTTGTCATGGGGTTCATATTCAAAGGCCGAGGCGCCCATTGAACCACGGAGCCTATGGCTCAGCCATAAAGCTCGTAAGATTGAACGAGGAGCTTGGCGCGTGTGGCAGTTGGCTAAAAATCTCTTTTCTGCGGCGCTTTCCCGGAAAAAGGGCGTGGTAGATTTTCGCCAGGTTTTTGAGCACTTCCAGACGCTCCTGCGCAACCATCAGATAGCTATGGAACTCATCGCAGACCTCGGAGAAAAATCCGGTGGCGACTACATATTTGACCGAAAATACCTTTCGGACAGCGTCCAACAACTCCAGGACCTACTTCTCCACATGATCAAGAGCCTCAATCTTATCGCGTCGAACCGTTACGCTGAACTCTATGCCACGTTGGACAATGTGTTTCTGCCCATAGAGGCCGAATTGAAGGGACGCCTTGCGTTGCAAGATGCGCCGTACGTGGTGCACCTGACCGACGACTTGTTCGAGGCGCCGGAGCTTCTCGGCGGCAAAGCGCATCGATTGGCGGAAATTATCCAACGGCTGCGGCTGCCGGTTCCCGACGGCTTTGTGGTGACCAACAAAGCGTACCGTCGGTATCTTGAATACAACGACTTGGCGGATAAAATTCATGCCTGGGTCGAGGCCTGGGCGTCGGGCAAGGAAGACCTGGAGAAAACGTCGGTCCAAATTCGGTACAGCATTCTCGCAGGAATTGTTCCGCCAGACCTCTTCCGAGAAATACAAAAGCATGCCCATAAGGCGGCCAACTCCTGGGCGGTGCGCAGCAGCGCTCACGGTGAAGACGGCGAACTTTCCTTTGCTGGTTTGCACGAAAGCCTCCTCAACGTGCTGCCTGAACAGATACCCGAGGCGTACAAACGTGTGCTGGCCAGCTTGTATTCAGCCGAATCGCTCTCTTACCGCCGCCAAATGGGGATCTTGGGAGAGGAGCCGGCCATGGCTGTACTCTGCCAAGAGATGATCCAGAGTCGCGCCAGCGGCGTGATACAAACGTCATGCCTCGATCCCCTTCGTCCTGACTGCGTTACCATTTATGCCTCGTTCGGCCTTGGCAGAACGGTCGCTGAGGGAAAAGGCGAGGCAGACGCCTACGTTGTCGAAAAATATCCACCTCACGCCGTCGCCATGAGCCACGTATCCGAAAAAGAGTATGAGGTGATCTCTGCGGTGGGCGGCGGCGAGGAAGAGACGCATGTCCCTCAAAAGCGACAGAACGAGCCTGCAATCTCTGAGGCGACCATACAGTTGCTGGCCAAATGGGGCGTGGCCCTGGAACGGTACTTCAAACGGCCCCAAGAGATAGAATGGGCGGAAGATGAAAAAGGGGCTCTTTGGATCCTGCAGTCACGAGACCTCGTATTGTCGAAGTCCTTTGACCGGCCGGAGCAGGACGTCTGTGATGCATGCGCCTTATACCCTGTGCTCGTCAAGGACAAAGGAGTCGTGGCTCACGCCGGCGTCGGATCAGGGAAGGTGTTTGCCATCCAGAGCAATGAGGACATGAAAAAATTTCCTGAAGGCGCGGTGTTGGTGGCCAAATACACCGCCCCATGGCTGGCCCAGGTCGTGCCGAGAGCGACGGCGATCGTCACCGAAAGAGGCTCAGCCGCGGGACACCTGGCAACCATCGCCCGTGAATTCCGCGTGCCCGCGCTCCTGAATGTGGACGACGCGTGCAACATCCTCACGAATGGCATGGAAATAACCCTGGATACGCATCACAGAACCATTTACCTCGGTCGCGTCAAGGAGTTGATCCAATACGAACTCTTGCAGTCAACGGTCTTTGAAGAATCAGCCGAATTTAGACTCTTGCGGAGACTGCTGAAACGTATAGCGCCGTTGCACCTCGTGGACCCTCACTCGCCGGATTTTACGCCAAAGGGATGCAAATCCGCCCATGACCTTATCCGGTTCATTCATGAGAAGGCCATCCAGGAACTTATGGACCTGCCTTCGTTTGTGCATAGATTTCAAGGCGTCAAGATTTGGACGCTCGTCTCGGAAGTGCCCATCGACCTCAAGATTTTTGATTTGGACGACGCAATCTCCCCTGAGGTGGAAGGCGACAAGGTCGCAATTGATCAGGTAAACTCCCCGCCATTACAGGCCCTTTGGGCAGGAGTTTCCCGCAGAGACGTATGGAATACGGAGCCCGTGGATTTAGACTTGCGCGGACTCATGTCGAGCCTCACCCGGAATTGGGATGCAGAAGGGCAAGGCGCCTCGGCAAGCAATTTTAACCTGGCAGTCATCAACAAGAGCTATCTGAACTTGCATCTCAGGCTTGGCTATCACTTTAACCTTATCGATGTCATGATGGATGAGGAACCGCGCCACAACTACATTTATTTCAGATTTGTCGGCGGGGTGACGGACATCACGAGGCGATCCCGAAGGGCACAGCTCCTTGAAAATATCCTCTCGCGATATCATTTTAATGCTGTCACGAAGGGGGATTTGATTGTCGCTCGACTGCTCCACCTGCCAAAAAAGGAGATAGAGCATCGATTGCAGGTCCTCGGAGCGTTGATTGGATTTACCAGACAGTTGGATATTCAATTAAGGAGCGATGACGACATAGAGAGATTTGTACAGGAGTTTTTCAACAGACACGATCAACTCGCTCGATCACTTTCTTGAGGAGGAAATGATGAATGACAAGAGACTGAGGATCATGATTCTCGACGATGAGCCTATCGTATGCAAGAGGCTGAAGCCCGCGCTGGAAAAGCATGGCTACGACGTGGACGCGTTCACGGACAGCACGGAGGCCATGAACCAGCTTCAAAACACCGCCTACGACATCATTATCACCGACCTCAAGATGAAGGGCATTGACGGTATGCAGCTCCTCACAGAGGCAAAAAAGAAGTCTCCCACGACGGAAGTCATCGTGATTACCGGCTTCGCAACTATGGAAACCGCGAGGGAATCCTTTCACAAAGGGGTTTTCGACTTTATCGCGAAGCCCTTCAAATTGAGTGAGATCCAGGAGGTGGTAAGTAGGGCCGAGGCCAAGATCAGAAGCCGATAACCAAGCCGTCTTGAGCGCTGCGAGGGAAAGTCTTTTGCGGACGCCTCGAAAGAGGCAAAGGGAGGAATGCCAAGTGATCAAAACCTTAGTATCAGTGGAGGTAGATCTCGTTTCGAGTCTCGCATTGCGGTTCGCATGCCAACTCAGCGCCATCGTCCCCATGGATATTCAGCCTGTATATATAAAGGAGTCGTCTCCCTATCAGGCCATGGGAGCTGGCTGGGCGAGCAGAACCTGGGAAAAGGAATTGGTGGAACAAGCGAGAGCGGAGGTATCCGATGTAGTCAACGTGGAGCGAGATTTCTGCCCTGTAGTCAAAGACCCTGTGGTGATATATGGCGACAAGGACGCGGAGCTTGTCAAACTCGTTGAAAGCAATGCCTATGATCTCTATGTCAGGGGCGTAAAACATGTCCCTTGGACCGCGGCTGACCTACACAAGAAATTTCACGCCAAGCTTTACCAGAAGATAGTTCCGCCTGTGATCCTGGTAAGGACGCTTCGGAAGATCAACCAAGTAGAGGTGCTCTGCCTGGAGCCCGCGGGGACGAATAAAATCGTGGATGCTTTGAAAAGACTCTGGACGGAATGTCCCGTGCCGCTGGTGCTGACCTATCCAGGAACGAGCGTGGCGTCCGGCGGAGCCGCTGAGCTCCAAACCGCGGTAGAGCAAGGAAAGGCTGCATTGGCCGAAGCCGGCTGCTCGGTCAGCATCAACGACACTCTGCCAACGACGCCGCCTGACGAAGCGAGTGACTACTTCCAAGATCATGGGGTAGTGGCTGTTGCGCTGCCGAGAAATCCCAAAAAGGATTCGATTGAACTCCAGTGGATTAGCCATGTCCGCACGTCGGTCTTGATGGCGTTGTATTGAAAGAAAAGGGGAAACGCTCATGAGAATACTCTTTGCCGGAGACGAACATCCATACAGCGAATACGCCTTGAAGGAGACGATCAAATTAGCCGCCAACACGTGGGCCGACGTGACCCTCCTTGGTCTGCAGGCCAGCGGCGCTGGGAAAGCATCCCGGCATGCTGAGCCTTGGCCAGGCGCCTTGACCGTCGGCAACGCCATGCGCCGCTACCGAGAAACCTTTCTCAACAGTTGGCCCAAAGGCGAGTCTCCTTACGAAACCCAAGAACCTCGATACGAATGGCTGCCTTTGAAGGAAGGGCTCTGGGAAGAAGTAAAAATCATGCGAGAAAGTCGAAAAGAGTTCAGAGTCCGGCTGCGCATCGGCGAGCCCAGCGCCGAAGTCTTGGCAGAGGCGCGAGACAGTGGCAGCGATCTCATCGTACTCGGCGCCTGCAAAGGGGACGAGTGCGTGTGGGAACCCGCCATCCCCGTACCCCAGGAGATTGTCAACGGCGCTGACTGCTCTGTCTTCATTGTCAAAGAGGAACAGCCAGTAAACCGAATCCTGGCATGCCTTGACCAAGGCTACATCAGCCAAGAATCGCTCGAAATGATCAATCAAATGATTACCATTCACGGCGCAGAACTCGAACTCATCGGCCTCAGCCAAAACGGCGACATGAACAAGGCGGTATATACGAGATTGATTGAAATTGGGGACTACTACAGCGACAGGGAAGTGAATATCACCACCAAACTTACCGAAGTGAGCGATTTTGAACAATTCATCAGTTCAGAAGTGAAAGACGATTTGCTGGCCCTGTGGGTGGGGAAAAAATCCGTGCTGAGCCGGTTCTTTGCGCGGGACTGGATCGGTCGGTTTGTGAGTAAATCTCGATCCTCCGTGCTTGTCATGCGATAGCCATGCGCTGCGCCGCCAAAAAGCGAGACGCCGTGTCGTCGTGACTGCATCGCGCCGCTCTCGCATAAAAGGAGACATTCATCATGAAAGTACTTGTGGCAGTGGACAAGAATCCCGAAACCTTTGTTGGACTCCGCTTTGCTTGCCATTTATTCCAAAACTGTGACGCCGAGATAGACGCGCTGCACGTAAAACCAGACCTCAAGGATATCGCCGCGGAGAGCTATGCGCCCTTCCTCACGAAGAATGGACTGGAAGACGCCATAGAAGCGGATGTCCAGAAGGTGGATGAAATATTCCGCGAGGAGTGTCGGCCGTGTGTGACCGCCAAGATTCCGGTCACCCTCCAGATAACAGAAGGCGAACCCGCTGAAGAGATCCTCGGCGTCGCTCAGGAAGACGGCCATGACGTGATTGTGCTGGGCGCCCACGAACAATCCTATGTCAGAGGCTTGTTGCTCGGCGCGGTGCACGCCAAGATTCTTCATAACGCTCGACAGCCGGTCCTCATCGTCAGGCAATTTCGAGAAGTCAAACGAGTCTTGGCGGTGTACAGAGGCGCGGGCGCGGATGATGAAGCGCTCGATTTCATGGCTCGGGTCCTGAAAGACAAGCAAGTTGAAACGACCATTCTCCATGTCCAGGAGACAGACAAGTCAGAGAGCGACGAGTATGCGCGCAACTGCCTTCAGAAAGGGGCTCAGATATTGCGCAAGTACGATTACGAGCCCATCACCAAGCTGATCAGAGGCGATTTCCTGGAAGAGATATTAAAAGATGTCGCGGTCCATCGGTACGACTTGATCGTGCTCGGCGCCTATGGCCGCGGAAAACCAAAATACCTCCGGATGATAAGCGATGAGGCCCTCAATCTGGCGCGACTGACTCACCGTCCCATATTGGTGTATCGCAGCACACACAGCGACAAATGACTCGGAAATTCAGGCCGCGTATCTTGCGGCGAGGAGGCCGGTCATAAGTTTTCTGGAAATGTATGACGATATTGCTTCGCGTGGAATGACTCTCCAATGGCCTTCTTGTCGTTGCGTCGGCAAGAAGGCGGCGAAGCAACGTCAGTTCGCATCCCTCGAGCACAGAAACCGCTGCTGAGTTCTCGGTCCTTCGACAGTTGCGATAGGTCGCCGAGGCTCCATACGTACGCGGGTCGCCTCATAATCTGCGGCAGTAGCATTCGAGCGGCGGCTTCTTTTGGGCCCTGCGGCGCCGCGTCGGCAAGGCCCACAACAAAAATCGCTACTTGAGCGCCGCCGGAGCTCGCCAACCTGTGATCGGTACCATCACGCCCTTTTCAGGGTCAGCGCGGTAGAGACGGGCAACCGATGTGGGCGCGTGGCTCGTGCTCGTGTACGTAACGGGAGGTACGATGCCGCCTGTATCAAAATCCTTGAGCGTCTCAAGCCCCTCCTTAAAAGACTCGGGTGTGAGGTCTTTCCCTGCTCGTTTCATACCTTCACACAACACAAGGGCTGTCCCTACGCCGATGGTATATAATGAGGTGAGCATCTTTGCCGGATCGCGGTCGTTTTTCTTGGCCAGATCGCGTACCAGCTTCATTCCCGGCGTGTCCTCGTCCCAGCCGCCAACAAAGTTGACACCTATATAGTTCTTCGCGGCATTTTTGCACGCCTTTACTACCATGTCGTCGCACGACCAGTTGATGCCAAATGTGGTAGGCCAATAATCATACTTTTCCGCGGTCTTGAGGAATGTGATGATGGGGGGAACCAGGTTGCACGTGACCACAAAGTCCACGCCGTCTTTCTTCAAAGACAACACTTGAGAACTTGCATCCACTGATCCTATGTTCAGGACTAATTCTGACGCCAACTTGATGCCGTATTCCTCTGCTCTCTTTCTCGCAGCTTCCAGCCCCTTCTTGCCAAATTCGGTCTCCGCGTACACCACGGCTATTTTCGGATCCTTGGCCTTCAGATCCTTCATGATGTAGTCAAACATCAACTGGATCTGGGTTTCATAG
>JBMFOE010000054.1:0-22718 GCA_049969795.1 Desulfomonilaceae bacterium
CCTCGGTAGCAGCATGAGCTGGCAGCTTACCACTTATAAATCTCGTTCGGTTGTACAAAGAAGCCGGACCAGCTAGGCTGATGTGAGAATCTTCCTTCGGGAAATAGGAGTCGCGTTCTCTCCTGGCAGGGTGGCCAGACCCACTGACAACGCCCGACAGGAAAGGTTTTATAGGACCTTGAAACAGGAAGAAGTGTACTGTCACGACGGATATGTCTCTCTGGAAAGCGCACGATCCAGTATCGGAAGCTGGATCGATTATTACAATGAGGTAAGGCCCCATCAGGCCCTATTCGGCTATACACCGGCTGTTGTTCACCGCGTGGGAAACAAGACTCAGCTCCTCGCTGAGTATCGCCGCAAGGTGGAAAAAGCCAAACACGAAAGAAGGCAACAGCGAATCCTTTGCAACCAGAAACCAACAACTTTTTTTGCTTGAAATGTCTGAAACAGTACAGTACGAAATTAAGACCGCGCATTCATGAGCGGCGTCAGAGAGAGGAGCGAACATGAAGATACTGAATCTCTATTATTCCAGCACGGGCAATACTGAGAAAATCGCGCAAGAAATCGAGAGAGCGGCGAGGCAAGCAGGCCATGAGGTTCAAACCGTGAAAATCAAAGCTGACAGCGACGTAGATATTCTAAGCTTTGACCTCGTGTTCATCGGGTCCGGCGTCTATACGTGGCTTCCTGGAAAACCTATGCTGGATTTCTTGGACAAGACCCGGCAGCGGTACTCTCAGGCTGGAGACATAAAACCCGCATCGCCCAGGCGGCAGGGGAAGAAGGCCGTGGTCTATTGTTCATTTGGTGGCGCTCACACGGGTGTCAACGAGGCTGTCCCCGCCGTGAAATATTTGGGGCAGTTGTTCGATCACCTTGGCTACGAAATACTGAGCGAATGGTACTTCGTGGGGGAATACCACGGCAGACTTGCGCCATATTCGACGACTGGACGAATGGGGGATATTACGGGGCGACCCAGTCGAGCGGACCTGGACGACGTTGCCCAGCGAGTCCACGGGGTGCTCAGCGTATAGAGGGACGCCAACCATCGCACGCTTTTTTTCCTTATTTTTCGGCAAGCCACTAGCATCTCTGGGAGTATGGGTGCTATATTGAAGTTTTTCTGACCTCTCGAGCAGAGAGATCAGAGGCCGCATGCCCCGGCCCATAAAATCCAGAGCTACGCACATGACAACCGAGAATGAATCCCCTGATTTAACCGCCTCTCTTCGTGCTCAAATCTTGGTCGAAGCGCTTCCCTACATCAGACAGTTTCGAGGCAAACGTATCGTGATCAAGCTAGGCGGAAGCGCGATGACCAACGAGTCTCTCAAGAGAAACTTTGCCGAAGATATCACGCTGGTGACCTTTGTCGGCATCAAACCCGTTATCGTGCATGGAGGCGGGCCCCAGATAGGGGCTTTGCTTCAAAAGCTAGGCAAGGAAAGCCGCTTCGTGCATGGGCTGCGGGTCACTGACGAAGAGACCATGGACGTGGTGGAAATGGTCCTTGTGGCCAAGGTGAACAAGGACGTGGTGTCCATGATAAACCATCTCGGCGGCAGAGCAGTAGGCCTGTCAGGAAGGGATGGCCGCCTTATAAAGGCTCGCAAAGCGCAGCCCGCGCATTTGGCGGAAACGGATGAAGACCTGGGCCTTGTGGGCGAGGTGGAGCGCATCAACCCTGAACTTATTTCGTCCTTGGAGGAGCACGGGTTCATACCTATCGTCGCGCCTGTGGGCGCTGGCCCTGAAGAGAGGCCGTACAACATCAACGCAGACACCGCGGCTGGCGCCCTGGCAGCCGCAATAAACGCGGAAAAATTTGTCTTGCTGACCGACGTGCCTGGCGTTCTCGACGCCAATAAGCAGCTCATCTCAAGCCTTTCCGAAGACGAAGCCGAGGAACTGCTGCGAAGCGGCGTGATTTCTGCGGGGATGATCCCAAAGATTCGATGTTGTTTGTCGGCCTTGCGAGGGGGAGTGCCCAAGGCGCACATCATAGATGGACGCGTTCCCCATGCCATTCTCCTTGAACTGCTCACTGACCAGGGCATAGGGACGGAAATCGTCCGTGAGACCATTCCGGGATTGTAGCCGGGTAGGGGCGCGTGGGTCTCGCTGGGCTGCGAAGGAGGCCGAGCATGGCTGAGGTGCACGCCGTGCGTCGCTCATGCGAGACGCCTGTCGCCATCTCAAGAGGAATTCCAAGAGATCGGAGACCTTCAATGGAACAGACTAATTTTCTCGAAATGAACAGCAAATATGTGTTCAATACCTACGGCAGAGCGCCCATCATGCTAGTATCGGGCAGGGGTTGCAGGGTCGTGGACAGCGAAGGGCGAGAGTATCTGGACTTCATTGGGGGGCTGGCGGCCTGTCCATTGGGACACGGCCATCCCAAGCTCGCGGACGCCATCGCCTCTCAAGCGAGAAAGCTCATCCACGTATCCAACCTGTTCCATATCGAGCCGCAAATCCATTTGGCAAAAGCCCTTGTGGAGAATACCTTTGCGGACAAGGTCTTCTTTTGCAATTCTGGCGCCGAAGCCAACGAAGGGGCCATAAAGCTGGCAAGAAAGTTTTTCCATGACCGCGGGGAACATGACCGGTATCACATCATCACCATGGAGAATTCCTTTCACGGACGGACGCTGGCCACTCTGGCGGCTACGGGTCAAACCAAATATCGCAAAGGATTCGAACCGGATACGCCCGGTTTCTCTCATACGCCGTTCGGGGATATCAAAAGCCTGCGCGCCGCGGTGAACAGCCGAACGGCTGCAATCATCATCGAGCCCATTCAAGGCGAAGGCGGCGTGAGGATGCCGCCAGCCGAATTTCTTCCTGCAGTGCGCCAGCTTTGCGACGAGGCCGGCTGCCTGATGATACTCGATGAAGTCCAAACCGGCATGGGAAGAACCGGGAAGCTTTTTGCCCACGAACACTATGGTATAGCGCCGGACATTATGACTGTGGCAAAGGGACTCGCCGGCGGCGTGCCCATGGGCGCCGTGTTGGCGGTGGAACAGGTTGCCTCTGCCATGACCCCAGGTACGCATGCCACGACCTTTGGCGGAAACCCTCTTGCCGCGGCCGCCGGCCTTGCCGTCCTCGGTGAAATCCTGTCGGACGGCTTCCTGGACGCCGTGGCTTCCAAGGGGCAATATCTTCGCAGCCGCCTCGAAGACCTTGCCACACGGCGATCAGTGGTCAAAGAAGTCCGGGGACTCGGTCTCATGCAGGCCATAGAGCTCTCCATACCCGGCGCTGACATTGTTGCAGCGGTGCGAGAGCATGGGCTTCTGGTCAATTGCACCTCAGAGACCGTTTTGCGATTCCTGCCGCCCCTCATCGTCGCCGCGGAGGAAATAGACGAGATGATCTCGATTCTGGATGCGCAGCTCAAGACGGCAGGGGGTGGGCGGTGACATGAAGACGAGGCATTTCCTTTCCCTGGCCGATTTTACGCAAGATGAATTGCTGTCGCTCATCCAGCGCGCACGGCAGATGAAAAAAGGCGTCGGCGGCGCAAAAGTCCCCGCAAAGGTTCTCGATGGGAAATACATAGGGCTCATTTTCGAAAAACCATCCACAAGAACCAGAGTTTCTTTTGAAGTTGGCATACGACAACTCGGGGGGCAAAGCATTTTCCTGAGCCGTCGTGACATACAACTCGGACGCGGGGAACCCATCAAAGATACGGCGCGAATCCTTTCCCGGTACTTGGACGGGCTGGTCATCAGAACCTTTGGCCATCACATCATCGAGGAGTTTGCCGAATGGTCGTCGATTCCTGTGGTGAATGCCCTGACTGACCTGCTCCACCCGTGCCAGGTTCTCGGCGATCTCATGACCCTGCAGGAGAGAGGGCTTGACATTACGAAAATGAATGCGGCATGGATAGGCGATGGAAACAATATGGCCAATTCTTGGATCAATGCGGCCAAGGTGCTCGGATTTCGTTTGGCGTTGGCCTGCCCGGAAGGGTACGACCCGGGAGTCGATTTCAACGTGAGCAATGTGGCGTTAACTCGTGATCCAGCCAAGGCAGCCTCGGGCGCAGACGTCATCTCTACGGACGTGTGGGCGTCCATGGGTTGGGAAGACGAAGCGGACCAACGCCGAGAGGTCTTTCGCAACTATCAGGTGAATGGGGCCTTGCTCCAAAAGGCAGCCCAAAACGTCTTCGTGTTGCATTGTCTGCCGGCGCACCGGGGAGAAGAGATCACTGACGAGGTCATGGAGTCGTCATGCTCCCTGGTCTGGGATCAGGCGGAGAATAGGCTCCATATACAAAAAGCGATACTGGAGTTGCTGTTCCGATAGCAGAGCGCTTCGCGACGCCGCAAGGATCTTGCCCTTGCGAACCAGCATAGTCGCAATTGATTCCGCGAGCGCGTCAACCAGACTTTCAAGGCAAGACGACCTTTCGGCCCAAACCGGAACAACATAAACGATAAGCGAGGTCTCGTGAACAAAAAGAAGTTTCATAAAATTGTATTGGCGTATAGCGGTGGACTTGACACATCGGTCATCTTGAGGTGGCTCATAGAAGAATATGACTGCCCTGTGGTGGCCTTCGCCGCGGATGTTGGTCAAGGAGAAGAACTGGCGCCGCTTCACGAAAAAGCCCGTATGACAGGCGCTGAGTCGCTTCGAGTGGTGGATTTGAAAGAGGAGTTCGTGCGGGATTACGTATTTCCGATGCTCAGGGCCAACGCCGTGTACGAAGGCTCGTATTTGCTCGGCACGTCCATCGCCAGGCCCTGCATCGCGAAGGCGCAGATGGCCGTTGCAAAACAAGAAGGTGCTGACGCAGTAAGCCACGGCGCAACAGGCAAGGGAAACGATCAAGTTCGATTTGAACTTACCTACCTGGCCTTGAATCCTGCCATCAATGTCATCGCCCCCTGGCGAATCTGGAACATGAAGTCCCGTTCAGATCTCATAGCGTACGCGAAGAGCAAAGGAATCCCTGTGACCTCGACGGCTGAAAAGCCGTATAGCATGGACCGGAATCTCCTTCACCTGAGTTTTGAGGGAGGCATCCTTGAAGACCCATGGGCGGAGCCGCCCGCAGATATGTTTATCCTTACGAGCGACCCGAGGCGAGCTCCTGACGACCCGCAAGAGATGACGCTTACCTTCGAAAAGGGCGACCCTGTCGCCGTGGACGGAACCAAAATGACGCCCGCTTCGTTGTTGGAACATCTGAACGCGGCAGCCGGCAGGCATGGCATTGGTCGCGTCGATATGGTCGAAAATCGGTATGTGGGAATGAAGAGTCGCGGCGTCTATGAGACCCCGGGCGGTACGGTTATTCACGCGGCCCGACGCGCGCTTGAATCCATCACCCTGGATCGCGAAGTGATGAGATTGAAGGACGAATGGATCCCGCGTTACGCGGCCTTGGTGTACAACGGCTACTGGTTCAGCCCCGAAAGGCGCATATTACAGGGGGCCATAGACGAGGCCTCGACAGTGGTTTCTGGCGACGTGAGAGTTCGGCTTTATAAAGGCAGCGTCACTGTAACCGGTAGACGTTCTGACAATTCACTCTACGACAGCCGTTTCGCCACGTTTGAAGAAGATCAAGTCTATTCGCAAGCAGACGCCGAGGGGTTCATTCGGCTCAACGCACTGCGTCTGAGGATCAGAGCGATGCTCGAACAAAAGAAGCCAGCCCAATGAAACCCAAACCCGGAACGGAAAGCGGCGACGAGGCAATGGCGGCGAATACCGCGGATCAAGGCGGAAGAGAACAAGAGCGCTCCAATCTGGCCCAGGATGAAAAGATGATG
Organism: Desulfomonilaceae bacterium; assembly: GCA_049969795.1. Taxonomy (GTDB): domain Bacteria; phylum Desulfobacterota; class Desulfomonilia; order Desulfomonilales; family Desulfomonilaceae; genus JAUPKT01. Next base: position 5,814 of record JBMFOE010000054.1, read on the forward strand.
GCGCGCCCCAACAAAGACAAGCCCAACGACGCGGCAGCCACAGGCGTGCGCCGGGGCCGCTTCGAGACAGAGATGGATAAACTTTTTTCTGCGTTCAACTCCTCTGTGTCCTTCGACCAGCGGCTCTATCCGGAGGATATTGCCGGGAGCATCGCGCATGTGAAAATGCTTCGAATGCAAAAGATCATCTCGGCCAAAGAGGCGCGTCTCATTGAAAAAGGGCTGCTCGAGGTCCAGAAGGATATTGAAAGTGGGAAGATCATTTTCCGGGACGACTTGGAAGACGTACACATCAACATAGAAGAGGCGTTGCGGACCAAGATAGGGGACGTGGCCGGCAAACTCCACACCGCGCGCAGCAGAAACGATCAAGTGGCGCTTGACCTGCGGCTGTACCTCAAGAAAAAAATCGAGGAAATCAAGGCGAGCCTTGTGACGCTCATGACCGCGCTGGTTGCCAAGGCAGACGAGACCAAGCGCATGATAATGCCAGGGTACACGCATTTACAGCGCGCGCAACCGGTGCGCCTCGGCCACCATCTCATGGCCTACTTCCAGATGTTCAAAAGAGACTGGACTCGGCTCACAGACTGCTGCGCCCGTTGCGACGAGACGCCCCTTGGCGCTGCAGCTCTCGCCGGCACGACTTTTCGGATTAATCGAGAATATGTGGCAGAAAATCTGGCGTTCTCATCTGTATGCGCCAACTCCATGGACGCGGTCTCCGATAGAGACTTCGTGGCGGAATTCATCTTTTGCGCCTCTATGATAATGATGCACCTGTCTCGACTCTCCGAAGAAATGATATTATGGTCGTCTTCGGAATTCGGCTTCTGCACGTTGCCCGACGAATTTTGTTCTGCGTCCAGCATCATGCCCCAAAAGAAAAATCCCGATGCATGCGAGCTGATACGCGGAAAAACCGGTCGAGTGTACGGGGACTTGGTGGCAATCCTCGCCATGCTGAAGTCGCTCCCTCTCACGTACAACAAAGATCTGCAGGAGGACAAAGAGCCCCTATTCGACGCAGTGGACACCGTCGAGTCGAGCATCAAGATTATGTCGGGTTTGATGCCAGGCGTGGTCTTTTCTCAGGAGAGGATGTGGGAAGCCGCGTCAGAGCCAGCCATGGCGGCGACTGACATCGCAGATAGACTGGTTCGGTCGGGCATGTCCTTCCGAGACGCGCACGCCTTGGTGGGTGGCCTTGTGAGGGAGGGCAAGCTTGCGGAACTCGCTCGCCTTGCAGGCGACGCGGGGTTGCCGAGTCCTGAGGATATGGTGGAAGCGAGAAAGCACACTGGTGGAACTGCGCTACGCTCTGTGGAGGATCAAATTCGTGCGGCCCGGGCTTTTCTCAAAGAACACACGCCGCCCAAGAACGCCAAGAAGAGGGAGAGAGGCAACAAAAGCCGTCGGTGAAGACAAATGCCTTGGGATACCTACTCTTATCTTCGATCCTCGTGATCGTTTCAGCCTGCGGATACAAGACCAATCCACGTCCCGCGACAGCCGCAGTTCCAGCGGAAGTAGGGCTGGTGCACGCCCAGGCCTACAAAGATCGCATCGTGTTGAAATGGGATATCCCGACAAAAAATACTGATGGATCACGGTTAACCGACCTCTCAGGATTCAAAGTGTACAGAGTGGTCAAGAAAATAGGTGAAAACTGCGACAACTGCGAAGATAAAAAAACTCTTCTTGCCAATGTCGATTACCAAAACCCGTTCAATGCGACGGTGGAAAAAGGAGTGGTAACCTTTACCGACAATGCGGTCTCACATGGGAATGTTTATTATTATTTCGTGAGCGCCTACAACCTCAGAGGCGAGGAGAGCAGGCCGAGCCAGGAAGTGGCAGTCGCCTTCGAAAAGGCCCCTGATGCGCCTGAAAATCTCAAGGCCACCGTGGATGCAAGGGGCGTTCACTTGGAATGGTCCGCGCCAAGCAACGATTCGGCCGTGAAAAATTACAGGGTCTATCGCAGCGACGCGTCAAATCCCAGCGATATGAGACTTATCGGAAGCGCCAAATGGGGAGAAAATTCGTTCTATGACAAGACCACAGAACTCGGGAAGACATACCAGTACGCGGTGTCGGCTCTCACGATGAACCGAGGGATTTCAACTGAATCTGATCGCTCCACGCCCGTCACAGTATATTATTCGGCCATCCATGGCATGCCGCCTGAAAATGTGAATACCCTCGTCACTCGAGATGGTATTCGCATCTACTGGGACCCAGTGAAAATCCCGGGCGAAGAGACGAGGTACAATATCTATCGATCCGAAGGGCGAAAAATGTTCGAAAAGATAAACGCTGAACCTCTTGTCAATCCTTTGTATTTCGACAAGAGAGTGGTAAAAGGCCGCGAGTATCGATACGCGGTGACCGCCTTCTCGAAAAACAGACCTGACCAGGAATCCAGTCGATCCGGCACGTCCGCGATTATATTCAAACCATGAAATTCCTCCGATTGGTTACGTGAAGGATGCCATGAATTTTTTTCATTATGAGAATGGAGAACTATACTGCGAGGAAATCCCTCTGGCAAAGATCGCCGATGAGATCGGTACGCCCGCTTTTGTGTACAGCCGGCGTACGCTCGAGAGACACTTCAGGGTATTCCAGGAGCCTTTCTCTCCGGTCAATCACCTCATTTGCTACTCAGTGAAGGCCTGCTCAAATCTCGCCGTGCTGAAGGTCTTTTCGCGACTCGGCGCGGGCATGGACATTGTCTCCGGCGGAGAACTCTATCGGTGCCTTCGAGCTGGCGTCCCTGCATCGCGGATTGTCTATTCAGGCGTGGGCAAAAAGGCCTCAGAGATTGACGAAGCCCTCCTCGCGGGAATACTCATGTTCAACGTCGAGTCGGAGTCGGAGTTGGCGCTCCTGAACGCAAGGGCCAAGAGCCTCGGTGCGCAAGCCCCAGCCGCGCTCCGGGTCAACCCGGACGTGGACCCCAAGACACACCCTTACATATCCACAGGCCTGAAAAAGAACAAGTTTGGGATCAGCGCCTCCCGGGCCATAGACCTCTATCAACAAGCCCTTCAGATGTCCAACGTCGAACCCATTGGCGTTGACTGCCACATCGGCAGTCAACTCACGGATTTGTCTCCTTTTCTGGAAGCCATTGAAAAGCTGATTGTGCTGATCGAGGAGTTGCGATCCCGAGGAATAGAGATACGCTATCTCGATGTCGGCGGCGGCCTTGGCATACCCTATGATCAGGAGGAACCGCCTGTGCCCGAGGCGTATGGCAAAGCCATAGTCGATCGCGCATCGGACTTAGGGGTTACCCTCATTCTCGAACCGGGACGCCTCCTCGTCGGAAACGCAGGGATACTGCTCACGAGCGTGCTCTACGTCAAGAAGACCAAGCAGAAAAACTTCGTCATCGTGGATGCGGCCATGAACGATCTCATCAGACCCACTCTGTATGACGCCCATCATCACATTCAACCTGTATTCCAACGGCAGGACGCTGACCGCGCCGGCTTTATCACCGCAGACATTGTCGGCCCAATATGCGAATCCGGCGACTATCTAGCCAAATCACGCACATTAGGATATGTTGATGAAGGAGACATTCTAGCTGTAATGTCCGCCGGCGCTTATGGCTTTTCCATGTCTTCGAACTATAACTCCCGCCCTAGGGCGCCCGAAATCCTGGTGGACGGCGACAATTACTATGTCGTTCGGGAGAGAGAAACATACGCCGACCTGGTGAGAGGGGAACGCATCCCGCCTCATCTACTATGACCTGATTGGAGGATTGTTACTATGTTTCCGGGAACGTTTACTGCAATCGTCACCCCCTTTAAGAATGGGCAACTCGACGAAAAAGCCTTCAAGAGGCTGATTCGATTCGGCATCGACGGCGGAGTGACCGGTTTTGTGCCGTGCGGCTCCACTGGCGAATCGCCCACTCTCAACTACGAAGAACACGAAAAAGTCGTGGAATTATGCGTCAAAGAAGTGGCCGGGCAGGTGAAGGTCATTGCAGGAACTGGGTCAAACAGCACCCAAGAGGCCATTGAATTGACTCGCCACGCGAAAGAGGTCGGCGCTGACGGCGCCTTGTTGGTCTCCCCGTATTACAACAAACCGACCCAAGAAGGTTTGTATCGACATTTTAAGGCTATCGCGGAAGCTGTCGATATCCCCATTGTTCTCTACAATATCCAGGGCAGGACCGCAGTGAATATCGAAAATTCCACTATGGAACGACTCTCCCGCATCCCCAACATAGTCGGCGTAAAAGAGGCCTCCGGATCGATTTTGCAGATGAGCGAGGTGCTTCGTCTCTGCGGCGGCGATTTCTGCGTATTGTCGGGGGACGATCAGATGACATTCCCGCTCATGGCCCTTGGAGGGCAGGGGGTCATTTCAGTAGTCACCAACATTGTACCGGACAAGATGGCGTCGTTGGTCCAGGCTATGCTCGACGGCGATATTGCAACAGCCAGAACAAAGCACTTCGAGATCTACGAACTATGCCAAGCCATGTTTTTCGAGACAAACCCCATTCCCGTCAAGACTGCATTGGGCTTGATGGGGATGATCGAACCGGAATTGAGGCTGCCGCTGTGTCCTATGGCTCAGCAGAATGAAGAAAAACTCAAAAATGTCCTCATCAAATACGGGCTTATTTGAAAAGGGGGCAGTCATGGACATAGCGGTGTGCGGAGCTGCCGGAAAAATGGGGAAGCGAATCCTGGCGCTGGCTCATGAAAACCCTAATTTCCGGATTGTTGGAGCGGTGGAATCGCCGGATCATAAAGCCTTGGGTAAGGACGCCGGCGAGATTGCAGGCATAGGCGCCCTCGGTGTGAGCATCGTCCCCAAGTGCGAAGATGTCATGGACCTTGCAGAAGCGATCATCGATTTTTCATCGCCTGGGGCTTCCCTGCACAATATCGAGGTGTGCGCCGCTGAAGGGAAGGCCATAGTGGTCGGCACCACAGGCTTTACCGCTGAACAAAAAGAGAAGATCGCCTCAGTCGGTTCAAAAACTCGGTGTCTAGTAGCTCCGAACATGAGCCTCGGGGTGAACCTCTTGTTTCGGCTGGCCGCGCAAACCGCCCGCATCCTGGGCGGCGACTATGAGGTGGAGATCGTGGAAGCGCATCACAATATGAAAAAGGACGCGCCAAGCGGGACCGCGCTAAGACTCGCAGAGGAAATAGCGGCCGCCCTGGAACGAGACTTGGGACAGACCGCCGTGTACGGGCGAAAAGGGCTCGTCGGCCAAAGACCTCGTGAAGAAATTGGCATTATGGCGGTCAGAGGCGGCGATATTGTAGGAGAGCATACGGTGATGTTTGTGACAGGCGGCGAGCGGATAGAACTGATTCATCGAGCCCATAGCAGAGACGCCTTCGCGCGCGGCGCGTTGCAAGCCGCGCTGTGGCTCGTGAAACAGCCCAACGGCCTATACGACATGCAGGATGTATTAGGACTCAAGGATAAAATATGAAAATTGTGCGATTCTTATCTGGCGAAAAAGCCCTGACCGGGAAATTGGTGGGAGACAGTATATTGCCTCTGGATGACTCGCCTGACACGTGGCGCTATTTGCTGGGGGCGGTAAAACTCCTTCCCCCGTGTACCCCATCCAAAGTCGTCGCGATAGGCCTCAATTACAGAGACCATGCAGAGGAATTGGGGCTTGCCCTGCCGGAAGAGCCTTTGCTATTCCTGAAGCCCCCGTCGTCGATCATTGGCCCGGGAGAGACCATATTGGCCCCTCCTCAGAGCAAGCGGGTGGACTACGAGGCTGAACTCGCTGTCGTCATTTCTCGGACGGCCCGACAGGTGAAGGCAGAAAAAGCGGCAGACTACATACTTGGGTACACCTGTCTCAATGACGTTACTGCCAGGGACCTTCAAAGCAAGGACGGACAATGGACGCGGGCCAAAGGCTTCGACACCTTTTGTCCCATAGGACCCTGGATAGAAACCGACCTCGATCCCTCTGACTTGGAGATATCGCTGTACCTCAACGACGAACTGAAACAACACTCTCGCACCTCAAACCTCATCTTCGATCCTTTCCGGCTGGTTGAATTCGTTTCTCACGTCATGACGCTGACGCCTGGGGACGTCATTGCCACGGGCACCACATCGGGTATTGGTCCCATGAGGCCGGGCGATAAGGTCGAAGTCCGCATTGAAGGTATAGGGAGTCTTTTCAACTTCGTGGAAGCCAGGACGCCATGACGGCAAGAGCCTACATCGGTTTTGGAGCCAATCTTGGCGACAGAGAACAGACGCATGCCCGAGTCATTCGCGAGCTTGCCGGAACTGACGCCATCAATGTTGTTCAGTGTTCAAGACTCTTCGAGACCATACCCCAGTCCGTGACCGATGACGGCCCAAATTTTCTCAACGCCGCGATTGCCATCGACACAACATTGTCCCCAGAGGAATTGATCAGCGAACTGCGGAGAATCGAACGGCTGCTGGGAAAATCGCTTTTTCACCGAAGCGACCAATCGAGATTCGTTGATCTCGACCTTCTCCTTTTTGACGAAAAAATAATCGCGCTCGACTCCATCACAATCCCTCATCCAAGGATGCATGAGAGAGCTTTTGTGTTGGCGCCATTGGCCGAAATAGCGCCGGACGCGCTCCATCCGATCTTGGGCCAGACTATACGAGAACTGCTTGAGGGGCTTCCTCGTCAACAGCGCGAAACTATCGTACGGCGCCTTGGATAGACCGTCGAGGACACGCAACCGACGCTCGACACATTCGATTGCACGTGGCCATGATATTACGACTCATTTTATTCTTGATTTTTGTGTACTTCGGCATAAAGACCGTTCTGACGATCGTGCGTTACGTAAAAAGCGGTCGATCCGAGGAGCCGCATATTTACGGCGTACGCAAAGCTCCCTTGAACGAGATGGTGCGAGACCCCATCTGTGGAACCTATATTGTCAAAGAAGAAGCGCTTTCACTGCGCACCCGTGAAGGGGTGAAATATTTCTGTTCCCAAGAGTGCAAACAGAAATTTCTGGACGAGCATAGCCACAATTAAGGCGCCATGGCTGCTTCAGACAACACGTACAAAATCCTGATCGCCGACGACTCCACGATCCTCAACAACATGTTGAGGGACGTCTTCGAAGAGCGTGGCTACGAAGTATTTCAAGCATTCGGCGGAGGTGAATGTAAAACCTTGTTCCTCAAAGAGAAGCCTGACGTCGTGCTCGTTGACGGTCGAATGCCCACCTCCGATTGCATCGAAGTGCTCAAATATATCAAGCAGAGAAATCCAAGGACTGTGACCGTCATCATGACCGCGCCGGGCAACGAACACCTTGCCCTCAGGGCTCTGAAACTAGGCGCTGATGACTACCTGCAGAAGCCCTTCAGCACAGACGAAGTCTTGGCGCTCGTTGCAAAACTCCTGGACAAGCGCAAGGCCGCGGAGGAGGCGGCAAAGCTCAACAGTCAAATCGTTCGTCAGGATCGGTACTTGGCCGAACTCACCACGGTCATCAATGAAGCCCTTATCACCACCGATCCCAAAGGCCGCGTCCAGTTCATCAACAGGGCTGGCGTACAAATGTGGGGCTACACTCCCGAAGAACTCAAAGGAGAAGATGTGCACCTTCTCATACGCGGCGAATCGCGCACGCTCCTCTACCGCAATCTCGTCACCGATACCCTGCAAAAAGGAAAGGTCGAAGGGGAGTTCCTCTTCAGAAAAAAAGATAAAGGGACATTCCCAGGGTATCTCTCGTCCTCGATCATTCGTGAACATCAGCGCATCAAGGGTATCGTGTTTGTCGTGGCTGATCTTACAAGGGTCTATGATGTGGAGGCCAGGCTAAAACAATCTGAAAAACTCGCATCCCTCGGCAGAGTAGCCGAAGGCATCGCCCACGAAGTCCGAAATACGCTCACCTCTCTCGGCGGCTTCTCTGCCCGTCTCCATAAATTGTACGGGGGAGATCAAGCAATAGGCCAGTACACCTCCATCATCATGGATGACGTAAAAAGACTCGAGAGAATGGTGCAGACCATAGAAGACTATGTCAAATTTGCCCGGTTCTATAGATTCAAATTTGAACTTACCAGCATACCCCCTCTCATCGAAAGCGCGAGGGATAGAGTCCTCCTGAACATGAGCGACGAAAAGAAAAAAGCCGTCAGTTTCAATATGAGGATAGAAGACGGATTCCCATCTATACAGGCCGATGCGACCGCGCTCCAGGAGGTCTTTTATCAACTTATTCTGAATGCGTACGAGGCAATGCCGCGAGGCGGTCGCCTCAACGTGACGCTCAAGCGCGTCGACTCCGCGGTGTCCATAGCCTTTTCAGACACAGGGGTTGGGATAGACAGTGAATCGGTGGAGGACATCTTCAATCCTTTTTTTACCGCCAAAACCAAGGGAGCAGGCATGGGGCTGAGTAAGGTACACCTCCTGGTGGAAGAGCATAGGGGCGCCATTCACGTGGATTCCAAGCCCAAGAAGGGAACCACCTTCGAGGTCTTGCTGCCCATCGAACGTTTCATCAGAGGAGTGCAGCCTTAGCGTGCCCGCGTCGCTCTATTGGATGGAACATGGCCTGCCACACACCGACTGTTGTCCCTGCGTCGGTCCAACGATAGTGTCGCCGGAGTCCATGAGAGTACCTTCTCCTGTCTTGGGAGGCCGCCGCAGCATCCTCGCTGGTTTGACAATTACGTCAGCCGCAAAGGCTGCGCCAAATGGCGCTCATGCCGCTGCGCCATATGTGGGATCATGCGCATGGTTCTGTAAGATTCTTCTGTGCGTCTCTGTTATCTTGTGGTGCGTCGATATTCCAGAAGCCCTGGCAGAAATTTACGTGCGCGTACACAAGGACGGCAAAAAGGAATTCACCAATAGACCAGCGGGACCAGGGTGGATGCTCTATATGACCGATTCGGGTGTGGAACCGCTCGTAAAATTCTCTGACCGTGGAAAACCAAGGGATATCGACTCGATCATCGCTGACATATCGTCGCAATTCGCGATCGATCCTCACCTCGTGAGGGCTATCATCAAGGCAGAGTCGAACTATAATCCCAACGCGGTCTCCCCCAAAGGGGCCAAGGGGCTCATGCAGCTTATGCCGAGCACAGCGAAGCAACTCAAGGTGCAGCGGCCCTTTGATCCGGAGCAAAACATCATCGGCGGCGTCAAATACATCAAAGGTATGCTCGCTTCCTACGGCAGCTTGGATACGGCTCTCGCCGCCTACAACGCGGGACCGGCAGCGGTGAAAAAATACGCCGGCATACCCCCTTATCGAGAAACTGAGGAATACGTCAAAAAAGTGCTGGGACTTTACAAGCGCTATAAAAAAGAAGCATCATCCAAGATAGCCGTTGGGGTATCGCCGCAGGAAATGAATTGATGAAGAAACATGTACCCAATTTTCTGACGCTGGGCAGATTGATTCTGGCCCCGCCCATTGTGGTCTTGCTGTTTTTCCCGGGAAAGCTGCCGTCAGCAATAGCTGCCGCCATATTTCTCGTCGCGTCCTTGACGGATTTCTTCGATGGCTTCATCGCGCGCCGTTTCAAGCTGGAATCCTCGTTTGGCCGTTTTTTAGACCCGATAGCAGACAAGGTGCTGGTCACTTCCGCCCTGATAATGCTTATCGCCTTAGACAGAGTCCCTGCATGGATCGTCATGCTCCTTATCTCACGAGAGGTTGCCGTAAGCGCCTTGAGGGCTACCACGAAAACATGGGACACCACTCTGAGCCCAAGTAAGATCGGGAAACTCAAGGCAGTGTTTCAATTTGCTGCCATAGTCCCACTGATCATTCACTACGAATACCATTTCATCATCCCCATAAATTTTCACCTCATAGGTATGGCGCTCCTGTACATCGCGCTGGTCTTGACCCTCTGGTCTGGCGTGGACTATTTCTTGCGATTTTACAGGGAATACCAAATCAAGGAAGATGGCAACGAATTTTGACGCCATTCCCTGGCGCATTGCCCTTGATCACATTATACTGCATACAAAGGATATCACATGAATGGAGCGATGCTATATGCCCGAGATGTTTGAAAAAACTTCAATTGGCCCTCTCGAACTGAAGAATCGATTCGTGCGAAGCGCAACGTGGTCTGGCGTGGGGGACGAGAGAGGACGGATTACCCCGCGGGCTCTCGAGTTGTACGGAAACCTCGCCTCAGGCGGCGTAGGCTTGATCATCACGGGTTTCCAGTACGTCTTGCCCAATGGGCTGGCGGTAAAGCATCAAGTCGGGAATTACGGCGACGAGCTTTTAGACGGCCTCAGCAGATTAGCAGAGGCAATTCACGTCCGTGGCGGGAAAGTCGTGGCCCAATTGGTGCATGCAGGGAGCAAAGCGAACCCTGATCTGTTCTGGGAACCGGCCGAGCTCTGGGGACCCTCGGCGGTACCCGATCCCTTGACGGGGAGGATTCCCAAAGAAATGACGCACGAGGATATACGCCGTGTGGTGGACGCCTACGCGAACGCAGCGGCGAGATGCCGCCGAGCCGGCTTTGACGGCATACAACTCCACGGAGCCCATGGATACGGGATTAACCAGTTTCTCTCGGGGGCGTCGAATCGACGCGCCGATGAGTACGGCGGCGGCATCGACAACCGATACCGATTTCTTGGGGAGACCCTGAAGGCAGTTCGGGACGCGGTGGGCAAAGACTATCCGGTGTTCATCAAACTGAGCGGCCATGACTACTACGAAGGCGGCCTCACCTTGGAAGAATCCCTGTACGTGGGCAGGCGTCTCGTCCAGGACGGCATAGACTGCATAGAAGTGAGCGCGGGGAGCAGGGCTTCAGCCAACGGCATGACTCCCTCGCGTGCCCACATACTCAAAGAAGAGCAAGAGGCGTATCTCGCAGACCTAGCCCGCGCCTTCAAGCAGGCTCTCGACGTCCCCATCATCGCCGTCGGCGGGATACGATCTCTCTCGGTGGCGGAGAGGATCGTGTCGCAAGGCGTCGCCGACTATGTCGCCCTGTGCCGTCCACTTATCCGGGAAACCCATTTGATAGCGCGTTGGTTAAGCGGAGATCGCAGCAAGGCCACTTGTATCTCGTGCAACGGCTGTTTTGAAACCGCGCTTGAAGGCCAGGGAGTCGTGTGCAAGGTGGACAGAGACCGCAAGGCAGCCCAACAGGCGCGAAAGGAACCACAAGCATGATGAAACCGGCAAAAGATTCATTGGACTTGGGCGTCGTCGTGAGCGACGTCCAGGCGAGTCTGCGCTTCTACCGGGATATCCTCGGGTTGCAGTTCGTCGGAACCGTACCATTATGGTTCGGGACCATGCATCGACTCAGATTTGGGACAAGCGACTTCAAATTGATCGATCCCAAAACCGTTCCTCCCAAAGGAGCCGTTGGGCTGGAGGCGCAACGGGGTTTTCGTTATGTAACCTTTGTCGTCAAGGATCTTTCACAACTATGCGCCGAGTTGAAACGCATTGGAATCGAGTTTGCCATGGAGGAAACGGAAATACGGCCTGGGACCCGCATTGCCATGGTCAAAGACCCGGACGATAATATCGTGGAATTCGTGGAACGAAGCTGAACCGAAGAAGCGGCAAGCGGTTGAATGGCGGAGGGAGAGGGATTCGAACCCCCGGATCTTTCGATCAACGGTTTTCAAGACCGCCGCCTTAAACCACTCGGCCATCCCTCCTGTGAGGCGCTTTCGATGCTAGACCACCAGCGCGTACGTTGTCAAGACGCGGCAACTCCCCTGTTTCGCGAAGCAAGCAGGTCGAGAAAATTGTCGATCTGGTTTTCGAGCGCCTCCACTGAATAGAGGCGTGGATCGTTGTGATCGGCTTCAAGTATGAGCCCTGGCAAGCCGGTGCGCTTCGCCACTGCAGCCTTTACCTCGGGAATGTCTTGGGACACAAATTTGCAACTCCGATTCGAGTGATAGAGGAAGCCGTCAAGGGAATACCTTTGAGCCATTTCCACGTAATCGTCGATTCTTCGCTGAAGATGCAAATTTGCGGTGTACAGGTATTGCTGCGTCCAATCGCGGAAGGGATCGTGCGTCCCAACGGACAACCGCGCCCAGGCCCAGGTATAGAGCGACGTGACAAGACACACCCCACGCTCTGCCAGAAACAAAGACAGCCTCCGCAGTTCAGGCCAAATAGGCAAGTTGTCCCAAAACAGACGATACCGCTCATTGGGCACCGCGCCTACCTCCCGCTGAATACGCTGTTCTAGTTCGGCCAACAGCGACCGATAGAAATCCACAGGTACCCTTGTTCCCCTCTGGGCCACAATAGGGGCCATAGATATGAACTGATCGAAGACAGACATCGGCGCAGGAATGGCTTGTCCTGTTTCAAGAATACGAGTCCACAATTCTGAGGCTTCCTGGGACAATTCTATGGCTTCGCGCAGCTTTTGTTGATTCAAGGATTTTTGGGTAATGCGTTCGAGCTCGGTCACGAGGTCTTCCAATTGCCCGTGAACATATTCTTCGGCTGCTGCATCTCGTTCCCCGTTGCCGCTGTGGGGGACGTCCAAAAGGACCATGGGGGCTTTGTACATTCTTGCCAGCACTTCAAACCATTTTGTCAAAGTGCTGCACTGGCTGTTTGAGATAACCAGGATATCTGGCTTGGGCAGTCCCCACGTCGGGCTGACGCCAATTCGTATAGAGCCGAGATCGCAGCGGGCGTAGGAACACAAATCCATGGAATAACCCATGCCTTCTGCCGCTGCGGCGGTCTCGCTGGACAATTTCCTCGCTCCGAGGATGACCGCGTGGTTCTCCGGATAGATGGGGATGAAGTCCATTGCGTAAAGCAACTCCACCGGCGTGAATGCATTGACGTACGCCACAAATTTCCCGTTTTGTCTCGCGCCGTGCGCGGCAAGGTAATAGTCGATGTTGATCTGCTTCAGTTGTTTCAGCGATTCGATAACTTGCATGTCCACCATCCTAGCCCATATCAGGGAAGATCCTCGGACATCATTTCCCTGAAGGCTTCAAGGCGCACCCTGAGCTGCTCAAGCGAAACGCCGCGAGTTGAAGTCTCCAGCACTATACTGGGGATGCCTTTTTCTTCGAGCGCCTTCTGGAAATCGGGCGTGTCAAACCCCGCGGCCTCGCAAAATTTCGGGTTGAGGAAAAGGACGCCTTGCGCGCCGCTTTGTACGACTCGGTCCACGAAGCTCTCCCGCATACGCTCAGGGTCGAAATGATAGCCCGGGTACGCTGGCGTGCTCATGAATCTGTCCACCAGCGCCTCGAATGGGTCTTGTTCAAGGGACGCGTCCACCGCTGCGACTCGGTAGCCAGTCACTACCTCGTCTCCGGCCAACACGAATTTCAGCTCATCAAGGAGTTCCAGGATAGCAGGCGGATCCCACACCTTGCCCCTGACGTACAGGAGTATCCGTTCGTCTGGCTTGCCTCCATCTTTCGAATCCCATGGCAGCTTCTCCATCAATGCGATGTGCTCTTCCTTGGGCGTGAAGAACCATGATTCAAACAGGTGAATGACCCTTGACAGGGGCCATACCGATGGGTCTTCCCTCTGCTTGTCGTACGCCCTACGAAGCAGGGCTCGCCCTTTATTGAAGAGTGCGATGCTTTCTGACAGCTCACTCACGCCTGCGTCGCTGCCCGTGAGCGTTTTCAGAAAGGCGAAGATCCGTTCGTATTCACGCCCCAAATAGACCCGCGCGCCGGAATAATCCAAACGTTTGGGCAGCCGGAGAAACTCGTTTTTCATGGCAGGGAAACACTGCTGCCAGATGTGGAACAGGTTTCGCGTCGTGTCGCATACGTAGGGAATGATAGCCGCGTCCAAAAAGTCTAATTCCTCTCGAAACCCGAGCTCCAGGGCGCCCATGGCATGGCTGCACGTGTAGCTGGGTATGTGAGCCTGCGCATGGCTCATCTCGACCCCTGCGCCCCACAGCGCGACGGGAAGGCCGCCGACGGCATGAATCAGCTCTTCCGGAACGTCCGGCAACAGATGACCCACAGCCGTACAGCCTGTCTGCTCTTTATAAGCCCGGCTGCGGCGCCATTTCTCGGAGGCGATCTTCTCGAATGGTTCCCATGGTCCTGTATCGTTCATTGCGTACTCCAGGGCGTGCGATCTCCCCTGTTATGTGTTGGCCAGCATCCCGCCGTCAACGTATATGGTTTGTCCCGTGATGAAACGCGCCGCTTCTGAACAGAGGAAGAGCACTGCGCCTACGATGTCGGCCGGTTCACCGAGCCTCCCCAAAGGTATCCTCGAGACTATCATCTTCTCTATGTCAGGATTGGCCCAAATCGGCTGACTAAACTGGGTCTTGGTCATCCCGGGGCCAACCGCATTCACCAGTATGTTCATGGGAGCCCATTCGGTGGCCATGCACATGGTCAGCATTTTCAATGCCGCTTTGCTGGAATGATATATCCCCATCATGGGGCCTCCTCGCTCAGCCCCAGTGGTGGTGATGTTCACTATGCGTCCGCCGCCATGCTCCATCATGATCTTGGCGCATGCCCTGCTCAAAAGAAAAACCGCCTTGACATTGGTGTTAAAGATTTTGTCGAAGCCGTCTTCACGCAAGTCCATGAGCGGCCGAAAGAAGCTGCGCGCCGCGTTGTTCACCAGTATGTCGATTCTCCCGTACGCGTCGCGCGTAGCATCGACAAGCTCTTGAATCTGAGCGCTTTGCGTTAAGTCAGTGGTTTTTGCCAACGCCTCTCCGCCCGCTCGTCGTATTTCCTCTGCCGTTGATTCTATTTCGCTGGTGGTTCGTGCAGCCGCCACCACTCGAGCGCCCGACGCGGCGAGTCCAAGCGCTATCGCCCGCCCTATGCCTTTGCCGCCCCCCGTGACGATGGCAACCTTATCGGAAAGATCAGGCTGGTAGGCCATTCCCTTCAACCTCCTCACGCGTCTGCTGATTCTCCCGTACCAAATAGTCCTTTATAACGACTCGCCGCGCCGCGTGGCAAGCAGAATCCCTTGCCGCAAGTCTGGAAGCCGCTCACGGATGATAAATTCCATGTGTCTTCAAAAAAAAGAGATTTGTTGACTTAAGTCAAAGCCAACGCTCTGCATCGTAGATATTTTTGTCATAACGAAGGAGTTCGAGAGAGGAGTCCGTCATGAAATGCCCAGGCCAAGATCCCAGATACTGGAAATTCGACGCCATCTTTGACGCAGTATGCCCGCATTGCGGCAATACCGTCGAGTTTTTCAAGGATGAAACGCGCAGGACGTGCAAGAAGTGCGGCAACAAGGTGCTCAATCCCAAAATGGATTTTGGCTGCGCAGCCCACTGCAAGTTTGCGCAACAGTGCTTTGGCGACCTTCCGCCAGAGCTCATTAAACAAAAGCAAGACCTCTTCAAGGATCGCGTGGCAGTAGAAATGAAAATGTATTTCAAAACGGATTTCAAGCGAATCGGCCATGCAGCTAAAGTCGCCCGTTATGCAGACAAACTTGTGGAACTCGAAAAAGGCGATCCTGCGGTGGTGTTGTCTGCAGCATATCTTCACGACATCGGAATAAAGGAAGCTGAGCGGAAGTATCAATCAACTGCGGCGCGGTACCAGCACCTGGAAGGGCCCCCCGTGGCAAGGGCTATCCTCGAGAAACTCGACGCTGATCCGCAGCTTATCGAGGAAGTATGCGACATCGTGGGACATCATCACAATCCTCGCCCCGAGGAGACCAACAATTTCAAGATCGTCCACGACGCAGACGTCCTTGTAAATCTGGACGAACGCAAAACCAAGCACGCGGTCTCGAAAGAGCTGCTCGAAAGACAAGTGGAAAAAAGATTTCTCACCAACGCGGGCAAGGAACTCGCGCGGTCGACCTTGCTGGAGAATGGTGGGCAGCCGAACCAGAACAAAGAATGACGCCTCTTGAGACATAAGGATGAACAAAGGAGAAAGATAATGAAAGTAACGAGAAAGATCATCGAAATCGACGAGTCGCTTTGCAATGGATGCGGCAACTGCATCGTATCCTGCGCAGAAGGCGCGTTGGCCTTGGTTGACGGGAAGGCGCGACTCGTTTCCGAGTCCTATTGCGACGGCCTGGGCGCATGCTTAGGGGAATGTCCGACAGGCGCCCTTCGTATTGTCGAGAGGACGGCTGACGATTTCGACGAAGCGGCAGTCGAAGCGCACCTCGCGACCCACGGTCACGCCCAACAATCGGAAGACGTGCTCCCATGCGGATGCCCCTCCACACGCCTGCAATCTTTTACCGCGGCAGACGCATGCGCACAGGCAAATGAGCCGAAGGCCTACTCCGCGGCAAAATCGCGGCTCTCACACTGGCCTGTACAGATCCGCCTGGTTCCGGCCACAGCTCCCTTCCTGAAAAATGCGGATCTTCTCGTCGCGGCTGACTGCACCGCGTTCGCGTATCCAGCATTTCACCAAGATTTCTTGACAGGCAAGGTCGCGTTGGTGGGGTGCCCGAAATTCGACGACGCGCAGTCCTATGTCGAGAAATTCACCGAAATCTTCTCCAAGGCTGACATCAAGAGCGTCACCGTATTGGTCATGGAGGTCCCCTGTTGTCATGGGCTCCCGATGATCGTGCGTGAAGCCATGAAGAATGCCGGGAAAACTATCCCTTTGGAACTCGTCGTTATTGGCGTGCGAGGAGAGATACTTCAGAGAGAGGCGCTGGTGGCGTGATAGGAATTGGCGCTTGTCTCGATGGCCATCGCCACATTGCTGCACTTCGCTCCTCCGGAAATTTCGATAATCCATATAAGCCGCGCCAGCGCCTGGCGCAGCCTATTTTCAAGGATGGCCTGTCCGTGTTGGTCACGGTCGGCGGCACATTCGGTTTCCGATTCGGTCAGATGCGCCATGGTTCGTCTTTTGGTAGGGGCGACGCATGCGTCGCC
>JBMFOE010000055.1:0-22583 GCA_049969795.1 Desulfomonilaceae bacterium
CGAGCGAATGTCAGACCTGCACGGACCGCACGGACATTCCACGGACACGGACGGCGCCTCAGCCCCGCTCCTGCGGGGCGTACTACCATAGCCCAGGGCAGCGCCCTGGTGTCGGCCGCGCCACGTCTCCCTAGGCGACCGGCTACTCTTTTTTCCCCAATTCTTCTAGCAGGAGCTTGTTTACCATCGCAGGGTTGGCCTTTCCGCGAGTGGCCTTCATGACGAGGCCGACAAAATGGCCGAGCACCTGCGTCTTACCGCTGCGGTACTTCGCTACCTCTTTGGGACTGTCAGCCAGCGCCTTTCGCACCAATGAGCGGAGCTCGTCTTCATCAGAGACCTGAACAAGCCCCTTTTCCTTTACGATGGAACTGGCGTCGCGCCCCGTATCATACATCTCCTCGAAGATGGTTTTGGCCATCTTGCCGGAGACCACCCCTTTGTCCATGAGCTGGAGCAACTCAGCCAACATCTCGGGCGAGACGCGGGCCGATGGATTGTCTTCGTTCGTTGCCTTCATCAATCTCAGGAGTTCGGTCATCACCCAATTGCTCACCGTTTTTGCCTGTGCATACAAAGCCGCGGTCTTCTCGAAGTAGTCTGCGAGCAACCGAGAAGAGGTCAAGACCTCCGCGTCGTATCGAGGAAGCTGATACTGCTCCACGAAGCGATCCCTCTTCTGCATGGGCAGTTCCGGCAGGTCCCTGCGGACTTGGTCCACGAACTCTGCGGAAACCCGAAGCGGCAACAAGTCAGGGTCGGGGAAATATCGGTAGTCGTGGGCCTGCTCCTTGCTGCGCATGGACGACGTGGTTCCCGTCGACGGATCGAACAACCTCGTTTCCTGAACCACTGCTTCGCCGGCGGCCAGGGCCTCGCCTTGTCGATCAATTTCATATTGCAGCGCCCTCTGCACGTTGCGAAACGAGTTCATGTTTTTGAGTTCGGTCTTGACGCCCAAAGCTTCCGAACCATACGGCCGCAGCGATACATTGGCGTCGCACCGGAAACTGCCTTCCTCCATGTTCCCGTCGCAGATCTCGAGATACACCAGGATGGCATGCAACGCCTTCAAATAAGCCGCCGCTTCTTCTGGCGTCCGCATGTCAGGTTCGGACACGATCTCGATGAGGGGCACGCCTGTCCTGTTCAAATCGACGTAGGAAAACGCCTTGGTCTCGTCGTGGATGAGCTTGCCCGCGTCTTCCTCCATGTGTATCCGCGTGATGCCTATTTTTTTCGTCCCATTTCCTGCGTCGATCTCTATCCACCCGTGCTCTGCCAAGGGCAATTCATACTGAGATATTTGATAGTTCTTGGGGAGATCAGGGTAGTAGTAGTTTTTCCGGGCAAAACGACTAATCTCGTTGATGGCGCAGTTGCACGCCAGGGCCATGCGCACCGTGAACTCGAGCGCCCGCCTGTTGAAAACCGGCAAGACCCCCGGCATTCCCAAGCAAATGGGGCACGTATTGCTGTTGGGAACGTTGCCGAACTTGGTGGTGCATGAACAAAATGCCTTTGACGCGGTGAGCAATTGCGCGTGGACTTCTAGTCCGATGACAGCCTCGTATTTCATATCCTCATCCTATATCGACGGTCTTGCGAGATGATGATCGGTCTCACGTTGATACGCGGCCCCGAGCTGTATCAATCGAGCTTCTTCGAAATGAGGGGCGATGAGCTGAATGCCAATGGGCAACCCGTCGGCGGAAAGTCCTCCCGGGAGAGACAAGCCCGGCAATCCCGCCATGTTGACTGGAATGGTAAACACGTCGGTCAAATACATTTGAATGGGGTCGTCAATCTTTTCCCCTAACTTGAAGGGCGGCGTCGGGGCGACGGGAGACAATATGGCGTCGCACTCTTTGAATGCGGTTTTGAAATCTTGGGTTATCAGGGTGCGCACCTTGGCGGCCTTCAGGTAGTAGGCGTCGTAGTACCCCGACGACAAGGCATAAGTCCCCAGCATGATTCGCCGCTTCACTTCTGCGCCAAAGCCCTCGGCTCTCGTATAGCGGTACATGTCGATCATGTTGGAGAAGTCCGCCGCCCTATGTCCATATTTGACGCCGTCATAGCGCGCAAGGTTGGACGAAGCCTCGCACGGCGCGATGATGTAGTAGGCGGCGATGCCGTAATCGAGGTGGGGGAGGGACAATTCCACGAAGCGGATCCCCAGGCCGTGGAAGACTTGCTGGGCCTCCCTCATGACCCGTTCCACGTCTGGATGATCGAGCTTGCTGAAAAATTCCCTGGGTAGGCCTATCGTCATGCCGGATACCGGCGCGTCCAAGACCGTCGTGAAATCTGGGTGGGGGCGCGGAACCGACGTGGAATCTTTGGGGTCATGGCGACACAGCACGTTGAGCAACAACGCAAGGTCGCGGACGTCCTTTCCAAAAGGTCCTATTTGGTCGAGGCTGGAGGCGTACGCGACCAGACCATATCGCGACACAGCGCCGTAGGTGGGCTTCATGCCGCATACCCCGCAGAAGCTTGCCGGAAGTCGTATGGAGCCGCCTGTGTCCGACCCTACCGAAACCACGGCTTCGCCTGCGGATACTGCGGCCGCTGAACCGCCGCTGGACCCGCCCGGGGTTCGCTCTCTGTCCCACGGATTCCTTGTCGGCCCCCAAAAAGAGGTCTCAGTAGATGACCCCATGGCGAATTCGTCCATATTGCAACTGCCTAGGATCACCATGCCGGCGTCCTTCATGGCGGATACCACCGTGGCGTCGTACGGAGGGACAAAATTCGAGAGTATCCGGGAACCGCATGAGGTCCTTTGCCCTTTCATGCACATGTTGTCTTTGATCGCAATCGGGATGCCCAAAAGCTTGTGGGAAGCCCCTCGAGCCCTTTTCGCATCTGCCTCAGTCGCCATCTCGAGCGCTCTTTCAGGATCCAGCGTCACGTACGCATGGATCAGGTGTTCAACGGCTTCGGTGCGTTTGATCACCGATTGCGTGATGTCCACGGACCTTGTTTGGCCTTTTTCCAACGCTTCTGCCAGTTGCCAGGCGGTCATCTCATAGAGTTCAGTCACAGCCCTTCCTTATCGAATATGGCCTTTGGCCTCGGTTTCCTTATGAATCTAAGGGTTACTCAATGATCTTTGGCACCTTGAAGTACTCGCCGGCCCTGGCAGGAGCGTTGGCCAGGGAGTCTTCCAGGGCGAGCGAAGGCATGACCACATCTTCCCTCAAAGGCGTGTAGAGTTCGATGGGACCTGCCATGGGTTCGACGTCATCGGTCGGAACCTCGGACAAGACGTCCATATACTTCAAGATATCCTCAAGTTGATGCATGTACTTGACTTTCTCGTCGTCGTTCAGGGCGAGTCTCGCCAACAAGGCGACGTAATCAACCTCATCGAGGGTTAATTTCATGAGCGCCATCCTATGCGTCGATTATGGGAGATTGGTTCAGCATGACTCAGAACACTGAAACATTAACGACTTTTCCAAGCCTCTGTCAAGGACGGCCATTGTTCTGCATCAGATGCCTGTACCATGCGGCCCTGTGCCGAGGGCTCGGCCGCAAAAGCTTGCGCATGGTTGCATGATCCAGCGGCCCCGCGCCCGGGACGCTGCTGCCCTGGAGGATCTCGCCGTTCAAGCTCAGCAGCGCGTCCCATTGGATGGACACGCCGGGGACCCTCGTCTCCTTCTTGGTCAAGGGGACGAAAACGTTTTCGGCCTGTCCCAACAAGCCTTCGCCGAGCCCTGCCGCCTTGGGATTGCCGTGGCAGTCCTGGCATTGTCGGCCATGCCGCGCCGTGGTATGGGGCGTGTAGGGATTGAAGAAAAGGGCCAACTGTCCCGAACCAGCAAGGGGTACCCACCTATCCACCAACAAGTTGTCTTCAGCATCCACGTGGGACACGACATACTGATACATTGGCCGCATCACTGAAATCATCCCCTTGGCGTCTCTGCCTAGGGGCGGACTTGACCACCTGCGATACGTAAAGCCGCGAAACCACGCGCCCGGCCTCTTTGCGCCGTCTAGCCAGTCCTTGGCCTCGGGCAAGGGCCACTGCTCCTGAGGCTCGGCCGGAACGCTTCCCGAGGCCGGCGGCAAGAGTTCCGCGGCGGTTCCCACAGTTCTCGTAAGCAGCTCTTGGACTTGGGGGTCGTTTTGGGCTGCAGTGGGGGCCCATTTCCAGTAATCGCGCCTCTCTTCCAACATGAGATGCAAACCGTAATCCTGAAACGACCACGCCGCATGACATGCAGAGCACCGGAGCCGGTCGCGATGGGCGCTCACCTTGTGCGGGATCGCGTCTGGATCCCAACGGGGTACGATGCGATCGCTCTTGAGGAGCCTCGTCTGGCCATCCGAGCCTCGCATAACGCCGGGGTGATCCGCGGTCACGTGGCATCCCGCGCAGGATATGGCAACCCCTGACGCCGCGCCTCGCGGAACCTCGCCTGATCCATGGATCTCGTCCAGGGTGTGGCAGTCCGAGCAGGTCATGCCGGCGCGAAAATGCACGTCAGGCGACAGGCGATGCTGTTCGCAGCCGTAAATGGTTGGCGCCAATTTCCCCTTCACGAACGGCGATCGGAAGCCTCGATGGTAGTCTTTCTCGAAGAGCCCGACGAAATCGGCGCCCACGTGATTGGAATTGTGGCATTTCAGACAAACGGTTGCGCCCGCGTCTCGAACAATGAAATGTCGGCCTTTTTTATTCGTGGCATTATTCGGATATGCCGTATGGCACGCGGAGCAGCCTTTGCCCCTGAGCTCGCCGGGACGGGACGACCCGCTGGTGAACAAATGGCATCGCAGGCAAGAACGTCGTAGCAAATCGTCCCCGAGGCTTTGCGAATCCTGATACGACGGGATTTGCGGGATGTCATCCGTGGACCTGGTAAGAAATCCTACTGCTGGCGTCTTCTGCGCTCCAAACGCGTACCTCGTGTGATTGATCATGCGAGGCGCGAGGGCCATTGCGGAACGGCGAACCCGGCGCGTCTCGTCAGGATGGCATTTCCCGCACGTCTTCTCCGCCGCATCCAGATCCCCGGGGTCTGGGACAAGAGACCGATGCGCCTTTTCTTTTTCCTCAGCCTTCGGGTCGCCGCCGTGACACGTTGTACACGCAACCGCATGGGAGGGATCCATTGCTGCGTTTTCTTCATGGCAGCCCACGCATGTCCCAGGAGCTTTGCATGGGACTAAATAAGGCGTTTCGGGCGCTTTTCCCCACCACGGAGGATACGCGAAATCAGCATCAGCCGCGGGCTCGTCAGGCGCTGGCTTTACCCCTTTTATGGGATCCGGCAGCGAGGCGTTTGGCGCCGCGTGGCCAGAAAAAAAAGCGAACGCCGCGACAAGGCCGAAGCTCACCGCAAGCCACGTAAGCGCGAAGGCCTTTGGGGTCGAGATTGGATTGGTCTGGCCGCGCTTTACCACGTCACGAATCATTGCTCTCCGTTGTATCGCTACCCGCGCGGCGCAGCAGGCGAGGACAATGATCATCGAAAACCCCGGAGTGAGGCTGCTGACGCTGGGGCATTCCCGGCAACATCATGCAGTTCGAGACACGCTCGTGGCCCAAATCGATGAGGAAATCGTTTCGGATTGCTCGCAATCGTAGAGCCGCGGCGTCTGGCGCGGCTAGGAATCCACGCGCTGCGCAAGGTCGGTTCACAAAAACTTCCGTGAGCGGCGTTCTTGGCCGACGCCATTCTTTTGATGAGGGCAACGCATACTATCGTCTCGCCTGCTTGATGATGCGCTCCAGTTGGTCTGTGGGCAGCTCGCCTCCGCCAGGATTCGTACGGGCGAAATCGATGAGGACTTGCTCGATCGCCTTCAGCGCGGGCGTATAGTTCGGGTGTTGAGGCGGTATACCGTTTGCCGCCAAGATCTGACCAGCGGCCTCCCATTCTCGCCCTGGGTTGAGCACCAGCGTCTCTGGCCAGACAAAAGGCGCCTGCCGCGGCGCGGTTCGTTCCGGACGCCCCTGAGGAGTTTCCTGGGGTGACTGCGCAGCCGGCGGCGTTTCAGGTTTCGGGATTTGCCGCTCTACCGAAGGCTGGGGCTGATGTTGGCCCGGGCGTGAACCCGGTCCCCTCGCAGCCCTCAAACTGTTGCAATGACCATGGTCCCGAAAGCACTTCAGCTTGCACTGCTCGACATAATAATCGTCCGTGAACATCTCCTGACAGCACTTGTTGCACTCTGCCCGGGTTTGTCCAAAGCTCGCTGTCGGCGCAGTCGCTGCAAGAAAGATTATCGCGGCAGCGACGCATTGGAGCGCGGACAGCGCTGACCATGATCCCGATTCTTGAGGCTGACATCTGTCTGCACGCCTTCGGCGCCTTTGCTTCATCTCAAAACCTCCTGTGGCCGCGCAGCTCGAAACGAGGCTACGCCGGCCTCGCCGGAAAAGCATTCCAGCGGCTTCTTTTGATCAAAAAGATCCACCATGTTCGCTTCCCTTGAGGGTCTGACACGTTTTTCCAGAAGACGAAAAACTGAGATGTTTTTTCATGTTTGCAAGCGGCCTCTTCTCGGAGGCGTATGACGCCACCCAATTCCCGTCTATTTCGTCCCATGCATACACCGTGTAAGTGTAATACTTGCCGCTCTTCTTATACAAGGTCAATGACCAGCCGTCAGTGAAAGAATCCCTACAGAGTCGAGCGAGGTCGCAATCGGGCTCCTTGTTCAAGGCGTCTATCGCCTTGTTTCGAATCATGGTCACGTATTTGACATGGTCATGTTTTTTGAAGACCGTCTCAATCTCTTGCCCATCAGCAGGCGGTTTCTCGCGCTTCGTCTCTTTCTCGCCCACAGGGGGGGGTTGATCCTTGTTTGCGCGGGCGTCACGCGCTGGCGAGCGACCTTTGTCCTCGGAAGCGGCCTTATCCGGCAAGGGGCTTTCGAGCATCCCGGTCTCCTTCGATTTCGAAGGTAAGGAGTCAGGCGCACGATCTTTTTCTTGCGCCGCAGCCTGCGTCAAAAGAGCCTTTTCAGTTGATGGAACGCTCTGAGCTGGTTCGCCCACGCGCTTGTTTGAGCCAGCCTCTTTATCTGTGAGCTCTCCGAGCTTAGGTTTTATAAGGCCAGGCGAGCTGCCAGCATCTTTGGATGTCTTGGCCCCCGTTACCAAGCCGAACAAGCGATCCCAAACGCCGGGCGTTCCGACCCCTGACCCTTGCGTCGTCGTACGAGGACGGGACTCTTTGCTCTTGTCCTCTGCCATTGTCTTTGGCGCCGGCATATCTTTATCCTGCAGTTTGGGCTTGATCAGTCCTCCAGACGCGGCGCTCTCCCCAGATGACGCCGCGCCGCTTCGGGAAGAAAATACAGAGATGCACGAGGAGCTGAAAAGAGATACGGCGCAGATGACCACCCATCCTGCGATGAAGAGAGAAACCCCGCGGCCGCTCAGGTGGGGAGGCGGCATGCCTGCGTTCATGTCTCGGCCCGCAGGCTTATCCAAGGATCGTGGTGCGACTCTAAATGGCATGCCTAAAGCTGTACCCGGAAGTCATCACGAATTTGACGAATGGCCGTCAACGGTATTCCCTCGGAAGCAATGTATGAAGGAACCCGCGTGTTGGCAAAATCCTACGCGACAAGGCAAAAACCGGCGCCAATTTGCCAAAGAATCGTGCGATCGTCTTAAACGAGGGGCTCACGGTATGCTCGATCTAAGTTCAGTTTGATCCCGAGAAGACCTCGAGACGCGCAAAGGCGTTTCAAATCCCAGAGAGGTCTTACATAGCCATTCTCGCAAATAATCGCGAATTCAAGGGGCGGCTGTCACTTCGGGCGCTTCACTGTCTGTCATTTCGAGCGCTTCAGTTTTGTCATTTTGTCTGAAAATCCCCGTCGGATCCGCCCGGAGATTTTCAGGTAAATGACAAAGGGTACGGCTTTGGAGAAAGGTATCGTGGCTTTCGATGACCGCGTTCCCAGGGCGTTGCCCTGGGCTATTGTATTGCGCCCCGCAGGAGCGGGGCTAAAGCCTCCTCTCGCGATGCCCGCCTAGTCTTGAGGTTCGTCGATGCGCCGGTCATTTCGAGTATTCTCCTCTCTGTCATTTTACGTGAAAATACCGTTCTAAAGAGAATTATGGCATTTTCAGGTAAAATGACAAAGGTCCTTCTCTCCGTAGGCCGCAGCGGTTTTCAAGAGAACTTGCGAATTCCACAACCCGAACCTCATCCCACAGAAATTTCGAGAAGGTGTATATACCTCTCCACAAAGCTTGTCTCAAAAGGTGAGCAGCAGAAGCGTCTTCACCCGACAAGCGCCGCGTTTTCGCCAACGAACTGGTACCCTGTTTCGAGAAAAAAAGCAATATCGAGGCGTTGTGAGGTGTTTTTGGAGAATGTATTCGAATCGCGGCGCGTTTGCACAAGGCGTCTCGGTTAATGGCGCAGGACATGTGGGTGAAGGAGTCGTTCCCTGCACCCAACACGCCTCAGCCGCGATGCATCTAGGAAGCTGGACCGGAGGAGTTTTCTTTCTTTTCTGCGCACGCGCAAGGGGGCGCCGCGTCAGTGGTTCGATAGGAGGGAACAGGCTGCGCGACCTCTTCCTTCTTCGCAATGCCCACTGCCGCAAAGAGATTCATGAGCGGTTTCCCAAGTCCCTCGTGGGGGAGTATCTTCTCCGTGACCCACACGATCACGAAGACAATCCCTGCCACGATGCCAATGACAATCACAAAGGCTACCAGGGTCACCAGTCCGGCCAGGACTAACACAAAATAAATGGGGAAAAAGAAGCCATAATAAAATCCTCTCCCCACTCTCGTAGCCACATCCTCGTCCTCTTCCCGACCAAGGATGTCGTTGAATATCCTGACATAAAAATTTTTGTTGTAGTAGCTGAGAACTGCGCTGATGAGTCCCAACACTATCATTCCGACGAGTTTCAATATCATGCGTTCCTCCACGATAGAATTCATGTCGTGAGCAGCCTACTATGCCTGCTCGCTATTTCTTCTTTGCCTTTTTGCGGTCTTTTCTGGCCTGCTTGCTCTTTTTCCGCTGTTTCTCCAAAAGTTTTTTGGAGACCTGTTTTCCTTTTTTCATGGGGGGCAGTCCAAATGGGTTGTCCGGCGCCACTGCTTCGTCCTCGCCCGTCATGAGGTCTCCTAGACCGCCTCCAAACATCCGACGGAGACCCTTGATCCTTTTCTTCCACTTGCCGCTCACCGGCCCGCCGCCCATGGCTGACAAAAAGCCTCTCATGTCGTTGAATTTGCGCAGGAGTTCCAGGACTTCCCTTTCCTCTCGACCGGAACCCCGCGCGATGCGCCGCACCCGGGAGGCGTCAACAATCTGGGGGTTGCGTCGCTCTGCGGGCGTCATGGAGTTGATAATTGACTCCATACGAACAAGCTCGTAATCGTCAACCTTTGCGTCGTCTGGGATGCCTTTGGGGAAAAATGGGAGCTTCTCGAAGACGTCTTGCAATGGCCCGAGTTTCTTTATGGTTTTTATCTGGTTCAAGAAGTCCGTCAACGTGAAGTTGCCGGACAACATGCGCTTGGCGTCCTCTTCGGCCTTTTTTTCGTCAACAACCTCTTCGAAATCCTTGACAAGGCCGACGATGTCGCCAAAGCCCAAAATCCTGGACGCAAGCCCATCAGGCCTGAATTCTTCCAGGCGATCCATGGCCTCGCCCATACCGACAAACTTGATGGGCACGCCCGTCGCTTCTTTGATGGATATGGCAGCGCCGCCGCGGGTGTCGCCGTCCAATTTGGTAAGGATGAATCCCGTGAGACGAATCTTTTCGTTGAAACCTTTGGCAACGTTCACCGACTCTTGGCCGATCATTGCATCGCATACCAGCAGCACATTTTGCGGCGCCGCCACTTCCTGAATTGCCCGGAGTTCATCCATGAGGGCGTCGTCGATGGTCAATCTCCCCGCGGTGTCAAATATTGCCACGTCGCATCCGTATGATTGAATCTCGTCGAGCGCGCCGCGGCACAGCTCCGGAGGAGACAGGTTCTCTCGGAAATAGACGGGAATGCCCAAGTCGGATCCGAGCTTCTTCAACTGGTCCACCGCGGCGGGTCGATAGATGTCGGCAGCCACCAACAGAGGTTTTTTTCCGTTTTTGGCGAGGTAACGGGCAAGCTTGGCCGCGGTGGTCGTTTTCCCTGAACCTTGCAACCCCACCATCATGATGGAGCTGGGCTTTGCCTTGAGATTCAGTCCGGAGTCTTCCGGCCCCATAAGACGCACCAGCTCGTCATGACACAGCCGGATAAAATGGTCTCCCGGAGATACGGACAGCTTCCGGTCCTTATGCTTCACCCGAACCTGCACGATTTCGCCGATGGCTTGTTCCTTGACCCGTTCGAGGAACGATCGCGTGACCTGGAACTCCACGTCCGCTTCCAACAGCGAGACGCGTATCATCTTCAAAGCCTCGCCAAGGTTTTCTTCGGTAAGGGTGCGCATCCCCTGGAGATATTGTTTTACGTCGCGAAATCCTCGCGTGAGAATTTCAAGCACCAGCAGCCTCCTGCCGTCGTGTTTATCGAAACATATTCCCTTATCATAGGAATTTTGGAAATGTAAGTAAAATTTTGTGAGTCTCGCTCAGTCAGCGCTTTGGGCTTCGCTAGGAAAGATCGAGATGCAGGCTCCCCGGCTCACGTCCCTAATTCAGTCCCGCGTCTGCTCATCTTCCGAGTCCCGCGAAAGGGACCCGCGTTGAAGACCAGGCGCACTAGTATCGCATGCCATGATCCTCGAAAGGGCTTTCGGCAACCAGGCGCACTAATTTTCGAAAGTTGCGTTGGAACGACGCCCGCATTATGCACGTGGTGGCTGCGTCAGAAAACCCTGGCGATAATTGGGACTGGTCAACTCTTGCGTCAATGCCAGGGGCCGCAGGCGACGCAGCATCTCAGCTCAGGGGGAGAGCGCGGGCGTGCGTCCGCGAACCCTGGGCGTTGCCCTGGGCTAGAAAGAGACGCCCCGCAGAAACGGGGCTCAAAAGGATGCGACAGGCCTCTGTGCGAGGTCCAAACGCGTCGTGCGTCGTCAGCGGCATCCCCCACGTCACTGGGACAACCTCCTATGACATTTCGAGCATTCCTCCCGCCTCATTTCGAAGCGTCCCCGCATGTCATTGCGAGCATCCCTCCTCATGTCTTTACGTTCCCCCTCTTGTCATTTCGAGCAAAGCGAGAAATCTTGGCTCGAAAAACAAGATTTCTTAGTCGCCACCGCTGACTTCGTTCGACCTGGCCTCGTTCGAACTCCCATGACAAGGGTAATAACGGTACATGAAAACACCGATCTCAAGAGACCTATGGTATTTTCAGGTAAAATGGCAAAAGTTAATTTACCGCGACCGACAGCGTGGTTTTCGAAAGCAACCATGAACCACGTGATGCAGACCTCATTCCGACAGAAAATTCGAGAATCAGTATATTTTGCAGACGGCCATATCGCTGCCGCCGCGATGCAATCTCGTCGTCCATTTTGGTGGGGAACGTCACCCTTTGGGACAGCCTTGAGTTTGGGTGAGGGGTTTTGATCAGCGTTTGGTCGAGGACAACCGTCGAGGCGCAGGTGCAGCATCTTGCTGTGCGTCGAGCCGCTGGTCTGCGCAGAGGATTTCGACTATTAGGTCAAGGAACTGTTCTGTCTCTGACTTTGTGAACAATGAACCAGACGCCTCGAGGATGAGATTCAGCCGATTATGAAAGGCATACACGATGAGGAGAAGTTCGGTGCCGGAATGGAGTTTGTACCCTACGCCATGAACCTCCGCGACTCTCAGCTCCGCGCTCCTTGTCACGCTGCTCTCGGCTGACGGCTTGCCGTTAATGAGTTTAGGCCACACGGTCCCCAAGAAGGTGACGGCAATGGAGAATTTGTGATTCTGCAGGAAAAAGTGTATCAGACGCTTCCTTATCGAGTAGGGGAACAGCCTTGTCGCTCCGTTGAGCCGCCGGATGTTGCGAAGCGTCGTCAGATCCTTATGCTCCCTGAAGTGACGCATGCGCATCCTCGCGAGGGTGCGGCGGAACTCGACAAAATCCTGTCGCTGATCGGGCGTTGTTCTGAAGAATATGACGGAGCTGTTATTCGGGGTGTCGAAGTCGCTCATGCGTCCCCGTGTGTTGACGGTCATGGCGGTGGTGACCAGTCCCGGCTCACGGCCTCGCCCACGGTTCCACGCGTCGATGGCCAGGTTCGCGCACGCGGTAAGAGCGTCCACAAAGTTTACGCCCTGTTGCATGGCAAGAGAGACCATCCTTGCGCTCTCGTCTTCCGAAAATACGCGTTTTGCAAAATATTGGTTGCGATCTTTTTTCGTTCCTGAACCTACAGGACGCTCCGGACGCTCGAAAATCTGCATGAAACCGTGGTGGCTTTCTTTGATAGTCTCGATCCATCCCTTGGCGCGAGTGCGAATGGCTCGCTTCTTCACCGTCGATAAAGCGATCTTATCGTCAGCCCATGCAGGGCGTTGTCCTGTCACGATCTCATGATAGCGCAGCAGGAACTCCCGACCGAATTCCGACGCGGTTGCTGCATCCGCCGCGACATGGTGGCAGACGCACGCCATTATGTTGTGGTCTTCGCCGAGACGAATCACGTGAAATTCCACCGCCACTTCTCTGAACAGGTCCCAATCCCTGTCGAGCCGCGGCTGCATGACGCGTATGACATCGTCCAGGAGATTATCTGTCGGACGATGAGGAGGGAGTTCAGCGAAGAACACTTGCAGCGGCTCATTTGGCCGGCGCTCCCACGCCAAGTAATGCATCCCCCAGACAGACACTTCTTTCAATGTGCTCATTAATTGGGGAAATGATTTCGCGGTGGCGCGGGCGGCTTTCTCTCCGGCGGCGAGGTCGAAGGGCCCGCGGACTTCCATGGCCGTAATAACCACATTCTTCGTATTTCCATGCGTTGAAAGGGCTACTGTCTCTGATAGGAAATCAAGTCGGTTCGGCAAATCCCTCATAAAAACCTCTGGATCAAACCTTCAAAGACCGATCGCCTTCTCGACAGCCGGCAAGGACTTCCTGAACCAGCTCTGCGGTAACGGGAGCAAGGCGATAGCGCGCCAAATCGGCCTCGCATACCCATGCGCAATCCAAGGCATCAGACCCGGCTTTTTCCTCCCCGCCGGCGACTGCGCAAAGGTAATCGGCTAAAATATAGTGATAGACGATTGCACCCGTTTCATCAGGGATGATTCGTTCAACCAATTTGAGGAGGGCTTGCGGCGTTACAATGAGACCTGTTTCCTCGTGAACCTCCCTTACAACCGCCTGGTGAAGGGTTTCCCCCAACTCTACCAGCCCGCCTGGAATGCTCCATTCCCCTCGTGAAGGCTCTTTTGCCCTTTTGACGAGCAGGACTTTGCCTCTGTCAAGAACTAATCCCCCCACGCCCACAAGAGGCGCAGGGGGATACTCTCGGACGACGCCGCTCACGATTGACTCGGTATCCTTCTCAAATGGTTGCGTCTCCTATACCTCGGGGAAGAAATACGGTTTGAGACATGCCGTGCGTTCTTCATACGTTTCCGGATCGGCAAACCACGCTGCGGCGCTGAAGGAGCTGAGGAGGGAATTCCCGTCCTGCGGCGTGAAGCAGAATCCCACCACCTCGTGCCCCTTTCTTACTTCCAGGCACGGCTCCACAATAACTGTTTGGTTCAAGATTCGGCCGAAGTAGCCATGATCTCGTCCAAAACTGAACACTTCGCACGCGGACTGCTTCTTGGTCAAACTCATGCGCTCATCCGCTTTGATGCGTTCCATGACCTGTTCTTTGGTGACGGCTCGCTTGAGTTTCAGACTGAAGTAGATGCAGTGCATGTACTGGGTATTCGACTTCAAAGCTGACGACCACAAATTCAAGTCGAGGTTCCTCGTCCTGAATAAGTGATACGCATCCCGAGCGTGGTGAGTCCCAAAGACTGGGTCGCCATGTTTGCCCACTTCAGGCGAAGGAACAAAGCCCTTTACTTGACTGATATCGTTGGACCGCCTGATGCAGAGGAATTTGCCTTCCTCGAGATTGTCGTCCCCATCGACCAAGGCGATGGTGTTGATCAGTGCGCAGAGATTATGCGTGTTGCAACTCACTACCTGGATAAAACGATCTTTTCCGTACTCGAGGGCCGAATCGTTGATCCCACGGGCATACATCTTCCCAAATCCGAACTCACTGCCCTGCGCAATGAAGCCTTTGGTGGTTGCCAGGTACTTTTCGTAAAACTCGTTCTTGTTGGAAATTCCCACTCCTGAAGGCGTACAATCGACGACTACTTCTGCCTTTGCCAGCGCCTCCTCATGAATCATGACAGGTTTCAGTCCAAGCGCCTCGAAATCCGACACTCGATCTTCATCCACTACGAGCTTCGCGCCTCGCGCCATCAGCGCTTTAATCTTTGGCACGTCCCGCGCTATGGGCGAGCGTTTGTGAAAACTCACCTCTGAAAAACCCGCATGCTCTTTGAATGAAGAAAGCAACCCTATGAGCGGCTCACCGATCGTTCCCGTGCCCACAACGTGCACTAGACCTTTGTTCTTGCCCATTGCAGCAAACTCCTTTCGGGTCCCACATTAATTGAGCTTTTTGCATAATTTAACAGTTTCGAGCCCCTCGCGCAATGGTCGTGACGCTTCATGACATCGGTATATAATCGGAAGGGAGAAAATTTTTCAGTCGCGTGGAAGTCCGCTTGTCTTCGGAGGATTGCCCGGAAGCTGGCTGGTCGCTCGAGCGAGCGTCGGTCTCCTCCGCCGACCCTCCGAGAGATTCATAATCCCTTTGAACCGCCAATGTAGTCGGATCTGATTCCGTTGCAGCGGCTTCGGAGGACTCCACTTCTTGCGGCGCGTCCGGTTCGCTGGAATGCTGGGCATCGGCGACCGCCGCGACTTCGATCTCCGGTAGTTCGTCAGGCTGAGGCGATTGATCGCCTTCCGGAAGAAGCCCCAAAGCCTGCTCTCCTAAGTCCGACGCCTCTGTTGATTCCTGGGCGTCTTCAGCGGCGCTGGCGGAAGTCTTTTTTGGCTGAGCAGGCTTCTTTCGACTGCGGCGTCGCTCCGCGGTCTTCGCAACGCTGGCGGTCTGCATCTCGGACGAGGCGGCATCGGGCAGCAACACCTCGATGTCTGCTTGTTTGGACAGCACACTCGCATCAGATTGCGGTTGAGATGGTTGTTCCTGGGGTAGGGAAGGGGGTTCTTCCTTGACGGCCTCGACCAATATCTCCTTGTCTGGGACCGCCTGCCTCACTAGGACAGAAATCTTGGCGCCATACGTGTTTTCCAGTTCAACCAAATGAGAACGCATGTTGTTCAACAGGTACTCCGCCACACGCGCGGGCGCGGTGACCCTTACCTCGTGCAAGTCCCCTTTTACGAGCAACGATTTTATGCGACGGAACACAGAGAGCGCCGAAGTCTCCGGCGACCTTACCTTCCCGCGGCCGTCGCACAACGGGCACTCCAGATATTCGCCTGTACCCAATGACGACTTGAGTCGCTGCCGGGACAGTTCAAGCAGTCCTAGCGCAGAGATGCGGAGCACCTTGGTCTTTGCCCTATCGCGCTTCAATTCAGCCCTGATGGATTTTTCTACGTCTTGTTTATGCTTCTTTTGAGACATATCGATGAAATCGATGACGATGATCCCTCCAAGGTCCCTCAATCGGAGTTGCCGAGCGATCTCCGGCGCCGCTTCCATATTAACTCGGAACGCGGTCTCCTCGATGTCTCGCTCCCGGGTCGCGCTGCCCGAGTTCACGTCTACGGTCACCAGCGCCTCTGTCGGCTCGATCAATATGTACCCGCCTGATTTCAATTTGACTTTTCGACTGTAAACTTGCTCAATCTGCTCCTCCAACTGATACTTGTTGAAGAGCGGTCGTTTTTCCTGACACAACTTCACCAGGTTCTCGTATTTGGGCATGACTTCATGGAAGAAGTCTTTGGCCTTTTTATACACGTCCTTATCGTCCACCAGTATCTCTTTGATATCCGGCGAAAAATGTTCTCTGATCGACCTGATCACGATGTCGTGTTCCTTGTGGAGGAGCGAAGGGGCCGGCGCCTGGGCTACCTTGTTTTCTATGGATTTCCACAGCGTGAGCAGATAATTCAGGTCGCGAGCCAGTTCCGTCTTCGACCTTCCCATGCCAGCCGTCCGTATTATGAATCCCATATGCTCCGGCGGCTTGAGCTGCTTCAGGATTTCCTTGAGATCTTTTCGCTCCTTTTCGTCCTCGATTTTCCTCGAGACGCCATAGAGGTCCGTGCCCGGCATGAGGACGAGATACCTTCCCGCAAGCGATATGTTGGTGGTGAGGCTTGCGCCTTTTGACTGGCGCTCCTCTTTGTTCACCTGAACGATGACGTGATCATCCTTCTTAAACACTTCCTGGATGCGCGGTCGACGGCGGCCAGATTCAAAGGATTCCGGAAAATACGAGGGGTGCACATCGTTGATGGAGAGAAAGCCGTTCCGCTTGGCGCCGTAATCGACAAAGACCGCCTGGAGCGAGGGTTCCACGCGGGAAACCACGCCCTTGTAAATGTTGCCCAGCGTCGCCTCGTATGTTCTTACATGAATATCTAATTCGTCGAGCACCCCATCCACCACGACGGCTACCCGACATTCCTCAGGGTTCGATGCATTAATCAACATTTTCTTGATCATGTGTACGCTATCCAATTGCTAAGTTTGTCTGAAACCAGTGTGTTCCAATGATCGAGGCCGTGCGGCCTTCTGTAATAGGCGTCGATGCATTCAGACCTATGTTTTCTGGACCGCATCCTCAGTGTAGTCAACTCCTGCGCGCTCTTCGACGAACTCTCGGCCTCCAATCATCTTGGTAAGGGCTTTCCACAACTCGCTTTTCCCTTCGGCTGTGTGCGCGGAAAACATGATGGGCGCTTTTCCGTGCGCGAGTCGGCTTTTCCATATCATGCTTTGCGCTAATATTCGAGACCGCGGCAATCTGTCAATCTTTGTACACACCACAATATGGGCCATGCCCAGAGACCCGAGGTACTCCAAAAATGCCACGTCAATGTCCATCGGCGCGTGCCTCGCATCGACAACGACCACCACGCCAGCAAGTTCTCGACGACCTTCGAGATACCTGGTAACCATGGACGCCCACTTGTGCCTCTCTTGTCGCGACGCTACCGCGTAGCCATAGCCAGGCAGGTCAACAAAGATGAATTGCCCGTTTATCAAAAAGAAATTCAGTTTTCTCGTGCGGCCCGGCGTCTTTGACACCTTGACCAGGTTTTTTCTTCCCAGAAGACAGTTCATCATCGATGATTTGCCCACGTTGGATCTGCCCGCAAAGGCCACTTCAGGGAGCCGCGACCGAGGGTACTGCTCCGGCGACTCTGCTCCTACGAGGAAATCTGCGGTATGTATCCTCATGAGATACGACGCTGGCCGATGCGGCTGTTTGGACGGCCTGACCGTATCAGGCCGTCAAGCATGGGACGTATCGCATCATGGGTTCTCGAACAATTATAGGGCTCTCTGCGTCGGACCGACATCGCGGTCACGAGACGCGGCCGGCAGCCTGTCTGGTAAAGTGTACGCGCCTGATAACAGAGTAAAAACAACACATCGGTAATCTCAAATGAATCATTCATGGCGGAGGTGCATGGGAATCGAACCCACCCAGAACGGTACTAGCGCCCTGCTGACGGTTTTGAAGACCGCGGAGCCCACCAGGACTCTACCACCTCCTCATCTCGCAGCGGCATTATTCTTAAACATGCGGGAAATATGATCCAACAAGCCATGCGTGTCAACTGGTTTTACGATCTGTTCATGGCTATGCATTACTGAAAAAACGTCGCAAGCCCAGTTCGAATGGACGCGATATTGCCATGGAACGCCAACGTCATCTCGTTGTGCGCCGCAAAACCGCAGAGCTCGCACACAGAAGGCCCCCTGTTCTTGAGATAGCAGCCCTGGGAGACGTTGCCATCGGGGTCCGCATTGGCCAATAAACGATCCTCGCAGAGCCATCGAGACCGTTGCAGCTCTCTTAAACTCGTTTCTGTATTGACTATGGGGTAGCCTTGTCTTTTCATTTCGATCAAGCGATCCAGCAGCCGCCCTCGCTCACCGAGCTCCACGTAAAGGGGATCTGGCAATCCTCGGTACGGATAATAGAACTGGATAGTCACGCCCGCGATCCGGCCTTTGAGAAAAGAGATCAGGTGGGGAATGGAATGGATGTTCAATGCGCTGATGGTGGTGGAAACGAATACCCTGTGAGCGTGGGAACCTCCTTCGATGTTTCTGAACACCGCCTGAAAAACGCCTTTTCCCCGCAGCGAATCGTTTATTTCCTCGGGTCCATCCAGACTCACCCATACGCGGTTCAACGGAAGGTCTCCCCACGGCAAGGTACCGTTGGTGGTCATGCACACACTAGGAAAAAGCTTGCGCGCGGTCGATACCACGTCGCAAATATCCCGGGCGCCGTCCTTCCACAGCAGCGGTTCGCCCCCTTCGATGATCAATATGAGGACGCCCGCGTTTCGAAGCATTTGTAAGGTCTTGACAACGCCTTCAAAATTCTGATCTCTGCTGGGTCGTTGCCAATATGGACAATGACGGCACTTCAAGTTACATTTGTGCGTGATTTTATAGCTGGCGAGAACGGGCGATACACGCCCCAAGACCTTGTACGCCATGAAAGGACGGACAAAACGGACGATTGCGCCGAGCCATGAGCGTTGACCGAGTAGAGGTTCGGGCAGAAGCTGTTTCACGCGGTAATACTCCCACGTTCGTCAGGGGGTTGGTCGTGGGTGAATTATGAGCCCATACGGGGTTGGGATCAACCCCCGAGGCGAATCCTGCGATGAAGGGAAAAAAGAGTGGCTCATCCCAAAGAAGAAATCTGCTACTATTTTCACGACAAAGTTGGGTGGCTTCGATTGCACGCCACGGACAAAGGGGTATCGGAACTGACCTTCGTACCGCAGCCCGACAGCGACCATGCGCAACCGTCGTCTCCAGTGATGAAACAGCTCATACGTGAGTTGGACGCGTATTTTTCTGGGGCGCCTCTCCGATTCCTGACTCCTGTAGATGTCTCGTGGGGTTCGCCTTTTTGCCGAGATGTATGGAGCGCATTGCAGACTGTGCCCTACGGAAAAACGATTTCCTATGGCGGTCTTGCGGCTATGATCGGAAAGCCCGGCGCTGCGCGGGCTGTGGGTCTGGCAGTGGGCAAGAATCCTGCGCCAATTATCATCCCATGCCACCGGGTCATCAGATCCGACGGCTCTCTGGGAGGCTACGGGCCGGGCGTCGCATTGAAGCAAAGCCTGCTCGATCTCGAACACTCCGCTCAAGAGACTGCCATGGACGCTATGAAAGCCCAGAGGAAGTCCTGATCTTCTTCTGCCCCGAGGAATAACTGTGCTGAAAAATACCTTTTGTCATATACCTGGCGTCGGCGAAAAAACGGAACGGGACCTATGGAACCAGGGGATTCTCTCGTGGGACGACGTCCTGGCCGCGGAGGGGCTTTCACCGAGGCTCAGAGCCCAAGCCCTGCTCCCACGACAAATAGCAGAGTCCGCTGATCGGCTGGCCAGGCAGGACGCGCTATTCTTTTCAAAGGGTCTGCCGGCCTCTCAGCAATGGCGCATGTTTAAGGAATTCAGACATTCGACAGCGTACTTGGATATCGAGACCACCGGTCTGCAAAACTCCGAGGACGCGGTCACGACCATCGCCATGTACGACGGGACTTCTGTCATGTGGTTCGTCCAAGGCGACAATCTTGGACAATTCAAAGACGCGGTATCGAATTATCGCGTGCTGGTGACCTACAATGGACGCTGCTTCGACGTGCCGATGCTCCGACGCTGCCTACATATCCCTCTCAATCACGCGCACATAGACCTGCGATTCGTATTGGCGCAGCTCGGATTCAAAGGAGGGTTGAAAGGTTGCGAAAGGCAACTGGGCATCAGTCGGGGGAGTCTCGACGGCCTCGACGGTTACGACGCCGTGCTCTTATGGAACGAGTTCAAAATGCGCCGGAACTGGGCCGCATTGGAAACTCTCCTGGCGTACAATATTCTCGACGCGGTCAACCTCGAACGCCTCATGGTGACGGCTTACAACCTACACATTCAGAATACCCCCTTTGACCAGACTCATCAGATGGACGAGCCGGCGCCTGTGGAAAATCCGTTTCAGTGCGACGAAGCAGTGGTGAACAAAATCCTGCGTATGAGGGATTTCCATTTGTCATTTTGATTTCAAGAGCTGCTCATGTTGATTGTGTTTGAAGGCATAGACGGGTCCGGGAAGTCCACCCAGGCAGTACTCTTGGCCGAAAAATTGCGGCAAAACGGCTTTGCTGTACTGTTGACCTCGGAGCCCACGGATGGTCCTGTGGGAACAAAAATTAAACAGCTCAGGACAAGACTGACTCCTGAGGAAGAAATGGAGCTTTTCACTGAAGACCGCAAAAGCCATGTCAGAGACGTGATCATCCCCGCGATAGAGGAAGGCAAGATCGTCGTGTGCGACCGATATTTTTATTCCTCTGCTGCCTACCAAGGCGCTTCAGGGCTCGATCCACACGAGATCATCAATGCCAATCTCGATTTTGCGCCAAGACCGGACATTACGTTTTTCTTGCGCGTGTCCACTCAGAGGGCGCTGGAAAGACTTCTTTCCACCCGCGGGAATAGCCTCTCGCCATACGAAACCAGAGAAAATCTCGAAAAGGTCGCCGAGGTATATGCAATCATTAGGGATTCGAGTTTTGTGGACGTAGATGCCGAGTCCGACGTGTCCGAAGTACATTGCGAGGTTTGGCGACGCGTATATGGCCGCCTTCGTTGCGCTGCGATGTCGTGTTAAAAAAACTCGACGAATCGAAGAGAATGAAAAAGGGTAATCAAATTTTTGTTAAGGACATTGACGCTCCTCATTCAGGAACAAAGACTTGGCGAGGTTTGTGAGCCCGTGTGGAACCCCTTATACGACTTCTCGAAAGTTCTGACGGAATGAGGCGCGCCGCAGCGTGAGTGTCCTGATTTTCATAGTCTATCTCTCGGCGCTTGATATATCATGCCGGACCCGATCCGGCATCCAGGAAACTGACCATGGCTGCCCGGTTCCGTGGGAATGACATGCGCCCGCGCATCAGCGCAATTCGCGATTATTTTCCAGAATAGCTATATACGGGAGGCGCTTTCACAGAGAAATTCGTCAAAAAATTTCTTGTCTTTTTCAGATACGCGTTCACTATACACGCATGCTCACAACGAGGTAAAAAGAAGTCAGGCGGAATACGGATTGAAGTCCTCGGTCGCTCCTGGGCGTTTTGGCGCAGTTTGTCGAGGCGTGAATTCCCCCAAGACGTATGACAACAAAAAGCAACCGAAGTGACAACGCACTTAGGTTGAAATATCGGAGAGGTGTTATGACGCGCAACAAGAAACTCTTGGAATTTGTCGAACAGACGGCATCTATGTGTAAACCGGACAGGATTCATTGGTGCACGGGTGGGGAGGATGAGTATCAACAGATGATCCGGCTCATGGTGGGAGCTGGTACAGCCATTTGGCTCTACCGGTCCAAGAGGCCCAATAGCATATATGTAAGATCAGATCCTATGGATGTAGCCAGGGTGGAAGACAGGACATTCATCTGCTCGATCAACAAAGAAGACGCGGGCCCAACGAACAACTGGGCCGATCCAATGGACATGAAAAGGACCCTCACCTCCTTGTTTACCGGCTCGATGAAGGGGCGCACCATGTTTGTCATACCTTACAGCATGGGGCCGATTGGATCTCCCATCGCGAAAATTGGCGTCGAGCTCACTGACTCGCCGTACGTCGTAGCGAACATGCATATCATGACAAGGGTAGGGGACAAGGTACTCGAGGTCCTCGGCGAAGACGGAGATTTTGTTCGCGGCATCCACTCAGTCGGCGCTCCGCTCGAGGGCAGTCAGCCAGACGTTCCGTGGCCTTGCAATGCTGAGCACAAGTATATTTGCCATTTTCCCGAAACCAGAGAGATTTGGTCATTTGGTTCTGGGTACGGCGGCAACGCCCTGCTTGGCAAGAAATGCCATGCTCTCAGGATTGCATCGGTGCAGGCGCGAGATGAGGGCTGGATGGCCGAACACATGCTGATTCTAAAACTGACAAACCCAGAAGGGCGAAGTCGCTACATAACCGGCGCCTTTCCGTCAGCTTGCGGAAAGACCAATCTGGCTATGCTGATCCCCACGCTGCCGGGCTGGAAGGTCGAGACAATAGGCGATGACATTGCGTGGATAAAGTTCGGCAGTGATGGAAGATTGAGAGCCATCAATCCTGAAGCCGGTTTTTTTGGGGTGGCGCCGGGCACGAGTATGAAGACGAACCTGAATGCTCTGCTTGCAGCGTCCCACAGTTCCATATTCACTAACTGTGCTCTGACGCCTGAAGGAGATGTCTGGTGGGAAGGAATGACCGATGAGCAACCGCCAGAACTCATGGACTGGCTTCGCCGGCCGTGGTATCCGGGCTGCGGGAGAACAGCGGCTCACCC
>JBMFOE010000056.1:0-21033 GCA_049969795.1 Desulfomonilaceae bacterium
CGCTCGAAATGACAGAGACCAAAGCGCCTAGAGCGACCGCCGCCTCGTCGAATTCGTGATTTAATATGGGAACCCATATAGCTCACAGAGCGGTTTTCGATAGCAGCCATGAACCGCGTGATGGAGACCTCATTCCGCCGGACCTTTCGAGAAGAGGCGTGAAGCGCGTCGAGCGGCGGCAAATATGTCCCTGTGTTGAAACGCAGCCGTAAAACCTCTACAATACCCTCCTGGGCACCGCCATCGACCAGGGAAGGTTAAAGAAGCAGGCGCGTTGCCTCGCGCATTTCCAACGTCATGGAACTACCCGAACGAAAAGTCTATACCGTCGCCGAACTGACCGCCGGCATAAGAGACCTTTTGGAGTCATCGTTTACGTCCGTGTGGGTGCGCGGGGAGATAACCGGATACCGGCCAGCTCACTCAGGCCATCTCTATTTTTCGCTCAAGGATGCGGAGTCTCAGATCAGTTGCGTGATGTTCAAGACTCAGAGTCGTTTCCTCAAGTTTCGGCCAGAGGATGGCCTTGAAGTCGTGGTGTGGGGCAAGCTGACGGTCTATGGTCCCAGGGGCCAATACCAGCTTGTACTGGACAGCATGGAACCAGTAGGGCTGGGCAGCCTCATGCTCGCCTTCGAGCAGCTCAAGCAGAAGCTCCAGGCAGAAGGGCTATTCGACGCGAGGCGCAAAAAGCCACTCCCGCCGTTCCCATACACCATCGGGATCGTAACGTCGCCTCATGGCGCGGCCATCAGAGACATGATCCGGATCATTTCCAGACGATTTCCCCCGGCGAACATCGTGTTGAGCCCGGCCTCAGTGCAGGGAGACAAAGCCCCTGAGGAGCTCGTCGAGGCCCTGCGGCGGCTTGAAAGAGTAGAGGACATTGACGTGATCATCATCGGCCGAGGCGGCGGGTCAGCGGAAGACCTCTGGGCCTTCAACGACGAACGAGTGGTGCGCGCGGTGGCCGAGTGCCCCATCCCCATAGTCAGCGCAGTTGGCCACGAGATCGACTTCACCCTCACTGATTTTGCCGCAGACCTCCGCGCCTCTACTCCTTCCGCGGCCGCTGAGCTAGTGGTGCGCGACCGAAACGATCTCATGGAGGGCGTGCGTCATCTCGTCGCCCGCATGACCAATGCCATGCAAAATCTTATCAACACGGCGTGGCAAGCTGTGGATGAGGCCATGAAGCGGCTGCCCGATCCGAGGCGTCGCATCATGGACCAACGCGCCAGCGTCGAAGACCTCTCGCAGCGGCTTGCGCGGGCCATGAGCAAGACCCTGAGCATCACCCGGCAAGACGCGTACATGACCTACAAGAGACTGCGGCCCGATTTCCTGAGAAACGCGGTGGAGCGCACACGAGAGGAGAGGGCCCTGTTGCAAAGCCGATTGGAAAGGGCCATGGCGATCGCGGTGGATCAAGCCAAGATGCAGGTTGAAGGTATGGTGAAACGGCTCGAAAGCGTCAGTCCCTTGGCTGTCCTTGCTCGAGGATACTCCATCACCTTTCTCCAAAAGACCGGCGCCGTCGTGACTGACGCACGTGATGTGGGAAAGGGAGACGCGCTGCGCATACGACTCCACAAGGGCGACATTTCATGCAAAGTCACTTCCGCCCATACCAATTACAGTTTGTTGGACAACCTGGATTCTGGAGATTCGTAGATGAAGCCCACTGAACTGATCCCCTTCTTGCATACCCTCACGGAAGAGGCGGGCAAGATCCTCACGTCATATTTCCACGGCGCATTTCGCATCGAGCGGAAGGATTTGTCGCCCGGCGGCATAGACATAGTCACCGACGCTGACCGCGCATCGGAACGACACATCATGGATGCCATTGCGAAGAATTTCCCCGGCCATGACATCCTCACGGAAGAGACGGTTACCCAGCGCGTCGGGTCCGAGTGGCTCTGGATAGTGGACCCTCTTGACGGAACGGTCAACTTCGCGCACGGGTTCCCGCACTTCTGCATCTCCATCGCAGTGGCCCATCGAGACGAACTGGTGGCAGGGATAGTGTATGATCCGCTCAAGGCAGAGCGCTTTTGGGCGACGCGAGGCGGCGGGTCGTTTCTCAACGGCCAGCCGATACGCGTGTCCAAGGCCGACTCCCTGGCAACCAGCCTCGTGGCGACCGGGTTCCCGTACGACAAATCTCGGTCTCCAGAAAACAATATTGCAGAGTTCTCCCGGGTGCTCGTAAAGGTGCAAGGCATTCGCCGCCCCGGCTCTGCCGCGCTCGATCTCGTGTACGTCGCTGCTGGCCGTTTTGACGGCTTTTGGGAACTGAAACTCAAGCCATGGGATCAGGCGGCGGGCATGCTTATTGTCGAGGAAGCAGGTGGAACGGTGACAGACCGTTTTGGGGCAGACGCGGACTACCGATGCGCGGCCGTCGTCGCCACCAACGGCGTGATCCACGACGAATTACTCGCCGCCCTTGCCGGCTGATCAGCGCTTGGCGCCGAGCACGCCCACGAAGAAACGAAAGAAGTAGAAAAACGAATCGACCGGAGATAGACCTGCCCTCTGCGCCATCTGCCGGACGTCGTCGAGCGTGAAAGTCTTCCCTATCCACTCTCCCGCCGCGGTAGTCTGCATCAGCCTCTGAATACCCAAAGGGCCGTACACGTAGGGAACGCCCACAAAGACCTTGCCGCCCTTGCGTGTCACGCGCGTCATCTCCTCGAGCGCGTCCGCCGGTTCGGGAAGATGCTCGATGGTGCTGCTGTTCCATGTGATGTCGATGCTCTCGGAGCGAAAGGGCAATTGGGTGAGGTCAGCCACGACCAAGCAGAGGTCAGGGTCGCGCTTTCGGGCTTCTCGCAGCGCCTCGGGGTCGATGTCAATGGCCACGCTGAGCCCCACGCACGATTCCCGACACAGGATGGACGATGCATACGCGGTCCCTGAACCCGCCTCCAAGACGATGCAATTGCCGGCGTCTGGCCTGCACGAGAGAATGTAGCGCACCAGCTTGCGGTTGAGACGTTTCCGAAGGCCGTCATATAGGGCGTATATCATGGTCCCAGGCGAACCCAATTGCCAGGCCTTGAACGCCACTTCAGTTCGCCTTCCTGCACACCGCGAGAATGGAACTCCCAAAGGGGAGGTCAAATTTCTTGAGCAGAACCCGCTCCGCATCCACGATGCGAAACAGCAACTCATTGACAAGAGAGGGCAGGGGCTTGAGTTCGGAGCGGGGGGATTCCGTGACCGAGCGATCCAGATATCGCAAGGAAAGACGATATGCGGCCACAGCCGGCAATAACGCGGCAAAGAGATTGGTCATTCGGACGATCTCGACGCCGCGATTGTCCAAAAGAGATGCCAGGCGGCTGCGCGAATAGCGTCTCGACGCCCCAACCGCCTTGTGGTGCTGCTCGGAGAGGAGCCAGTCATACGCAGGCGCCACGAGTATCAAGTGCCCCCCAGGCCGCACCACGCGCACGAGTTCCTTCAACGCCCTGTCTTCTACCACCGCGTCGCATTCGAGCACGTCAATGCACATCACTGCATCGAAGATATCCGAAGAAAAAGGGATGTCGTTCACCGACGCAACGCAAATGTGACGCAAGCCCCGCTCCCGACAAAACTTCGCGCCATAGGCCGCGTAGTCGAATCCGTACACGTGTGGAGTGATTGCGTCGCGAATCCGGGCCATATTCTGACCCGTCCCGCATCCGGCATCCAGCACCATCGCGCCGCCGTCCACCCCGAGAAACCGCAAAACATCAAGTAGGATTGCGTGAAGACCTCTATACCACCAGTACGAACCTTCGAGGTTGTACATGGTTTCGTACTCATAGGGTTCCACAATCTCACCTACACTGGGTAGTCGAAGGTATCAGGCGCTTGCGCATCGTAGCGATGGGTCTTGAGCATGATGATTTCCGAATCCTCGAGAAACTCGATCGCGTGGGACTCGTAAGGCGTCAACGAGGTCCCTTGCCCCGAATTCACGTAGAATTCGTCCCGTGCGCCGGTCTGCACATTGACTGTCCTGATGCGAACCGAACCCTTCACAAGAAAGAAAAATATCTTTGTCAGTTTGTGGTAATGATTCCCGATGACAGCGCCTTTGCGCATCTCCCCGCGTATGAGAGATTCCCAGGGACCTTGGCTTACGATCTCCTGAAACAGTCCCCGTTCATCGTTCCGCTCGTATTCCGGTCCTAATACTGTGTGAGACACTTCAATCGATCCTTCTCAATCGTGCGATGAAAATCCTTATGACGTATTGCATACCTGTCTTGAGAAATCTGTACAGGCTGGGAGCTGACTTCGATGTGCCCTTGGCGCGGTCGCGAAACACGTACGGCATTTCGTACACGGTGAGGCCTTTTTTGCGGCAGGTATAAAGAAATTCCATAAAATATGCGCCGTAGCCTGTGGGTATGATGGATACTTTGTCAAAGACAGTCCGGCGAAGCACCACAAAACCGCTGTCATAATCTTTGATCCCATACCCCAGCACGAGCCCTGCCAAGCCGTTAATCATCCTGCTGGACCACACGCGCAGAGGGCTTCGATCATCTACGCCCCCGGGCGCATACCTCGAGCCCACGACGATGTCGTATTCATCCAGTTTTGCAATCATGCCGGGCAGCAGAGAGGGCGGCATGCACATGTCTGCGTCCATCCAGCCGACAATCTGGCCTCGGGATTCGATGATCCCGCGATTGAACGCCGACGCAAGTCCCCTCGTCGCTACCCTCCGGATCAAGACCACGCGCGGGTCGTTGAGCTCTTCCACTACTTGCCAGGTCTTGTCAGAAGAATCGTCGTCAACCACGATGACTTCGACGCTTTCTTTAACGTGCTCGAATATGCTGCGAATCGTCTCTGCAATGTTTTCCCGCTCGTTATATGTGGCGAGCACAATCGAGACTTTCGGGTCGCCTTCCACGGTCTCTCCTCCGGCCAAGTCTGTTGCCTAAGTATGTCAATACAGCAAGCAATAAGGCTGTCACGGTTTTTTCCTGCATGACAAGA
Organism: Desulfomonilaceae bacterium; assembly: GCA_049969795.1. GTDB lineage: Bacteria > Desulfobacterota > Desulfomonilia > Desulfomonilales > Desulfomonilaceae > JAUPKT01. Next base: position 5,008 of record JBMFOE010000056.1, read on the forward strand.
GTTTTTCGCACACTTCCTCGATCTGAGCCCGAGTCAGCGACAGTCCTGACGGCAAGTAAAAGCCCTTGTTCCACAATTCTACGGACACGGGATAGGACCCTGAAACGTCAGGGAAACGAGGATCGTCCCCGTGAAACACCGGCTGCAGCGACATGGGACAAAAGAACGCCCTGGTATCCACGCCCTTTTCCCTGAGCATGGCCATGGTCTCGTCTTTCCCTCGGCCAAAGCTGTCTCGCAACACCACGCCATACATCCAGTACACGTTCTTTGCCCACGGCCGTTCCACCGGCAAGACGATGTCTGGGCAATCCGAGAGCAACTCATTGTATGTCTTGCCTATCCAGCACTTTTTGGCGACCTTCTCCTCCACCATCTCAGTCTGAGCGAGGCCTATTGCCGCTTGGATATTGGTCATTCGATAGTTGAACCCCATGACGTCATGCACGAAGCGGGGCTCCCGAAATCCCTGATTCCGGAACAATCGCAGCCGCTCCGCGAGCTTGTCGTCGTTGCAAAGCGCCATGCCGCCTTCGCCGGTAGTGAGGATCTTGTTGCCGTAGAAGCTGAAGCACGACACGTCCGAGAAACCGCCGACCTTGACGCCGTTGATTTCAGCGCCGTGGGCCTCGGCGCAATCCTCGATGACATAGAGCCCGTGTTTTTTCGCTATTGCGCAGATGGCGTCCATGTCGCACGGATGGCCGTACATGTGCACCGCCATGATGGCGCGAGTCCGAGGCGTGATTTTCTCTTCAATGAGGGAAGGATCTATGCACCAGGTTTCCGGATCAACATCGACCAAAACGGGTTTGGCTCCCGCGAGTATCACCGTGTTGGCTGACACGATGAGGGTAAAGTCTGGGATGATCACCTCATCCCCTGGGCCGACGCCCAACGCGACGAGCGCCAGATGAATAGCCGTGGTCCCGCTGCTGCAGGCCACCCCATGAGCTACCCCACAGTACCGACTGAATTTCTCCTCGAACTGCGTGATGTACTTGCCAGAAGACGATATCCAGTTGGTATCGAGACAATCTATAACGTATTCCTTCTCCCTTCCATCCAGGAGCGGTTCACATACAGGAATCATGACGAGTCCTCCTTGTTCGGACATAGCGCATACCAGAGCGGTGGGCAAGCCGCCTCGCGGCCTCTATGCGGCGCGTGCGGCCGCGGTAAACGCGCCTTCCCACGTCATCCCAAAGCGCTCAAAATCATTACCTTTACACCTGGAAAATACACAGGTCAACCGCTGGGACGCCTTTCGAGGATTTTTCTTTGCAGAGCCCGTGAAAACAGACTGGAAGGGCTGAAAGGTTTGCCTGGGCCCTGCCAAAATGGTATGGTATCCACGCAAGAACGCGGCGACCCGTGGATATGTACTCGCCGACGGCCACGGCGCAAACACGCTCCACACCCTGCCGCGAGGTCCGACCGTCATGATGAAGAAAGAAGCTCGGCTGCTGGCAGAAAACATGTTCTTGGCAGCCAAAGGCAAGATCACCAACAAGGAAATTGCCCAGGCCCTTCACGTCAACGCCCTCACCGTAGGGCGATGGCGCAAAGAAGACCATTGGGAGAGAATCCTGTCCGAACAAGACAGCATGCCGCAGAACCAGGACAAACCGACCTTGATTCGAAAAAGGAACGCAAGGGACCTTGCCGAAAGACTCTATCTCGAGGCGGGCGGCAACATCACCAACAAGAAGCTTGCCGCGTCTGTCGGGGTCAGCTCAGCCACCATCAGCAAGTGGAAGGAGCTGGATCGCTGGATCGAAAAAATCCAGTTCGAGCCCGCGACCAACGCCGTCCTTTCTCAGCAGGGCAAACCTGACGACATAGACGTGGTCGAGATGATTTCGCCCCGTCAAATCCTAGAAATTAACCGCAAGATCGATCAATTGTTGGCGCGTGAACACCTTGGGGCTGACGAAATTGTGGACCTCGCCACGGCCAAGAATTCGCTCTTGGCCGCAGTCGCTGCCTATATTTCCATCCGAAAGGACTTAGACAAGTCGCCGACGTGACGTCGAAGGTTTGGAATATCCCACCCATGCTTTGTCCTGATTCCCCGCTTTTCATCTATGAATTCGAAGGCGAGCTTGCTGGACGTCTGAGCAATCCCCCAAGCACGTTCCTGGGACTTTGGAACGAGGAAGGATTCTCGTATCTCTTTTTCGCCGGCAAAGAAGACGAGTATGCGGCCGAGCAGTCCCGAATCACGGGAGTTCCACTTGCCACGCGCCACGAAATGACCTACCGAGATTGGCAGACGGGAATCCCGACCGCCGGCATTTGCCTGGGAGGCGTCATGATCGTCAGAGCCGACCACCCAAATCCGCCGCGAGACGCCATCCTATTAGACCCCTCTGTGGTCTTCGGCGACGGCGATCACCCCACCACAAGGGCCTGCCTCGAATATTTTCACGAAATCCATGCGACCGAGCGCGTCGTTGATGTGCTGGACCTTGGTACCGGAACCGGCATCCTCGGGCTGGCGGCGGCGCGCCTTGGGGCGAGTCGGGTCGTGGCGGTCGATCGCAACATTCTTGCCGCGCAGACTGCGCAACGCAATGTAGTCATAAACGGTCTTCAGAGAGTCATGCGCGTATTTCTGGGTGAAGCGCGACACTATATAAGCGCATCATTCGATGTGGTGTTTGCCAACTTGCCCTTCAGCGTCCTTCGGGATCTCTTTATAGCGCGGGGCCTGGCGCGTCAACGGCGGTGGATCATCTCCGGCATCGACGAACCCCAGGCTCGGGTCCTCCAAGGAATCCTCCGTGAAATGGACTACGTCATCACGGATGAGCGCCTTGACCGACCGTGGGTTACTTTTGTCGCCGCCATTTCTCCATAGGCTGCGCATCGCTGCCGAGAGGATTGACAGGCAACGAGGAACCTGGTACGAACATGAAGACACGCCAATGGGTCCCATCGTCTAGAGGCCTAGGACACCGCCCTCTCACGGCGGAGACAGGGGTTCGAAACCCCTTGGGACTGCCAAAGATTCCAGTTGGTTATGAGTTTCAGTGATTTTGTTTGTTGAACGACGACCTGGTTTAGACCCGGTTTTTGGAAAAACCTCAGAATATTTTTCCCGCCTAAAATTTTGCAAAAGCGTCGATTCTCCTGGTTGCCGCTTTAGATTTCCGCTGCAAGCGTCGATACCTACGCATTGCATCCGCTGTGCTTTCTTTATGTAGGTTGACGCAGTCCAAACTCGAAGATAGACTTTGGACAGAGGTGTTAACATGACTAGACTCTTAACGCAGGCATTTGAGAAGGCATCGGAGCTCCCAGAAGACCTTCAGGATCAGCTCGCCCACGAGTTGCTGGAAGAACTCGAATGGGAAACTCGCTGGGATAGTACCTTGGAGGTATCCCAGGCGCAGTTGGAGAAGTTGGCTGAGAAAGCCCGGCAGGCATATCGTGACGGTACCACCAAAGAAATGGGATTCGACGAGCTATGAGGTCTTTGCTCACCCCGGACTTCATCAACCTGTTCCGTGAACTTCCGACCCGCATCCAGCGGATTGCCCGCAAGAACTACAAACTGTGGAGAGAGAATCCTGCCCATCCCAGCCTGCACTTCAAGGTTGTCGGTAAGCGGATGCCCATTTATTCCGTCCGGGTGGGAATCGGTTGGCGAGCTTTGGGGCTCAAGGTTGAGGATGCAATCGTGTGGTTCTGGATCGGTTCTCATGCTGAATATGAGGCGCTTTTGCGAGAGCTGTGACCTGAGGACTCAGGGCTTTACGAGGCTCACTTCATCACGATGAACAAAAACCGGCATTGATCCTTGTGAGCGGTCAATGTCCTTAACGCGTGAGATTTGGCTAAAATGGGAGGTGCATCGAAAATACGACGAAGAACCTACGTTGATTGTCTCCACCCCGTAGCATCGTCACCGCCCTTTTGGTTTCCCCCGCTTTCCCCCGATTATGAGGAAAACCAGGTAATAATGGGGTATATTCAGGGATGTTGAAGGCGCTTAATTTCGGCGAAAACCAGCTAAAATGTTGATATTACTATATCCCGGCCCGCCCTCTCACGGCGGAGACAGGGGTTCGAAACCCCTTGGGACTGCCAATGACCTCAGTCGTTCGAGTCTCGCCCCTTGGAAATGACAAGTGTCGTCCTCTCTTGGTTGCCGCAACGAGTTTCAAATGTTATATTTCAGCGCCGGTTGGCCGGAAACAGATGAAAAAGTCGTTGCTCGTCCGCCGAGTTTCCACGCGAAGTGTCTCAAACGCTACAATATACGCTCAGGACGTACGGCATGGTCATGTATGAGTTCGATGGAAGAAGGCCCTCGGTGCATCCTCTGGCCTTTGTGCATCCGCAAGCGGTCTTGATAGGGGATGTCGCGGTGGAAGAAGATTGCTACATAGGCGCGGGAGCGGTTCTTCGAGGCGACATCGGCAGCATCCGAGTGGGAAAGGGATCCAACGTGCAGGAAAATTGCGTCATCCACACGTTTCCACAGGAATCAGCGGTCGTGCATCCGGACGTACATGTAGGCCATGGCTGCATTCTGCACGGCTGCGAAATTTATCCACGGGTGCTGGTGGGCATGGGTTCCATCCTCGGGGACGGCGTCAAAGTGCATTCCGACACCATCATAGGGGCAGGGAGCCTCATCCCAGCTCACACGGAGATACCCGCCAGGAGCCTCGTCATGGGCTCCCCGGCGAGAGTCGTGAAACCCATAACTGAGGAACAACTCGCGCAAATTACGAGCGGGCTGGGCTTCTATGTGGATCTCGCGAGACGGTATCGAGCTTCCCTCCGTCCCTACACGGGAAACGATTGACGCCGCCGCGCTCAGCATCGATCGTGGACTCGATGACGTAGCCGTCGCTTCGGGGCCTTTCCTGCCTCTTATTGCGAGCGCTTCGCTCCCTGTCATTTCGAGCGCGGCGAGAAATCTTCGTCCGAACGCCCAGATTTCCCAGGTGCAAGGCCTCTCATGTTGGTCGAACCTCGCTCCGTCGAACTCCCATGACCAGGGGTCACAACTGAAGATGAAAATACCGTTCTGAAGAAACCTCTGGTATTTTCAGGTAAATGAGAGAGAAGGGAATACTCGAAATGACCGGCTTATCCACGAACCTCAAGACAACGCGGGCATCGGCAGAGGGGGCTTGAGCCCCGCTCTGGCGGGGCGCAATACAATAGCCCAGGGCAACGCCCTGGGTAACGCGGTCATCGAAAGCCACGATAGCTTTCTCCAAAGCCGTACCTTTTGTCATTTTACCTGAAAATCTCCGGGCGGATCCGACGGGTTATTTTCAGGCAAACTCCCATGACACGGGTGTCGCAACGGGGGATGAAAAAACCCTTCTAAAGAGAATTATGGCATTTTCAGGTAGCATCACGCGAGTTCTTCTCTCGTGATTGCCGCCGCGGTTTTCAGAAGAACGTGCCAATTCGACGATCCGAAACTCATTCCAAAAAAAATTCCGGCGCCGGTCTCATGCGACAAAAACCCCTCGGCCATGGCAGTTTTTCCCGGCATGGGTATATTATGGGGAAAATTGGCGAGAGGGGTTTGTTCACACCATGGCCAGGTCATATGTCTTGATTCTCGATTTTGGCTCCCAATACACACAGCTCATTGCGCGGCGCATTCGTGAAGAGGGGGTGTATTCAGAGATACACCCGTATCACAAGGGCATGGAGGTCATCGCGCAGCACCCGCCTTCTGCGCTGGTATTGTCCGGGGGGCCGGCCAGCGTCTATGACGAGGCCGCCCCTCAGCTCGATCGCCGCGTCTTGGAGGCCGGGCTCCCGACGCTCGGCATCTGCTATGGATTGCAGGCCATTGCGCACACGCTCGGGGGGAAGGTGGAGCCCGCGACGGAGCGGGAGTATGGCCGGGCGACCTTGACAGCCGTATCTTCGGAATCTGTTCTATTGAAGGGCGTGCAGGCCGGGGCGCGCGTCTGGATGAGCCATGGGGACAAGGTCATCGCGCTTCCTGACGGATTTTTTGCATCGGCTCGGACCGCGGACACGCCCGCGGCGGCTATCGAAAGCAGGGATCATCGCATCGCGGGCGTGCAGTTTCACCCGGAAGTGGTTCATACGCCTGACGGCGCGCGGATCATGAGAAACTTTCTGTTTGATATTGCCGGGCTGTCGCCGGATTGGTCCATGGGATCGTTCCTTGCCGACGCGGTGGAGAGGGTGCGGGCCCAGGTGGGCGACGATCATGTGGTTGCCGCGCTGTCGGGCGGGGTGGATTCATCGGTCATGGCCGCGTTGCTGCACAAGGCCATCGGATCCGCGCTGCATCCCATTTTCGTTGACAACGGACTGTTGCGGAAGAACGAGGTGCAGGAGGTGCGCGGTTTGTTCGAGGACCAGCTCCACATCGAGATCGATTATGTGGATGCGGGGGCGCGCTTCCTCAGCCGCCTGAAGGGCGTCGCAGACCCGGAACAGAAGCGCAAGATCATTGGCGAGGAATTTATACGGGTCTTCGAGGAAGAGGCGGCGCGATTCCCTCGGGTCAAGTACCTGGCTCAGGGAACCTTGTATCCTGACGTCATCGAAAGCGTTTCCTTCAAGGGCGGGCCGTCCGCGGTGATAAAGAGCCACCACAACGTAGGGGGGCTTCCGGAGCGCATGCATCTGAAGCTTATCGAGCCGCTTCGTGAGCTGTTCAAGGACGAGGTCCGCAAGCTTGGAACAGAGCTGGGGTTGCCGGAATCCGTGGTGTGGCGCCACCCCTTCCCCGGGCCGGGACTTGCCGTGAGAATCCTCGGCGAAGTGACAGCGGACCGAGTAGCCCTGCTCCAGGAAGCTGACGCCATCGCCATCGAAGAAATCCGCAAGGCGGGCCTTTATAGAGATATTTGGCAGGCCTTTGTGGTCCTCTTGCCGGTGCGGTCCGTGGGAGTCATGGGCGACGAGCGGACCTACGAGCACGTCGCGGCCTTACGCGCGGTGGACGCGACCGATGGGATGACCGCAGACTGGTATCCCATGCCCCATGATGTGCTGGCAGCTATTTCCAATCGCATTATCAATGAAGTGCGCGGCATCAACCGAGTAGTGTACGACATCTCGTCCAAACCGCCCAGCACCATCGAATGGGAGTGAGAGGCCGCTACCGAGAAATCTTGGCCTTGGGGAAAAGATTTCTCGCTGCGCTCGCAATGACAGAGAGTGAAACGCTCGACTGGCAGGCGCTCTTCGAATTTGCAAGTTCTTGTGAACACCGCGGCGGCAACCACGAGAGAATGACCTTTGTCATTTTACCTGAAAACGCCATGGTTCTTGAGAGAAGGTAATTTCATCTGCCGTAGCGACCGCTTTGTCATGGGAGTGCGTGGGCATGACGGGGCACGGGACGCCGTCGCCATTCACGAATATTTTCAAGGATTGGCATGAACGGCGCGCGAAGGGAGGAGTTATTGCGGCCGCAGCCACCGCTGAATATAGGTTTTGAGGAGATCCATCTTCTCAGGGGGGAAGTCTTCGATCATCTTTTTGATCTCCTTGTACTGGGGATCATCCCTGACTGATCGTTTGGCGCCCTTGCGCGGTGGGGACCCGGATGTCTGTGTATGAGGCATGGCGCTTCTCCCGTCGTGTGATCGCTCCGAATGTTCCGCTATGGGAAGGCTCATAGTCCAAAGGGTGGGGAATGTCAACGGGAAAATCCGCGCTTGGTAAAAAAGAACCGTCAATAATATCGGGATATTAGTCTGCGAACTGCTTACACCGCTGGATATACCCGTACAAAAATGAAGACCGTCTCCGGTAAGGTATCAAGGGGGGGGAGTCATGATACAAATGGAAGACGGCCTTTCCTTCGTAGTATGCCTTTATCCCTAAAATAAGTCAACCCCTGCAAGGGGGAAAAACTGCAGGGGTAAGCTCTGGACTCCCGTACCTCTCAGATACCGACACCGGATGAGGCATCAACATAGACGGTCATCTCGATTTGTCAAGCACAAATTGAAACAATGTGGTATAATTAGTATTTTTGGCGACGCGAGGCGCGTCCCGACATTCGACTCACGTGGGGAGGATAATGAACAAGACCTATAAGATAGCGGTGATACCGGGCGATGGCACGGGCCCGGAGGTTGTGCGCGAAGGCAAGAAGGTATTGGAGGCCGCAGGCGGCCGGTTTGGTTTTTCGTTTGAGTTCGTGGAGTTTGATCTGGGGGGCGAGCGGTATCTCCGCACCGGGGAAACGCTGCCTGAGTCTGCGCTTGGTGATTTGAGGCTGGTGGACGCCATTTATCTCGGCGCGATCGGCCACCCTGACGTGCCCCCCGGGATCCTGGAACAGGGAATCCTACTCAAGATACGATTTGCATTGGATCAATACATCAATCTCAGGCCGGTAAAGCTCTATCCGGGGGTGGACACCCCTTTGAAGGGGAAAGGCCCGGAAGATATCGATTTTATTGTCGTGAGAGAGAACACCGAGGGGCTGTATGCAGGCGCAGGCGGGGTACTCAAGCAGGGAACCGCTGACGAAGTAGCCATACAGGAGTCCATCAATACGCGGAAAGGGGTTGAGCGGCTCCTGCGGTACGCGTTCCAGGTTGCCGCGGGTCGGAAACGGAAGAAGCTCACGCTGTGCGGCAAGACCAATGTGCTCACGTATGCATGGGGACTGTGGGAAAGGACGTTCCGAGAATTGTCTCGGGAGTATCCAGAAGTTCAGATCGAGTACGCGCACGTGGATGCCGTGTGCATGTGGATGGTGAAAAATCCGGAATGGTTTGATGTCATTGCCACTGACAACATGTTTGGAGACATCATTACTGACCTTGGGGCGAGCATCCAAGGGGGGATGGGTGTGGCGGCCAGCGGCAATATCAATCCTCAGGACGTCTCGATGTTCGAACCCATCGGCGGGTCGGCGCCGAAGTACACTGGCCAGAATGTCATCAATCCGCTGGCGTGCATCCTGGCCGGCAGCCTTATGTTAGACAATCTGGGAGAGGCGGAAGCGGCCCGGGCCGTGGAAGACGCGGTGGTCAAAGTCATCAACGAGCGCCTGTCAGGGCTTGGCGCAGGCCAGATGGGGTACGGCACCGCCCAAGTGGGCGATATGGTCGCTGAATTCGTAGGGTAGCCCTCCAGCTAGGCGCCCGCGCGACTCGCGCATAAAGGAACCTATGACCGAGAAATTGACTGTCCTCCCGCTCGGGGGACTCGGCGAAATTGGCATGAACATGATGGCGGTGGCGTACGGGAACGAGGCCCTGGTGATCGACGCAGGCCTCATGTTTCCGGATGATTCCATGCCCGGGGTTGACCTCGTCATACCGGACATCGACGCGCTCCTCGCGCAGGGGTGGAACATACAAGGGATCGTGGTCACCCACGGCCATGAGGATCATATAGGCGCGCTGCCCTATGTCCTCAAAAAGATCAACTGTCCTCTCTTTGCCACGAATTTGACTATGGGATTGGTGGAATATCGGTTGGAGGAGTTCGATCTCCTGGATTCGACGCAGCGTTGCGTGATAGGTCCGCATGAAGACCTGCAGCTCGGGCCGTTTGGGATCAGCTTCGTCCCCATGTGTCATTCCGTGGCCGATGGCGTCGGACTCATCATCTCTACGCCGGCTGGCGCGCTCATGCATTCTGGGGACTTCAAGCTAGACCCGACGCCCATCGACGGTCGGCCGTGCGACCTCGAGAAGATAGCTGCCTTTGCGCGCAGAGGCATTCTGGCGCTGCTCTCGGACAGCACCAACGCGGAACAAGGCGGCGCGACGCTGTCCGAGCGCATGATACGGCCTGCGTTCGAGACGATCTTTCGAGAGGCGCCCGGCAGGATCCTCATCGCCACCTTCTCCTCCAATATCCACCGCATTCAGCAGGTTCTGGACCTTTGTTTCGAGATGGGGAGAAAGGTGGCGTTGGTGGGGAGGTCCATGGTCGCCAACGCCCGCATCGCCAGCGAACGAGGCTATTTGGATATTCCGCCTGATATCCTGGTGGAGATGAAGGACCTGGAGAGCTTGCCGCCGCAAAAGGTGACGGTGCTCTCCACCGGTTCCCAGGGCGAACCGATGTCTGCGTTGGCGCTCATGGCTACGGACAAACACAAGCATCTCAAGATCAAGCCCGGGGACACGGTGGTGCTCTCGTCGAGGTTCATCCCGGGCAACGAGAAGGCCATTAACCAGATTGTCAACGAGTTTTGCCGACGCGGGGCGCGCGTGATGTACGAAAAGGTCTCGGACGTGCACGTCTCTGGCCACGCGAGCGAAGAAGAGCTTCGGTATCTCATACGGCTCGTCCATCCCAGGTACTTCATTCCCATCCATGGCGAATACCGGCATCTTTTGCGGCATGCTCACATCGCCATGGAGGAAGGCATTCCTCGGGATCATGTGGTGGTGGCAACCGATGGGGACGTCATCGAGATCTCTGCGCAAGGCATTTCTGTTGTGAGGCAGTTGGACGCGGGCCGCGTGTTTGTCCATGGCAAAGGCGTGGGGGACATCGGCCACAACGTGCTGCGGGATCGTCGCTCCCTCTCGGAGACAGGACTGGTGATGGTGGCCTTGGCCATATCGCGTGAGACGGGCAGGCTCGCGGCTGGGCCGGAGGTTCATTCCATAGGGGTTACCTTTGACGAGGCTGCCCAGGAGCTCCACGAGCGCGTCGCCCAGGACCTGGTCGAGCTCTTGTCCGGCCTGGATCCTCTCGGCCCGGAGCAGTGGGAAGCGGCCAAGGAGGAGATCCGGCTCACGGTCAGGCGCTGCGTGAATAGGACGCTCGGACGAAAGCCTCTCGTCAAGACAGTTCTCTTGGAAGTGTGAGGGCGCCGCAATATGAGCGCCGCGGCGTCTTTGTGGAGCAAAACGGTTGCGGGAGGGGGCGAGCGTGAGAAAAATGCCCCGAAAAATTCCGCGGCATCAATTTTTCCTTGCAATTGGCGTATAGTTGCTATACACAATGAAGGACACGCGGTGCAAAAGCGGACGGCGGACGGAGCCGTGGCGAGGAAAAGCCGAGAAAGCACGTCGCGGGGAGTGGGATTTTTCTTGACAAGCAGGGTTGTGCCGTGCTACGGTGCATACAATATGTGGTCTAACAGCTCTTATTGTGGAGTATGCTTCATTTAAGGAGGGTTTAGGATGAAGAAGTCGTTGGTTACGTTGGTAGTTCTGGTGAGTGCTCTGGCGCTGGCAGGAACAGTGTGTGCGTATGTTGACTGGTCATGCTATGAAATGCCGAAGGCCAAAGTGGTGTGCAAAGACACCGTGCTGTGCAAAGGCGCGGCAAAGGGGAAAATCCCGTTGTGCGGCCCCTGCGCCCCTGTCATCACGTATTCCGGCAAGTGGCTGACCGTGGCAAAGTGCCCTGCGCCTCCAAAGGCTGCGGCGAAGGCCCCGAAGAAAGACGCGAAGAAGCCCGCGCCCAAAAAATAAAACCGGTTGTACAGAAGGCCCCTGCGGACGCGGGGCCTGATGAATGACGGCCCATACGAGATGAGGCAAAAGCCCCTCAGAAAAGGGGCTTTTGCACGTTCTAGGGCGAGCGCGACGCGCTCTTGCGAATCGTCGCGGTAAATCCTCCTGTCATTGCCCCCCACGTGGGAATCCAGATCACAGAGACCGCTCGAATCCATTCGGGGAGGGCGAGAACATAGCGCTTCCCGAAAGCGCGGTCGGAATGAAACGCGCCGCGGGGAGACTTTGACGATTTTCAAAGCCTGCCTCGCGAAAAAGTCGTACCCAATGAGTACCGTCGCGCTGCTCGACGTGTCATGCCGGACTCGATCCCGCGCCCAGTAAACTCATAGGAATTCGCACTGTTACCTGAAAATGCCATAGTTTTTGTCAGAAGGTATTTTCATCTCACCTTGCGACCCCTTTGTCCTGGGAGTGCGAAGGGGCGAGGCTCGGGCCAGGTGAGAACCATTGCCGTTACCCAGGGCGTTGCCCTGGGCTATTGTATGGCGCCCCGCAGGAGCGGGGCTTAAGAGGACGCCGACAGTTTATGCCGAAGCAGGGCATTCCCGACGCAACGAGGTTCGCCTCATCCAGTTTGGGAGGGTTTACGGCAACCGTAGCTAGTCCCAGAGAGCTGCGCGCCTATCATTTTATCTGAAAGCGCCATGGTTCTTGAGAGAAGGTAATTGCATCTGCCGTTCGTGGGAATGATAAAAAGGCAGGGGATCCGTGTCCGTGTCATCCCCGACCGGATCGTGGATCCGTGTCCATGTCATCCCGGACTCGATCGGGGATCCATGTTCCTGGATTCCCACTTGCGTGGGAATGACAAAGAAGCGGGGGATCGTCACGCCTGTCATCGCCGACCTGATCGGGGATCCAGCTTCGTGGATTCCGACTTTACCTGAAAATGCCGTTGCGACCGCTTCGTCCTGAGGGTTCGTAGGAATGACGGCGCGCGGGACTGCATCGCAATTCGCGATTATTTTCGGCCAGGGCTGCAAGAAGGTGGCTGCCCCAGGTCGGGACGGTACAAAACGGGGTCATTCTTGAAGGATATGAACGGGCAAGCTCTGTGGTATTCGACAAGGCCACCCGATCGCCAGACGTCCCTCTTGGATCATCCATTGCACACCTGGAAGCCGGGGCATGTCTCTTGGTCTTTGTCGCTGAACGTCGACGGCGTTCCAGAACGGCGAACCCCCTGGGCGCTGGTTCGAGCGGCCGCAGGGGGCGTGAGGCGCTGGGTATCACCGAGGCTGCGTAGTCGCGCCGCGCCGCGCCGTTAGAAGTTGCCTCCCATGAGGCATCTGCCGCCGTGGGGTCCCCTCATGCCGCCGGGGCCCATTCCAAGTCCTCCCCCCATGAAACCCATGACGCCGAGTTTTTCTCGCTGTTCAGGCGTGAGGACATTTCGAACCTGCGTCCCGAGGGCGCGTCTCTCTTTTACCAGCGCGTCCTGAAGCGCCCAGATCTCCTCGCGCTTCTTCTGGATAGCGGCTTCGTCCGGTTTTGGCGTGTTGGCCAGTTCTGCCAATTCAATGCGTTTCTGCCCTATTTGGTTTCTGATGGCATTGGCCTTTTTCATGAACTCAATCCTCAAGGTATTGATCTGAGTCTGCTGGTCCTTGGAGAGCTCATTCCAGACCGCGCCGCCGGGACCGAAGCCCTTTCCCATGCCGCCGGGACCGGCCCAAAGCGCCGACGCGACAAGGGCCGTCATGACCATGAAACCCACGGTGAAACCAACTGCTTTTCTCATGATATGTTCTCCTCATCTCGCTTTTGTAAGGCCGCGCTCTCGCGGCTCTAACAAACAATACCGGCCAAGGAGAAAAAACTCGCGCAGAAAATTGGGGGATCGGACCACAACACGCGCCGTATTTTGAAAATTTTTCACAAGGGTGATTTACTCGCGATAACGCATGAACAATATTTCCTAATCACTGCGAGTTATCAAGACCTCACAAGAAGCCCACTACTCACTCGGATAACCGCCGACTCCTCCGCGTCACAGATCCCAATCACACTCGCAAATTCCCTGCCTTCGTCCACGAATCACGCTACTCTTTCACAAAAAAAATCTGACGAGAGCGCGCCGCTTCATTTTTGATGGATTATTGAAAACATCTCGGTGTATTAAGGGGTAAGTATACGAGGATCAACCGAGCGAATGGTGATCATTGCTGTCCCATGCCGTGAATCGCGGAAAGGTTCGGACGTCAGCAGTGTAGGAGAGCGAAGAGGAAACCCCAGGTCCTTTATCAAGGAGTTTGCACAGCCAAAGACCGCAAGTGTAAGAGAGTCTTAGACTCCATAAAAATCCTGAAAGGAGGACAGATCAATGCCAACCGAAGCCTCGTCTAATGCGGTACAAATCGGTGTGAGTCGGCCGGAGCTTCCTTTGACTGACATCCCAACGCCGGAAGAGGTCTTCAACAAACCAAAGATCGGCCCCAAGGAGCTCATCACATGCGTGCTTGGGCCTAGCATGATCGCTCTTGGGGTCTCTATCGGAAGCGGCGAATGGCTGCTCGGCCCACTGGGATTCGGGAAATACGGATTCATGGGGCTGGGATTTCTCGTTATGCTTTCTGCTGTCCTACAGACGTTCTACAATGTGGAGAACGCGCGCTACACGTTGGCAACCGGCGAAGTGCCCATTGTAGGCTTCAATCGCACTCCCCCTGGTCTGAAATTCTGGGTCCCCGTGTCTCTCATTCTCATGTATCTTGCGTGGATCTGGGGCGGCTGGGCCGCGGGAGCAGGGCAAGGCCTTTATTCACTTTTTTTAGGCGGCCCTGTGAACATGAAAGACCCGCGTCAGCTCCAAATAGTCCGCATCGTAGCCATCTTGCTGCTCTGCTTGTCCTTCGTGATTTACCTGTTTGGGAAAAAAATTGTAAGAACCATGGAGGCTATTGATACCTTCCTAGTTTTCTTCATCCTGGCGGTGTTGATCATTTTGACCATCATTTTTGCGCCCGCAAAGATGTGGGGAGAAATGCTTTTGAGCATTGTAACGCCAGCCGGGCCGCCTAAAGGGATTGACGCAACTACTGTTGGTTCCATCATGGGATACACTGGATTTGCCTCTGGCTTCAACTTTATGTTGATCAACTACTACCGTGACCATGGCTATGCAATGGGACACCGATGCGGATTCTATTCCGGCATTTTCGGCGGCGAAAAGGTCGACGTTCTCCCATCTGGCTGCACGTTCCCCGATACGCCTTCAAACAGAGCCACGTGGAAGAGATGGTTTCGCTATCTGTTGATAGATCAGTGGCTTGTGTTCTTTGTCGGCGCCATGATTGGCATGTTTATCCCAAGCATGCTGGTTGTGTCCCTTGCGGTGACTCCCGGCGCTGCTGAACCAACAGTGGCCAACATGCCCGTGTACGCAGCAATGGAATTGGGGAAGAGAGCCTCTTGGCTATTTCCTTTCATTCTCTTTATCGGCTCTCTGATCCTGTGGAAAACCCAGACGACTCTGTTGGAGATGATGATACGGAACACCGCCGATTCTGTCATAGCGGTCAGCCCACGTTTACGAAAATGGATGGCTGGCGACCCTCGCAAGTTTTATTACCTTATGGCTATTCTGTTGATAGTGGCCATTGGCATCATTATCCACCTCGCCCTCCCCACAAAATTACTGCAAATATCCGCTAACATGGCTAACCTGGCATCCATAATTTATCCGATTGTCCTGATCTATCTCAATCGACAATTGCCCAAACCAGCGCGGGGCGGCATATGGTCAACCATCATGCTACTCGCCAATGTCGTATTCTTTGGCTTTTTCTTTCTGAATTTCTTGTCCCTCCAAATCGCTGGAAAGCCGTTGGTGGTCTTTTGAACCATAATCGTTAGACGCAATGCAATAGTCGCTGCGAGGCGCCTTGAGGGACAATCCAACTAAAACTCGGTAGGTTATTCCGGCCCCCTTCCTCATGAAGGGGGCTCTTATAGCTATTCTCGAAGATAATAGCGAAATACGCGGTAGTCCCGCTGCATGTCATTCCCACGCAAGTGGGAATTCATTCTTCGTTTCATGGATGCCGGATCGAGTCCGGCATGACAGATCAAGCGTTGCGCAGTTACTAATTGATCCTCTCACAAACGTGATGGAGACTTTGAAAGTCATCATGTTCACGCCGCCGCGCCTCATTCCGGCAGAAATTTCGAGAAGCGATAGTGCGCCAGGCGAAGCTTGGCGTCTCTTTCAGGGTGAGAGTCCCTGTCGGGTAAGGCCTAACCAGCCACCCGTATCGAGTGTTGCGGATATGGAGGAGGAAGTCAACAACGACCGAACGAGATATCCGAAGCGTACACAGAGAATCCTGTGGGCCGCAGGGGAGGCCGCACTCCCCTAAGCGATTCAGCCTCGTTACCTCGTTAGAGCAGGCGGCGACGGTGTTAGCGTTCCGGAAGCCAATACAAAGGGATCGTGATGGTGAGATCCTGGAGGGCCTGCCGGGGTCAGAGAGCGTGGCACGCAGGAAGAGAGATGCCAGGAACCTGGGAGGCCCCGTTGTCTCCCTCCGAGAGGGTAAGGCGGACCAACCCGAAAGAA
>JBMFOE010000057.1:0-20122 GCA_049969795.1 Desulfomonilaceae bacterium
CTCATCGGGGCAGCGGCGGTGCTGTGGGGCTGTTGAAATGATCGGGGAAAATGGGACAATGGCATAAGTGGTGCGGTTGCTCTAGAATGTGAACGGAGGAATCAGCAGCGATTATGTGGCGAGAAAACGAGGGAGGAATCACGGCACTGACCTCGAGACTAAGGTTGCATTGGAGAACGTAAAGGAGCAGCAGACGTTTTGGAGTCGGCGGAACGATTCTACGCGCATTGCGACTGGTAGCGCAGTGGACGGAGCAAACGGGCTCAGGCAATGTTGAGCGAGGAAGCAATGACCGTTTACGTTGGCGCCGCTGATTTTCTATACGAGCAGGCCATTCAATCTACGGCAGAAGAGTTTATTACGGATCTCGAGTCCCGGGAGATCCGGAGCAGCATGGATAGAAAGGGTCGGCGTAGGACAACATAGTAGCCAAGTGCCTATGCAAGACCACCCAATACGATGAGGTGTATATGAAGGGCTTCGATGACCTCGAAGAAACCCGGAGACAATTTGAGGCCTATTTCAAGTATTACAACACCGGCGGAGGCATCAAGGTCTTGACGCAAGGACCCCGGATGAGGTCTACTTTGGTACTCTGCCGGAGACCCCGGCAACAGCATGAACGAGCACCGTACCACTTATAAATCTTTTCCAGTTGTCCAAAGAACCCCGACAAGTCTGCCTTCTAGGAAGGAGAATATAGGAGCAAGAGGAGGTCCATCGGAATGTCGCCGAATCTGACAAACCTCACAGATAAAGCTATCGGAAGGCTTTTCCGAGAGTCGCTCGCTCGCGATCTTGAGAAAGAGTGGGGGCCTCTCGTACTCGACGGAGCATGGATGAGTTCAGTCGATAAAAGGAAAATTCTTGTTCGCTATTCAAATCGGGCGTCTGGTCGAGATAGTTGGTTCTACGATGTGAAACAGAAGCATTGGGACAAATGGGATGTCGAGAATCATTATTTAGCGTTTTTGATGCGTAATGGCACAGAGTGCTCTTATGTAATCTTGAATCCGCAGGAGGCGAAATATCTTCTCGACAGTTCGAAGAATGCTGCGGACATGTCGAAGAAAATAGACATCAGGGTATCGGCAAAAGGCCGTATATACATAATACAATGGAAGGATTTAGACATCGCGCACAGGATTCAAAAGCTGAGCCATTACTCCATATCTGATGAGGAAACTGATAGGCCAAGGTCTCAACGGGAATCCACAAACGTTCAGACTTGGAACCCAAAAGCAATTGTGACAAAGCGATCAAGTTGGCAGGACAACAGCCACACAAGACCGCGGAGTGATCTCATTAACGAAATTGAGGAAATACAAACCAAAATACCGCCCTTCTCTAATATTGGGAGTCTGGATTTGAGGTCCCCAGCAGATCTGTCAGGGGCTCCTCCCAGAACTTCAGGGAAATCTAAAGACATCACGAACTTAGTCGAGAGATCCTTTGAAATTGAGACGGCGCTGCACCTGGGAATTTATGGAATCTACGCAAAAGAGGACCCGGAAGGCCAAATAACCTTGAATGGCGAGGTCCGGGCTGATTCTGGCCGAGCTTTGCCTAAAGACCTCATCCTTGTCATAACGTTTCATGACAACCTAGGGCGGATACCACACGTGGAAGAGGTTGATTTCAATTCTTCAAGCCCTTTGGGCAGTCACGTCTTCTCGGTTCAGTGGGTGCTACCCCCAGATATTGCTCAAGGAAGTCTTGCCAAGATCAGAATCCAGCCCGGGGTTCGCTCTGGCGGCTCGGTGGAGCCAGCCAGAAAAGGCTTGCTAAGTAAACTTTTCGGTTGGATCAGGTAAGAGAAACAGCATTGTGCGGAGTGAGCGATTTGCTGATTCAAACGTTTTCCTCACGCAGGGCAAACTCTAATTCTTTGACCCGCTGGGCATTTCATCCCGCCGGTCTTCAGATTATAAAGGATTGGGATAGGGCACGGGCGCGAGCATTCTTCGGAGGTTCTGAAGGATCCCAATATTGTTTTGCTGCGACCTGCAGGTCAGTGGTAAGACAATTCCTAAACGAATGCGCGCCACATCTCCGATGCTGAACTGCATTTCTCGAAACATGGACTATCTCGTAGTTGAGCAGCGCAATGTATTTCAGGATGCGCGCATTTCTGCAACTCGTTGTTCTTGCGCGTCACCTCGTACGAGATAGGGACTTGAAGGAGGCGCAGACCTCTGCCTCCAGGCGCTGCAGCATTGACCTGGAGCGACGAGGTAACGCCTCACGGCCGTTGATTTATCTTGACACGTGGAGGCCGAGCCTGATAATTATCTAATATTACTGCAAATAAAAAATTACTTCTTCGGTTCGATATTTACGCCGTCGCTGTCTTGCCGTGCCCGTGAACCCAGCGTTGTGTTTATGTGAACCCAGAGGTGGAGCCTTATCATGGATATTTCCAAGGTCGTCAAAGATATAAACCGCTTAAACCTCGCCATGAAGAAACTCGTCTCCCCGAAAACGGTCAGCGATTTCGAAAAGGTTGAGCAGCTCAAGAAAGCCTTACAAGAGGTCCGAAATGTGTCCATCGAGGAGCTATCGAGTTATCTAGAGCAAACTCTCCAACAGACGCAGGAGGTTATAAACAGGTCCCTCGAGGAAAGACGAGAAACGCTCCTGCTGAGCGCTCGCAAGGAGAATCTTCAATGCAAGCGATTCGGAGACTATGATCGGGTCGATATTTTCAAAGTGTCATACAAAGGCAAGAAGGTTCGGCTCGAAGTGGGCAGCGAGTCGGTCTGTGATTTTGAAGAATCAGACGGCGCAAAGGTCCTCGCGCGAATTCAAGAGGAACGCCGCAAACTCGAGGAGTCGCCTTTTTCGCGAGAGCGTTTCTTTCAGATTCTCCAGTACGCCTGGCTGGTGGCGCAGAGAGAAAAAAAAGACACGGACGGATGGGCGCCGGTTCGTCTTCTTCATGCGTACGTGGCCATGCTCCGGAATCTCGACAGCGACAAGTTTTTGAAGGATCCGTCTCCCAAAAAGGCCCAACCCTACTCGACTGCGCAGTTCGTGTTCGATTTGGCTCGTTTTGGCCGCCACGGGTGGGCGTGCGGCGAATATGTACTCAGGAGTCAGACCCCCAACATGAATACTGTAGCCGCAAAGAAAGCCCTCACTCTGCCAGACTTGGAAGCAGTGGATAGACTAGGTCCCCAATTGGCCGTCCTCAAGATAAAAAAAGCGGAAGGGTGATGATGGACGCGTTCGAGGTCCTCGCAAAACTCGCCGAGCACGGCACACCGCCAGACGGCGACATCGCTCTGCGAATGTCTGTGGGACTTGAAGACACCCTGCGGCGCTTCGAGCGCGAAACCCTCCCTTTCATAGCCAGCGGCGGCGCGGAAATCCGATTCTGTTACGCCCCGTATGGAAGAGGCAAGACCCATTTCCTCAAATCGATCCAAGCGCTGGCGCGCAAGTACGGGTTCGTGACGGCCTATGTTGACTGCAGGGCGGAACAACCGCCATTTGCCACGTTTGCTGACACATACCGAATGATTGCGGCGAGGGCCGTCCCGCCGGATGACGATGACGGCCGGGGTATAGAAGCCGTCATAGAGGCAAGGCTAAACGATGAAGCCAAGGGCTCGATTATTGGAGCGCTGCGCAAGGAAGATCGATTCGAAGAGGGATTCAGGAATCTTGTGATCGGATACGTCAGGGCAGTTCTGGCTGAAAATGAGGGTCTCATACAGACCCTCGGAGACCTATTAAAGGCTACGCCTACCTATCGTTTCCCCATGAGCGTCTTGTATCGCATTTACAAAAATCTTCCACGGCCTATCGGAAAGCTTTCGGCCCGTAACGCCCCCTTTTGGATTCGGTCTCTCGGCGCCTTGCCCTCGGCCCTTCAGTATCCCGGGTTTGTGATTCTCTTCGATGAGACGGAAAAAAGCTATCATATGGCCAAATGGAGCATCCGCAAGCAGCAACAGCATCTCGCCAACATAAGAAACCTTGTCGATCACGTGGCAATGGGCATGTTCAAGGGATGCGCGTTTTGCTTTGCAGTGGTCGAGGAATTTCGAGAACTGGCCCAAACCAATTTGGAGGCTCTTGCGCAGCGCATCGAACGCATCTACTCGGATCACGCAAATCCGAGGGCAGTGTGGACCAGCCTCGACGAGCTGACGAATCCATCGCCGGATAGACCCGAGTTTTTCAAGGCCGTGGGTGAAAAGGTGATAGCGCTCGCGATAAGCGCGGGTATGGATGAATCCCATGCGACCTCGCTGCGCCAAACTTTCTCGGACATGGCTTTATCCTCGGCTCAGAACATAAGTATCGGCGCGGTGCGAGAGTTTGTAAAATCGGCAGCCGCGCAGGCCGCGTTCCTAGTGACATCAGACGGAGGATCGGATGCTTGATGATTACGCCCTTGAACTATGGGTTCGCCTGGGATCAGAAGGAAAAGCGCCCACGGACATTAGTCGCGCAAATGACGCCCTAAACGCGTATTCCGTTGGCATCGATCATTGGATCGATCGCCTTTCTCGCACGTATTTCGAAAGACTCTGCAAGAACAACGCTCACTTCAAGCTGGTAATTGCCCCATATGGCGGCGGCAAGACTCACTTCCTGGTCTCTTTGGGGGCGCGAGCCCTCAAGGAAAACTATGCGGTATCCTACATAGCCTGCACAGACAACATCCGATTTGATAACGCCTTTGAAATCTATCGGGCGTTTATCGGTTCCTTGACGCTGCCGGCTTATCATGAGCCTGGTCTGAATACGCTTCTGAACGATGGCATCATCGCTCACAAACACAACCTCATTCGCGAAAAAGCGGCCGACCCTGAAGCGGCCATGGACATGTGGATCGGGACGCTGTTTACGAAAGAGTATCCTGAGCCCAGTTTTGGGAGAGTAGCGGCAGCCGCCCTTCGAGAACTCATCGACCCCGAGGGCGCTCGAACAGGAGATGCAGCCCGTCGATGGCTCCGGGGAGAAATAGACACTCTCACCAAGGATGAACGCTCTTTGTTGCGCGTCTCAAACATCCCAGCCAAAGAACGCAGCGATTTTGGACGCCGCATGCTCCTCTCCATGGCCAAATTTGTCAAAGAGGCCGGCCTCAACGGAGTGACAATACTCTTTGATGAGGTCGAAACGCTTTTTAATGCAAAAGGAAAGGCCTTATTGAGGGTGCTTTCCGCCATGAGGGTGCTCATCGACCTACCCATGGGAATTGCCGGGGGAGCGCCGCTTTTTGCCGCTTTCTCGGCGGTGCCAGACGTCCTGGAACAATTTCCAAAGTATCCGGCATTGCAGCAGCGATTGGCGGTCGCTGGCGCCTCGTTTGCCGAAGGAAACGATCTTGCGCCTCAGCTCGATCTCGGCGCCCTTGGATCGCAAAGGGATCTCCTTAAATCTATCGGTCAGAAGCTAGTTTTGCTGGGTGAAAGGGCGAGAGACGTCACATTCGATAGAAACCTGCAATACGGAAACATAGAGCGGTTGGCCGCGGTGGCCGACGAACGAGACTTGGACATAAACGCCCGACGCTTGTTCGTGAAAGCCTGCGTAACGATTCTCGATCAACAAGTCTCAAATGGTGAACGCGTATACAGCGAAGCCGAATTGAGAGAGCGATACCGCGGGTCATTCGATCACATCAAAGACAACGACCCAGAGGATTTCGAGCTGTGAAAAATGGATGGCAAACAGTTCGTGGACTTAAAGATTGGCTAAAAAAAATCTTTGAGAGCGGCAGTCCACTGAAAGTTGGGGCCATAGTGTTTCACCCCAGTTACGGCGAAGGAACCATTTTGTGGATACAAGGGATCGGAGCTCACGCGCGGGTTTGCGTTGATTTTGGTTTTGCACAGCCCATCGTTTCCCTATCGGAACTAAGTCTGGAGAGAGAACCTAGCGTAGCGCCTGAATCCGCCCCAACCACGCCTCCTCCGACTGAATCTAAGCCAGGGGACACTCACGAGGAAAAAGAACCCGTAGTATTCAGTCCGTCTCCCGAATTTGCGGCAGAAAAGATGTGGGCGCTGCCCACGCAAATGAATCAAACAGAGGTTGAAGCCAGAAGGGGCGTCGTGGCTTTGAGGCTTGGGCAGGTCCTCGAATCCCAAATCGCGTACCTGAGCGTGGGAACCGCGGAACTGGAGCAAAAATTCAAGAGAGCAATCTCAAAGACCGTTGTGGAAGGGCCGACCTTTCTCCTGGTTGACGCCCCCTGGGGTGTGGGAAAGACGCATGCGCTCACTCTCTTACAGGTGCTTGCACAGGAGGCCAAGTTTGCGACGTCCTATGTCGTCATGGACGGAGTCTCGACGTCACTCGCGTTGCCGATGGAACTCTTGAGTGAGTTGATGTCGAGTCTAAGATTTCCCGGCAACGCGAAAACAACCAATCTATCGCATCAGATTGCCAGGGCAAAACAGGATGAACGTATCGAGATATTGGAGCGACGAGGCGCGGAGTACCTTGCAAATACTTTGAGGCCGTTCCCCCTCGATGCCTTTGACGATCCTGAAGCGCTTGATATATTGACAGATTTCCTCTCGTTGCGGCTTTCCGCTACCGAGGCCAACACGAAGCTGCAAAAACTGAATTATAGTGTTAGGCTTAAGAGCATCAAAGCCCGAGCGATTTCAGACAGGGCGTCTCGCTTTGTACAACTTCTCAATGAATGGGCGGTGTTTGCCTCTGTCATGGGGTGCAGCGGCCTTCTCATGGTGTTGGATGAACTGGACGTGGAATACGCCGCCTCGGCGTACGACACCAAGGCGGACTCCGACACGATAGAGCGCCGCAGAAAGTTGCTGACGGAATTACTTAAGCTGACAGAGACGCCGGTAATGATTGCTTTTGCTGCGGCCCCTGGGGATCCCACCCTTGATGAGGCGCATGACCCGGTAAAAGACATCATCGGGCGCCTGGAAGGCAAGGTTGAACATATAAAGGCCCCAACCCCTAATCAGGATGACCTGCGTTTGCTTCTGGACCGTTTGCTGGACTTATACGCAGACGCCTATTCAATTGAAAAAGTTCATTTGAAGCAAGGCGCGTCTGAGGCGCTTTTCCAACAGCTCTTCCACAATCATTCCGCAAACCCCAGCGCGGTGACGCGGCGCTTTGTCAGGAGCGCAATTGAACGGATGGACCTCATGTTCGGACGATTCCCGCAAGGCGGGGAGGCCGATTCTTCACAACAGTGATCAAAACACCATGCCGTCTGATCGAGAAATATTACGGATGCTTGGCGCCGCTGGCGACGCTTTTCTCGGGAGGTTTCGCTGCCTGACTGAGGTGCAAAGACAGGCAATTCCCGCCATATTTTCTGGCAAGGATGTTCTCATTGCCTCGGCTACGGCTTCGGGTAAAACCGAGGCCATAGTCGCTCCTCTCGTCGCGCGGCTCCAAAGGCTGAAATCCTCCCCTGAAAAGGGAGGCGTAAAGTTCTTGATCGTCGCCCCGACCAGGGCGTTGGTGAACGACCTCTTCAATCGCGTTCAATGGCCTTTGTCCGAAATAGGCTGGACCTGTGGCCGACAAACCTCGGATCACAGCGACAAGGGACGCAAGCCCCACGTGCTCATAACCACCCCTGAGTCATTTGATTCCATGCTCTGTCGCGATGCGATGATGAACAACCGCGAGGTATGCGGCCACCTCCTGGCGAGTGTCCAGGCAGTATTTCTAGACGAATCGCACCTTTACGAAAACACTGCGCGGGGAGAGCACATCGTGTGGTTGGTCGCGCGACTGCGGAGGCTAAAGAGATACGCATTCCAAAAGGGGTGGATTGGGTCCGAGAGCATGCAGATTTGTGCAGGAAGCGCCACCATTTCTCACACCTCATCCTTGGCGCAACGCCTTCTCGGGCCCTGCGCTACGGTGATCCGTGTCGAAGGCGACAGAGAGATGCAATTGTTCTCGCCAGGCGCGCCCTCAAAATGGGCGCCAGTAAGATCTTCCGATGGCCTCGCGCCTCTCCAGGAGTTCATGGAATCGCTCCTCAAAAGAAGAGGTAGTTGGAGCGATCTCATTTGGCAAGCCATCGAAAATGGCGCTCAGGATGGTCTCAGGAAGGTATTGATATTCGTGGGATCGCGGCAACTGTGCGACCTACTCTCCGCCGAGCTCCGCGCGATCTTTCAAAAACGTCGGAACATATTTGTCACTGGTCACCACGGCAGCCTTGACAAGTCCCAAAGGGAAGAGGCCGAGAAAATGTTCGCCCTCTGTAGAGACGCTGTGCTGGTTGCGACCTCGACCCTTGAAGTGGGCATCGACATAGGGGACGTCGATATCGTCGTCCTGATAGGCGCGCCGCCAGATACCTCCGCTCTGTTGCAGCGGATCGGTCGCGGCGGGAGACGATCCGGCCTGATCAAGATGATTCCAATCCCGCAAAACGCGTTGGACTGTATCGCTTTCAGCAGCATGATACTGGACGCGTGTCGCGGGATACTCGATGCTGCTCCTCCCAGCAGGAGGTGGGGCGTCTTCGTACAGCAAATCGTAAGCTTCATTATGCAAGCGAGAGGCAAAGGCCGCAAAGAAAAAGACATACTTGAACTCGTCGAGGCCGTGTGGGGGAATCCCGCGCTCCCAACAGCCAAGGCAGTGATCGACCATCTCCTTGCCGAGGAGATGTTGATTCAACAGAGAGATCGTCTTTTCCTTGGCCAGGAATTTTCAGACGGCATCGAGCAAAACCGTTCGTATTTTCATTGCAACTTCGAGTCAGAGGGACCGACAACCCCTGTGGTGGATTCTCTCACCGGCCAACAAATCGCGCATATTGTCCAGCGTTCGACAAGGACTGAACGGATCGCCGTTGCAGGAATGACCGTAGATGTGGTGTATGGCGCTGAGGAAATACTGGTAAAACAACGGAAGATCCGCGCGAAAGACTCCTTTGGGTACGGGGCACGGCAGCCATTGACGTCGAAATCCTTTGCCGAGCATGTCAAGCGAGGTCTAGGCTTTGGAGACCACGAGACGGTCCTCTGTGCATCCCCAAGAGGCCCGATTTGGTTTCATTTTGGCGGCGACCTTTATGAGCGTGTGCTTGACCGACTCTTTGGACAAAAGAGTTCAGGAACAGTTTTTCAAGGTTTGGCCCTGGGAGCGGATATTGCTGAAGGCGACATAAGGGCTCTCCCATCGAGAACGTACGATATTCGGAGCGCTGTGGACGAAATGAAAGACTCGATAGCCGCCTATGTAGGCGCAGGTCGGTTCCACAAATACCTCCCTGATCACGTCAGAACCGACGTCATTTTGAGCATCTTCGACCTAGACGGATTTATCGAGTGGGCGTCATCTCGCACCGTCACCCCTGCGTGGCCAGGTTCTCCTGCATGGTCGAAGATCCGTCGCCTCTTTCCCGATGACGCCCAGAAGACGCCGCGCTTGTAACCATTCTCGAAAATGATCGCGAATTGCGCTGTTGTCCTGCTGCATGTCATTCCCACGTAAGTGGGAATCCATGCAGAGTTTCCTGGGCGCCGGATCGAGTCCGGCGTGACAAATCAGGCGCCCTGACGCACACTTTGAAAGTTATCATATTCACGCCGCGGCGCCTCTCGTTCCGACAAAATTTTCGAGAAGTGGTATAAAGACTCTGCAGCGGCAACGAAACAAAAACAACATACCTTAATCACCGAGTCTTGCGAGAAAAAACCATCAAGGTTAGACCCCCGATTTTCGCGTCCCCTCTCCCGAAGGCGTGGTCAGGGTTTCCCAGAGGTTGTCCACGTGGAGCGGGTTGAGAATGCGAATGCCGCGGATGTTGAACGATTGCTCGCCGTTATAAAGAACGACGCCGGCGTTGAGGCGCTCGATCCCCAACGTACGGAACCACTCCAAACGCTTCACAAACTCTGCAGAAAATGTCGCGGCTGACTTGATTTCCACGGGTGTGAGCGTCCCGTTTTCTCGGATGAGCAAGTCGATTTCGTTGCCGTGGGAGTCCCTGAAATAATATATCTCGGGCCTGACGCCTTTGTTGAGCGCTCCTTTCACTATGTCTCACCGAAGAGGAAGCCTCTCGGGTCGATCTCGGCCGCCATGCGCACATCCGGGTCTTCCAGGGAAAAGTAGGGCATGTCTGGAAAGGTCATTTGAGCCAGGGTGGTTTTGCCGGCTTGTCGAGGCCCGATAATGGTCGCCGCGGGATATTCCCTGACGGATCGCAACAGTTCATCGGTGATATCTCGAGTGATCATGGGGTGAGAGTAGCCGGGCATCGGGCAAAACGCAAGTGAAAGTTTCGATATGCGCGACCCGCTGTGTCAAGACGTCGCAATGCGCCATCCAGAATACGGCAGCTCTCTATCCATTGTCTCGAACAGCGTTGCAAACAAAGGTTCACGCCCGAGCGCCTCTATGTTGCCGAGGAAGATGAGCTTATGCCGCGCCCGAGACATGGCGACGTTCAAGCGCCGCTCGTCAGCCAGATGCTGAGAGACGACGTCGTCTGTCATGCCCAGGGAGACAATAATCACGTCCCTTTGACTGCCTTGGAATCTGTCCACTGTGCTCACGGCGTCGAGAATTTTCGTTTTGACTCCACTCGGCGCCAGACCTCCAAGACTCTTTTCAAGCTCGCGTCTCACGAGTTCCACCTGGGCGCGCCGCGGGCATACAATCCCCAAGGCATCCGGTCTGTCCAAGGGAAGACCTGCCCGAACAAGAGCCATGACAAGACCACAGACGAGTTCGGCCTCTCGCAGATTCGTCCGGGGGCCGGCTCGACCATCCAAAGGCGTATCGATGAATTTGACGGGTTCGTGGGGTTCGAGGACCAGGCGCTCCAAGCCTGCAAGCCCACCCACGTCAATCTTCAGCCGGGCTTGCGCGATCGCTGTGTTGGCCGGCCGCAACGATCCCGCGTAGTACATGTTTGACGGGATGGAACAGACCTGGTCGTTCATGCGGTATTGATCCTTCAGCAGAATTACTTCCCTGCCTGATTCTTCGAGCGCGCGCTCGTACAGTATCTCAAAGAGTGATTTCGACAAATCCGACCATGAGCCGTTTCCCGCGACCTCTCGAACAGGTCCCAAACCCTCGCTTTGCACCACCGGCGGCAATTGCCGATGATCTCCGATCAGCACAAACTTCTTGCCAAAGCTGATGCAGCCTACCGTCGCGGGGACTGTCAGTTGAGCCGCCTCATCGATCACCACGAGATCGAAGTCTCCCAAGACTTTGTCGTATTTCCCCGAGTGCAGCGAACTCGCGGTGACGCCCACCACCGGCCTTTTTTTGAGGGCGTCGATCCCCGCGGTTATCTTGCAATCCAAAGATTCGAGGGATCCTATAATTTCGCGCAGCGTCACGGAACGGACTCGGGCATGGGTGACCGAATTGGGATCGCCGATCCGTAAGGTCTCGTCGCTCATGTCGGACTGCGCAAGGGATTTCATTGCCTCGTCCAAGGCGCGATTCGTGCCCGTGCATATCAACACCCGCTGCCCGAGCGACAAATGGGCCAAGACAATCGCGCGGATGAGTTTGGTCTTTCCAGAGCCGGGCGGTCCATGAACGATGCAGTAAGATAGAGCGCAGAGCGCCGCCTGCAGCGCCGCGCCTTGATGCTCGTTGAGCCCTTCCTTTTCCAAAATCTTCAGCAACGATTTGTCTTGGATGGGTAGGCTGCCGAACTCGGGCGACGCTCCATCCAGAATCACGTCGTGAAACGCATCCCCGCGAACCATGAACCTGTACAGCGCCTTGAAGAGACGAAGCGTCAAATCCTCGGTGGTGTACGCATCTACCCAGACGGGTTCAAAGCGGATTTCTTCGTCCGAGGCTATGCTCAACCCGCTTGACGATGCAGCTTGCACGACCCCAGCAGCGATGCGACCAAACGCCGGGCCTCGAGCATCGCTGATCAACGCGGCGTCGCCGACTCGAAATTCCGTCCTGTTCTCCCCGTGGAGTTCATACAAAAATCCCTTCTTTTGCCTTTGGTTGCCCACGACTTTTTGGATCCGAAACGCGAATCCTTCTTCTTCCCTTTGCTCTGGGTCCTTGCGCCACAAGTCCGCGTGTATCTCCTTGAGCGCCCTCAATTCCTTGGAAATAAGGGAAGAATAGTGCTGAAAGAATGTTCTTTGGCTGTCCGTCGGCCTCTGGGCTTGTTCGCCCAGCCACGACGAAGTTTCCACCGGTCGGGGGTCTTCTTCGTCTTTGAGGAGGGCGACTCGGGCGCAATGTACGTTTAGATTCCGACATTTGCGGCATTTGTTCATGTTCGTCTCAAAGCGCGATCGACCCGTGAGCTCCATCAACACGAGGTCGTTGCGTATCTTGACCGCGTTTATCACGGCGTCCAGCGTGATGACGATCTTGCGATGGAGGTTGCTCCCATGGTCTCCGAGCATGTCGTTGCCGCTATACAACAGCAGCGTAAGCGCCCGATCCCGCGTCGCTTCGCCTCGGGCCAGGAGCATCATGGTATATGAGAGGAGTTGGAGTTCATGGCCAGGATGAGGGGCTTTTCCTTGGCTTCTTCCTGTCTTCAGCTCGGCGATGCCCACTATCTGATGCCTGGAAATGTCCTCCCACAAGAAATCGATCTTTCCTTTCATGCCCAAAAAAGGAGAAAGGACAAAGGTCTCGGTGCGCAGCCGGGTCGTGCGCGGGCGACGATCGATCCATTGGGTGAGGTGGGCAATGGCTTCATCGCATTTCTCCTGAATGTCGCCGGGAAAACATTCAGAGACGATGAAATCCTCAATCTGTTCGCCCATTATCTCTCCGCAACGATCTTCCAGTTCCTTACCTCGCTTGGAACCCCAAATCTCTGGGAAGACTCGATGGACGAACGTACCTCGAATCATGTGCTTGCTCCTGGGCGAAGAAACGTATCGATCCAGGAGAAACTGTCGCTGACAGTATTCGACTCGCGTCATGTCCGTGACCGTGATCAACCAATCAGGCTCGATTACCAGGAGACTGTCCTTTCCAACCTGCAGAGTCTCTCCTGCTTTCTCGAGGTGGAGCAAGGCGACGGATACGCTGTCATTGACCACCAGCCAGTCTTTGAGCCCCTGAACGCATTGGTTCCATGATCCGTGTACAGGCAGCGTAAGCATCTCATGCTCGTCGGAGACCAGATGAAGTTCGTACACGCCCTCGGGAGAAACAGAGATATGCTCGACGTTGCCGTTCAATCTCTGCCGACCGCAAGGAGATGCGCCGAGACTGCAGACCAAACAGGGAGATTCTTCCGCCGCGGCGTCTGAGGGAGAGAGGTTTTCGCGCATTTCGGTCATTTCTTGGGATTTCTCCGTCTGAATTGGCGCGGCGATTCCAGGACGCCGCTGCCTTCTCCATGAACCGGCCCTGGCCTGGGACTCGTCTACTCAGGGATGTTCATACCGGTTCTCGAAACTTCTGTGGGAATGAGGCGCGCCGGGGCGTGAATATGGCGCCTTTCAAAGTCTGCCTCCCGGTGAGAACACGTAATCAACCCAGCACCGTCACGCTACTCGGTATGTCATGCCGGACTTGATCCGGCGCCAAGGAAACTTGCCATGGATTCACACTTGCGTGGGAATGACGGGGCGCGGAACCCTGTTGCAACTCGCGATCATGTTCGAGAATGCGCATATTTCCCCTCGCCTTGTCTCCTTGAACTTTTACCGTGGCCGTGGATGCGCCCAGAAATTACATGATGCGGCTGTTATTCCAGCACAAATTTCGAGAAGCGGGGTGTAAATGGTCGCAGCCATGTCTCGGAATTTTCAGCGTCACGGGACTACGAGGCGAGCCGTGCTGCCGCGTCTGGTGGTGGTGACTTCCAGGCGGGCCTGTATCCTTTCTTTCAGCTCCGGAACGTGGGAGATGACCCCCACAAGACGACCGCTCTGCTGCAAATCCACCAGGGCGCGAAATGCAAGGTCCAGCGCTTCCGGATCCAGGCTGCCGAAACCTTCGTCAACGAAGATCGCATCGAGATGTATGCCGCCGGCGTAGGCCTGAACCACATCTGCGAGTCCCAGGGCCAACGATAAAGACGCCAAAAAACCTTCGCCGCCGGACAGCGTGTTGACCGGTCGAGCGACGCCGGTGTACGCGTCATAAACTTCGATGTCCAATCCGCCTGGCGACCGCCTGTCAGTCCTCTGGCCTAGTCGATTGAGTGCGAACCTCCCATTGCTCATGATGTGAAATCGCTGAGTGGCCGCGGCCAGGACATCCTCGAGAAGCGTGGACAACACGAATCTCTGAAACGTAATGCCCAAGGCGTTGCGGCCGTTGGCCGCACCAGAAATGGTCTCGGCTACCACAAATTGCCTTTCCAGGCCGTCTATCTGATCCTTCAGCCCTTTGTACTGCGCGATAAGCGACGTTTCTTGTTCAAGTTGTTTAGAGAGGGTCGCTTCTTGCCTCAGCGCCTCTTCATGCTGTTTCTTTGCCAAAGCGGCTGCATCCTCAAGGGCTCGAACGTTCGGCTCCTCGATGTTCGCGACTTCTTGCCGAGCTCGCTGGAGCCGATCCTCCGCGCTCTTCAGGTCCTTCTCAAAACGGTCGATGTCGGCCTTCAGCCGCTCTATCTCTGCGTCGGTCTTCTTCGATTCCTTGAAAAGGGCCTCATTGCGAAACCCATGTTCAACCAGCAGCTTTTCAAACGCCTGCCTCTGATTGAGCGCCTTGCGGGACGCCTCTGTGCACTTGTCCTCTGCGGCCCGCGCCTCGGCCTCTTTGCCCGCGACGCGTTGTTCTGCCTTCCGTAACTCTTCAGCGGCCTTTTCTAGCGCAGCCTGCATGTCCGCGATCTTTCGAGAAAGCCTTGTTCTTTCCTTTTCTAACGCATCGAGCGACCTCAAATGCTCGGGGATGTTCTTGGCAATGGTCTCTTTTGACGCGGTTGCGGACGCAAGCCTCGTCTTGGCGCCCTCTTTTTGATCCCGAGCACGATCGCACTCTTCCCGTATTTTTTTCAAATTGTCTTCGAGTTTGGAGATTTGATTTTGCATCTCCTGAATCTTTTCGGCGGCCTTTTCAGCCTTTTGCAGCTCCGCCGCGAGGGTCTTTTCTTCGCGGGCAAGGTCAGCCTCGGCGAGTCCCTCATACTGGACCAAGGTTTTTCCAAGAGATTCGATGCGCGCGAGGCGGTCGGCGCGGTCATTGTCGTACTTATTCTTTCTTTTGCGAGCCTTCTCGAGGTCTGACTCGATGGCATCGAGCTCTTCCTTCTTGGCCTTAATTTCATGTTCGCTGGGCACATAGCCGACTGCGCGGGCTGGCTGAGGATGCTCACGAGAACCGCACACAGGGCACGGTTCGCCCACGGCCAATTTCTGCGCCAGCACCGCAGCCTGGGCCTTTATCCAGGTCTCTTCCAAGGTCTTGCATTCGTCTTTTTTTCGGCTTCTGTCTTGCTCGAGACGATTGCACTCATCCTCCGCTTTGCGAAGCTGCTGTTCTAGTTTCTCTCGCTCCTTCGTCAGAGCTCCGACTTGTTTGATGGTCTCCAGGCCCGACCTCAAGTTTTTGAGTTTGAGATTGAGCGTTTCCACATTCTCAGCGGCTTTCTGGGCCTTGTCTTTGTCCTCTCGAAACTGCTCTATATTCGATATGGTTTCTTCTAAAATCTTGCTTGCTTTGCTGAAACGCTTCTCGGCTGACAAGACCTCTTTTTCAGCTTCAGCGCATGCGGCCTGAGCCGCCGCCAGTTGACGTATTTGCTCAGAAAGCCCTTCCACGCGGCCAAGCTCCTGCTTGGTCTTTTCAATTTCTGGTTCTTTGGATTTTTGATCTTGATACCGCTGAGCCGCGCGATCTTTGTCAGCCCTTGCGGCTGCTGCTGCATTCCTGGCCGCATCTCGATCGCGCTCGGCCTGGCTTTGCTCGTTGAGGAGTCTCTCGAGATTCTTTTCTTCAGGGACGATCTTCTGGGCTTTATATGCGAGGTCCAGGACGCCTTTTTTTGACTTGACGATCTCGGCTTGTGAACGGATTTGTTCCAGATTCGCGCTTGCCCGCCTCAGCTCCTGGAATTTATCGCTTAGCCGCTTGCCGTTTTCCAAATCCTCTCTGGCCCTTTTTGCGTGCGCTTCCAACTGCGCAAGTCTGCCTTTGAGTTCTTCATGAAGCCTTTGATTCTCCGAGCGCCTCGCCTCCATATGTTCCAGAGATTCCGCCTGGGCCTGCACAAGCAGCTCATCTCTCCGAGCTGAGAGGTTTTGAATCTTTTCTTTCAGGTCTGCGGCCTTTGCCTTCAATGCCTGTTCGATGCGGGAGTACCATTCCGTCTGAAACAGCACCTCGAGGATGGATTGACGGTCTTTTGAGTTGGCCATGAGCAGTCGCTGGAACTCGCCCTGGGGAAGCATCACCACTTGGCTGAACTGTTCGCTGCTAAAGCCCAACAATTCCTCTATCTTGTTCGAGACGTTCTTCCACCCGTTTTCCATGATCTTTTTTTGTCCATCGTCGTCGGGCCGAGTAAGGCGGGCCAAGTACGCTTCCGCCTTGGTGACGGCCATGCCTCCGCCGCGCTTCTTGGGAACCGCATGTTCAGGTTTTCGGTACACCCGATAGAGCTCGTTTCGCAGACTGAACTCGAATATCACCTCGGTGGGCGTCCCAGGGTCCGCGTAGTCGCTCCGCATTCTTTTCGGATCGCGTTCAGACCCGGCGGGCCTCCCATACAAGGCAAAGGCCATGGCGTCGAGTATGCTCGTCTTGCCGGAACCAGTGGGACCATGAATGAGGAAGAGCGTGCGATTGCCAAACTCCCGAAAATCCAGCGTCTGGCGTTGTGGATATGGCCCAAAGGCCTGCATCACCAGCCTCAAGGGTCTCATAGCGCTGTCTCCTCGCTCTGGGATTTTCTGAGGTCCTCGATGACGCTCTGGTACGCCTCGATGTGTTCCTGCTTCAATTCTTGGCCAGTAACCTCTAGGAAAAAAGCCTTGAACAAATCTACGTCGTTGAGCTTCCGGTGATCCGCCCTGTCGCCTTGGGAACTCCGATACGCGTCAAAGAACGGTCGCTCGACGTGCAGCACGTTGGGATAGACTTCCCTGAGCTTGCCCATCACATCGAGTATGGGCTCTGTATCGGTGACCACGGCGGAGATGTAGTCGTCCCGGTTTTCGCCGGATCGAGGCCCCTCGAGCAAGTCTTTCAACAAGCCCTCGATGCGTCGCACGTCGCGTCGCGGCGTCAAAGAAACCTTTTCGATGTTGCACACACCTTCCTGATTCATCTCGACCACATTGACTCCTTTGACGTGGTCAGATTCGGAAAAAGAATATTTCAAAAGCGACCCTGAGTAGCTCACGTGATCGTATCCGGCGGACTGGGGACGATGCAGATGCCCCAGCGCTGCATAATTGGCCCCTCTGAAAAGAGACGCGTCAACGCGGTCAAAGCCGCCCACAGAGAGCGGCCTCTCGGATTCGCTCGGGAGCCCGTCGCCCACGAATGCATGGGCGACAAGCACCGTACGGCGCCCTTCTTGGACATTGGTTTGTAGATTGCCGAGGAGGAACTGGAACGCCTCTTGATGGTTGCTGATGGATTCCTCGGAAAAGCGTTCCCGGAGCGTAGAAGGCTCTGAGTAGGGTATCGCCGCACACTGGACGGGTCCCCATTGATCCTCGAGCTGCACGGTGGGAACGTCAGCAGAGAGGGCGCCAAACACGTACAGCCGCTCTTCTGCCAGGAGCTTTGACCCGAATTGCAGCCGCGGCGCGCTATCGTGATTGCCGGCTATGATGATCACGGGAACCCCGATGTCCAGCACCAGCCGCGAGAGCACATCGTCAAGAAGGGAAACCGCTTCGGTAGGGGGTACCGCTCGGTCAAAGACGTCGCCTGCAACAATAACCAGCTCGGCCTTGGCCTCTTTCACCAAGTGAACGAATTGATCGAGCACATGGGCCTGGTCTTCTGTGAGATGCACCCCATGCATCAACCGACCCAGGTGCCAATCCGCCGTATGAATGAAACGCATAATTTTCCCCTCCTGAAACCCAGAGCCTGCGGCGCACTTCCAGGGAATAGTATTGACGAAAGCAATCACGAGTGAGATGAGACGCCGGTTGGCGTCATCCCCTTGCCGGAAGAGGAGGTTCAGAATTCCCGGCGCCGGGATCGCATCCGACATGACAAAGCGCAGGCGCGCCGGTTTCTCAAGGGCGTTGCGCTGCCGTCACGAACGCCATGATTACGGGTCTGCGTCCTTCGGCTTTAGCCACGCTCCGACAACATTTTGAGACTGCTGTACGATTCTAACACCTACTCGGGGACGCCATCCGGTCCATTCGCATGAGCATGGCCGCGTCTATCAACAATTCCCTAGAAAGGGCGGCCTATTATTTCGACGGCTTTTCCTCACACGAAAGGCACGTCTCGCCTTCGCTATCCACGCGCAGAAGCCCGCGGCGAACCGCCTCTTCCTCGACGCTTTCGGAGGGAGAGACCGCGTCAGCGCTTTTGGCCTTGGCTTCAGGCGGCTTGCTGC
Organism: Desulfomonilaceae bacterium; assembly: GCA_049969795.1. Lineage (GTDB taxonomy): Bacteria > Desulfobacterota > Desulfomonilia > Desulfomonilales > Desulfomonilaceae > JAUPKT01. The sequence goes on from JBMFOE010000057.1 coordinate 18,476, forward strand.
CGTCTGGCCCGTCCCACCAAGGCTCCACGCACTCGTCGGCCTGTCTTAACGTCTTTTCAGTTTCGTCATCAAAGTCCGATTGGCACTTCATTCCGAATATATCCTCCTCAGAAAAATCTGTTCGTCTTTAGCGGGTGTCTCGCCCCCGGTCGCTCACGTGCATCGACCGCAAAATCGCTCCATTGCAAGGCCAGGCTTGCGCGGCGCCTACGTATCCATAACCTCGACGTCCTTCAATGATGCGTTTCACGACTGAGCGTCGCGACAGCCTCTCTCACTCCCCGTCCCACCATTAAAAGACCACCCCTGCGATAAATCCCACATAAGCAAGGTTTTGGATGGAATAATAATCATAGGGCCATTCTTCGTATTGTTTATAGCTTCGCTCACCTTTGACCTCGCCCCGAAGCTCCTCGTAGCTGTACCGGAACGACAAGCCCAGGGTAAGGCTTGGCGAAACAAACACCGAACCATCTATGTTGACTTCCAACAACCCGCCGTCTCGCCACGTTCCATCGATGTGCATAAAATGATTGGGATTCCTCGCGTAGAAATAAACGAGTTTTGTCATAAAGGGCGAGCCGATCACCTCCATTTTGGCTTTCCACCAGGGGAATGACATGGAAGTCTGGAGACCGAGAAAAGGTACCCTCGACGTGTGGCGGTAATCCATGGCCTCGCCGCCGAAGCCAGCTTCTTGCCGCAAGAATTTCCAATACTCTTGACGATAGCCGCCCACGAGACTGAAACGGTAAGGCCCGCCCCAGCTCAGGTGGTATAATCCAGCAGCCTCCCAAGCCCTCATTTCGGGTTTAAGCCTCGCTTCGAACTCCTTCGCCGTATCGGGGCCTTTGCCGACTTTGGTCCACGAGTCAGACTCCAAGAAACTCGCCATCCCGCGTAATCTTACCGACAAACTCCGATAAGAGCCGAGTTCAATCATGCCGTCCAAGACGGGCAGACGCGTGGTCAGGTCTAGTCTCAAGCTCTCGAGAATGTCTCCAGATACGTTGCCCAGCAAGTCTTCTGGCCCCGTTCTCATTTGTCTCCCGAAAGTTTGCTGGCCAAAGAGGAAGTCTATCTGACATGACGAGTCCACCACGAGGCCCATGGGAAGTACCTGGGCGCTGCTGGGACCTGGCATGAGAACAAGGGAAAACAATACCGCCATCAATGCTGCTGTCCCGCGTACGACTCGCATGCTTTCTTCACCCACCTCTCTTGGACTATAACGAATTGTGGCATTATATACCCAAGCCGGACAAAAAAAGAAACTCAAATTCCACTTGGGACAAAAGAATTGTAGCCATTCTCGAAAATAATGGCGAACTGCGCTGTTGAGCCTCTGCATGTCAGTCCCATGGAAGTGGGAACCCATGACGAGATCCCTGGGCGCCTGATCGAGTCCGCCAGGACATATACTGATTCTGGAAAGTTCTGTTCGGAATGACGTCCGCATCATGTACTTCTTGGGCGCCCTTGAGAACCGCATCTGACAGCTACCACAAGTCACCTCTTGTCATTTTACCTGAAAATACCACGTCGGATCCGCCCGGAGATTTTCAGGTAGAATGACAAAGGGTACGGCGTTGGAGAAAGCTATCGTGGCTTTCGATGACCGCGTTCCCAGGGCGTTGCCCTGGGCTA
>JBMFOE010000058.1:0-19794 GCA_049969795.1 Desulfomonilaceae bacterium
AATCGTTATTATGAGGTAACGTTCGGTAAATTACAGATTGGAGGGACGACTGATGACTCATCCCCCTTGTGAACCACGCTCAGGGGTAAGCCATAACGGATTGAATTGTCTCAGGGACGCGATAGCGAGGCATGTTATCTTGGTCGTTGCAACAATTCTGTTGTGTTCCCCTTTTGGGGTAACGGTACACTGTCTGGACGCGCCGTCGAATGCGCTCAGAACGGCGCTACTGGAGAATGACATTCATCATCTTCCGCTGTGGGTAGCTTTAGATGAGGGATATTTTAAGGAGGAAGGGGTCGATATAGATATAGTCGGTCTCTTCCGTGCGGGCCCCGAGATCATGAGCGCATTTTCTGCAGGCGCGGTGGACATGGCGTACGTCGGGGAAGCCCCGACAGTCACCGCATTTGCCAATGGCACTGCAAAAATAAAAATACTCGCGCAGGTCAATACTGAGGGATCGGCTATCGTGGTGTCAAGAAATTCCGCGATTAAGTCAGTACGAGATCTCCGAACCAAAGTTGTTGCTATTCCCGGTTATTCCACGGTGCAGGATTGTCTGTTGCACAAGGCGCTTGGGAAATACCACATTTCTCTTAAGGATGTGCAAATTACCGTGATCAGGCCTCCAGAGATGATCAGCGCTTTAAGGATGGGTCAAATTGATGCTTTCGTTGCGTGGGAACCTGTACCAAGCCAGGCAATAGGTATGGGAGTAGGCGACATCCTTGCGACCTCGGGATCGATCTGGCCGGACCATCCTTGCTGTGTATTAGTTGTCGATGCGATACTGGCGAAGAAGCACCCCGACAAATTAAGACGTATCCTGAGGGCTCACCAAAAAGCCGTTGCTTTTATTTTAAGCAAGCCTCGCGAGGCTGCAGTGATCGCCGTGAAACACACAGGGATGAGCGCACAGGTGGTCAAAATGGCGATGGAGAACGTAAAGTACGTATCGGATCTAAATATTGAAGGGCTCAGAGATTACATAAAATATTTGAAGAGATTAGGGTACGTTGACGTCAAGGACGTTGAAGCCCTAATAGCACACCTTGTGAACCGCCCTGAAGAATAGCACAGAATGGCTCGATGATACTGCGTTACCTTCCACTGGCGATACTGCTGTTATTGTGGCAGCTTATGCCCTATTTCGAGATTGTACCACGCCACGTGCTTCCCCCCGTCGACGAGGTGGCAAAAGGATTTTGGTTGCTCCTTACCGTCGGGATGCCGCCAGGCCACGTCTTGTATTTTCATGTACTTTACAGCCTTTACCGTGTGGGCCTGGGATTCTTGCTCGCCAGCGCCTTGGCTATCCCTTTAGGTCTGCTCATGGGATGGTCTCCCGCTTTTAATAAATCTCTAGCGCCCATTATAGAGATTATCAGACCAATACCTCCCTTGGCATGGATACCTATAGCTATTGTTTGGTTTGGCATAGGCATTTCGTCGGCAGCCTTCATAATTTTCTTGGGGGCGTTTTTCCCTGTGTTATTAAATACAGTTTCAGGCGTGTCTTCTGTCAATCCCATATTCATTGATGCAATAAGGACTTTGAACGCGACTCAATTCGACATATTCTCAAAAGTCCTTATTCCGGGGTCTTTGCCATCAATATTCGTCGGTATGAGGGTGGGTATGGGTGTTGCGTGGATGACGCTTGTCGCCGCCGAGTTCACAGGGGTAAAGGGCGGTTACGGATTAGGTTTCATGATTATGACGGCGCGTGACCTCCAAAAACCGGCTGAAATTTTGGCAGGAATGATTGTTATTGGAGCCATTGGTTTTGTCATCGATTGGCTGTTCAGAACAGTGGAATCCATTGTTACGCCCTGGCAACCGTGATGGGTTATCTCGAACTTATCCAAATACAAAAAAAATTCATAGACGTCAAAAAAGCGACCGAAATCAAGGTAATAGCCGGGATTGATCTATGCGTAGAAAAGGGGACATTAGTGTCCATCATCGGCCCCAGTGGATGTGGAAAGACGACTTTGCTTCGAATTGTATGCGGTTTGGACAATTCCTATGAAGGCAGCGTCTTTCTAGAAGGGAAGAGAATTAAACGGCCAGAAAGCGATATTGGACTTGTTTTTCAACAGTATGCGCTATTCCCTTGGCGCACCATGCGTGAAAATATCGAGATTGGCCTCGAAATAATGGGTATGCCAAAATCTCAACGAAGGGAACTCTCGACTGAATACATGCGTATATTTGGAATTCACGGTTTTGAAGATCGCTACCCACATCAACTGTCAGGGGGAATGCAGCAGCGGGTCGCAATAGCGCGTACCCTGATCTTGGACCCAAAAATAGTTTTGATGGATGAGCCGTTCGGATCGTTGGATAGCCAAACGCGCAATGATATGCAGGAGTTTATTGTCGAGCTTCGACAGAGGAGGAAGGATACCGTGTTATTTGTCACACACAACGTGGACGAAGCTGTTTTTTTGAGTGATCGGCTCGTGATATTATCAAAGAGGCCAGCCACCGTGGTACAATCCTTTGACATAAAAGCTGTTCACCCGCGGGACAGAACCAGCGCTGAGGCGAATGACATCAGACGGCAAGTCATCCACATCCTGAAGCAACAAAGGCTGCAACAACAGCGAAATGAAACTCATGTTGCCTAAGTATAGGGAGGAGTGAGTGAAGCGGTAAGGAGACGGAGAGAATAATGTGTGGACGCATAATCACTGAGCTGCAGAGTCTTGGCGTCAGAACAGCGTTTTCGAGTATGAATCGGAGGGTGGGAGCGGGGCCAGCCGAGGGTGTAACGCTACTGCTAGATGGTTTGCCGGTGAACGTACCATCCGCAGGGCGGTTTGCAGCTAGATCGCCATACAAAATGGAAGGCGTCCAGGGCGAATTGTGGTTAACAAAGGATGGGAATCGTATTGTTCCCGTAAAAACAGTGAGTCGACCGCGATTTTATGACTATGTGACGCGGGACGGCGCGCCTTACCCTATGATAGCGCTGTTACACGGGAACGACTGCGTGGCATCCACCGTCATCCAGACATGCGTCCTTTGGAATTCGGAAAGGAGATGTCGCTTTTGCGGCATTGAGCTGTCGCTTGCCACTCACCAAACTCTCAGGAGGAAGTACCCCAAACATTTAGCGGAAGTCATTGCGAGAGCCAAGGAAGTGGATCATGTGTCTCATGTTGTTTTAACCACGGGGAATTGCGACCGAGATAAAGAGATTGACTACCTCTGCGAATGTGCAAAAGCGATACAGCAGGTCTGCAAGATCCCTGTTCACGCGCAATTCAAACCACCAGAGAATTTAACCAAACTCAGTTTGCTCAAAAAAAGTGGCGTAGCCACGGTAGGTATTCACGTTGAGACTTTTAACCCCGTTGTCCTTTCACATATGGCGCCCGCTAAGGCATCTATTGGGCTCGAGAAATACAAAAAAACTTGGCATGAGTGCGTCAAGATCTTTGGGCCAAACCAAGTCAGCAGTTTCCTGTTAGTCGGCTTGGGAGAAGACGATGATTCGATTATTGAAGGGAGCGCATATTTGGCGGAGATTGGGGTTTATCCTTTTGTTGTGCCGTTCAGACCCATTCCGGGATCACTGATGCAGGATCACCCTACCCCTGATCCCAGGCGAATGGAGCGTCTGTATCTCCGGGTAGTCGATATTTTATGCCAGGCTGGACTCGCCGCGGAAAAATCTTTGGCTGGATGCGTCCGTTGCGGAGCTTGTTCAGCCTTGCGAGCCTTTGAAGCCGAAAGAAGAGAGCCCATTATCTGCCGCCCTGTCCAAGACGACATAGAGCTTATGACGGCTTTGGAAATACGCAAGGAAGTTTTTGTGAACGAACAACGCCTTTTTGAAGTGTCGGATATTGACGAAAACGATACGAGGAGCGTTCATATAATAGCTTTGCACAAGAATGAAATAATAGGCGTGGTGCGCGTGTTTTGTGAAAACAATAATTTCGCCCACTGGGTTGGGGGAAGACTTGCTGTCCGCAAGGACAAACGTCACCTTCATGCCGGGGCCTTGCTGGTGCGCGCAGCAGTGAGCTACGTCAAGAAACAGGGGTGCACCCGCTTCAGAGCGCACATTCAAAAGCAAAACGTTCCTTTTTTCCAAAGCTTGAACTGGAAAGCGATAGGACCGTTAAAGAGCTACCACGGGATTCTGCATCAGATCATGGAAGCAGACCTAGGCTCGCGACAGTGCGAGCATTCCACGGGAAAGGAATGAAGTGACCGCAATGCTCTCATTATCCTCATTGGCGCAACAAGTACGCGACTACAGTGGGTTGGTACGCAAACATCCTATTGAAGAAGTTTATCGAGAACTCGTCTTGTTTGGGCAACCCGACATCGTTCCTCCAAATTTCGGGGATGACGCAGCCACAATACCATGGAAAGACGGCTTCCTTTTGTTGGCCGCCGATGGGATCATGCCCGGTTTACTCATTCACGAACCGTATGCTGCCGGTAAAGCATCGGTTATGGTGACGGTAAACGACATCTATGCTACGGGTGGTCGTCCTCTTGCAATGGTAAACGTGTTGGCTAGCGGCGATCCAGAACACCGACGTGAGGTACTCAGGGGTATTCGTAAAGGGTGTGAGAAATTAAGGGTACCCATGGTAGGCGGCCATCTTCACCCCGACGCTCCCTCTGATGCGCCGGCGCTTTCTGTGGCAATTCTTGGGTGGGCGCAAAAGGTTTTGCACGGCTACACGGCCCGAACTGGCGACGAACTTATCCTGGCTGTTGATCTCAGCGGGCGGGAAGGGTGTCGATCTGTGAAAAGTTGGGACGCCAATTCGGGCAAGACGCCGCAGGAACTCATTCATCGCTTGGAGGCGTTGCCGTTGATTGCTGAGCAGGAGTGGGCGAATGCGGCTAAAGACGTAAGCAATGCCGGCATATTAGGGACAGTTTCTATTATGATGGAAAATTCGGGCAAAGGCGCCACCATTGATCTGGCTGAGATTCCAAGACCATCCGATATAGAGCTGGCCCACTGGTTGTTTGCCTTCCAAAGTTTCGGCTTTGTTCTCTCAGTGCCGCCGGTTAATTCGCAAAAAGTTATTCGCCTCTTCCGTGAGCGGAATATAACAGCTTCCGTCATTGGAAAAGTACTCGACCGTAAGACAATTGTGATCACGCAGGATTCTGAGGCTGAAGTGCTGTTTGACTTTGGTAGGGACAAAATTACCGGTATCCGCTACGAATTGGGTTGAATGGAACTCCTATTACGATGTTTCAGCTCTAAGAATCGCCAATCCGAGGGGTGATCGTAGAATTTGCCTGAACAAACGTCAAAAAGGCCTCGAAATATGAGCTCAAGACAAGGCACCTTGGAAGGCTTTTGCTATTCCCAGGATCCCAAGCCTGATTTGTGGGTCCGCGCCTTTGTTGCAGCGGGTTCCCGGGCTGTGGGGTCGGGACCACAACTTTCAGGTGGGAGATAGCGTTTTGGGTACAATGCGGCCCTCACACAGAATGAATCCAGTTGGCGTCTCGCGTGCGCGAAACCGAATGCTCAACATTGATTTTCGGGGAAATTTGTTTTAGATTTCCTGACGTTGAATTCCCTCCCCCTTACGCTATTGACATTTTCCAAGGAGCATGAATGTCTGGGGACGAGTGGAGAAACAAGCTCTATTTCGGAGACAATCTCCCCATTTTGCGCGAGAAGATCGCGGATGAGAGCGTGGATCTCATCTATCTAGATCCGCCGTTTAATTCAAAAGCCACTTACAATGTGCTCTTTGCTGAGCCCAATGGGTCGCGCTCATCGGCCCAAATCACTGCGTTCGACGATACATGGCATTGGGGCGAGGAATCCGAGGCTACATATTCTGAGCTAGTCACGAGCGGCCCCAGAAGGGTTTCGGAGTTGATGGAGGCCTTGCGGAGGTTTCTCGGCGAGAACGACATGATGGCATATTTGGTGATGATGGCCGCCAGGCTCGTGGAACTTCATAGGGTATTGAGGGCTACCGGCTCCATATATGTGCATTGCGATGACAGCGCAAGCCATTATCTTAAGATCCTTATGGACGCGCTTTTTACCCCTCGACGATTTGTGAATGAAATAGTTTGGAAAAGAGCGACGGCGCACAATGACCCCAAAAGGTTCGGTAGGATTACTGACAGAATCCTCGTGTATTCCAAAACTGCTGACCGCACTTTTCATGTGACGACAAAACTATATTCTGATGAGCAGTTGTCGCGATACAGGTTCGAAGATGACAGAGGGAAATTTCGAGCCGAAAACCTCACAGCGCCAGATTTCTCCCCCGTGCGCACTTTTGTTTGGCGCGGCACGCATCCAGGCAAGAACAGGCATTGGCGATTTTCCTACGAGAAGCTCGAATCCCTATATAGTGAAGGCAGAATTCTCCTACGCAAGGATGGGTGTCCTAGAAAAGACGGTTTGAAAGAATATTTAGATGAAGCGCCGGGAGCTGTCTTGCAAGACCTTTGGACTGACATCAGACTGGCGCCCACGTCAAAAGAACGCCTGGGGTACCAAACCCAGAAACCCGAAGCGCTGCTGGAACGGATCATACTCACCTCGAGTAATGAGCGGGATGTGGTTTTGGACCCATTTTGCGGATGCGGGACGACGGTGGCGGTGGCGGAGCGCCTGAATCGTCGATGGATAGGCATCGACATAACTCACCTGGCAATCGCGCTTATGAGAAACAGACTTGAAAGCACATTCGGCGATCAGCTTTCCCCCTATGACGTGGAGGGCGATCCCAAAGACCTCGCCGGCGCTCGAGAGTTGGCTTCACAGAATCGGTATCAATTTGAATGGTGGGCCCTTGGGCTCATCGATGCGCTGCCTGCCCACGACAAGAGACGAGGTCCTGACCGGGGCATCGACGGCTACCTCAAGTTCCCCGGGGAGAAAAGAGGAAGCTTCGAGACCATCGTGTGTCAGGTGAAGAGCGGCGCGGTGAACGTTGCAACCGTGAGAGAGTTGAAGGGCGTTATGGATCGTGAGCGCGCTGCCATGGGCGTCTTGGTGACCTTGCAGAAGCCGACACGGGCCATGCGCAAGGAGGCCATTTCTGCTGGCTTCTACCAACAGGAAATTTTAGGGGCCTCGACGAAATTCCCCCGATTACAAATTCTTACCATTGAAGAGCTGCTCAAAGGGAAAAAGGTGGACTACCCGAGTCTGAGCTATTTCCAGGGGCTCAAGGCCTCCCGCAAGAGCAAGAATCCGCCTCCGAGTCAAACGGATTGGGTAAACGGCCAGTAAACTTCATGGCATGACGACTGGTGGAGATGAAGGGATTTGAACCCTCGACCCCCGCGTTGCGAACGCGGTGCTCTCCCGCTGAGCTACATCCCCACGCATATGTCAATGATCTAGCATCCACGGCGTTGGGTGTCAAGCGCCCCCGCGCCCTTCAGCCGCCTTGGCTCACGATGCCTCCATTCAGACGGAAATAGCTTGCCAATTTAGGTATGACAGTGCAATCTTGCCGACAGACGCGGCAGGTCGAGGACGGGCTTTCGCCGCCGCAATCTTTGCGGGATCGCGTCGCGGCTTCATCTGAAGGGACTGGAGCAAAATGAAAGCAGTTGCCTTTGACGGAGAGCTGAGGCTCGAAGACAGGCCCAAACCTCTACCACGCCCCAATGAGGCGCTCATTAGGGTTCGCATGGCCGGGATCTGCAAGACCGACGCGGAAATCCTTCGTGGTTACATGAATTTCTCAGGCATCCTGGGTCACGAATTTGTAGGGGTCGTAGATGACGCGCCTGACAGCTCTCTCGTTGGAAAACGGGTAGTAGGTGAAATAAACTGCGGCTGCGGCGTATGCCCCGCTTGCAAGAAGGGGCTGGCGCGGCACTGCCCCAACAGGACAGTGCTGGGGATACAGGGCAGAGACGGAGTCTTTGCAGAATTCACCACGCTCCCCTTGGAAAATCTTTTTATCGTGCCGGACGCTGTATCCGATGAAGCAGCAGTGTTTGTCGAACCAATAGCCGCCGCGCTCGAGGTCCTCGAACAGATTCACATAGAACCTGCGGACACAATAGCGGTCATCGGCGACGGCAAGCTTGGGCTGCTGATCTCCATGGCGCTGAGGCTTTCAGGGGTAGATGTACTCCTGGTCGGAAAGCACCGGGAAAAAATGGCAATTTTCGAAAGACTCGGGGGCAAAGCGACGACCCTCGATGAGTTTCGGTCGTCCTCGATGGCATTCAGCAAGATAGTGGAAGCTTCTGGGAATCCTTCTGGGTGGGAACTTGCGGTGAATCGTATCGCTCCACGGGGCGTGATCGTGCTTAAAAGCACGTATCAAGGAGCGGCGCCCACCAATCTGTCCGCGCTGGTGATCAACGAGATCACAGTGGTGGGTTCGCGCTGCGGCCAATTTGCCCCGGCGTTGAGGCTTCTCGAAACGGGACTGATCGACCCCTCCCCGCTCATCTCGGAGATATACGATTCGCGCGACGCGCTGGAGGCTTTCCAAAAAGCCCTCAGTCCTGGGGTCCTGAAAATCTTGATCAGATGGAATCGATGAAGGCGGCCTTCCATTCTGATGCAAGTGAGCCTCAAAAAGAAACTCGCGATCGGAGTAGCGGTGCAGCGGCGCTGCTCGTCGTCAGCCGGAAAAGGACAGTCGCTCCGAAGAACCGCTGATTTCTTTTGAGATTGATTTTTTTTATTCAACGAGATAAAATCCTGGCTATGGAGGCTAGATGAGATCGATTGTAATCCTCGCGCTTGTATTGTTGGCAGCGACAGCGACTGGCCTTGCAGGAGCTGCCGAGGCGATCCCCCAACTTCAGCCCCAGGGGGCGCATCAAGCAGCGCCGGCAGCGCCGCCTGATCGGGAAAAATTGGTCGAAGCGTATATCCCGCCTCCACCCATACGGCATACGTGGCCTGGCGGCTATAGAGTGCTGTTGCATGAACTTGTGAACACCATGATGGATCACATGACGGGCCATTATTAAGCTTATTTGTCCACGTCTCGCAAGCCTCGACGCTCACGACCTGCTCCGTATTCTCCATAGCCGTACAAAGGATCGCCCGCTCCTTTTTGTTCGCTCACGCATCTATATAGACGTAAGGTTCTTGATCACGAGAGGGGTGTACGGCGATGACAGAAGTCAACCACCTTCAACATGAATTATGCGACTGCCAGCCGGGAGGACGAGACGATGAGGGATCGGCTTCGAGTTGCAGCGTGTGCGCTCCCAAGCTTGCGCTTACCCCGGAAGAAGAAGCTATTCTCGGTCGCATGCGGGCGATAAAACAGCAAGCGCGGCCTATTGCCGAGAGACTAAAGGCCCTTGAACAAGCGGCGCAAGGTCTTTCCTCCGACCGCGGATCGACCAAAAGCGACGGCGAATGGGCAACGTTGAATGAGGCCTTAAATCGGCTGCGTCAGGATTGGAAGGAATGGGAGCAGCGATTGGACGAGGCAATAGAGAGAAAGCTCATACTCCTTGGCCACCGTCAGCCTCACTGATAGGCATGACCGTAATCCCTGTTACCATAGGAGCGCTGATCATTCTCTTCTGACGATTATACTAGTCTCGAAACTTCTGTCGGAACGAGGCGCGCCGCGTGGTGCATATGATGACTTTTGACGTCTGCCTCACGGCGAAGACATGATCAATGGCTCACGTCGCGGCCCTAGATTTGTCGTGCCGGAATCGATCCCGCCTCCGGGAAACTGACCATGGATTCCCACTTCCGTGGGAATGACACGCAGCGGCGTAACAGCCCAATTCGCAATTATTTTCGAGAATGGCTACAAGCCTCGACTGCGGTTGACGGCTTTTTGAAAATTACGCGGCAGATCGCGCCTAATCCTCTGCGGCGACGTTGTTCCATAGATATGAGGCGCCAGGCGTATAGTCGTTTTCCTGCGCGATGACGTCGAGGTGAATCATGGACATGGTTGCAATCTCACGAGCGAGCGGGGCCGCAAGATTCCTTTGGTCAATACCGAGGACGTATCTTTTGCAGGCGTTGCACAATTCGATACGTTCATGGGGTCTTTCTTCCAGATACATCAACTCCAGAAGTTCTTGATCTACGGTTTCACAGAAAGGGCATTGGACGCGCATGTATCGCCATTCGTGGCCGCAGAAAGCGCAGCGCAGCCACCGAGCCCCTTCTTTGCCCTCTAAGAAGCTCAGTTCAGGCCACGAACCGCACACTGGGCAGTAGCCTTTGGTCCAATGGGCGCTTTCCGGCAGAGGCGGCAGCGACTCGGCGCGTTTCTGGGCAAAGGGCTTGAGAGTCTCGGCCACCACCATCTCCAATAGTTCGGGCACAACCTGCAGCTTTTGGGCCTGGTCTTCCAGATTGGCCTCGTTTCCTCTGGCCAAGGACTCTAAAAAATCTCCTTGAAGATCGTCTTCTGAATGGAGCGCGGCGCGTACCTTCTCAAATTGATCGGCAATTATCGGAAAACCTGTTTGCAATGCCGCGATGATAGAGTCTGCGGCTTCTTCAAACAGTTCACGCTCGATCCGGAACTCTACCTTACTGAGGAGAGGCGCGCCTTGGGCAAAAGCCATGCTGTCAAAGACGAAATCCGAGACATCAGCCAATGGGAGACGTTCCCTCAATTCGGCCTGGGCGACTACCAAGTGCTTGCAGCCGTCGATGATGGAGCTCAGGTGAGGCAGTTCATGCTTGATGGATTCCAATTGCTCTCGAAGAGATTGGGCGGTCGGATTCAGAGGCTCAGCTTCATGATTCATGGGAGGGCTCCGGTCGTGGTAGTGTGTTGCTACACTTATATCAGGTTCGGGAACGAATAGCGACTGTGTCAATTCCTTTCTGGCATTGCATGACAAGAATCGCTGTGACATATTTTTACGGAGGCTGACGCCTGGCCGCAGATTTGGAACAAGCGCCGCCCGCGTTTTTTGGAGGCGAGTGTGGTTAACGTCGTAGAACTTTGGCCGTTTTTCCGTGGGGCAGCCACGCACGAGCTGGCGTCGCATGAATAGTTTCTTGGCGCTTCTGTGGATTCTAAGTTGCGCGCTGATTCTGTGCCAGTGGTTCGTGTTGCTCAGCGTCAGGCGCTATCTATTTGGCGCGGCAACTGAAATCGGCCGGCTGCACGCGTATGCTCTCTTGATCTTATTAGGCGTAATTAACGTCGGGGGAGTCGTCTTGTCCATGAACAGCCGATGGTTTCCCATGGAGCCGTTTTACCAGAAGGCAGCCGCTGTCATTTTCTTTTCATATTTAGGTTTCGCGCTTGTGATGGCCCTTTATTTTGGCCTCATGAGGCTGGTTGAAGCGACGGCAAACCTGGTCCAGAGAACGTTCCGAAGTTCTGTTTCGGTCTCGCACGTTGGCCGGCTGGCCGTTGATGAGCGGGGGTGTCTCGCAAGAAGCTCGGGGCCCCAGAATGCGCCAGACGTGGCGAGCGACGCCAAAAAAGACTACGGGACACGAGCCGAAGAGCTGTGCGGTCAGCCCGAGGGAAGCCGCACGCCGCAAAGCTCGCCGACATGCGCCGCCGACATAACGAATGGCGTCTTAGAACGAAGGACCGTGCTGAAAATGGCCGCCGCCGGGGGATTGCTCGCCGGTACGGCAATGCTGGGAGAAGGGATTGTGGAGGCGTATCAACAACCAGTTACAGAAGAATGGGATTTCGAGCATCCGATGCTGAGCGGTTTAACGCGCCCTCTGACCATAGTACACGCCACGGACTTTCATTTTGGGATGTTTCTCGACGTGGACGATCTGGCGGCGTTGGTTGACCGCCTGAATCGCATCGAAGGAGACGCGCTGGTGCTCACCGGAGATATCTACCATTCTCCCCTCACACCGGTAGAAAAATCTGTCCCGATATTGAAGAGGCTGAAGTCTCGGCAAATCGGCAATTTTGCCGTGCTTGGCAATCATGAGTTCTATGCGGGCGTGACGCGGTCTCTCGCGGCCCTTGAAGAAGCCAGGATCAAAGTTCTGAGAAATGAGTGGTACACGTATGCAGAGGGTCGTACCCGTGTACACATCGGCGGGATCGACGACCCTGTCAAGAATTGGCTCACGGGCGCAAGCTTTCCTAAGTTTGCATACCTTATGAAGATAATTCCACGAGAACCCGGTTTCAGGCTTCTCCTGTCTCATCGACCCACCATACTCCCTGAGGCCGCGAAGGCGCACATCGACCTCGTCCTCTCGGGACATACCCACGGCGGGCAGATCATCCTGCCGAGTTTTTCTCGACGAAGGGGAGTGAGCGTGGCCCGGCTCATTTCACCTTTTACTCATGGATGGTACCGGATTGGCGGCGCCAAGATGTACCTGAACAGAGGCGTCGGCCTCACCTTTGTCCCGTGGCGCATCAATTGTCCGCCTGAGATTGCCGTATTTAGGCTCGGGAATGGGAACGCTCACGTATAGCGGTTCTCAAGGCGAATCGCGAATTGGACAGAGGTCTCTCTGCTCGATTGAGGTGACCCGAGATTGCCGCGTCGTCGGCGCCTCACCATGACAAGTGGCTTCTTGTAGTACACCAGTTCTGACCATGAATCACGAATTCGATGAAGCGGCGTCACTGCGATCTCCTTACTCTCTGTTATTTTTACCTGAAAATGACATCGTTCTCTTCGGAACGGTATTTTCATCTCCCGTTACGCCCCCTTGTCATGGCAGTTCGAACGGGCTAGGCTCGAACGAAGCGACAGGGAGCAACTGAGAAATCTTCGTCGTCTGCGGGCCAAGATTTCTCGCTTCGCTCGAAATGACTAGAGTGAAGCCCTCGAAATGACAAAGAGTGACGCGCGCAAGGTGACAGCCGCCCATCGAATTCGCGATTAATTCTGAGAAGCGCTTTAGCTAACCGCAAAATATCAGCGCGGTTTTTGCCCCTCTATTACTTGATCCATGTTTGTCCCGTCCAGGACAAGCCTTATGTTGACGAAGCCGGCGGAGGCGAGGTCCTCTGCGACTTCCTCTTTGGTATAGGTGTTTCCTGCCCTGGTAGCCACGAGCATGTTGACCGCGAAGATTGCGCCGCCGGGCGGAAACGTCCGGGACGCGTCCATAAGGTAATCCCTCACCAAGATCGAGCCGCCCGGTTCGAGCGCTCGGAAGATCTTCTTGTAAAGCTCGATATTCTCTTCTCTGCTGTTGCTGTGGATTATTGCAGACAATAGCGCCAGATCGTACCCGGACGGCAGCTCGTCCGTGGTGTAATTTCCAGGCGTCACGGTCACCCGATCAGCAAATCCCTCTTTTTCTATCCGGGCTCGGGCGATGTTTGTCACCCTTGGGAGGTCGAAGATCGTTGCGGTGAGATTCGGCGCGGCTTTCAAAAAGGCCATGACATAGGTTCCAGAGGCGCCTCCCACGTCGAGAAGCCTTTTGAATCGGGTCAGATCAATGGACTCGGCCACCCGTTGGGCCATCTTCTTGCCGATGACATGCATGGCTCCAATGAAAGACTCAATTTCGTGGTCAGGCCTGTCGTCTATGGGAATCCGGAAAACATTTTCTCCCTGACGCACCACCTCTGTCAGGTTGCTCCAACTTTTCCAAAGCGAGACTCCGTGCAGCACCATTGGAAGGACCGACTCATCGCTCGACGTGGTCAAAAGCTTCGCCATGTCCTCGCTGATAGAATATCGGCCTTTTTCGTCTTTGCGCGCCAGTCCATTGGCAGCGAGGGCGTCAAGTAAGATCTGGACGCCTCGCGGCTTGCAATGCATCTGCGCGCACACATCCTCCAAACTAAGAGCTTGTGCTGCGAGGACATCAAAAAGCCCCAGTTCTGCCGCGGACAAAAAAATTCTGCTCAGCATGAATGCCCTGCTAAGCTCGAGCAGGCTCTCTCTTGTCCATTGGTTCTCGGTTCCCATTTTATCCTCCTCCCATAAGCCCGTCAGACAGTTGACAGCGATTGTTTTCAGACTTAGGCTCTTTTCGCTCGGCAAAAGTCTTGAGCGCTATGCCGCCTGACAAGATTCTCGGGCGCGCCTTCAAGGGCCCTGTTTGGCATGGCGTTATTATAGTTTTTCGGTGAAAGTTGGCTACCAAATTACGCGCAATCACGAGAATCGTAAACGATAATGGTATCAGTAAAGTCTTCCCCTTCTTTGGCGTTGGTTCAAGCGGTTGCCGTGATCAATATCCTTGGCAATTTGGCGGCGGTCAGCCTCACGTTTCTCTATTTTGGGATCTTTGAGCCGCAGATCACAGGGAATGTTGGAACTGCAGAAGTGTGGGATCGTCTTGCGGTGGCCGGAGCTGTTACCGCATGCGTGTTGCTCTTGATTGCGCCCATCAATGCGCGCTCCGTGTGGCGACTTTCCCGTGAGGTACGTGAGAAAACTGCCGCAATCAAGGGGATCGACCCGGAAGACCGAGATGAGATCCTCAATCAGCTCATAGGAAGAGTGCTCAACCTCCCTGCGAGGCTCGGCGTCACCACGCTTATAGGATGGGCGCTGGGGGCAGCCATATTTGCTGTTCTTCCTGTACTTTGGCCTACCTTCTATCCGTGGACTGTGGAATCGTCTCGAAAGATAGCCGTCTGGATGCTGCTGGTGGTGGCCCCCACGACCATGTGCTGGCTCTATTTTGCGCAGGAGCGTTGGCTCCGGGTCAACGTACGCCGGATGTTTCCATTGCGGGCGTTGGCCAAGGCGCCGTCTTGTTATCGCATCAACGTTCTGCCGAAGATGCTCGTGGTGACGCTTCCCGTCACAATCGTTCCTTTATTGCTATTGAGTCATGTGACCATTCAGCAGGTAAGCGAGATCCAGGCAGGGCGGCAGTCCGTAGAAACCTTTCTGGCGAACGTTCCCACGATCATACAGTTTCTCGCGGCGCTTTTTACGTTTACGGCGGCGAGCTTGTCTTTTTTCTTGGCCAAGAGCATCTCAGAACCATTAAAAGACTTGGAATCTGCCATGGAGAAAGTTGCAGCCGGCGATATGTACGCGATGGCGCCGGTGCTCTCGAACGACGAGATCGGCAAGGCTGAGGAGGGCTTCAATCGCATGGTGGAAGAGCGCCGAGAACTGGACTCCATCAAGGATACCTTCGGTCGATATCTGAGCAAGGACGTGGTTGACGAGATATTGCGCTCTGGCGGCAAGGTCGAGTTGGAAGGTAATTTACGTGACATGACCATACTCGTCGCAGATATAAGGGGATTCACGCGGATGACGGAGTCACTGCCTCCCCAGAAGGTGCTGGCCGTGGTGAACAGATACCTCGAGACCATGACGGACATCATCATCCAGTATTCAGGGACCATCGATGAATTCACCGGCGACGGGATACTGGTTTTCTTTGGGGCGCCGAAGCACATCCAGGATCACTGCATGAGGGCCGTCGCATGCGCGTTGGACATGCAAAACGCCATGGACGCGCTCAACGCCCGCAACGTGAGAGACGGTCTTCCCGCAATACAGGCCGGCATCGGCATCAATAGCGGCGTCCTCATCGTAGGCAATATCGGCTCTGAGAAAAGAAAGAAATACGGAGCGGTTGGCAGTCCCATCAACGTCGCGTTTCGCATCCAGGCGGAGGCCCAAGGGGGCGAGATCGTGGTATCGCCCGAGGTGGTTAGTCGCTTGCAAGGGCAAATAGTCGTGAAACACAAGAAACTCGCGCAGCTCAAGGGGCTCGACAGGCCCATGGAGCTTTTTTGCCTGGAATCGTTGGGGCAGTCTTGCAGGGTACTTGCCGGGAGCGCACGGCCTGGGTCCCCCTTCTGAGGAAATGACCGCCCCATCGCCGCAGGCGCGCCAATTCTCGAGTGGCTTCGAGCATTCCCGCATGTCATTGCGAAGGCGTTTTCCACACGTGGCGAGCGTCGCCGGCGCAATTCTCATCTTTCCAAAAACCTAATAATGATGTATAATTAAAACGAATCCAACTGCTGAAATGTACGGAGCGGACAATCGAGTTCCACGCAACGTGAGGAACGGTTCGAGGACAAAGGCGCTCTGCTGAGCTTCAAGAGCGTACCTTCGTCTTCGAAGCAAAAAAAGGCCGCAGGGCCGCTCCGATGAGCGGCTTGGGCGGCAAGTAGGAAAGAAACCACTCGTTTTGAAGAAGTCCCTTTTAGAGAGCCCCCTATGACCAGCGACGCGACTGTTACGCCGTCAGCGCCGTCCATCGCCTCGGATGAGCTTTTCGCGGCTCAGACGATGCAGCTTTACGAGCATGCCGATGTCGCCGCGTTCGGGGTGGTGGGCGTCGCTGCGTTCATTGCCGTCATGCTGTGGCCGCTTGTTGCGCCGCTCGCGCTTGTGCTCTGGCTCCTGGCCGTTGCGCTTCTTGCCGCCGCATGGTGGCTCAAGGGCAGGGAATTTTTCCAGCAGACGCCTGCGGCCGCCGATGATATGAGGATATGGGCGCGTGATTTCGCGGGCATAAGCGCCCTATGCGGAGCTGCGTACGGCGGTTCCGGTCTTCTCGCTCTTCTTGCTCAGTCCGAGACGCATCAGTTGGTGTGGGGCATCATTGTTGCAGGGATGGCCTCTGCCGCCATGGCGACTCATCGGGCTGCCTGGTACGCGTATTTCGCGTTCATGCTGCCTGCCATGACCGCTGTGTGCGGGATTTTCTTGTATCTGTCAGGCTGGTCATACGGTCCGCTGGGGGGTGTTGCCTGCCTTTATGGACTGCTGTTAGGGGCTGCAGGGTTGCTCGTGCACCGGTCAAATAACGTCTCGTTGAAGCTGCGGCTGGCGCGTGAGGACCGTCTAAATCATCTGAAGCAGGCCGAAGCTCGCTACCAGACGCTTTTCAAATCCAGCACTGACGCCATTTTCGTGATGCGGGGCGATCGGTTTGTCGAATGCAATCCTGCGACGCTTAAAATGTTCGGGTGCTCTGAAGAGCAAATTATCGGCCGCACTCCTTTTGATTTTTCTCCCCAGCGTCAGCCCGACGGCAGAGACTCCCGTGAAAAAGCCCTGGAAATGATAGAAATGGCCCTGAAGGGTCAAAATCATTTGTTCGAATGGCAACACAGTCGTCTGGACGGCGCTGTGTTTGACAGCGAAGTGAGCCTCGCCCCCTTTAGGATAGGAAACGAAAAATTACTCCTGGCAACGGTTCGGGACGTCACTCCTCGCAAGCGCGCCCTCATGGCCTTGAGCGCAAGCGAGAAGATGCTGCAGGGTATCTTATCGGCATCCCCAATAGGAATCATGCATACGAGAGGCGGTCGAATCCAGTGGGCCAACAAAGCCTGGGAGGAGATGTTTGGATATCGCGACGCCCACGAGTATCTCGACATGCAAACGAGATTCCTGTGCGTCTCCGAAGATGAATATCAGCAGCTCCACAACGCTCTGTATGCCTGTGCTCGCACAGGCCCCGCCGAGCGCGACGCGGACATGATCAGAAAAGACGGCTCGGTCTTCCGGGGCGCTGTCCGGATGAATTTTTTGGACCCCGACGATCCGACGCAGGGGACTATATCTGCCATCACCGACATATCGGAGCGAGAACGCATTGAGGAATCGTTGCGGGAGTCCGAAGAAAAATATCGGGTGCTCATCGAGAAGGCGCTGGAAGGAGTGGTTGTCGCCCAGGATGGCAGGCTGCGTTTCGTGAATCGAACGGCATCTGACATCTTGGGGTATGAAGTTGAAGAGGTAATCGATCGTCCTTTTACCGAGTTTATCCATCCCGAAGATGCTCAAATGGTGCTGGACCGTCACCGTCGCCGTCTTGCCGGCGAAAATTTGGCAAGTCGTTATGCATTTAGGATTGTGAGAAAAGATGGCGCAGTCAGGTGGGTCGAGATCGATTCGGGCGTAATTTCGTGGGAGGAACGTCCCGCTGCGCTCTTTTTCATGACCGATATCACGGATCGTCGGCGGATGGAGGAGGAGCTTCGCCAGAGTCAGGAATGGTACAAGTCGTTTGTAGAGAACAGTTTTGATGGAATCTTTGTACAGAAGGGAGCGAAGATCGTTTTTGCCAATTCGCAACTGCATCGCATGCTTGGATATGCCCCAGGGGAATTGGTGGGGATGGATCACTGGCTTGTGTACCATCCTGATTATCAGGGCTTGACGCGTACCAGGGCTTTGGCTCGCATGAGAGGGGAGTATGTGGAGCCTCGGTACGAGGTGCTCCTCCAGCGTAAGGACGGTTCCTCTTTTTACGGCGAGATAAGCGCCAAGGCCATAGAGGTACAGGGAGAACCTGGGGTGCAGGTCTGGGTACGGGATATCACCCAAAGAAGGAAGGCAGAGGATGTTCAGCGTCGTCTTGCCACGGCCATCGAACAGGCGGCTGAAGCCGTGGTCATCACCGACCCGGAAGGAATCATCAACTACGTCAATCCCGCGTTCGAAAGGATCACCCAGTACACTAAAGAAGAAGCCATCGGTCAAACGCCGCGGATTTTGAAGAGTGGACAGCATGACGAAGCCTTTTATCGCAATCTTTGGGACACGATTACCCGCGGCAGACCATGGATAGGCAGCTTCATAAACCGCAAGAAAGACGGTTCCCTGTATCGAGAAGACGCAACCATTTCTCCTGTCAAGTCGCCCTCAGGGGCCATCGTGAATTACGTCGCAGTAAAGCGGGACATCACCCGGGAAACAGAATTGCAGCAGCAACTTCTTCAGGCTCAGAAGATGGAGGCCGTCGGGACCCTTGCGGGAGGCGTAGCCCACGATTTCAACAATCTCTTGCAGGTGGTCTTTGGGTACACCCAAATGCTCATGTCCAAAAAACCCAAGGACTCGGCAGATTGGCAGAGCCTCTCTAAGATCGCGTCCGCGGCCAAACGCGGGGCCGAACTGGTCAAGGGCCTGCTCGCGTTCAGTAGGAGGACTCCCACCAGTCCTCGGCTGCTGAACTTGAATGTGATTGTGCAGGAGACGAAGACGCTGCTGGAACGGACGATCCCTCGCATGATCCGGATCGACTTGAACTTGGAGCCGGACGCTCCAATGATTTTTGCAGACCCATCGCAGGTTGAGCAGATTTTAATGAACCTCGCGTTGAACGCCCGGGACGCCATCGATGAGAGTGGAATACTGACCATCGAGTCTGGGGCGGCTGAACTCGATGATGAATTTTGTCAGGAGCATTTGGGAGCGAAACCAGGGCGCTACGCGGTGCTCACCGTGTCTGACACCGGCCACGGTATGGATAAGGAGACGCTGGATCACATTTTCGAGCCTTTTTACACTACCAAAGAGGTAGGAAAAGGCACTGGATTGGGGCTGGCAATGGTCTATGGCATTGTCAAGCAGCACGAGGGGTATATCACGTGCGAGAGCACACCGGGGGTTGGGACGACCTTCCGAGTGTTCTTTCCTGTTGCCGACAGCGCTCAGGAAGAAAAACCCGTGGTGGAGCGTCAGACGTCCGCAGTCGGCGGCACAGAGACCATCCTGGTGGTGGATGACGAAGACCCGGTAAGGAACATCATGACCGATTTGCTCACGCAGGCGGGGTATAAGGTTTTGACCGCTTCCAGCGGCAAGGAAGCGCTCGAGGTTTACCAGTCCCGCCAAAAAGAGATCGCGCTCGTGCTCCTTGACCTCATTATGCCGGAGATGGGCGGCAGAGAGTGCGGCCGAAAACTATTAAGCGTGGATCCACACGTCAAGATCGTCGTGTGCAGCGGCTACACCTCTGAAGCGCGTGCGAGGGGATATACTGTCCCAGGCGCCAAAGCCTTCATCGAAAAGCCTTACGAACCCGTCGCCTTGCTGGACCTCATCCGAAAAGTTTTGGATAGCCCCGAGGGGTGAACCCAGGTACATGTGATGCGATACGACATGAAACGTCATCGCCACCAATCGATGCGAGTG
>JBMFOE010000059.1:0-19174 GCA_049969795.1 Desulfomonilaceae bacterium
GAGCAAGGAGATAGCGCGCAACCGCGAAGCGGCTTTTTGCCGCCTCGTACAAATCGGCCAGGAGCTGGCCCTTCTCCTTTTTCCGGAACTCCTTTATGTCGTTGACGTATTTCCCTTCGGCGACGCGAACCACCTCCTCAGAAACCTCCGAAGGATAGCAATAGGGCATCTCGAAGGCAGGCGTCGGGAACCCCGCCACGGTCACCCCGTGGTGAGCGCGAGGGGGATAAGTCTGGGGGATGGCGAGGAGAACGGATTCGCCGCCTTGCTGTTCGATGTAGTCCCACAGCCTGGGCACGACCACGTGGGTATCGTTCACCACGGTCAGGCCGTATTGGTCGTAAGCCAACCTGTTCCTGAATCCATACAGGCCGAGTTCGCCCGGGTCCCGGCCCGTGGTGATGGTGGTCCATGCGGGGATCGTGATGGGCGGATCAGTGGAGACCAGGGTCCCCCACACGCCGTGGTCCATGAGGCTGCCCAGCGTGGGGAGCTCCGCAGCGAGGGCGTCAAAGACCAGGGAGTCTGGTACGCAATCCAGCCCTATTATCGCCATTTTCTTCATATAAGCCGGGTAACCTCATTCAATGGGATGTATGCTGGGCAAGGCCGTTGACGATTTCTGCGCACTGTCGGGCCATGATCAATTCCTCGAAGGTCTGAATCGCCAGTATGCGCGTGCGGGAGTTCCCTGCGGTGAGGTCGAGGCAATCTCCGCCTTGCCACGGGGTCGGTTGAAAATTCCTCTCCTCGTCTATCACAAAGCCAAGTTCGGAGGCCCCCTGCAAGGCGCACGAGCGCACGCGGGGGCTATTTTCGCCGATGCCGCCGGTAAACACGAGGACGTCGCATCGCCCGAGGATCATGAGCATCGCGCCGATGTAGCGCTTCAGCCGATGGCAAAAGGTCTTGAACGCCAGCGCGGCTCGGGCGTTTCCCTGCTCCATCGCCGCCTCGATGTCCTGCATGTTGCGGCTGAGGCCGCTCAAGCCCAAGAGCCCAGATCGCGTGTAAAGCATCTCCAGCGCCTGATCCGGCGACAAGGACTCTTCCTTCATGATCACAGGGATGAGGCCGGGGTCCACATCACCAGCCCGCGTTCCCATGATCAACCCCTCGAGCGCGCTCATGCCCAAGGTGGTATCCACGGATTTGCCGCCTGAAATCGCGCACAGACTCGAACCATTTCCCAAGTGGCAGGTGATGATATCGAGGTCTTCGAGGGGGCGTGCGAGAAATGCCGCAGCCCTCTGCGCGACATACGCGTGGGAAAAACCGTGGTACCCCACGCGGCGATACCCCTTTTTCTCGAAGTACTCGAGTGGAAGCCCATACAGCGTCGCCTCGTCGGGCATGGTGGTATGAAACCAGGCGTCATTCACCGCGACGTGCACGGCGTCAGGCATCAGCTCCCTGCAAAGCTCGATCTCGCTGATCATTGCCGGCAGGTGAAGCGGTACGAAGGGGATCATGCGCTTCAGTTCTGCAATGACCTCCGGCGTGATGACGGCGGCTTGCCTGTGCGCGCCCGCGTGCGCGACCCGGTGCGCCGCGGCGTCTATGTCTTTCAGCGATTGGATGCACCCGCTCTGAAGGGCCTCGAGCATAAGAGAAAGCGCGGTCGTCTGGTCAGGCACGCGCAACTCGCTGGTCCTCGCGGGGCATGTCTTGCCGCTCACGCGATGCCGCGCCCTGTCGAGCCCGATCCCGTCGATACGACCGGAAAACAACACGCTCTCGTCGTCCATGGAGAACAGATCGTATTTCAGCGACGAACTGCCCGTGTTGATTACTAAGACGTTCACGTCCCACACCTCCGAGGTAATGAATCCCTGACGCCGCTATCGGTACTCGTGACCAGCGCGAATTACTAGATTGCTTCGCTTTCCTCAAAATGACAAGATCGCGTCTGCGAAGCCTTGCGAGGATCCAACCGGCATTCGGCAATTTCTATTGATATGTCATATTGTGTAGTCCCCAACGCACGGGCTGGCAAGCTCCTCTCCCCACGGGAGAGGGGCAGGGGGCGGTTCGCAGGACATCCACCGATGCGCTCATAACCTCTCCCCAGGGGAGAGGGGCAGGGGATATTTCGCCAGATGATTATTGGATTGAAGTACCCCTCTCCCCATGGGAGAGGGGCAGGGGTGAGGGCCAATCCGCTTGACGGGCGCAACAAGAGCCTTCTTTTCATGCCGTCCTCTGGAATAGCATCAGGCCGTTCCAGAAGGTCGGATGGCAGTTGTTCCTCGTTTTGACATCCAGGAGCATCCTGTACGAAAAGTCGCTCTTGGCGATGAAATCCAACGTGGCCTGCCGCGGCTCCTGCCAATTGGCGTCGTCCACCATGACAATGCAGGTCTCTGAAAAATACGGCTCAGCGACCTGCAACCCCTTCAATTGGTGAGCGTACGCGTGAGAGGCGTCATAAATATAGAACCCTATGGGGCTGCGGTGGATATCGGAAAAATACTCTTCGTAGTCCATATCATAAAAAGAGTGGTATTCGGTCTTGTATCTGAGGAAGCGTTTCATGAACGCGTCCCTGGGCCCGCCAAACTCCGAAAAATTATCCACGCCAATGCATTTCTTGGTGGGATTCGTGGCCATGCCGCACAGCAGCGTGAACCCTTGCCAGACGCCGATGTTCACGAATGCTTCAGGCTGCGGCATCCGGCGAACGCCTTCAGCAATCAGAGCGCCGATGGCGAGAGACGACATGCGGGGCATCCGGCACAGCGCCTTCAATCGCTCGATTGCGCCATGCCGATCGTCAGGGAGAACCGTGTTGTGAAACTCGATCCACGTCCCAAGCCGCTCGAGCCGCCCCACCTTTCCTCGCCGCAGGATGGTCTCCAAACGCCTTTCGTACAGATTTTCAGGAATGGGAACGCGAAAATCGGGCTGCAAGAACCGAAATCGTATGCCAGCGATGTAGTCTGAATAGTCCATAGCGTGCTTCAAAAAAGGGCGCCTTGCCCGTTGAGCGCGGTGCAGGGCTCGGCCCCGAGTCGCTCATGTATAACATTTTTGGAAATTTTTGTCGGAATATTAGAGGCTCAGGCGTGAACATTATAACTTTCAAAGTCTGTGTCAGGGCGCCTGATATGTCATGCCGGACTCGATCCGGCGCCCAGGAAACGAAGAATGGATTCCCACTTGCGTGGGAATGACATGCAGCGGGAAAATGGCGCAATTTGCGGTTGTTTTCGAGCATGGCTACATTTGTCGGAATATGGGCGGCTGTGTTTCCATCGGCTCTTCCCAATGACAGGAAGGCCATGGGAGTGTCATTTCGAGCGCAGCGAGAAATCTTGGCCCCCCTGGGAATATTTCTCGATCTCGGGCTCACGGCGCGGCGCTCAAAGGGACAGGGATAAAGCTCACGAGAAATAAGACGATCGCGATCCAACCCAGGGTGTACCCGCCGGAATCCAACGGGCTGTACGGATCGAGTGGAGGCGGATGATTGAGCCCAAGAATAGTGGTCATCAAGCCAAAGACCAGCCATCCCGGCCACAAGAAGATCCCCAACGGCATCAACAAAAACAAAAATCCCCAACTGGTGAAACGGGCGACCCTATGACCAAACAGAGAATACACCACATGCCCGCCGTCAAGCTGCCCAATGGGAAGAAGGTTCATCGAGGTCACGAAGAGCCCGAACCACGCGGCCAAGGCCGTGGGATGGAGGATGATCTCCATGCTCCACGAAAAGTGGCCGAAGCGCACCAGGCAGAGGAGTTCGAGGATGATCGACGAGCCGAGGGAGACGCCTTCCACGGCGCCGCTGGGCGGCCTGGCCTCGGATAGGAACAACCCCACCAACAAGAGCGGTATGGCCAAGACCGCGCCGCTGATGGGACCCAAAGCCCCTATCTCCACCAGCGCCTTCCTGTCCGGGATGGGCGAGCGTATCTTGATGAACGCGCCAAACGTCCCAAGCGGCGGGATCGCTGGAATGAAATACGGCGGCGTCACGTCCAGGCCTCGACGTCGCGCGGTGAGATAATGCCCCATTTCGTGGACGAGGAGTATCGCCATCAAGGGTACGGAAAACACCCACCCGCGCAAGAGGAAAGACGGCCAGGAGTCGAAGGTCGTATTGGCGTACAGCGCCCCTACCACCGTGGTGGTGCAGGCGGTCGCTGCAAACAATATGAGGTTGAGGGTCCAGTTGGGTTTCCTGATTTTCCACGCTCCTCACGCGCCATGCAGCGCGGCGATCACGGGAAGGCGATCACATCCCGCACGCGCACGCGTCCCCGTCGTCATCCACATGAATCTCATACGGCAGGTCAACGCCTCCGCTGGACCGCCTCACCACGCCGGCGGCTTCCAGATCAGCGAGCAATCGTTCGCAGGCGCTCCAATCTTTCCCGAGGTACAGGGGGAGCACCTGAGCGTATTGGTCGAGGCGCTTCTCGTGCTGCAAGGTGTACAACACCATGATCACCTGTTGATGCACAAAATCCAGATTGGCGCGCACGACGATTTCCCGAATAATGGGATTGGTCATGACTTGAAAACTTATGCCTGTGGTGCACATAGCGCCCTCCCGCCTCATGAGCAGTTGCCGAAGATACTTGCGAATCGAGTCAGCCCTCATCCATGGTCACCATCCCCGCGGATGCTCGAGGCCGCAACACTCCGCGCCCCCGCGAACAAGGCGGGATGACGCGAGGGAGACTTTCAAAGAAATTATGTCAAGAGCGCCGCGATGTCCAGACGCGCCAAGAGAATATAGCCATTCTCGAAAAGAATCGCGAATTGCGCGGTTGACCAGCTCCATGTCCCGAGCCATGTCATTCCCACGGAAGTGGGAATCCACGCTGAGTTTCCTGGGCGCCGGATCGAGTCCGCCATGACATGTCAGGCGCCGTGACGCAGACTGTGAAAGCCGTCATATTCACGCGGCGGCGCGCCTGATTCTGACAGAAACGCCCAGAGGTGATATAGATTATAGCTCATGGAAAACAAGATAGTATGAGCAAAAGCCACTAAATCACATTGATAAAATATGATAATTCATTTATAATAAAACAGATTAATTGTTATAACCCGCTGGAATGGCGGAAACACATCATGCGGTTCTTCTGGAAAAAACGCGTCCCAATCTCTCGACCTGAATGTACCATGCAGCCGCTCGAACCGCGGATCATGTTGGACGGCGTGGTGGATTGGGCGGATGACGCCTTGCACCACGCCCATGTGGGCGACGGTGTCCATGGGTTCACCCCGGCGGAGGCCCTACAGTTCTTTCATCAGCTCTCAGGACATGACGCGACGCACTTGGACGCGGCGCCCCCTCTCGATGTCATCGCCATATCCCACTCAGCCATGGCGGTTCCCGGCGTGGCAGAGGCGTTGAGCAAGGAGGCGTATGTCATCGAGTATGACGATCGCAGTGACAACGTCCACACCATCACGCAGAAGCTGAGCGACCTGGTGGACGCGCAGGGTCGAAAGATCGGGACGTTGGCGGTGCTCCAGCACGGCCATGGCGGCGCTGTTACCCTGGGCGGCGAGACGATACACCTTGGCGACGTGGCGCAAAAGGCGGGCGAGCTGCAATCCCTCGGTAGTCTCCTCGCGCCCGGCGGCCAAATACAGTTTTACGCCTGTTCCACCGCGGGGGACGCCCATGGGCAGGCGCTCCTCGAGGTGGTATCCGCCATCACTGGCGCGGACGTGTTCGCCAGCGTGAACCCCACCGGGTCCGGCCATGGGAAAGACTGGGCCCTCGAGTTCAGCACCAATCACTACGCCGCGCAAAAAAGCCTCATTGATACAGACGCCATGGCCATGGCGCCGCTGGAATTAGGCCCCGGCGATGTCACGATCACGCCAGTTGGCACCCAATATGCCACAGTCAACACCCCCACAGAATTCTACGACGCGCATAGCGGCAACGGGATCCTCGTAAGTGATGTCGACGCAACCCGTACGCTTACTATCACGCTCGCTGTGGATCACGGCGTCTTAACAGTTCAGGAACCGGCCACTCCGCCAGGAAATACGCCCATCAACTACACGAATTCTATCGTCAGCTTCACGGCCACGGTCTCAGACATAAATTCCGCCTTGGCTGGTCTCATATACACCCCCAATCAAAAATACGACGGCGGCGATACGCTTACCATTATCGCAATCGAGAAGGTTGATTCAAATCCCGGTTGGGATATGAAGACGGTTCCTATCGTGTTTGCCAACGCTGATCCCTCTATCGCAGCTCCCTCGTCGGTTACTGTACAGGGGACGGGCAGCCACCTGATCGACGGCGTCTCTGTGTCAGATCCAGATATTGGAGGTACGGCCATGACCGTAGGGTTGTCCGTGCTGCATGGGACGCTCTCAGTGCCGACCTCGACCACCGTGTCAGGGAACAACACCAGCATGCTGTCGATTACCGATACGCTGTCCAACATCAATCTCATGCTCTCGCAGCTACGCTACACGCCGGCGACCGGTTATACAGGCTCGGATACGCTGCACATCACTGCGGACGACCTCTCGACGCCGACGCACGGCGTCGCCGCTCCCAAAGACGTGACGCTTTTGGTTGGCGGCTCGTCCGGAGATCCTGTGACTGCTCCTGACATACAGACAGTGAATGAGGATGCCACGTTAAAGATCTTCCCTCCCATCTCGGTAAGCTACCCGGATACCACTAAGGAAATGAAAATAACGCTCGAAGCGACACACGGCACATTGCTCGCGGGATGGAAAGGATACCTGTCGTCGTACACCGGCGAGGGGACTGCGACGCTCACCATGACCGGGACGCAGACCGCGCTAAATTACGGCTTGAATGGCGCGCGGTACATTCCAAATCACGATTATTTCGGGGAGGATAAACTCGAGATCACCTTCGACCCCCAGGACGGTACGGGGCCTCTGCCGGCAAAGACAACCACCCTTCACATCAATTCCATCAATGATCCGCCTGCGCTCACCGTTCCGTCGGTCTATAGCGCTCGCAGCGGGGCAGAAACCCCCATTCAAGGGATTGCGGCGTCCGATCCGGACGTAGGCGCCGGAACGATGTCGGTAGACATGAAGGTGTTGCACGGGACAGTGTCCACGGCAGGTCACGCGGCAAGTTCCCGCGTTACCTTCAGCGACACGTTGAGCCGCGTGAATACGGAATTGGGCTCAATCATCTATACCTCTTTGCCGTCGTATGTCGGGCCTGATTTTCTGACCATCACCGTGTCAGACAACGGATACTCCGGCGCCGGCGGCGCGTTGACGGACACGAAGATGTACACGATTAACGTATCGTGACCGCTCTCTCTGGCCCCTAGTCATTCTGGAAAATGATCGCGAAGTGCGCTGTTGTCCCGCGGCATGTCGTTCTCACGGAAGTGGGAATCCAGGAGGGTGGATCCCCGATCGAGTCCAGGACGCCAGGGGAGTGGATCCCCTGCCTTTCTGTCATTCCCACGGAAGTGGGAATCCAGGAAGGTGGATCCCTGATCGGGTCGGGGATGACACGGACCTGCATCCCGATTGAGTCGAGGACAACACTTTCATGGATCCCCGACCATTTCGGGACGCAGCGCCAAGCTTCCCTCCGGCGGCGAGTCATACAATAGGCCAGGGCGACGTCAGGGGTGCGCGTCATTTCCCCCACTTGACAAGACGCGTGGAGATGAACAATTCCGTAGTAAAATTGTAGCATGCAGCGGCGTCGGCTGACAGTTACCTGGAATTGTTCGCGCTTTCTTGCTCACGAAAGATGGCCATCTCTTGATACATGTTTTGTCGGAAACAGGGGTCATGGCGCCCCGGGGAGAAGATCGAGGAGGGATATCGTCGTGCACATGGCGCGTGCAGGTTTCTCGATGCGGTTTCCGATCTCTTCACGGTCAGCGTGACGCGGCCTTGCCGGGCGAGCAAACGCGGCTGTCGCTGAAATCGAGAAACCATGGCGTTGCACGATCATCTAATCAACGTGGAGGTCCAAGATTGAGCTCATGGCCTCCAATGGACAAGAACCCAGAAGAGGAAAGAATAGAAGGGCGTTGCGCGTGCCGAGATGCGAGTGATGCGCATGGCCCTGGATCCGAGGCGTAGAACACAAGACCACGAAGAAAGGAGAGATGAAAGATGATCCGATGGAGAATAGGAAGAGATCCATTATGGAACGAGCTGGATAATCTCCAAAGGAGAATGGACGGGCTTCTCAACGCCATAAGCGCGTGGCGGCCGTCCGCAGAGCTGCCGTTGTGGAGTTCCGCTCGCCTCTTTCCCCTTTTGAACGTGACGGACACTGGCGCCCAATATGTGGTCACCGCGGAAATACCGGGCATTAAGACCGAAGACCTGGATATAAAGATCGAGGCCGATACCCTCACAATCAAAGGAGAAAGAAAGGCAGCCGATATTGGCGAGGACGCGAGCTATCATCGACGTGAGCGCGCGCTGGGCGTGTTCCAGAGGAGCCTTACGTTACCCAAGACAGTGGATCCCGACAATGTCAAGGCGACATACAAGGACGGGATATTGACGATCACCCTGACCAAGAGCGCTGCGGCTGTGCCTCGGCAGATAACCATAACCTCTGAATGAGAGTAGAGAGAAAAGGAGGTGCGACCATGGCTGATCAGGAACTCCAAGTGACGGAAAAAAAAGAGGTGCAACCCGCCCAGGGCGAACTGACCTATGAAGGGGCGTATTTCACGCCTGCGGTCGATATATATGGCACGGATAAGGAGTTGGTGCTCCTGGCAGATTTGCCCGGGGTGACCAGCGATTCAGTGGAAGTGGATCTTCGGGATGACGTCTTGACCATTGTCGGCAAGGTCACGCCCAAGGCCGTGGAAGGCGAGCCTTTGCTCACCGAATACCAGACGGGCAATTACTTCCGCAGCTTCCGGATCACGGAACTGGTCGATCAGTCGAAGATCACCGCTTCCCTATCTGACGGCGTGTTGAAGCTGACGCTGCCCAAGGTGGAGAAGGCCGTGCCCAGGAAGATACCCATCACGGCCGGGTAATCTGTGGGCGCCGCAGGGCCAGGCGAGCGCGGGCCGCAGCCCCGTCGCCAAGGACGACGGCGACGCCCTGCTCCTCATGAAGATGCAGAACGAATGGTGTGCATGCGGTCTTGCACCCGGCCGGCCTTTTGGCCGGCCGTTCAGACAACGCCGGCGCGGAAGCCGGCGCTGCTGTTCATAACGACCGCCCAGATGAGGTTGCAACGGAGTCGGTGAAAACGCAGGGTCAAGGCGCAACGTCCTCTTGCTGCAGGGTCTTGTTTTCTTGACACGGACGCATCCTTAGTCAAAAATTGTGACACTTCAACCACGGGGTGTAGAGTGGCAATCCTTCCAATAGTAGTCGTTCCCCACGAGGCTCTTAAAAAAAAGGCCGAAGAGGTGACGAACATTGACGATAAGATACGGCGATTGGCCAAGGACATGGCCGACACGATGTATCATGCGCCCGGAATAGGCTTGGCTGCGAATCAAATAGGAAAGCCGATTAAGCTCATCGTCTTTGATATTGTGTATCCCTACGCGGAACCCAATGAGAAAAAGAAAAACCCCATCTGCGTACTCAACCCCCGTATTACCATGGCCGAGGGCTCGTGTTCTAAGGAAGAGGGATGCCTGAGCGTGCCAGAGTTCGGCCTCGAAGTGCGCCGGGCCGAACGCGTCCAGGTCGTGGGAATTGACCTCGACGGCAACCCCATTACCATGGATGCTGAAGGGCTGCTTGCCCGGGTCCTCCAACACGAGATCGATCATTTGAATGGAACGACTCTTTTGGACCATGCGTCGCCGCTCAAGAGGAACCTCTACAAGAGGCGTCTGAAAAAGAAGCAAAGGAAAGACGAGTGAACCCGAACATCGTGTTCATGGGCTCGCCTGAATTTGCAGCGCCCACGCTTCGGAGGCTTGGCGCTGCATACAATGTGTCAGCGGTTGTGACCCAGCGAGACAAGGCAAAGGGCCGGGGCCGCGTCTTGTCGCCGACGCCCGTGAAAGTGGAGGCGGAGAAGCAGGGCATTCCCGTAGCCCATATCGACGCCATGTCGCCGCAAGAAGCGGCCGAGTTTCTTGCAGGGCTGAGACCTGATTTCATCGTGGTGGTAGCCTTTGGGCGGATTCTTCGGCCTGAGGTGTTGCGCATTCCGCCTTACGGCTGCGTGAACCTCCACGCCTCGCTTCTGCCGCGGCACAGGGGCCCTTCGCCTATCCCTGCGGCTATCCTGGCAGGGGACGCAAACACCGGCGTGACCACCATGCTCATGGATGAAGGGGTCGATACAGGAGACATTCTTCTGCGCCGCAGCATCCCCATCGGCGAGAGAGACACTGCCGGGACGCTCCACGACAAGCTGGCCGAGCTGGGCGCGGAACTCATGCTGGAAACCGTCGAAGGGATGCTCTCGAAGGCCATTGCCCCGACGCCCCAAGACCATTCCCAGGCCACATACACCCGGCTGTTGTCCAAAGCCGACGGAAAAATCGATTGGCGCCGGGACGCGGGGTATCTCGATCGGTTGACGCGTGCCATGAATCCCTGGCCGTGCGCCTATTGCGAATTTGAAGGGCAGCCCTTGAAGATTTTGGAAGCCGCGGCGGCCCCGGGATCAGGGGCGCCCGGGCGAATAGAGCGCATCGAGGGAGAAAAGATCGCGGTGGGAACCGGCCATGGAGTATTGTATCTCAATGTAGTACAACCGCCTGGCAAACCCCCGATGAGCGCCGGGGCGTTTGCCAGAGGACGGCGTTTAACCTGTGGATACACCTTTTCGTAACCGCTCTGGTCTGACGACAGAGCGCACTCTTTGAGCGCGGAGAATCGGTATGAACCAAATTAAGACGGTAATGCTTATGGCCGCCTTAGGGGCCTTGTTGGTCTTGATTGGCGGCTACATGGGAGGGAAAAACGGGGCGACGTACGCCCTAATCTTCGCCATCATTATGAACTTCGGGAGCTACTGGTTTAGCGACAAAATCGTGCTCAGTATGTACGGGGCTCAAGAAGTCACGGACCGGGAAGCCCCGGAATTGTACAATCTCGTGAGGCAGCTTGCGGACAAGGCTGGCCTGCCCATGCCCCGGGTGTACATCATCCCTGATGAATCTCCTAACGCCTTTGCCACAGGCAGGAACCCGTCACATGCGGCCGTGGCCGTGACAGAAGGCATCCTCCGGATCCTGTCCTGGGAAGAGCTCGCGGGCGTCATCGGACACGAGCTGGCCCACGTGAAGCACCGAGACATCCTTACTCAAACCATTGCTTCAACGTTCGGCGCGGCGATCACGTACGTGGCCCAATTCGGGTTCCTCTTTGGCGGCCGCTCTGATGACGAAGACTCCGGCGGCGGCTCGTTCCTGGGCATGCTGTTGATGATGATCCTTGCCCCCCTCGCGGCAGCCATAATTCAGATGGCTATTTCACGCTCGAGAGAGTATGTCGCGGACCAAACGGGCGCCGAAATATGCGGCAGGCCCCTGTGGCTGGCCAGCGCGCTCTCCAAGCTGAGTAAGGCGTCAGAAGCCATTCCTATGAATGCCAACCAGGCCACCGCCTCGATGTTTATCGTCAATCCTCTCTCCGGCGGCGGCATCGCCGGGTTGTTTTCGACCCACCCTCCCATTGAAGAGAGGATACGGCGCCTCCAAGAGATGGCTCGGCGGTAGGGCCAGATCCCTCTATTTATGGATACGGGCTGGTTCCATCTCCGACAGCCCTCACCCCAACCCTCTCCCAGGGGGAGAGGGGGTGGATGGCCGAAGGTCATTGATATAATCCGTCTTCTAACCCTCTCCCAGGGGGAGAGGGGGCGGACGGCTGAAGGTCATAGATATAGTCCGTCCTCTAACCCTCTCCCAGAGGGAGAGGGGCAGGGGTGAGGGCAAAAAAAATTTTGAAACCGTTTGTCTCGAATTCGTCGCTCGCCCCCCACGCAATTCTCCTCACTCCATTTCTTTTGTCATGAGATGTGATCTGGGAAAATTGCACAGTGGTATAAGCGGCTCGACTGCTCTATAGGACTTCTCGAAACTTCAGTCGGAATGAGTCGCGCCGCGGCGTGAATATGATGACTTTCAAAGTCTGCGTCACGGCGCCTGATTTGTCATGCCGACCTCGATCCGGCGCCCAGGAAGCGAAGAATGGATTCCCACTTTCGTGGGAATGACATGCAGCGGGACAACAGCGCAATTCGCGATTATTTTCGAGCATGGCTCTAGCAAGCAGATAAGCCGGCATTGGATTCAGGGTCGTTCTCAAGAATGCTGCACGGCGCAGCGAGAGCAACCGTGGCGGAAACGTCAACGGTAATGATACCGGCACTGGAGAAAATCGATGCGACCTTCTCTCACCAGATACACAATCCTATGCTCCGCTGTAAGCCGCCTTGACCACATGCCCGGTCCCAAATATTTCAACGGCTCCGGTTTGCCTAACCCTTCAAAGGGATTCCTCAGCACCCCTTCGACGATCTTTATCACGCGTAGAGCTACCTTTCGGTTTGTGCTGACCCAATACGCCAAATCTTCCAAAAATTCAGCTTGAAATACGGCATCCCGACCGGCCATGAGAAATTCTCAATTATTCGTCTAGGCCAAACGATTCTCGAAGTTCTGACACGGTTCGAGAAATTCCTTGGCCTTTCATAGCTCGGTCGTACGCGGTCAACAATCGATCAGCGTTTGTCGGAGATTTTATCAAATGAACCGTTTCCAACAGCCCTGTCAATTCCTCCAATGATATGAGGGCCACATCTTCGGCGCCTCGTCGTTGAATTATGACGATTTCTCGATTGGAAGTGACCTGGTCCCACAGCGCCGCAAGATTGGCGCGGGCTTGAGTGTACGTCGTTTTCATGGCCATGGCTCAAATCCTTCGCTGAAATAAGTACAACATTACTGTACATCGAAACCGCCTCCTGTCAACCACCCCTCGAATAACATCGCCGCGTTGCATATACCGATTCTCAGAATTAATCGCGAATACGACGGGCGGCTGTCTCTTCGAGCGCTTTGCTCTCTGTCATTTCGAGCGCAGCGAGAAATCTTGGCCCGCAGACGAAGAAGATTTCTCAGTGGCTCCCTCTCGCTTCGCTCGAGCCTCGCGCCTTCGAAATGACACGGACAGGCTCTGTCAACCGCCTCGCGAATGACATCGCCGCGTTGCATAACGAGCGCATATACTCCTTCTCGAGACTTTTGTCGGAATGAGTCGCGCCCCGGCGTGAATATGATGACTTTCAAGATCTGCGTCACGGGGCCTGATTTATCATGCCGGACGCGATCCGGCGCCCAGGAAAATCGTCATGGATTCCCACTTTCGTGGGAATGACATGCAGCCGGAAAACAGCGCAATTCGCGATTATTTTCGAGAAGGGGGTTAGGCTTTGGGAACAGTTTTGGAGCTTTCCACGGCCATCAAACGCGTATGAGATCGCCTGAAATGCCCGGCGGGCTGCGTTTCCAATGTGCGACGTTCACCTGGAACGCGGGACATGGTGTATATTGTTTTTCGGCGAAACCGCGGTCGGCGTCGCGGTTTTTGCCGAGACTTGCTGCGCAAGGAATGTTGCCATCGCCGATAGGACGCACACGAAGAGCAGTTCCAAAACCGGCGAAAAGCCGTCCGGGGCGCGAGATGTCGCGCTGAGGGTTCTCATGCGCGTGGAAAAAGGGGCGTTCGCGGAACGAGAACTCGACCGCGCCCTGCGCACGCGATCTGTGAATCCCAAGGATCGTTCGTTGGCCACTGAGCTCGTGTATGGCGTGCTGCGCTGGAAATTTAGGCTGGACGACCTCATCGCGGCGCACACGCGAGCGCGTCATGGAAAAATGGACCCACGACTCAGGCAGATCCTCAGAATAGCCCTCTATCAATATCTTTTCTTGAGTAGAGTTCCCGGGCGCGCCCTGGTCAACGAAGCGGTGAACCAGGCGCGGGCCGTATTGGATGACAAGAGGGCGTCCTTCGTCAATGCGATACTTCGGGCTGTACTTGGGCGGCAATCAGGGAAGGGGCCTTGTACGGGGTCTGACGCGGAGACCCTTTCGCGATATTATTCCCACCCTGTGTGGCTCGTCCAACGCTGGCTTCGCCAGTATGGCCCCGAGGTGACCAGGCGCATACTCGAGGCCAACAACGTCCCCGCGGCGCTGATGTGCCGAGTCAATGCCCTCAAAACGACGGTGCGCGATCTTTTCGCACCCCTCGAAGAAGAGGGCGTGGACTTCAAGCCAGCCCGTATCCCGGGCGCGTTTCAATTGAATACCCATGGTCGCTCTCTGCGGGAGCTGCCCTCGTATCAACGGGGTCTGTTCAGCGTGCAGGACATTGGGTCTCAAATGGTTCCTCCTCTGCTGCAGGTGGAGCCGGGTATGCGCGTCCTCGACGCGTGCGCGGCCCCAGGCGGCAAGACCGCCCTTCTCGCTGCGCTGGGCCAAAACAATGTCGCTCTCACGGCGGTGGATGTGAGCGCGGCGCGGCTTGACGCGACCCGAAAAAATCTTCAGCGGCTTGGGGTGAAACACGTGCAGTATCGACAAGGAGACGTCGCCGACGAGGCGTTCGCCGCCGCGCTTGGGAGCTACGACCGCATTCTGGTAGACGCGCCGTGCTCGGGCATGGGCGTGTTGCGGCGCAACCCGGAGGCGCGCTACCGGACGACCGAAGAGGACTTGCAGGCGTTTGCAGATCGACAAATTCGGATTGTCCGGACTTTGGCGCCTCTCCTGAAACCTGGCGGCAAGATGGTGTATTCCGTCTGCACCGTGACGCGGGAAGAGACGAGGGACGTTGCAGCCGCAGTCCTGGCCGAATGTCGTTTTCTGCGCATTGACCCCATTGAGGCGTCTGAGCTGCCGGACGCGCCGTATTTTGTCAGCGAGGATGGCTGCCTGGAGACTTTTCCCGCGCCCGCGGATATGTTGGTGGATGGTTTTTTCGCAGTGCGAATGATGAGAGGGGAGAAGTGCGAATAAATTGATCACTCTACGGCCGGGGTCCCGCGACAGATTACTGACCAAATATAGAGATTTCAAAGAGATAAGGTTCTTGGCACGCAGGTTGCTATATCCAAAAGCGACAACGACTCCTAACCATACCCTCTTAGCAATCCTCCTCCTATGGATTGCTTTTTTTTTGCCTGGATTTCTTGGCTGCCACGGTCATGACTCCGTAGTTGCGCGCCAGCTTCGAGAGATACGCCAACAAGACGCCTACGATGAGATCCACGCTGTCCACCGCCAGGTCCTTGATCCCCAGGGTCGCCGCCGCCTCTTTCAACCACGCGGCCGCGTTGCCCCTGAACTGACGGTTCTTGAGCAGCCGCACCGCGCGGTTTTCGTATGCGCTGCACCGGATTTCCCTGCTGCCGGTCAAGAGGCGCAGCGCGTATCTCACAAGCCCAAAAGGGTACGCGGTATAGAGCCGGTCATTGTGATAGATCTTTTCGACTTCCAGCCCGGCCGCGTTCAGATGCCGCGCCACTGACTTCTCCGAGAAGAGAGAGAGGTGTCGCGGGATATCCTCTGAGCAGCTCGTTCTCATGCCCGGCGCGGCAAAGTTTGGCGCGGTGAACAGGAACATCCCCTCGTCCTTGAGTAAGCGAGAGATTTTTCGAAAAAAGAGGGACGGTCTTGGCGTGTGTTCCAAAAGGGCCCACGCCGTGATGACATCGTAGTGACGCGCAGGAAGGTCCATGGCGATGAAGTCCCCCACGTGTATGGGTACCGCCTCGCCGGGATTCCTCCATGCAAGGAGGTCCACGCCTTCCACCTGCCACCCCGCGTGACTCGCCCTGGCAATGAAGTCGCCTCGGCCGCAGCCCACGTCAAGCAATTTGCCTTCGCCGGGGTGGGGCAGCAGTCGCAGCATGGCCTCATACAAGGCGTGGGACTGAGGCTTGTCTTTAAGGTAGTCTTCTGGATACAGGCGCTGGATGGCCTCATCCGTGGGCATGGGATTGACGAAGGCCATGCCGCACGCGCACTCCACCAGGGTAAACTCCTGGCCAGTGATATGGTCCCTTTTGATGAAAAGCATCTCTTGGTCCCAGGAACCGCACAAATCGCATGGGACATAATGTGTGGGGATCGCTCCATCCGGCATGTCTCATCCGCGTTTGTTCACCGCCCTTGGCTGCGGCCTGCTCGAAGTCTGTCCACGACCCGGTGGACATCAGGCATGCATCACTTTCCCGAGGGATTCTTCGTCGCGCACGCGCAACCGCCGGCTTTCTTGGCCGCGGCAATTTTTTCCATAATGGTGGACCGGCCATGCGCCAGAAAATCGTTCTCTATGTCCTCGACGGTATATTCATGACAATAGCACACGAAATCCTTAAGGTGATCCGACATCTTCACTCCTTTTTACTTTTTGCCTTGCCCCGCGCTTCACCCCGCGTGAGCGCGCTGCTTCCGTCAGTGCAACTACATGTTCATCCTTATGGAGCGCCTGGGCAATAGCCGCGGCAAGATGCAGGGTCGTTTTTGCCACAAAGTTGATTAAAGGCCAAGCGAGGGGCGCCGGCAGGGCTTGACATTAAGAAATACTTATGACATTAACATATACTTATTAAGTCTCCAGGCACGGCGCGGTTATGGCGATCGAAT
The DNA here is from genome assembly GCA_049969795.1 of Desulfomonilaceae bacterium. Lineage (GTDB taxonomy): Bacteria > Desulfobacterota > Desulfomonilia > Desulfomonilales > Desulfomonilaceae > JAUPKT01. The sequence continues at coordinate 16,602 of JBMFOE010000059.1, forward strand.
CAACCATCGGCCTCCGTATCAGACAGCTCCGAAAGCAGCACAATCTCACTTTGAAACAGCTCTCGGAGATCGTCGGATGCACGGACGCATACCTCTCCCAAGTCGAGAATGGGAAAGTATCGCCGTCTATTTCCAGTTTGAAGAAGATTGCCGACGCCCTGCGCACCAAGATCACTGACTTCTTTGTGGAGCAGCGTGACAATGAGCCGGTCGTGCTGCCGCCAGACCAACGCGTGACGCTGTCTCTTGCGCGTTGGAACGCGAAGATAGAATCGCTTGTGCTCAATCCGAGCGGGAAACGGATGCACCCGTTTTTTACCACTATCCACCCAGGAGGAGGTTCACACGGTCTGTATAGCCATGTGGGTGAAGAATTCGGCCTCGTCCTGCAAGGGGAGCTCGAAATAGATCTCGACGGCAAGACGTATGTGGTGAGCCAAGGGGAGAGCTTTTATTACAACTCCACGGCGCCGCATAGTTGGACCAACAGAGGCAAAACAGATACGGTTGTGGTGTGGGTGATCAGCCCTCCGACCTTTTAAAAGGGCATGATCGAGGATGGTTTGGCGTGTTTCACGTAATCTGCACGAAGGAGGTAGTGGCATGAAGTTCAAGGGATTTGGATTGTTGGCAATCGTAGCCGTCATGATTTTCCTGGCGGGCGCGACAGCCCAGGCGGCGGACCAGCAGCCGTGGCGGATCGGCGTGGCGGTCTCCCTCACAGGCATCTTCGGCAAGGACGGGAACTTGGTCAAGGACGCGTACACGCTGTGGAAGGACACCGTGAACGCCAAAGGCGGCATCAACGGGCATCCTGTGGAGCTGATTTTCTATGACGACAAGAGCGATTCCGCGACGAGCGCGAAGCTGGTGGAACAGCTCATCGTCAGCGACAAAGTGGATCTGCTCTTGGGCGGATTCGGCAGCGACGCGGTGTTTGCCGGCAGCGCGGTGGCGGAGAAGTATCAGTATCCGATGATCAGCGGCGGCGCAAGCTCCAACAAACTGTTCGAGAGAGGTTTCAAGTATTATTTTGCGACGCTTGGGAAGGCCACGGAAGAGGTCAGGGGCTGCGTGGACCTGGTCAAGGCGCTCGATCCCAAACCGAAGACCGCGGCCATTGTGGGCGCGGACATCCTTTTCACGTCGCTGGCCTGCGAGGGATACAAGAAGTATTGCGCGGAAAATGGCATCGAGGTCGTCCATTTCGAGCTGTTCCCCATGTCGTTGCAGGACTACAACTCCCTGCTCATGAAGATAAAGAACAAGAATCCCGACATGCTGCTCGTGGGATCGCACCTGCTCGTGGCCATGCGAACCATAAAGGCCCTCAAGGAAATCGATTTCAGTCCGAAACTCGTGGCCTTCAGCTACGGTCCCACGGTGCCGAAATTCGTGGAGGACTTGAAGGGCGACGCGGAATACGTGGTCGCGGCTTCGGAATGGACCCACAACATGCCGTACAAGGGGACGGTGTTCGGCAGCGCGCAGGACTTCTACAACGCGTATATGAAGAAGTTCAACAGAGCCCCGGATTATGTCGAAGCCGCGGCCGCGGGCGGCGCGGTGGCCCAACAGCTCGCGTTGACAGCGCTGGGTTTCAAGCCGCCGCTCAAGAAAGAGCAGCGGGTAGCGCTCATGGAAAAACTCCATTCCACCACGTTCGACACCTTTTACGGGAAGATACAATTCGACAAGGATGGCGCGAACGTCGCTCACCCGCCTGTGGCGGTGCAGATTCAGAACGGGAAGCTCATGAACGTCTTTCCGCTGGAATATGCGGAAGCAAAGATTTGGTATCCATTTAAGCCATGGAAAGACAGGTAGTACGGATGGAGATACGAAAGATAGTCACTGTCGTCGAAGAGACGCTGCAAGAGATGGGGCGTCCGGTGACGCCGCCTACCAGGAAGTGCGCCGCGATTGCGGTGTTGAAAAACCCCTTTGCAGGCCGATACCAAGAGGACCTGACGGAGCTCATGGACATCGGCGAACAACTGGGACGGCTGCTGGCCGAGCGGTGTCTTCAGGCCCTGGGGATAGGGCCGGAAAAGGCCGAGAGCTATGCAAAAGGGTGCATTGTGGGTTTGAACGGCGAACTGGAACACGCCGCGGCCATTCTGCATCCCAAGTTGGGCAAACCGTTTCGTGAAGTCCTTGGACGCGGTCTTGCCCTGATACCGTCGGTGAAAAAGAGGGGTCCTGCAGGGTGCACCATCGACGTGCCTCTGAATCACAAGGATGCAGCATTTATACGATCGCACTTCGACGGCATGACTGTTTCCGTGCAAGACGCGCCATGCGCCGATGAACTGCTCGTGGTCTTGGTGGTCACCGATTCGGGGCGACCTCTGCCTCGCGTAGGCGGCCTCACCAAGGAGCAGGCCAAATTTGAGGATGGGTTGAGATAGCGCCGCGTTCGCGGCCTCGCGGGATCGGGGAGGCTGTTCGCGCCTGCCCGATCCAGATCTCGAACAAGGCGCTGAAGCGTCGGTATATAGGACTTCTCGAAATTTCTGTCGGAATGAGGCGCGCCGCGGCGTGGATACGATGACGTTCAAAGTCTGCCTCAC
>JBMFOE010000060.1:0-18549 GCA_049969795.1 Desulfomonilaceae bacterium
TGCCGTTGTTCATCAACGAAGGCGATGTGCTGAAAATAGATACCAGGACAGGAAAATATCTCGAACGGGTACGCTAGAAACTCCAACATTTTCTCTGTTCACGGCAGCAAAGGCGGCGAGGTATGAATTCATTCGGCCTAGTGGTGAGAGAGGACCAGACCTTCCTCAGCAAGGTCGTCAATCTGGGCATGGAGCAGGGGACTTTCACCAGAGATAGAGCGGATGAAATCATACGCATATCCGTCGCCATGGCAAACAAGTACGTTCTTGACAAAGAGATCGACTTCCGCTCAGAGGACGAACTTGCCAAGGTTCAAGAAACCATCCTTCAGCTCATAGGCATCGGACTCCACATCAAGAGTCAAGGGAACATCGAGGAGGGCGTCAACCTCCTCATGGAGACCTCGCCAGTAGCCCTGTTTCGCCTCGCATACACCCGGATTGATAAGCTGCGCACCCGGTGGCAGCAGCTTTTGCTCAATCATAGAATTGAAATTCTGGTAAGCCCAGAGGAATTTCAATGTCTGAGCGACATTACGTGCCAACGTTTAGCCGAACTGAGCATTTTCAACGAGACCGAGCTCTACACCATCAAATCCATGACGCTCGGGGACGAGCTTTTCAGCACGTTGGAGACCCTGGAATACTACGAAGCTGAACTGGCGCGATACGAATTTATCCTCAAACTCAAAGACATCCTCCCCTTCAAGCTCCTCAATCGGTCGCCCCATGTGCGGGCCGAAAACCTCGCCGAGATAGATTCCATCAGAGAAGCGCTTTGCAACACTTTGGTGATATCCAGCTTCCTGAACGCCCGTGACCCGGTCTCCTTGTCGATGCAAGAGGTAAAAGATTTCCTCGCAAGACTCGAAGGAATGGATATCTCGGATATGCTTCCAGAGGAGTTGGAAGACGCTGTCCTGGATGTGATACAGGAGCTGGGCGAAGGCCTCGAAGAAAAAGAAGTCTCGTTGCTCACTCGAGAAATCCTTCGTAGTTTCGGAAAATTACTTGAAGCGATAAATAGTGAATGGGACCCGGCAAATCCGCCTTCGGACGCATTCTTATTCAAGAGATGGGGTCGGATGGTTATCCTTTCCGACGCGCCAGACCAATTGGAGCAAATCCTTAGCGCGGCAGGGGCGCTCGATGAATTCGATTTCGAGGTGCTTGTCAGCCAGCTCCTCACACGCCCCGACAGCGACGCGCCCGCAATACTCGACCGCATCCCATGGGACAAAATCACCCCTCATCAGGTGGTGAGGCTCTTTCACGAGTCCGAGCGACTCCAAATCCTCTGCGCGCCCAAAATTCAGTTTACGGCTTTCACGCCCGCCGATCTCATAGAGCTTTTGGAAGGATTGGACGCTCGCGTCATATCCTCGATGCAGCCCGCGCTTGCCGAGGCGTTGCCAACCATGAAGTTTTCACTTGATGAGTTGGCGTCCGTCGTGGAGATCCTCCACGCCAATGACATTGGCCTGCTCAAGGGGGTCAGCCCCCCTGAAGACTACGATGTCAAACGCATGACGCGAGAGTTCAGAGAGGGAAGCGCGAAGGTTCGCAGGGCGCTCTTCTACGCGGCTATGGGAACCGACTTCTTCCCGGACCTGTTTATCGAAGCCTGGTCCACTGACCCTGGTTTTGTGAAAAAGCTAACAAAGCATATACCTGCTTCTCAAATAGGCCAAGTGCTCTTCGAGGCCTGTGGCCGGTGCGCTCCTGAAATAGTCCACAAGGCTGACAAAGAGCAAGGCGCGCTCAACTTTTCATCAGAGGCGCTGAACGCCTTTTACAGGTCTCTGCCAGCCAAGAAAAAGAAGGCGGCGCTTCATTTCTTTGGCGTGAGCTGACGCCTGCGGGAGTTACAACCACGGGTTTACAGCTTGAAAGCGGCTTAGATAAACACAGGGTGAAATATCCCTGATCTCTGTCGTGAGAGACGAATATGGCAGCCAGGCTTTGTTGGCCACCCCACAGCGTGGATGAAACAGACGCCAGCCGAGCATCCGTGGGGGTGGCGCTCGTCTCCATCGCGCTCGCCTGCGTTCTGGCCTATGGTCCCATGTTGGCGCAGTTCTTTACCGGTACCGACACCATCACGCTTATTGAAACAAGCCGCATCACCAACGTGCAAGACATCCGACGCATCGTCGCCGAACCATTGATGGCCGGAAGCGACTTCCTTCAAGTAGCTAGGTTTTATCGACCTCTCTCCACGATATCGTACAGCATAGACTATTGGTTATGGGGCGTGCATCCCGCTGGCTTCCACTTCACCAACCTCCTGTTGCATACGCTCACCTGTATGTTCATCTTCCTCATGATGCGCGCTTCGTTCGGTCTAGGCCTCTTCCCCGCCGGTCTAGGGACGATAACCTTTGCCCTGCATCCCATTTTGGTGGAAACAGTTCCCTCCATTGACCGCAGACACGACATCATTGCAGCGTTGTTCATAGTTCTTTGCGTCATCTTCTGCGCCAAATATCTCGCCTCTCGATATCACGACCGGAGGTATCTTTGGGCCTCTGTCGCGTGCGAGGTCGCGGCCATGGCGAGCAAGGAAACAGCCTTCTTTCTCCCCGCCTTGCTATTGGTTTTTATTGGCTTGTTTGTTCGGGCGGAAGCAGGGCTGACTCGCATCAGAACCATTCTCCGTATGTGGCTACCGTACGCCATTTCTGCCTTTCTGTACATGGTGTGGCGGATGTACGTCCTCGGCGGCGTCGGCGGATACACATCCACACGTCACGGCTCGTGGGCAGAAAAAGAACGCTATGTAGGCCAGATGGCTGCATCGTATCTTTATGACCTTCTCAGCCCGATAGACAGCATGTGGCAGCCAGTCTTGACCACGACGCTGAGTATAGCTCTCCTAGGAGCTGCGCTCGCCCTCCTGCCGCTTGCCTCGGAATACATGGGCAGCCGAAAAATCGAGCTGGCGCTTCAGACTGACAAGCGCCCGCTGTACAAAATTCGAATCTTTCTTCTCTGTTGGCTGTTTATGCCACTGGCCGTGTTTGCTTTTACCTTGACGTTTGGCCACAGGGGGATGTACATCCCGACTATTGCATTGAGCTGCCTCATTGCATTGAATTTTCAGGCTGTCTCACGCCGCGTTCAAGGCGCCCATGCGCGTGGCAACGCAAAGCCCGCTTACTGGGATGCGCGACGTCTTCTGGCAGCCTTGTCAAAGACAGCAGCAGTGGCTGCGAGTGTGGTTGTGGTGTGTCTTATGATCCGGTATTCGCCCCTGGTGTGCAACTACGGAGCGTGGCAGGCAAGCGCCCAGTTGAGCTCTCACCTCCTCCGACAATTCTTGATTTCCGCGTCCATTTTACCGGACAAAAGTTGCGTCGTCGTGAACCAAGCGCCTGATTCTTTAGAAAATGCATCCGACGGGAGCCCGCAACCCAAGGAAGTGGCTTTTCCTCAAGGTTACAGCTTTTCATCGTGGCTCAAACTCTATTTGCCGAGCAGCCACGCCAGGGTCATCCTCGGCAAACGGTCAAGAGCAAAATACTTCTCTGGATTCGTCCGGTTCAGCAACTACCTGTGGACGAAAAAGACGCTTGTGGTGTTTGTGTCCATGGGAAGGCCACACAAGACGAGGTAGGGCTATGTTCGCCGCGCTCGGGAACCGCAGCGCCTCTCATGAATTTCTCTCTCCCCGACGAACTTTGCTGCTGGCGATTGCCGCGCTCATTCTCAACGCATTGTGCCTCCTGCCGCTTATGAATACTCCCTTTCTCGGGGATGACTCCTGGTGCGAATCGACCATCAGGGGTTTTGCGGAACTGACCAATACCAGCCTGGGCCAGTTGTGGTGGGCGGTCGAAAAGGACTACGTCAGAGGGGGCCGGTGGTATCCCCTTGTCGCATATTATTATCCGCTCTTCTATTTCGCGACGCGAGAGGTCTATAAAGCCCTTGTCATTGCGCTGATTCTCGTGAACGTTTTGCAGTTTGGGGCGCTGGTAAAGGGCGTTACCCGTTCTGCGTCAATGGCGCTCATGGCCATGCTCATGCCGCCGCTCTTCTTCCAATTGCGTCTCTACCACGACCCGATTCTCTCATATTATGGACTCATGCAGGTGGAAACCGCGTTCATCCTCGGGTCTCTTTCGTGCTTCCTCAAATACCTCCGCTCCAACAAACCAGCATGGCTGATGGGGAGCGCTGCGTTGTATGGTCTGAACCTCCTGACCTATGAGGCGTTCTACGGCGTGCTCACCGCCTATGTCGTGTTGGCCTATCATCAATGGGGGAGATCCCATTATGCGAAAATAGCCAAGGCCCTCGCTCCCTTCGTCGCTCTGGCAACGGTAAATTTGCTCGTGATGATGGCGCTCAGGGCTCTTGGCAACGTGAGATATCAAGGGAATCAGTTGAACCTCGACCCATGGGTGTGGGGAGCGACCCTGGCCAGGCAGGCGTTCGGCGCGCTTGCGTTGAGTTACTTTGCGACATTTAAGGAAACCCTCGCTGTGATCTATGCGGCGCTGTCTCCGACCGCTCTGGTCTTCACCTGCGTCGCGTCCGCAGCATTGTTTTTAGGGGTGTGGCGCTTGTTCGAGGAACGCGAGCAAGCTCACGTCGCATCAAAAGACCTCAGACTCATGGCCCTGCTGGGATTGATACTTTGGCTCATGCCCTGCGTCATAGTCTCAGGGGCTACGAAATACCAGCAAGAGTTGAAATGGGGGCTGGCGTATCTGCCGGTGTATGTGTCCTATTTTGGCGTCATTATGGCGCTCCTGGCTAGCCTCGAGTTTCTTGCACAACGGCTCGTATCTCGACCACGCCTGCGAAGCGCTCTCGCCTTAGGATTGGCGACATCGGTCGCCGGCGTATTCGTGCTTAACCACATGACCAATCTGTTTGTGGTGGACGCGTACCGCAACGCGGAGTTGCGTCCGCGACAGCTCGTCGAAACAGCCCTAAAAAATGGTCTTTTCCGATCGGTGCCAACCGGCGCCTACGTGATCTGCGGCCTTCCCATAAGACCGTGGGACACGCCCGCTTTCTACAAAATGCACTCCGGACGAAGCGTCCAGATTGTGCGAGTCGGGGCCCTCGACATGGATGATCAACTTTGCACCCTGCACATTCATGCCGCGTTTGGTTGGTTAAGCCCGGGAAACGGGCCAAGGGTCTTGGATTTTGAGCAAAGAATGCGGCCGAGACCCGTGTTTGCAGGATACACGTCACAGTTCGACGGTTGGCAGGGGCCAATACTCCAGTTTAAGAGAACGTCGCAGGTGACCTCCGCGCCCCCAGACGTATTCCTGTTGAGATATTCATCTCGGGACGAGGGTTCGGGGATCGTCGTCCTCGGCAAGATCATGAAGTTAAAGGCAGGCGATGAGCGGGTGGTCGCAGCCGCGGCGAGGAACGTGACCGTATTCGTGGAATGTCGGGAGGCGATCGCGGTTGACAAAATAAAAGTGCGCGGCCAACTCGTGAACCTCCGCACCTTGACGCCTGGGTCCTGGTTCGTAGCTGACGCGGCCGACCTCAGCCATGCCGTGAGAAACCCCGACGGGATAATCTTTTCTTTGGAATCAAAGCAGCCGGGATACGGGATTGAACCGCGGTCAATATCTGTGGGGCCCCCGTGCTCAGCCCAGCTCAACGCTGCGGCGCCGAGGTAGTCTGAAGCGGCTCTCGGGACGTACGCGCGCATGCGATAGCGCGGTCGTGATTACGAGGCCTTCGCTCAAAATGACGGTCACTTCATCGAATTCGCAACTCATTCTGGGAACCGATAGACGTGTACCACAAACATGGTATTACGACAAGGATGATAGACAAACGAAATGCGGCGTCCTCCTAATTTGACAGAAAAAGTACACATTGTCGCCCAACGCGGCTGCTGACGCCCGAGACAAAAAGTTGACAATGCCCCATACAGCGCATATATTATATCCTGAGACGACAGTGTAAAACCAGATATCCCTGAGCTTTCGTAGCAGGCCAATAGGCGGTCGCGGAAATGCGCTTTAGGGTGAAACATATCGATGGCGATTGGGGGCCGAGCAACCCTGATCACGCGCGGGAAAGCGGATTACGTCGTTTTCGACCTGTCACGATACCCACCACGCTTGCTGAACGAGACGCAGAGCGCCTCGACAAATACCCCAATTGCTCTCCTTCCAATGAACATACATTTCGAGCGATACGCGACGGCCCCCTGATGCCGCGGTGAAATCCTCTTGCGTTGCGCGCTCACAGATCTGGTTTTGAGGCAGAAAACCTTTTTGGAAGTCGGTTACGAGAGGAGGATCGAAATGGAATTCGTCGAAAAGATCAAGAACATGACTAAGGAGCAAGTGGCGAACGCCATGATCGCTCTGTTGCCGCATGTGTCTCCCGATACATTCCTGAAAATGAGCCTTCTAGCAGGCCGTCTTGCTGAAGGAGAGTCGGCCAAGAGGGCCATCGATGCGGTTATCGAGAGTCTCCAAGAGGGGGACAAAGGGCAGGCGACTCGTATGTTTCACAGGGTAATGACAGAAGTCTCTCCCCAGTGTTTGCAGAGAATCGCACGCACGCTGTTCATCAACGGTCTGTTGAGGAGTTCGGACATCAGGGCCAACTTCGAGAAGAAGCACGGCTTCGCTCCGCCCTTCACGCTTCTTATTAGTCCTACCATGCAGTGCAATCTGCAATGTCTCGGGTGTTACTCCGGAAAGTACGTCCGTGAAAAAGGTCTTCCATTTGACGTACTCGACAGAATCATCGCGGAAGCCAGGGACATGGGAATCCTCTTTATCGTGTTTAGCGGCGGAGAACCATTGACCCGCGCGGATGATCTCTTTCGTCTCGCCCGCAAATACGACGACCTGTTCTTCATGTTCTACACCAATGGCACCCTCATCAATGACAAAATAGCTGATCAACTCTTCGAGCTCGGCAACGCCGGCGCGGTCATCAGCCTCGAGGGCTTTCAGGAAGCCACTGACGCCCGCCGAGGCCAGGGAGTGTATCAGAAAATAATGGACGCCATGGATCGGCTCAAGAAACGAGGCGTGCCATTTGGAACTTCCTTGACCGTGACGAGCAGAAACATCAACGAGATCACCAGCGACGCATTCTTCAGCCACCTGACCGAAAAAGGCGTCATGGTCGTCTGGTTCTTCCTCTTCATGCCAGTCGGCAAAGACCCTGATGTGTCGCTCATGCCGACCCCTGAACAAAGGGAGTTCCTACGGCAGAAAGACTCGGAGTTGCGCGCCAAATATCCCATCTTTATCGCAGATTTCTGGAACGACGCGCCGTACGTCGGCGGGTGCATTGCAGGGGGCCGCAACTACGTGCACATCAACGCCAATGGCGACGTCGAGCCTTGCGTGTTCACGCACTTCGCAGTGGACAGCATTTACAACAAGAGCCTGCTCGAAGTGCTCCAGAGCGATTTCTTCAGAACCATTCGCTCGAAGCAGCCGTACTCGGAAAATCTGTTGACGCCTTGCATGATCATAGATAACCCCGAGGTCTATCGAGATGTGGTAAGGGCGTGTTGCGCGTATCCCACTCATGATGGAGCTGAGGACGTCATCACCAAGATCAAAGGAGATATCGACGAGTACGCGCGTAGGTTCAGGGCAATTGCCGACCCTGTGTGGGACAAATGCAAGGCCGAATATGGGTACGGGGAGCACGCCGCGTAACCGAACCAGCGTGACGCAACAACAAACATCCGTCAGCGAGGCGCCGCCGCGCTGACGGGAACGTAGAGCAATCCTTGAAATTTCCGTGGGAATGAAGTTCGCCTCATCGGGTTAGAGAGCGCTTCAGGGAACTGTTATGCCGCCAACGTAAGTAACCCTCTGTCATTTCGAAGGAGCTGGACTCGAGCCAAGCGAGAGGCTGCGACTGAGAAATCTTCTTCGTCTGCGGGTCAAGATTTCTCGCTGCGCTCGAAATGACAGAGAATGAAGAGCTTGAGATGACAGCCGCCCGTTGAAACAGCGATTAATTCCGGGTACTGCCATAAACTACTGCTCGACAAACCAGCGAATTCGAGATGAGCGCTTCTGCTCGTCGGGCAACAGCCAACATTGCGTCGTCGCTTTGTCGGCGCTTTGGAACGGCTGAACGTAAGCTGCCCGAAATGGTCCCACCTCGTCGAATTCGTGATTCATTCTCTGAAGCGGCGTTCGTCCGCGGCTATGCAATTTCGAGCCGTCCTGCAGGGTCTTTTTGCAGGACCTGCCCGATCTGTGAGGCGTCAGATACCCCTCTCTGATGGAGCGCCTCGAGAACCTTCCCCGCAAACGCCTCGGGGACCCCGAGGATGAGTCCGCCTGAAGTTTGGGGATCGAACATGAGGTCAACCCTCTCGAGGGAGAGGCGAGGCGCAATGTCGATCCATGCGCCGAAATATTTCCTGTTGGCGTGAACTCCTCCCGGGAGAAGGCCCATGGACGCCCATTGCAACGCCCCTGGGAGGAGAGGAACTCGATCCGCGTAAACGAGTATTTTGCATCGGCTTGCAGCCGCCATCTCCACCAGATGGCCTGCCAGACCAAAGCCTGTCACGTCTGTGCACGCGCGCACGCCAAAGGAAACGGCAACTTCTGAGGCCGATTTATTCAATGCGCACATCACGCTCACCATCTCGTCTATTTCGCTCTGCGACGCGAGCCCCGCTTTCAGAGCGGTGGCAATAACGCCGGTACCCACTTTCTTGGTGAGAATGAGTCTATCGCCGGGCTCGAGCGCGGCGTTGGTCATCATCTTGTCAGGGTGCACAATCCCGGTCACCGCGAGCCCATATTTTGGTTCATCGTCCTCGACGCTGTGGCCGCCCACAAGCACCGCGCCTGCGTCCCTGACGACCTGGATGCCCCCTTGCAGGATTGCCCGCAATGGGTCCAACCCAAGCTTTTTCGTCGGAAAACACACGATGTTCATGGCTGTGAGCGGTCTGCCCCCCATGGCGTACACGTCGCTCAAACTGTTCGTCGCCGCGGCGCGGCCGAACGTCATGGGATCGTCCACTATGGGCGTAAAAAAATCCACAGTCTGGACAAGCGCAAGGTCAGGCGCAAGGCGGTACACACCCGCATCCTCCGAACCTTCCAGTCCAGCGAGAACGTTTTCGTCCACCGGCGGATCCAGACCGCACAGCGCTCTAGCCAGGTCACCCGGACCTATTTTCGCCGCTCAACCCGACGTCTTTGACAGCGTGGTGAGTCGTACTTCCTCTGAGTTCATACCAATGCAATCCTTTTCGCGGCCGCACGCCGCCGGCGTTCATGCCTGGTTGCCCCTGTGAAACGGCTTCTTGGCCGCCGAAAAAAGCCATGCGTTCAAGAGGCGCGCCAACGAAACCATCCAAGGGTTCCGAATCATCTATGTCTATCAGGATAATAGGACATCCCAATGAATGTGGCAATCTGTTTTGGTCAACCCAGCCGCCTCGCCAGTCTTGAAGTGCTCTCCCGAATCGTCCTATAATAGCGTGCCTTGCGGAAGGCGACTTTCTGTATTGCGGAACGCCCAAGAAATGCCGCCGTGAGTTGAGTCGCAAAGACGAGGTGAATGGTGCTCGGTCAATGCTTGCCGGTAATAGATGATCCAGAAGGCGCAACGGTCCCTGATTCTCTCCCCTTCATTGTTGACAGCCACGTGCATGTGTTCCCCAACGAGCTTTTTTCAGCCATCAGGAGATGGTTTGACCAGTATGCCTGGAAGCTCCGGTACACCATGGATTGCGAGGACATTTCAGACTTTCTCGTGCAACGCGGGGTCGGCCATGTCATAGCCCTCCACTACGCCCACAAGCCCGGCATCGCTGCGCAACTCAATGAGTTCATGGCTGATTACTGCACGCGACACAAGGGCGTCTCGGGCGCCGCTGCCGTGTTTCCCGGCGAAAAGCACGCAGGGAAAATCCTCGAGAAAGCCTTTGCAAACGGTCTATGCGCAGTGAAGCTGCACGCCCATGTGCAGTATTTCGACATGAACAGCAGCCAGATGGAGGAAATATACGAGATATGCATCCACTACGACAAACCCCTTGTCATGCACGTCGGGAGGGAGCCCAGGAGTCCCGTGGTGGATTACCTCGTGGACCCTCATGTGATCTGCAAGGCAGAAAAGCTCGAGCAGGTCATTGCCTCGCTCCCCGCGCTCAAGGTGTGCGTGCCACATCTGGGGGCCGATGAATTTGAAGAGTATGCGCGCCTTACGAGGGATTACGACAACCTCTGGTTGGACGTCGCCATGGCCATAGCCAATTACCTGCCCGGACCGAAACCCATGCCTTTGGCGAGCATGAGAGCGGACAGAATCCTCTATGGGACAGATTTCCCCAATATCCCCTATGCGTGGGATCGCGAGTTAAAAATACTCTGCGAGGCCGGGTTGCCGCCCGATGATCTTCAGCGCATCTTGGGCCAAAACGCCGTGGAGCTGTTTGGCCTGGCTGTTTAGAGCACTGCGGGACCATAAATACTGCACTCATTGTTTTTCACGCGCCCCGTGGAACCGACGACCATTGAGAACCCGTTGAAGCAGGCGTTTTACGAACTCGAGTGCATTCGAGGATCGTGGTCTGTTCGCCAACTCTAGCGGCAAAGAGGGGCGCTTCATCTCGAACGCTCGGGCTTGTCTGTTGATAAGAAAAAGCTGGCGACAAAGCCCACGTGAAGATGAAACTACTGAGCCCTTGTTCACCGCGTATCACAGTTCTTAAAAATCAATCACGAATTGGATGACGCGCCTGTAATTTCGCATACTCTACTCGTTGTCATTTCGAGCGCAGCGAGAAATCTTGCCTGGACGACAAGGATTTGTCGATCGCGAACCCAGGGCAACGCCCTGGGAACGCGGTCATCGAAAGCCACGATAGCTTTCTCCAAAGCCGTACCCTTTCTCATTTTACCTGAAAATCTCCGGGTGGATCCGACGGGGTATTTTCAGGTAAATGACAATCGCGGGTACCTGTGGCTGCCACCGTGGTTTGGGATATATCTGGGGGGGCTCAAAATGTATCACGAGATTACATCGCTTCGCTCCCAATGACGCATTCATGGGCCTGTTTTGTCATTGCGAGGCGCCAACCCCGACGCGGCAATCTCAGCTTGCCCTAATCGAGCCGAGAGACGTCTATCAACTTTGCGAGTCACGTCGCGATCCTGGCAAGCCCCCGGGCCTTCCCACGTCCGACGAGCTACTTCCGGGATGGGAGATTCCTTTGGTAGAGGATCCTCAGTCCGTCCATGGTGAGGTTCTCATCGACCTCATCGACACACTTCGTCTCAGTGGTTATCACCCGGGCGAGTCCGCCGGTGGCCACGACCTTGGGGCGAAAGCCCAGTTCGTCGAACATCCTGCTCAGCACGCCATCCACGAGAGACGCATACCCATACATCACACCCGACTGTATAGCAGACGCGGTGTCTTTCGCGATGACCTTCGCAGGCGCCGCCAATTCCACGCGAAACAACTTCGACGCCTGGTGGAACAACGCTTCTGCCGCTATTTTCACGCCCGGCGCGATGGCCCCGCCCTCGTATTCGCCGGCCTCATTGATGTAGTCAAAGGTGGTGGCGGTGCCAAAATCAACCGCGATAAGGCTGCAGCGATATTTTTCGTACGCAGCCACCGCATTGACAATCCTGTCCGCGCCGACCTCCCTCGGGTTGTCATAACGTATGGGCATGCCTGTCTTGATCCCAGGTCCCACAAAGAGCGGTTTGACGCAAAGAAAACGCCGGCAAAGCTCCTCCAAGGCGCCGGTGATGGTGGGCACGACGCAGGAGATGATCACGCCATCTATGTCTCTGGGATGGAGGCCGTCCAGCGTCGCCATGTTGTGCAGCATAAGCCAATATTCGTCTGCCGTCGCGTCTTCCAGGGTTCGAATGCGCCAATACGCCTTTCCCTTGTTTCCATCGAAGAGTCCGATGACCGTATTCGTGTTTCCGACGTCGATGGCCAAGAGCATAGTCGCGTCCTCCTAAAATTCTCTCAAGTCTCCGATGACTCGCATGTATCGATGACCAATGCTATGATGCCGTTGATTCTGGTTAGCGTATTATGAATCCAGCGCGGCGCTTTTGCAATCATGAGATGCAATGCGACCGCCGCGGCGAGATGCAAATCTCCCCACGACGGAAAAAATTTGACTGAAGCCGCTGCCAGTGTTACTGTTTTTTTGAGAAAATGCGTCCGTTTAGCCTGCGGGTGAAGACGCCGTTGACATGCTTCGTCGCAACCTACTTCAAGGGATGAGGTTCCTGATAGCATGAAGCCCTGCGGAATTGTGAGAGATGAGACATACCTCAAGCACGACATGGGAATGTACCACCCAGAGAGCCCCGACCGCCTCCAAGTCATCTATAACATGATAGATGAATTAGGCTCGACCCTCAATTTAGCCATGATTCCTGTCCGTCAGGCCTCGACCGACGAAATCGCGGCGAATCATGATATTCGCTATGTGGAGTACATAGCCGCCACGTCCGGCGCCAGGAATACGTATCTCGACCCGGATACCACTGCCTGCGCCTACTCGTGGGACGCCGCGTGCCGCGCCGTAGGGGGGCTCCTTTCTCTGGTCCACGAGGTCGCTGCAGGAACAGTCCGCAACGGCTTTGCCCTGGTGCGTCCGCCCGGGCATCATGCGGAGCGCAAGAGGGCTATGGGATTCTGCTTTTTCAACAATGTCGCCTGCGCTGCGCGGTATGCCCTGAAGAAACTCGGGATGCAGCGGGTGGCCATCGTTGACTGGGACCTCCATCATGGCAATGGAACCCAAAACGCCTTTTACGACAGCAGAGAGGTGCTGTATATATCCACGCATCAATATCCCCATTACCCGGGTTCAGGCGCGATACGGGAGGTAGGCATCGGCGCGGGAGAAGGATACACGGTGAACGTCCCCCTGGCTGCGGGCGCGGGCGACGCAGAGTACATCACGATATTCCAGTCCCTCGTGGCCCCCATTGTCGAGGCCTACCGCCCTGACCTCATCCTCGTATCTGCCGGTTTTGACGCCCATGAGAGCGATCCCCTCGGCGGCATGAACGTGACGGAGGAGGGGTACGAGCAAATGGCGCAGATATTGATGAGCCTCGCTGAAGAACTGTGCGGCGGCAGACTCGTGTTGGCTCTGGAGGGCGGCTATAACCTGGCTGCGTTGAGAAACTCGGTGAAGCGGATCCTGCTCCAACTTTCGTTCTATGATCCTCTGAATGAAAGCCTGCCCCCACGGCCGTCGGTTGACAGCCTCCAGCCCGGATTTCGCAAGAGGCTCTCCGAGATCGTCGCAACCCATTCCAAGTATTGGTCAGGCATTTCTGCGCCGTGATGCATCCTCCAAAACAGACAATCAGCGCATCATCATTTCCCACGGGTCGCAACCCTTCTGCTGTCCCGCAGTCGCAACCCCAGCTTCGCTGCGCCCTCGTCCCTCTATGAACGGTATTCTCCTCGTCGATAAACCTACCGGTTGCACGTCCCACGACGTCGTACGACAAATAAAAGAAATAGTCAGACCCGCGAAGGTCGGACATACCGGCACGCTCGATCCCGCCGCGTCCGGACTGCTGATCATAGCCATAGGGGCTGCGACGCGGGCCATTCAATTTCTCGACGACGCACGAAAGACGTATGAAATGACCATACGACTCGGAGAGGAGACTGACACGTGGGATAGAGAGGGCACGGTGATCTCGGAGGCGGACACGTCCCACCTCAGTCTCGAGGACATACACCAGGCGCTGTCAAAATACAGTGGAGTGGTCCGGCAGACGCCGCCCCATTTTTCCGCGCTCAAAAAAAACGGGACGCCGCTCTATAAGCTCGCGCGGAAGGGGGTGTTTCCGGAGCTCGAACCTCGGGAAGTAGAAATCTCCGCTCTTGAGCTCTTGTCCTGGGCCAATCCTTTTTTGGAAGTTCGGATGACCTGCTCCCGGGGCGCGTACGCCCGATCCGTGGCTCATGATATCGGCAAAGACCTGGGCGTCGGGGGACGACTCGAGCGGCTTCGCAGGACCGGCTCCGGCCCCTATGACGTGCAGGACGCTGTCTCCATGGACGACGTCGCGGCCAGGGGGAAGGCAATAGCCGCTGAAAAATTGATTCCCCTAAGACAGGCCCTGGCCCATATACCTACCTTGTCGCTCACGCCGCCAGAAATAGCGCGCCTCATGAATGGCTCCACCGTACTGCGTCAGAAAAGCGAATTAGACCCCGCTCACGAACGACATGAGCGCTCAGGATCATTGGTCAAGGTCTTCACCTCCATCCATGACGCTCTGATCATCGCTGTGATTGAGGAGCGCGATGGCATGGCGATTATCAGGCCAAAGAAGATCCTTGCCACGGCTGTGCGGCCTTAGGCCGTGGGGTCGGGACGGATGCCGGCCGTGTTCATCGCGGATCAGTTGATCATTAATAACAAATATTATATCATAGGGTTATATGCGGCAGCATAACATTTTTGTTTACTTTTTTTTCTGTTTTGTGTCATTTTATGCGTGTTATTGACTCTTGCAAGAGGAGGCGTTTCTGGTTCCTTATGACGTTCCCCACGAAAGTTATCTCGACCGTCGCAACCGCCCTTCTCGCGCTATGCGCTTCCCTATGTGTCGCGCAGGATGAAGCGGCCGCCCCAGAAGAGACAGGCCAACTCGCCCACAGAGGTCCGCTCGGCGTATCTTCCACGTGGGTGGTGGTCAATCTGTTTTCTGGCGCGACATCCAAACAGGCCGTTATTGTCAGGGATAAACTGATACGGGCCGGCGCGGAAGGCCATGGGATTATCATCCCGTACAAAGAAGCCACCGTTGAAAACATCGCGCGCATCAAACCGGCCTTCATCGCCCTGAGTCCCAACGGCGTCCCATGGTGCAAGTACCGAGGGAAGTCCGGGACAGACCTCCAAAATTTCTTTCGGTCGCTCAAGGTCATTGTTGAAGACTTTCAAGTGCCTGTGCTCGGGATTTGCGGCGGCCACCAGGCGCTCGCCCTCGCGTTTGGCGGCAAGGTGGGACCCATAAAAGGCGGCGAAGACGATTGTTTTCCTTATGGGCATAACCCCACGGAACGGGGCAGACACAACGTGTACGTCCTGCGAGACGACCCCCTTTTCAGGAGTATGGGCAAGAGCCTCAATCTTGTTCAAAATCACTATGACGAGGTGAAGCGTCTCCCGGAGGGCTTCATCGCCTTGGCTGAGAACAATCTGTGTCGGTACCAGATCATACGGCATCCAACTCGTCCTGCCTATGGAGTGCAGGCCCATACGGAATATTGGCTGCCTTCGAAGCCGGACGGCGGTTCGTTGTTGCGAAATTTCCTGGCAATAGCCCGCGAGCACAACCAGCTTGTTCGGCAACAAAATGTACAGGAACCAAAAAAGACCACACGCGAGAGGCAAGGATAGAAGGAGCTTCATCCTTGCCTTCATTGGCGGAACTAGGTGAGATCCTTTGAAGACTAAAGATCACAAGGCGATCGACCACGCGACCGATCCCCTGAAATATGCAGCAGAAGTAGTGGGTCGAGATCCTTTTGCCAGCTTCCTTGGCATAAAGGTCGAGGAAGTCCGCGACTCGTATGCTCGGGTGAGCCTCGTGATACGCGAAGAGTATTGCAATGCTGAGGCGCGGTCCCACGGCGCTGCGCTGTTTGCCCTCGCTGATCAAGCCTTGGCAGTGGCAGCGCATGCGAGCAAGCCCAAGTCCTTTTCCATCGAGGTGAAGATCAACTATTTCCAAGCGGCTCGGGCTGGCGACACCGTGATTGCGGAGGCCACGCCCGTGGATATACGGCGACGCATAAGCGTGTGGAACGTAGAGCTGCACACCGCATCAGGAGACAAGATCGCGGCCGCCCAAGGCCTTGCGTACCACTTTGTCTAGGGGAGAAGTCCATCGTGACTGATCCATCAGACGTTCAACGCATCCTAATCGTTGAGGACGATCCCTTTAACGGGCCGTACGCCAAACAACTGCTCCAAGCCGCGGGATACAAGACCGATCTCGTGGTCTCTGCGGAAGACGCATGGCGATTCCTCGAAACCGAATCCCAAGACCCGCCGGACACGATTGTGCTCGATGTGAATCTGCCCGGCATGGACGGCATGACGTTTGCCGAAAAGGTAAAGGCGCACCCTGAGTTTCAATACATACCGATAATCATCTTCACGGTGCACGATTCCCTGGAACACAAAATCCAAGGCTTGAACAAAGGCGGAGACGATTATCTCACGAAGCCCTACGAGCCGGACGAACTCATCGCCCGGGTGAATGCCATGCTCCGGATTCGACGACTTTATCTGAGCCTTCGGCATGAGAGGCAGGTGAATCGGAAGTTGGCGCTGACGTTGGACCGCTCGGAGCGCATCGGCAATCTGTTGGGCAGGTCACCTGCCATGCGTCGCATATCTGAGCTCATACTCGACATCTCCTCGACTGACTCCCACGTCCTCATCCAGGGCGAATCCGGTACCGGTAAAGAGGTCATAGCCCGAGTCATCCATCAGGAAAGCAAGCGATCCAAAGGGCCTTTTGTGGTCGTCAACTGCGCAGCGTACGCTGAAACGCTTCTTCAGTCGGAATTGTTTGGCCACGAAAAAGGGGCTTTCACAGGAGCTATCCGGCGAAAGCCGGGTCGTTTCGAGCAGGCTGCCGGCGGCACCATTTTCCTGGATGAGATCGGCGAGGTAAGCCTTCCGACGCAAGTCGTGCTCTTGCGCGTCATACAAGATCGTAAATTCGAACGAGTCGGCGGCGAAGAGACGCTCTCCACCGACGCACGCATTATAGCCGCGACAAACAGGGATCTTGCGGACGCCATGGCCAAAGGCCTATTCCGAGAGGACCTCTACTGGCGCCTGAACGTGATCCCCATCCGCGTGCCGCCTCTGCGGGAAAGGAAGGAAGACATTCCGCAGCTCGTGAACAACTTTGTGGAGCGCTTCAACAAGCAGGTCGGCAAAAACATTCAAGGCTTCACCAAAGAAGCCATGGATATGCTCTTCACTCACCACTGGCCAGGAAACGTCAGAGAGCTGGAAAACGCGGTGGAACGGGCCGTGGTGCTGGCAAAAGGGACCTTCATCAAACCCGAGGACTTGCCCGAGCTGGTGCAGGTCAATGCGCCCAGGCTGCGTGAACCAGCGGCGCCCACGAGTTTGCTGTCCCTCGAAAGGGACCATGTGTTGGCCGTGTTGACCAAATGCAACGGAAACAAATTCAAGGCCGCAAGAATGATGGGCATAAGCCGAAGCACCCTGTACAGCAAGATCAAGAAACACGGTCTGACTTCCGCATACAAATGAGCCGGTGAACATCGAGTTTATCGAAGCCGTGGTGGTGGACGAAACGGGCGCACGCGCCGCAGAGTATCGGGCCATCTACCCTAAAACGAGGGCGGCTGACGTGGGCCAGACGACGCAGACAGGAAGAATGGAGCGCGGGTCGAAATCCCTGAGCGTCGCTCGCAGCGCCTTGCTAAGTTTGAATGGCCTGGAAGACATGGAAGCCGCAGCCGTTCTCGTGGACGCCATACTCGCCAGGATGCAGGTCCACGGCTGGCCGCCAGAGGTCTCCCCGGAATCCCTCCTCTACGCCGTGGTGAACGAGGCCCTCCACGTGCTCGAAAAGACAGCCGCGGATTTCCTCTTGACAGAAGAGCCGCCAGCGGATACTTTGAAAAGTGACGCGTGAAACGCAGTGTTTCAACGTGTACGATGACATGTCGGGCGGGTAGCTCAGCGGGAGAGCACCGGCCTTACAAGCCGGGGGTCACAGGTTCAAATCCTGTTCCGCCTACCAGCCTGAAAATTCCTCACGGGTGCGTAGTTCAGATGGTTAGAACGCCGGCCTGTCACGCCGGAGGTCGCGGGTTCGAGTCCCGTCGCTCCCGCCATTATTCATCATGCCTTCATTCCATGTCGTAGCCGTCGTTCGAGCCTGGCTCCTTCGAAATGACAATCGCGGGCGCGCGTAGTAGCCATGAAGGTTTTGGGATGCCGCGTCCCCAGGGCTTCACCCTGGGCTAATGTATGACGCCCCGCAGGAGCGGGGCTCGGTCTCTGTCCGCGTCCGTGGAAGGATGTCATTCCCACGCAAGTGGGAATCCATGACCCGCTCGTTGGGCAATCACCTCCCCAGTCTGTCATTCCCACGCAAGTGGGAATCCAGGGAGGAATGGATCTCCGATCAAGTCGGAGATGACAGTAGGCGGAGGCGACAGTAGGGGCGAACCCCCGTTCGGGTCGGAGATGACAGGCGTCGATTGGGCGCAGCGGCTCCGCGGGGACGAGTGCGGACGCGTAGGCGAGAGGATGGGGAGACGCCGACCTGCGCTCATGCCCAGGGCTTCACCCTGGGCTATGAAAAAACGCCCCGCAGGAGCGGGGCTCGGTCTCGGCGCGCGTCCGTGGACGTGTGTCATTCCCACGCAAGTGGGAATCCAGGGAGGAATGGATCTCCGATCAAGTCGGAGGTGACAGTAGGCGGAGGCGACAGTAGGGGCGAACCCCCGTTCGGGTCGGAGATGACAGGCGTCGATTGGGCGCAGCGG
>JBMFOE010000061.1:0-17981 GCA_049969795.1 Desulfomonilaceae bacterium
GGTGGGCGGGCGCCGTCGCCGCGGCCATGCCCAGGGCGTTGCCCTGGGTTATGAAGAAACGCCCCGCAGGAGCGGGGCTCAGAATGAATGGGAGACGTCTCCGGCCGGGTGCATGCCCCTCGTGTGTCATTGCGAGCCTTCCCCCATGTCATTTCGAGCGCAACGAGAAATCTTATCCTAAAAGGGAAGATTTCTCAGTCGCCGCCTCTCACGTTCGTTCAAGGACGGCTCCTTCGAAATGACAAAGGAGGCCACGCGATCGCTCGCCCATGCCCAGGGCTTCACCCTGGGCTATGAAGAAACGCCCCGCAGGAGCGGGGCTCAAGAGGATGCGAGAGGCGTCTGTGTCAGGTCCGTGCACGTCTGTGGCAAGTCCGCGCTCGTCCGTGCAGCTCTGTCATTCCCACGCAAGTGGGAATCCATGGCCCGCACGTTGGGCAATCGTCCTCCCCAGTCTGTCATTCCCTCGGAAGAGGGAATCCAGGAAAGGCATGGATCCCCGATCAGGTCGAGGATGATAGGAGGAATGGGTGTCCGGTCGAGGCGGACACGACAGGCGTCTCGCGGTCGGCTCCTCCCGAAAGAGCGGCTCTGAGACGCGCGCCCGTGGGAGCATGCGCGGGTCATTTTTGCGCGTCGGTTTGGGAGGCGGAGGGCTCTTTTTTCCCGGGCTGCCTTGCAGGATTGCGGCTCTCCTCGAGGGCTTGATCGTAGAGGCGACGGATGTCGTCAACTCGGTCTTGGGAAAGGTTGTATTGCGGGGCTGCAGGCTGGTTCATTTGGTGGCTGTTCCATTGCATTTGACTGGCGTCGTCTCGGGTCGTCATGGGCCGTTGGCACAATCCCATTGACGCGCTCGCCGCAATCATGATCAACGCCCCAATTATCGCTTTTCCACACATACCTACACTCCGGCGCAGATGATTCATCGACGGCGGCGCCCTGAACCCAAGGACACCGCCGCCGCGTGGGATTTTCAATCAACGGGTCTTGCCGTCGTCGCACGGCAAAACCGGCAGTCAGCGCTCAATGATCGCTCCATTTGCCGTAGCGCTCACGCAGAACCCTGTGAAGTATCTTGCCTGTTCCCGTCCTGGGCATTTCTTCGTCGGAAATGAAGTCGATGGATTTGGGCACCTTGTATCCGGCAATCCGCTCTCTGCAAAACTTTTTGATTTCGGTCTTCAGTTCATCAGAGGCGGTATAGCCATGATGCAAAATCACCACCGCGTGCACCGCTTCGCCCCATTTTGGGTCGGGCACGCCAATGACCGCCACGTCTCGGACCGCGGGATGCGCGCCGACCGCGTTCTCCACCTCTGAAGGATACACATTCTCGCCGCCAGAGATGATCATGTTGGCCTTGCGGTCCACGAGCACATAAAAGCCGTCAGGATCGCGATAGCACATGTCGCCGGCAGTGAACCATTCCCCACGGAAGACTTCCTTGGTCTTTTCTGGCAGGTTCCAATATTCTTTGAAGATCATGGGGGTGCGCGCGTACAGCTCGCCCACCTGTCCGTCCGGTACCTCGTTACCCTCTTCGTCAAGAACCTTGATGCGGTCTATGCCGAAGATTTCACGGCCAATGGTGCCGAGTTTGCGGAGTTGATCTTCAGGTCTGCAGAGCGTGACCAGCCCCGCCTCCGTGGACCCGTACGCCTCCCACAGCTCTGCGTTCTTGAAAAACTCCAGAATGGCGACTTTCGTGTCTTTTCGCGCCGGCGCGGAAGAAATGAGGAGCTGCCGCATACTCGATACATCATACTTGTTTTTAATCTCCTGGGGCAGGGCAAGAATCATGATGTAATGAGTAGGCACGAGAGACACGAAGGTGATTTTGTGCTTTGCGACAGTGGCGAGAAAGTCTTCGGGGTTGAAGCTGGACTCGTTGTACACGCATACCGGCGCGCTCACCAGGGTGTATGCGAACGAGTAATAGATCGAGTTGACGTGGCACATGGGCATGACCATGAGGACTTTGTCGGTGGTGCGCACCCCCATGTTGATGTTGCTCAAATAGTACATGGCCATGTAGCTCTCGTGGGATCGAACGACGCCTTTTGGTTTGCCGGTGGTGCCTGAGGTGTACATGAAGGTCCACGGAGCCTCCGCGTCAACAATGATATCCGGCTCTTGAGGAGACGAGGCTGCGAGCCACTCCTCGTACGAGATATAGCCCTCAGGGGCCGGCTCGCCCGGGTCTCCCAGATACACGTAATTCCCAGGCGGTATGGGCAACTGATCCCTGATGGAATTGATCAACGACACAAAAGGCTTTTCCACAATGAACGCCTTGCACCCGGCGTCATTGACCACATAGCTGATCTCCGGCCCGGCAAGACGGAACATTACAGGCACGCAGATTTGCCCGCCTTTGGCGCATCCGGCGTACATTTCCATCCATTCGACCCTGTTGTAGGCGATGACCGCGAATCGGTCGCCATTGCCGCATCCCATCTTCTCGAGCCCGTTTGCGACGCGGCAACTCCGGTCGTTCCACTCCTTGAACGAGAACGCCCGGTTCTTGTCTTCGCAGCCGAGTTTGTCCGGGTATTGTTCGGCCTGACGAGACAAAACAGTGCCCATGTGTATCCACTTGCTGACAGTCATGAAAGCCTCCTGAAAATCTATTTTGATTCCTTGTTGGGTGTTTCAATAATACGAGCCGCGGGAAAATCCCACACTGTGCGCAGGCCTGACGGTTTTTTGTCCAAGGCATCCAAAATGCGCTCAGGGGTGAGGGGGAAATGATTGAAATAGAGCCCCAGGGCATGGCCCACTGCGTTGGCGTATGCCTGGGCCGCGGACATGGCCACGGACATACCTGCCTCCTTTGCGCCGTAGGGGCCGCCCGGATCGATAGTTTCGACGATCAGGGGGACGATGCGAGGCATATCCTTGATGACCGGCATCTTGTACTCGAGCATGGTCGGGTTCAATACATGTCCCTGATGCCACCGATGCTCCTCGCCGAGCATTCCGCCTTGGCCGCCCATGGCCACGCCGCCCTCGAACTGCCCCTCGACGATCATGGGATTCAGAGCGAAGCCGCAATCCTGCGCGCATGTCACCTCTTCGGCCTTCACGATCCCTGTCTCCGGGTCCACCGACACCTCAGCCACGGTCGCCCCGAATGAAAACGCCTGAGAGAGTTGCCCCCGCGGATTTGCAATCCATTCCCGGCGCTGATCCACGTCCGGCGAAAACGAACCTCGCCCCATGATGGGCTTCCCTAAAAGGAGCGCTTGTCGCACGATCCTCGGTATGGGGATGCCCTTGTCCGGCGCGCCTTTGACAAAAATCTTCTTGTCGCGCGCTACCAGGTCTTCTGGATCGGCCTCGAGCATCTCCGAGGCGATCTCGAAGAGCTGGGCCCTCGCGTCCGCGGCCGCGCGTTTCACTGCGTTGCCGCCGGCGAACGTCGATATCATGGAATATGATCCTGCGTCGGTGGGCGTCACTTCGGTGTCCGCGGAAATCAAGCGGATTTCTTCCACCGGCAAGCCGAGCTCTTCCGCGGCTATCTGCACGAGCATGTGGTCGTTGCCTTGGCCGTTGTCCACTACGCCGGAGACAATGGTTGCGCCCCCGTCTTCATGAAACTTTATAAATGCTTGGGAACCACCCCTGATTCCCAAGGGAAATCCTGTTTGCACGGAGTTGACGCCGACGCCTATGCCACGATACGGGATTTTTTGAGAAAATTTTTCGCGGAACCGGCTCTTTTCCGCGGTTTTTTCTATGCACTCCACAAGGCCGCAGCTTGCCACATAAGAACCCGTAGGCGTGGTCTCGCCGGGGCGACGGGCGTTCCGCAGCCTCATGACGACAGGGTCGATCCCGAGTTCCGCGCCGATCATGTCCAACTGCGTGTCGATGCCGCAGGCAAAAGACCTGCCGTGGATGCGAATCATGCCCCTGACAGGTTTGTTGGTGTAAATGCGGTAGCCGTGAAAACGGACGTTCTCCATTCGGTAGGTCTGCTCGTGGCAGAGGAACGGCACGGAAGTGGCTATCGGGCCGGTGCTGGAATACGCGCCGCCGTCCAGATACGAGACAATGTCTCGCGCCAAGACCCTGCCTTCCTTATCGACGCCGGTCTTGATCGTCGTGATCATGGCGTGTCCCATGCGCGTGGCAATGGAGTTTTCTTCCCGCGTATAGACCAGTTTCACCGGTCTTTGGGCGCGAAGGCTCAACAGGCAGGTGATAAACTCTGCGGGGAACACGTCCGACCGGCCCCCGAACGCCCCGCCAATCGTAATTTTGCGCACATTCACCTTGGACAGCGGGATCCTCAAGGCGTTTGAGAGGGCCTTTGCCTTGGTGTGCGGGGACGCGTTGGGCATCCATACCTCGACCGAGCCGTCCGCGTGGCTGTTCGCTACCACCGCGTAGGGTTCAGTCATAAAATAGGAATCTTCTTCCGCGACGAAGGTGTCTTCTCGCACCAGGGTGCATTTCTTGAACGCCTCATCCACATTGCCCACGTCGATTTTTACCGCGACGTTAATGTTGCGCTCGAAACCTTCGTGTATGAGCGGCGCGTCCGGCGCGATGGCGGACCAACAGTCGAAGACCGCGGGCAGCTCTTCGTATTCGACCCGTATGAGATTGATTGCTTCCAGGGCGGTCTCCTCATCGACGGCGGCCACGGCCGCCACCTCGTCCCCGACATACCGAACCTTGTCCACGCACAGTAATTGCTGATCCCGGGTGTAGCGAAACACGCCCCACTTCTCGCCAGCCGTATCCCGGCCTGTAACCACTGCATACACGCCCCTCAATGCCTTGGCTTTTGAAACGTCAATATGAACAATTCGCGCATGGGGATGGGGGCTCCGCAGAATTTTCGCCGCCAACATCTTGGGCAGCGTGAGGTCCGCGGTGAACACGGCCTCGCCCGTTACTTTGGCCCGCGAATCGATGCGTGGGATGCTTTTTCCTACCACACTATAATGATCATTGGGCATCGCCCGTTCCTCCTCTTGACCATTGCCATGCTCCCGAGGGCCGACTTGCCGCTTTCAGGCGCATGTCTTGCCGGCTGCTCGCTCAGCGCTGGGTTTACTCACCGCGATCCGCGTCACTCGCGGCGCTCTCAGACACTGCCGCGGCCTTCACCGCGTCGAGAATCTTTGCGTACCCTGTGCATCTGCAGAAGTGGCCGGCAAGGGCATACTTGATGTCGTCTTCGCTGGGGCAAGGATTCTCTTCGAGAAGCGCCTTTGACGCCATGATCATCCCGGGCGTGCAGAAACCGCATTGGACTGCGCCTCGGCTTACAAAGGCCTCTTGGAGCGGATCGAGTAGGCCGTCTTTGCTAAGGCCTTCGATCGTCGTGATATTCCGACCCTCGACCTCCAACGCCAAGGTGAGACACGCCCGCGCAGGCTTCCCGTCAACCAAGACGGTGCATGCTCCGCAAACGCCCTCGCCGCAGCCCTCTTTTGTCCCTGTAAGGCCGAGGTCTTCGCGGAGCACCTCGAGGAGCGTCCTGTGCGCTGGGATTTCCAGGTCTTCTTCTCGGCCGTTGACCGTGATGTTCAAGAAATACTTTTTCATACCTTACGCCTTCTCCTCCGCCTTGATCCCACGCCGCGCAATGCTTACCGTCCGATTGCGCGCTGGTCCCCGGTCTTGTGTGTGAACACTGTGGGGCTTCGTCTCACGGATCCGCCGCTTCTCATCAGTTGCCAGTCGCTGCGCCGCCTCGGGCGGCAGGATCATGCCGTCACAGACGGCAGCCCCAAGGCCGCTCTTACCGCCCGCTTCACAGCCACGCCCGCCATCCTGACGCGATAGTCTTTTGAGGCGACGGAATTTTCAATCACCACGCCCTCTGCGAGTTTGCTCGCCGCGCGTTGTACTTCGGGCAGGATGTCCTCGCTCGGCGCGGCGCCCTTTGCTAAGGCTTCGGCGTCCTTGACCACGAGGGGACGAGGACCGCACGCCGACAAGGCCACCCTCATGGCGGCCACCTTGCCGTCCTCGAAATATGCGGCTGCCGCCGCGTTCACAAGCGGAAAATCCACCGCCGAGCGAAACGCTATCTTTTGGAACGACGCGGCGAGCCTTCCCCACGGCAATGGCACGCGTATCTCCGTGAGGATTTCCTCGGGGGCGATGTTGAGATAGCTCTCTCCTTTGCCGGAAAATAGATCCACCAGGGCTACCGTCCGACTGCCTCTGTAGGAAGTGAGCACGGTCTGTGCAGACAAGGCTGCCAACACGGGTACCGCGTCGCCGGAACATATTGACTGGCACGATGATGAACCTGGCAGCGCCAAACAATCACGTCCCCCGGTGCGATGACACAAACCCTTGCTGGTCCGCCAGAAAAGAGACTGATTATAAAAGATGCATCGAGGCAGACTGCAGATATTGCCGCCCAGTGTGCCTCTGTAATGTTGGATGGTAAGGGCTCCTATGGCACGAATCGCGTCTCGCAGCACAGGGAAGTGTTGTCGGACCGCGTCATGGTCGGCCACCTTCGCCAACGGGGCCGCGGCGCCGATCACCAGGGCGTCATGCGTGATCTGGATTTCCTGAAGCGCAGGGATGCGATTGAGGCTGAGCACTACGGACGGCGAAAGAAGTCGATGCTTGAGATTGACCACAAGGTCTGTGCCGCCGGCCATCACGAGCGCAGAGTTTCCAAAAGACTCTTTGATCTTAAGGGCTTGGTCGAGAGTCTCGGGTCTCTCGTAATCAAAAGGGGGTAATCGCATGCCAACTCCTTATCTTTCCGCAGCGAGGCCGCCTTCCCTCTGCCGACAGAGCTTCTCACACGGGGCCCCATCTGCCGCTCGATCCCGCCGCCACCTTCATGCGGGCGTGCGAGGCCGTTCGCTGCGTTTTTCATGCCTCAGACGTCCGGGGCAAGCGCCATTCGACCGCCGAAGACCTCATGCATACAAAAAAAAGTGGGTAAAGCCAATATTCTTGACACGATTATCTTGGTCAGATTAACTTGATGCAAACTCAAAGATCTGTCAGACTGTCAATCTATTCGCTCGAATATAGACTGTCAACAACATTTCCCGCAATGGTCAAGGAGAAGGCGCGCCATGAATCTTTTTAAGAAGCTTACTGTGTTGTCCCTGGAACAAGCGACGGTCCTCCCGTATTTGACATATCGTCTAGCTATGGATGGATGTCGGGTCATCAGGCTGGAGCACCCTGTTTTTGGCGACCCAAACCGACTCGTGGGCGATCCATTCCTGCCCGGCGAGGAGCGAATGAACAGCTACTTCATGGCCATCAATGCAGGAAAGGAGGCCATCACGCTCAATCTCGGCGAAGCGAGAGGCCGGGATCTCTTGGTCGAACTTATCAGACGTCTGCAGGTGGACATCTTTGCAACGAACCAGCTCCCGAAGAATTACACGAAACTGGGCATAGACTACGAGACGCTCAGGACCGTGAAGAACGACATCATCTGGCTCGGCATCACGGGATTTGGCCCTGCAAGCAACGAAGCCGCGTACGATCCGATCCTGCAGGCCAGGGGCGGACTCATGGAACTCACGGGAGAGGCCGGCGGAACGCCTCAGGTGACGGGCATCCCGTTGCCCGACATGGGTACGAGCGAACACGCCTACGGACAGCTCATGAAAGCGCTGTACGTCAGGGCGACGACAGGGCAGGGGAGTCGCATCGACCTCTCGATGTTCGAGAGCACCACCTCGTGGCTCACCGTCCCCATCACCATGACCGCGTCTTTTGGGAAAAAGATATCGCGCCGCGGCAACACGCATGAGTTTTTCGCTCCTGTTTCCGTGTATCCAACCTCTGACGGGTATGTGTATCTGGCCGTGGGCAATGACAAGCAGTTTGGCGCATTCAGTTCCCTGCCGCAGTTTGCGCATCTGGCCAAAGAAGAGTACAAAAAGAATGCAGGGCGCATTGCGGATGTGAAACGCCTTAACGAAGAGATTTCCAAGGTCACCAAGACAATCTCGACGGAGGATCTGTTGGGGATGATGCGTCAAATCGGCGTGGCCGCGTCAAAGATTCAAACCATCCCGGAAGTGGTGCAGGATCCTCTCGTGGCGGAAAAACTGCTCCACGCGGTCGATCCCAAAACAGGCTTCAAGCTGACGCTCGCGCCGCCGCCAGTCGTGACCGAGTTTCTCATGGAGAGCAACCACACCCTGTCGTTCCCGCCTCGCTTTGGAGAACACAACGAAAAGGTGTTGTGCGGCGAGTTAGGACTCTCTGCCGAGGAATTCGCAGCCTTGAAAACCGGCGGGATCATCTAATGGCGGCGTAGAAAACAACGGAGAAGAGGGCTGAGACAATGGGTGTTGCCAAGTACATCAAGAACGCCAATGACGAGATAGAAGAGGTCATTCTTCAGTCAGGTATCAAGATAAAAACTCAATATGGCCCAGAAGACCTCGAAGAGGTGGGATTCGATTACGCAAAGGACCTCGCAGACGCGGGACAGTATCCCTTCACAAGGGGCATCCATCCGAAGGGCTATCGTTCCCGGGCGTGGACAACGAGACAATACTCAGGTTTCGGGACTCCCCAAGAAACGAACGAGCGCTTCAAACTGCTCATCTCCCATGGGCAAACCGGCCTCAACGTGGCTTTCGATCTCCCTACCCAGATGGGGTACGATTCCGACAACCCCATTGTGGAAGGCGAGGTGGGCCGGGTCGGCATGGCAGTGGATACCCTGCGAGATTTCGAAATCGCGTTCGCGGATATACAACTGGATAAAATAGGCTCAGGCCTCACCATCAATGCAGTTGCCTCGATCATGCTCGCCATGTACCAAGCCACTGCCGAGAAAAGAGGATTCAACATCCAGCGCATCAGCGCGACGCCTCAAAACGACATCCTCAAAGAAATGATCGGCAGGGGCGCGTGGATCTACCCCGTGGACGATGCGGTGAGACTCATAGGCGATACCATCGAATATTCGATTAAGGTGCTGCCTCGGTGCAACCCGGTTTCTGTCTGCGGTTACCACATCAGGGAATCTGGCGCGAATCCCGCCCAGGAGATCGGTTTCGCCCTCGAGATCGCGCACACGTACATTGACGAGGCCGTGAAACGGGGGCTGTCCGTGGATGATGTGGCGAGAAAAATAACCTTCAATTTCAATATCTTCGGCAATCTCTGGGAGCAGGTGGCAAAATTTCGGGCGGCGCGGAAACTATGGGCGCGCATGCTCAAAGAAGAATGCGGGGCCAAGGACCCGAAGGCCATGCATTTGCGGGGCCTCTTCGGCGGCGGCGGATTCGGTTTGACAAAGGCGCAGCCGGAGAACAACATTATGCGGAGCTCTTATTACGCGTTGGCCGCGGCCCTTGCCGGCGCGCAAACCACGGCGCTGTGTTCCTTTGATGAAGCCTTCACCATCCCTACGCCGCGGGCCGCTCTCCTGTCCCTGCGCACATGCGAATTGCTCATGGACGAGATTGGGTTGAGGGATACCGTGGACCCCTTGGCAGGGTCATATTTTATCGAGACCCTGACCAAGCAGATGGAAGAAAAAATTCTTGAGGAGCGCAAACGTATTCAGCAGGTGGGCGGCATGAGACAGGCCGTGACCACCGGCTTCGTGCAAAAGCTCGTCGCTCAGCAGGCCTACGAGTGGGAACTCGGTCTCAAAAAAGGCGAATTCATCAAAATCGGCGTGAACAAATACGTTGATGAAGACGAGCCAGAGGTGGAGCTTCACGAATACGATCCCCAAACCCAGGAGCGCCAGATCCAAAGCCTCAGACGTGTGAAAGCGGAACGAAGCGCCAGCGAGGTAGCAAGAACCCTCCACGAATTGGAAAAGACCGCGCGAGCCAAGCAAAACGTCATGCCCGCCTTGGTGGACTGCTGCAAAGCCTATTGCACCGTCGGCGAAATGGCAGATGTGTTCCGAAATGTGTTCGGGGAGTTCAAGGAGCCGAACATCTTTTAGGTCGCGGCGGCTTTAGCGTACGCAAACTTCAGCGAGGCCTCGGTCGGTACCGATTCGTGATGGGGAGTCGTCTATCCCTCCCGAACGCCTTGGGGGTGATCTTGACGCCCGGCGGCGCCTGACGCCTCTTGTATTCGTTGCGATCGACCATCCGAACCACCTCGATGACGAGCTCGGGAGGGAAGCCTGCCCGAACAATCTCCTCTGGGGCGCGGTCTTCTTCAACGTACGCCCTTAAAATGGTATCCAGCAAGTGATAAGGAGGGAGTGAATCCTCGTCTTTTTGATCGGGTCTCAATTCCGCGGTGGGCGGCCTCTCGATGATGGAACGCGGTATGACGGGACGGCCGCTCTTCGTGTTCACGTACTCGGCAAGCTGATATACCATGACCTTGGGCACGTCTTTTATCACGGCGAAGCCGCCGGCCGTGTCCCCATACAACGTGCTGTAGCCAACGGCTGTTTCACTCTTGTTCCCCGTGGTAAGGACCAGCCAGCCAAACCTGTTCGAGAATGTCATCAATAGGTTGCCGCGAATCCGGGCCTGGAGATTCTCGGCTTCCAAGCCTGGTGGCCCTTCCCCGAGGAACGGGGACAACTCGGCCATGTAGGCGTGGAATATGCCTGCGATGGGCACAGTGAGGAGGCGGACGCCAAGATTGGCGGCGAGGAGGTTCGCGTCGGAAAGCGTCCCGGAAGAAGTGTATTGGGACGGCATGGTGACCGCTACCACATTGTCCCTGCCAAGCGCCTCCACGGCGACCACGGCCGTGAGCGCGGAATCTATGCCGCCGCTCAGCCCCAACACGGTCTTTTCAAAGCCGTTCTTGCGCACATAGTCCCTTGTCCCGAGTACGAGCGCTGCGTACACCTCTTCAGTCTCGCTCAGCTCCCGCGGCGCCCGTAGGGTGACAGAGGACATTTCGGGGGAACGTTTCGGCTCCGGCACGTGCACAATGGGCGCCGAATCTTGCGGGGATTGCGCGGCGCGTCCCAGTTCGACGTCCGCGACCTCGATATCGTAGAGGAGCAGGTCTTCGGTAAACCGTTCGGCCATGCAAACCAGCGCGCCATGTCGCCCTACCACCATGCTCCCCCCATCAAAGATCAGCTCGTCCTGACCGCCCACGAGGTTATTGTACAAGACCGTGGCGCCGACTCTCGAAGCGAATCTCCTGAGCACTTCGAGTCGGACGTGATGCTTTCCCGCGTAAAAAGGCGAGGCTGAGATGTTCACTACCGCCGCGACGCCGGCCTCTCGCATGCACGATTCGCTCGGGTTGGCCTCGACCCAAATGTCCTCGCAGATAGTGACACCGCATCTCACCCCCGCGAGCTGAAAGATGAGGGGATGGTTGCCCGGGTGAAAATATCGCTTCTCGTCAAACACGCCGTAATTGGGGAGTTCGATCTTGCGATAGACCCCGAGGATGTTGCCATCGGCCATGAGCGCCGCGGCATTGTAGGTCTTTCCCTCGAAATACTCGGGGAAACCCACCAGAGCTGCCATGTCCTTGCATTGAGCTGCAATCTCATTCAGACTGTCCTGACAGTCTGCGAGAAAATGCTGTTTCAGGAGAAGGTCTTCAGGAGGATAGCCCGATACTGAAAGTTCGGGGAAGGTCGCCAAATGCGCGCCGCTGTCTCTTGCCTTGTGCATCCAAGAGACGATCTTGGCCCGGTTGCCTTCGAGATCGCCCACCGTGACGTTGATCTGAGCTAACGCTATCCGTATTCTCGCCATGCGCATCTCCTCCGAGAAAGGGACAGACCACCACAACAATCATGAAACAAATTCTAGGCTGGGGCCGGACGCATCCAATTCCGCGTGCATGCCGTGGGGGAGAGTGAGGTTGGGCAGTCTATGGCCGTGGGGGAACCGTGAAACGATCGGAAAGTCAAATTGTTGCGTCCTTTCATACACGAGAGTTTCAACCTCGGCCCCCAAGTCTCTCCCGTCTGGCGCGATGAAATGTCCGAGCACCATCCCGCTGATAGAATCATATATGCCGGCAAGCCGCAACTGAGTGAACATCCGGTCCAGTCGATACAGCGGTTCGTTCACATCTTCGAGCAGCAAGATGGCGCCGGAGAGGTCCGGGAAGTATGGCGTTCCAACAAGGGCCGACACAATGGAAAGGCAGCCGCCGATGAGCGGGCCTGCGCCCCGGCCTGGTCTGATTGCCGTAAGCTTGCCTTGCTCCGCGCCCGACGGTTGCCTCCCTGTCCACGGCTGAAACAGCCCCCGTAGGTAGCTCTTTTCCGACCAAAGGTCTAGCTTGCCGCCCAACTGGCCTGCAACCATTGGCCCGGAAAATGTCACTAGCCCCAATTCCTTGTACAAGTAGAGCTGGATGGCGACCGCGTCGCTCATGCCGCACACGATCTTTGGATCCGCGGCCAACGCCTGCAAGTCCAGTCTATCCAAAATACGCATGCAGCCGTACCCGCCTCTGGCAAAAAAGACGGCGCGTATTTCCGGATTGGCAAACGCGGCATTGAGGTCCTCGGCCCGTTCAGAATCGCTACCGGCGAGGTAGTCGCGTCGCCTGCGTATGTGCGCCCCCAACGTTGCTTTAAGCCCTAAGGCGCGCAGGAAACGAACCCCTTCATCTAGAAGGTTCTGGGCAGGCGGGCTGCAGGGCGCCACGACGGCGACTGGGTCCCCGACATGAAGCGGACGAGGAATCGCCAGCTCTTTGCGCGTGTCGATGTTCGCAGTCTGGGTCATGCAGGTATCAATACCAAAGGCCCGCGTTTTTTGTTAGCGAATTTATTCCCAAATGATATTATTGGGAAGCGACGAGAAGAGAAGCCATGCCAGTCATATTGCACATCGAAGACGAGTCGTCCGTCAGGCTGCTCTATCGAGAAGTCTTTGAAGAACTGGGTTTCCGCGTACTCCAAGCGCCCAACGCGGAGGAAGCTTTACTGTTGTTGCGCTCTCATCGGCCAGATGTGATCATTTTGGACCTTAAAATGCCCGGCATGGGCGGCCGCGCATTCCTGAAGAAGTTTCACAAGCTGAAATACAAGGCACCCATCGTGGTCAGCACCGCCTACCCGTTTGTCGCCGAAGACCCAATCTCGCAGGAGATCGACGCCTTCGTGGTCAAGTCTGGCGACATGGATGAGCTTATAAAAAAGGTGCAAGAATTGCTCTCGAAGTGAGTTGCGCAACGCACGCCCCGGAGAGCCATTCTCGAAAATAATCGCGAAATTCGCTGTTGTCCCGGTGCATGTCATTCCCACGTAAGTGGGAATCCATGGTCAGTTTCCTGGATGCCGGATCGGGTCCGGCATGACATGTCAGGCGCCCGGACATAGACTTGTAAGGTTATCATATTCACCCCGCGGGGACATCATTCCGACAGCAATTTCGAGAAATGGTAGAAGCGCGGCGACACCGCGGTCAAGACGGCGCGCTCCTAGCCCTTGGTCAAGATACGCGTCTGACCCCGCCAGCTCAGCGTCTATGACTGTTTGAGGAGCTTTCCTCGGAGCGCGTGAGGCCCCTCGTCAAAAGCCGTGGAAGCGC
Source organism: Desulfomonilaceae bacterium (assembly GCA_049969795.1). GTDB lineage: Bacteria > Desulfobacterota > Desulfomonilia > Desulfomonilales > Desulfomonilaceae > JAUPKT01. The sequence continues at coordinate 13,473 of JBMFOE010000061.1, forward strand.
CTTACGACCCCGAGGAACAGAAAAGGGAGAGATTCTATACGCACCCTGTAGGTTTCGGCAACCCCGCCACCTTACAAGCGCCTTTCGCTGGTCCTGAAGGAAACAACTCGTAGATCTTTTTGAGTTTGAAACCTGTGTCCTTGCAGACCTTGCGGATCATGGGTGCGATGTTGAACTCAAGGTAATAGTTGCGAAGGTAATGAACTACCTTCCAATGATCTTCTGTCATCTCCTGTATGCCTTCGGTCTTGGCAAACAGCCGTGCAACTTCCTCATTCCACAGATCGGGATCCTGAAGGAATCCATCTTCGTCCACTTCAAAGGTTCGACCTTCAATTTCCAGCGTAGGCATTCAACAGCCCTCCTTCATTCGAATATGCCCGTACAACGTGGGCTCATAGTCTGTCCTAGTGATAGGCATCACCGGTGAAATCCAAAAACAATTTCTCATAATAATACACTTCTCCCCGTAACTCAAACCCAAATTTGCACTCAACCGAAGAATTCTCGTCCGAAAGCTCGCCGAGCCGTCAACGTCAAGACGAAGATCTCGTTGCTCCTTTGCGCACGCTGCGACTCGCCTCCCTTTTTGTACTTGAATTCTAAGGAACGATTTCACATTAATAAAAAAAAACAACTCTGTCAAAGTTTCCGATATGGTTTTCGGCATGGATTTTTTCCGGGACAGCAGAAAAGAAAACACGCCCCTCTACACCTGTTCCATGGCCGCGCATCCCGTCTTGCAAGATCGCGGGGTCGCTTATTTTTTCTTTAGCTTGGCCTCGGCATCCTGAATGTATTTTTGGAGGAGTTTTACCACTGCAGGCCTTTTTTCCCTGGCTAGGGCTTCTTTGTACACCTTGAGCGCAGAAGCATAATCCTTTTTTATCTCGTACACCAATCCCATGAGGCCGTAGGCATCTGGATAGTCCGGGTTGAGTTGCACCGCCTTCTTCAGGTCCTCGATGCTCTTGTCATACTCGCCCTTTTTGGAGTACGCGATGGCGCGGTAATGGTATGCCACGAAAAAATTTGGGTTATCACGCAGGGACAGCGTAAACATTTCGATGGCTCGATCCCATTTCTCGACGCGCAGCGCAAACTCGCCCTGCTCGTAATAGTCGAGATAATCTTCCCCGCATGCGTTCCAATTCATCAACCCCGCCATTGAAAAAAACGTCATGAGAAGTAGAATAAAAGATCGATGAGTTGTCATATCTTCTTGTCTCACATCCCTTCTGAAGAGGGGGCAATATTACCATAAAACGCCCAGGCCGCCGCAAGTTTTTGGCGCATCTCCTGCGGCCGCCTTACAAGCCCATTGCGCCAAGGCGAGCCCTCAGGTTATGGTCAACTATGCCTTTCTGTCAACTCGTACGTTCTAACAGTGTTATACTGACTGCCCCTACATGGTACGTACGGGGTCCTCAGTGAAGCGGTCTGCTCTATACGCAACGCTGGGGCCTGAGTTATTTCACCAGGAGGTTGCAGCGCCGCGGCCATGAAAGAGCTCGCAAAAGTGAAGACGGTTCCTGATTTCCTCAAAGATTCACCCTTCAGTCACGCGCCCGGGGTTTTCAGCCGCGAACCCTCGTACGCGTTGCGAACCCTTGTGTCTGCATTGTCCCAGAAGATCATTGTGGAAAAATACGTGGCCCAACGCATCCGAGAATTGGCAGGACGAGGACCAGTGGTCTATGCCCTCAAGTACCGCAGTTATTTTGACGTACAATACATACGCCTCAGATTTGCTCAGCTTGGACTGCCTGCGCCTTGTTTTGTGTTCGATGGGGGCGGCGGCGCTTTGCAGACATTGAAGAAAAGGTTTTTCTCTTCCCAACTACGCGGGGCAGGCGCGTCTCACAGCTCGAGGGGCGGGGTCCATGAGCAGGTGGAACTTGTCAGGGGGATCCTCCAAGCCGGAGGGGCCGTCGTGTTTTTCCTGGTGGATGAAAAGACGACCAAGGCGCGTTATGTGCACCCTGAGACAGACCCGATCAATATCCTCGTAGAAGTCCAAAGTCGCATGGCGGCATCCATTGCCGTGATCCCCATGATGATTCTCTACGAACGGGGCCAGAGGCGCACTGTCCGACCATTTTGGGAAGAGCTGCTGGGCGACCCAGATCACCCGGGAATAATCAAGCGGGTCCTCACCGCGGTCCGGAGATGGACCGTCCCTGAACTCCTCATGGGAAATCCTGTCTATCTCGTGGCCGAGTTCGAAGAATTTGGCGCCGACCACGAGCTGGAACGGCTCGCTTTTGACGTCAGAAACGAGCTCATAAACTCAATCAATGAACGTGTGCGGGTGAACCGGGGGCCCGAGCGCATGTCTCGCACCGAGATCAAGGAAAGAGTATTGCAAGACCCGAAGGTGCAAACGGCCATCGAGCACGCGGTCGCGCATAATGCCATGTTGGAATCCGAGCTGAGGAAGAAGGCCGAGTCCTTTGTCGAGGAGATAGCAGGCGATCAAAGAATTCAGGTCCATCACTTTCTTTTCTTGTTGCTCAGATGGCTCTTCGGAAAGATCTTTACCGAGATCGACGTGCAGGAAAGCCAATTTGAGATACTCAAGCGTACCAACGAGGCCGGGTCGCTGATTTACGTCTCATGCCACAAGAGCCACCTGGATTATCTCCTGATCGGCTACCTTTCTTTCTGCAATCAGATGGCGATACCGTACATGGCCGCGGGCAAAAACCTGTCTTTTTGGCCAGTAGGGCCCATCTTGCGCAATGCAGGGGCCTTTTTTATCAGGCGGTCTTTTCAAAAACTCGGCGCCTTTACCAGGCTGTACACGAGGGTATTTGAGGCATACCTCAGGGTGCTGCTCAGCGAAAAAATCAATATAAACTTCTACATAGAAGGGGGCCGAAGCCGTACGGGAAAATTGCTGCCGCCCCGCATCGGCATGCTTTCTTTTCTCCTTCAAGCCGTGGATGAAGGATATGTGGACGATCTTGCCTTTGTCCCTTCATTTGTGGCGTATGATCAAGTCCCTGAAGAGAGTTCGTATCTCCGTGAATTGGCCGGCGCGGAAAAGGAAAAGGAATCGTTCTGGTCTTTTATGCGCAGCCGCGAGGCGCTCAAAAGAAAATATGGTAAGGCCTATATTCGATTCCACTCCCCCGTCTCTTACAAGGAGTTTCTGAAATCCTATTTACCGGGAGGCGACCCCAAACCGCTGGATTCCATTGCAACTCGGAAAATGTACCAGGATTTTGCCTACTTTCTCATGAGCGGCATAGCAAAAGCCGGCGTCGTGACGCCGATTGAGTTGACGGCCGCGTCATTGCTGAGTCCGGGCGAGGTTATTGTGTCGCCCGCCGATATTGTGGAACACGCTCAGGCGCTGTACGAAACGTTGCAGGGACAGGGCACGGAACTGGCTGCGTCATTCAAAGATCTGTCCACTGCTGTGGAATCCAGTTTGATGATTTTCACTCAAAGAGGCCTCATAGAGCCATTGGCCGACTCCGATGATGGCGACGGCAAAACCTACCACATTCGGGCGTCAAAAAGGATGACGTTGGATTACTATCGAAACGCGCTCTTAAACTTTGTCTGGGCCGATTCCTTGGCTGCCCTGTCTGTCTTGGCGGTCCCCCATGATCAGACTGAGGCCGCATCGCGGCATGACAAGGTATTGGCATTGTTTACCTTTCTTAAGGAAGTGCTAGTGAAAGAGCTTATATGGGATCCTTTGGTACCAGATGACGCGCTTCTCGACGCCTGCCTGACTTTTTTTGTGGAAAAGGAATGGCTGAAAAGCGACTTGACTCCGGCGCAACCGACGCGGTTTCAGACGGTCGGCTCTTTGGCAAGGGACTTGCTGCACGTGTACTACTTGTCGCTCCTCGCCGCCCGCACGTTGGGAGATGGCGGCGTAGGCCAGAAGGAGTTCGCACGAATTATTGCGGAGGTCGGTGTGAAACGCAAAGGAGGCCGCGAAAACATGGCTGATCCAGTGGTCACCATGATCAGCGTGGACAACGCGTTATCCAGCTTCTCAGAAATGGGTATTTTCCAATATCGGCCGGGCAAGAAATATCTGGAGAAGATCGCCAATCAAGCCAAATGGGAGTCCGCTGAGCAAAAACTTTGGGCCGCGCTCAGGCCGTGGTACGGAAGCGAGCCCGACCAGCGGAGCAGCGAGGCATCAAGAGATGCCGGATCGCCGCGGTCATAGTTCGGAGTCTTTGCTCTCTGCCAAAGACGATCTGGGGAATGGCCAGACTGGGGCCTCGGCCTGTTCATGTGCCATTTCTCGAAGCTTCTGTCGGAATGAGGTTCGGGTTGTCAAATTCGCAAGTTCTTTTGAAAACCGCTGCGGCCTACGGAGAGAAGGACCTTTGTCATTTTACCTGAAAATGCCACGGTATTTTCATCTCCCGTTGCGACCCTTGTCGTGGGCGTTCGAAGGAGCGAGGCTCGAGCCAGGTGAGAGCCATTGCCGTTACCCAGGGCGTTGCCCTGGGCTATCGTATGGCGCCCCGCAGGAGC
>JBMFOE010000062.1:0-17439 GCA_049969795.1 Desulfomonilaceae bacterium
CCCTCCAAAAAATAATCCCTAACAATGACCGCCGCGTCTTTTCTGGTCGCTGCGACTCGACGCGCGGATATGATAATGTGGGCGCTCCTTCTACGCACACAGGGGAGCTCACCAAAGCCATGGAGCCTCGAGGATCGCGGTGTTCAAAGCGCCAGACCGTATGGCTTGTTAATCACCGGCACGATGCCCTTGAGCAACTCGCCTGCTTTTTTCCGGTCGTTGAGAGTTATCGCGAGCGCCAGATCGTCGCAGGTGTGCGACAAATTCTTCACGGCTTCAACATACTGGTCATTGCGCTTGTCGCCCTGGGGCCACGGCAATGGGGCAAGGAATACGGCATCGCGCTGTTTCAGGAACTGCGGCATGATCGATTTCAACTGTTCCCAATGACCTGTTTTCATCAACGCCAGGGCAGTCTTGGCCGTCTTGCGCAAGTGGAAGAGCTTGTCGAGCCCGTAGTTCAAGCCGTTTTCCTCATGCATGGTCACACAGAGGCCGCACCCAAAACCGCATGCCAGGAGTGAACGCCTTATCTGACCGGTTTCCAGCGCCTTGAGCATGTCTTGCAGCGCATTGGTCATGTCCTGGAGTCTCGCCTTGAATTGTGGGTCTTTGGCGTACTCGGCAGGCGGGTTTTCGCTGTACTTCTTTTGTACGGCAGCCCACTTCTCCATGCCCTCTTTCAGGAATTGCAGCGCCTGCTTTTGTTTTTCAGCGTCAATCGAGGCTGCGGGCAGCATCTCTTGCACAATGGCGCAATACTGCCGAATCAATCGCCGAGCCACAGCCACGTCTTCATCGAACGCGGCCAGACTCGGCTGTTGGGCGCCGCTTTCAGCCAACGCAGCCACCGGGGCAACAAGCATGCCCGTGCAGAAAATCAACATAAACGCCTTGACGGTTTTTCCCATTCCCTTACCTCTCCTTTATCGATAGTTCCTTACGAACTGTGGACCACAAATCCAGGAACCTGATCTTTACGAGCCTGGCGTCATCACGACTGCTCTCCTTTTCTCGGCTTTCTCGAGAAAATGACGTACATGCATGGCATGAGGAACATGGCCACGGGGATGAGCAGAATCAATCCTCCGATGGCGCCCGCTGCCATGGGTTGAAGCATCTCGCCGCCTTCTTCGAGATTCAAAGCCAACGGCAACAGTCCCATGATGATCGCCATGGTGGTCATCATTCGTGGGCGAAAGCGGATCTTCGCGGCGTTGACTACGGCGTCCGCGGGTTGCATGCCGGCGTGAGTCCGCAGGTCCTCGGCAAAAGTCATCAGCAGGACGCCCTCGTTTGCCGTGGCCGCCACCACCACCAGCGCGCCGATGACCACGGTCGCGCCCAGCGGCAAAGACGTAAAAGCCAGCATGTATATGAGCCCAGCGAGGCAGAATGGTACACATCCCAGTATAAGGCCAGGCATCTTGAGGCTGTTGAACTGCACAGCCAATACGACAAACGAGAAGAAGAGGGAGAAGACCAATATCGCGAGAGTGGTTCGCTTCATGTCCGCCATCAGGAGCGCCTCGCCGCTGTACGTCACATCGTATCCCAGCGGCCGATCCATGGATGCCATCGCGTCCTTCAATTCTGAGAGCGCTTGTCCCACGCTTACGCCCGCGGCGTCCCCTCTGACGGTGACAGCCTTGATCTGATCCAGCCGCACGATTTCAACGGGGCCCACGGCAGGTTTGACTGTGGCCAAGTCCTTGACCCTGAGGAATCCGCCGTCGCCCCGACCTGTTTGCACCACAAGGTCCTCTATGTCGGTGCGTGATTTAATGTCTTTTTCCGGTATGACCACGCGAATGTCGTAAAAGTAATCGCCTTCGCGGTATCGAGTAGCCACCGCGCCATGCACCAGGGACCGAATGGTAGTAGCAATATCAGTGACCGACACCCCGAGGTCAGCCGCGCGCTGCCGATCGACAATGACTTGGTATTCGGGCTTTGTCATGTCCATGGACACATACACGTTGGTAAAATGTGCCAGTTTGTTCATGGCGTTGGCTGTTTGCTGCGCCATCTCGTACAGCTTGTTGATATCTTCTCCCTTGATCTGGACTTCGATGTCTGCGTCGCCCAGCTTGCGGATGCCTTTTACCTTCATCTGCATGACCATGGCCTTGCCGCCGGGGATGCCAATTTTCGAGACCAAGGGACGGAGTTTTTCTATATACTGTTGCGTCGAAAGCTTCCTCTGGCTTCTCGGCACAAGCTGGATGTCAATTTCACCTTCATTGGCGATGAGGTAGGTGTAAAGACCCCATACTTTGCCGCCGACCAAGGTAAAGTAAGATTCGATGAGCGGATCATCGACCAGGAGTTTTTCTATGCGCGCCAGGGCTTTGTCGGTTTCGTACACCGAAGCGCCGGTGGGGAGTCGCACCTTGATCATGACGCGGCCGTCATCCATCTTGGGCAAGAACTCAGTCCCTGTGTGGGGGACGACTACAACGAGAGACGCGAGGAAGGCGCACGCAATGCCAAGGGCAAGCCACCGGCGTCTCACCGTAGCCGCAGCGAGCATCCCATATCCGTCCGTGATCTTGGCAAAAACCCTCTGGAAACGGGTCTGTTCCAACTCTAGGGTCTCTGGTCTGGCGAACATGAAGGAAAGCAGCATGGGCCCAAAGGTCACCGCCGTGACCAAGCTAATAAGCACCACGCCAGCAATGACGAGGATCAGCTCGTGAAAGAGGAGACTCACTAGGCCCGGAACCAAAAGGAATGGCAGAAACAAGGCGACAAACGAAAGGGTTGCGGCAATGATGGCCGGCCCCACTTCGCTCACCGCGGACTCGGCAAGAGACCCAATGCCTACCCCGGGATTTTTCCGCATGAGTCGGGCGATGTTCTCGTTCACGATGATGGAGTTGTCCAGGTCAACGCTTATGGCCACCACCAGGCCTGCGAGCGAAAAAATGTTCAAGGAAAAGCCGGCAAGCTTCATAAGGCCGAAATTCACGATAAGGGTCACGGGCATGGCCAACGCCATGACGAGCGTCTGTCGCCAGCTTGCGAGAAACACATACGAAATGATGATGACGAGGATCGCGCCTTCGATTGCGGCGTTTCGCACGCCAGCCAGCGCGGCCTCTATGTAATCGGCCTGATTTTCTACGATGCCGAGGCTCACGCCCGCCGGCAGATCAGGTTCAAGCTCGCGTATCCTGGCGCTGACGGCCCGCGCCACCTCCACGATATTCGCGTCGGCTTGGCGTAGGACGCTCAATTTGATGCAGGGCTTGCCGTTTAACCGAGTGATCAGGCGGACATCCTCGCTGCCGTCCTCCACCCGTGCGACATCCCTGAGATAGACTTTGCCCTCGTCGGTCTGCGCCACCACCACTCGTTTTATGTCTTCTATGGACTGGTACTCACCCATAGTCCGGGCGATGATCTCTCGGGGACCCGCTATGACCCTGCCGCCGAATTGTTCGAGGTTTTCGTCCTTGAGTCTTTTTACTATGGTATTGAGCGACAGGCGGTGTTTATCGAGTTTCTTCGGGTCCAGATAGACTCGTATTTCACGCTTCAACCCGCCTACGATTTCGGTTCCCGCCACCCCGGGGACAGCCAAAAGACGATCCTGGAGCCAGTTCTCCGCCCAGGTCCTCAGTTTTACCAAGTCCCACCGGTCAGAACTCACGGTCATTTGCACGACGGGCAACTGGCTCGGGTCAGCCTTGATCACTATGGGCGGTTCGATGTCTTTCGGCAGACTTCTTGCCGCTCGGGCCATGGCGGCCAGGGCGTCCTGATACGCCACATCGATGTTGACGTTGTATTGAAAGTTCACCAGGGCGGTGTACATGCCCTCGATGCACGACGTTTCCAAGTAATCCAGGCCATCGACGCTGGCCAGTTGGCGCTCAACAGGGTCGGCGATGTTTCGTTCCACTTCCTCCGGCGTGGCGCCCGGCCACCAAATGTGCACCTTGATCATGGGATAGGTGATGTCCGGCAGAAAGTTCAGAGGAAGGCGCCAAAGGCTATAAAGACCGACTACCAGGAGCGCGAGCACTATGACGCTGGTGGCGACCCGTCGCTGAACCGCGAATTGGGTAATCTTCACTTCGCGGCTCCTTCCTTGGCAGACTCTGGCGATTTTTTCGGCGGCGCCCCAGGCTTCGGTTTGCCGAGGATGCTCACTTCCATGCCCGTCTTCAGTCTCTCGTTCCCTGCGACCACCAACTCCTCGCCCGGTTCAAGCCCCTTCAAAATCTGCACCTTGCCCTTGGACTCGATGCCAGTGACCACCTCGCGTTGCACCGCCTTGCCGTTTTCGATGACAAAGGCGATCTTCTTTTCCTTTATCGTCACCAGCACCGCCTCCTGCGGTACTACTATGGTTTGTTCGACGCGCTTGATGGGGATCTCGACGCGTGCGAACATCCCGGGGGCCAATTCCACGGGATCCGCGAGGGTGATTTCGATGGTCCTTGTCCTCATCTTACGATCTAAATCGGGGTAAATGCGCGAGACCTTCCCGTGAAACGTCTTTCCCGGGTAGGCGTCGAGAATCACCGGCGTTTCCATACCAAACGATACTTGTTGGCTCTGGGCCTCCGGCACGGCAACCTTGATCACCAGGGATTTGGGATCGAAAATCTCCACCAGGACCGTGCGCGCATTGACGTAGTTGCCCACCGCCACCAAGACCTTGGACACCACCCCGTCCCACGGGATGACGATATCGTAGTCCGCGTTGGACTCTTTCATTCTTTCGAACTGGGCCTGCATGCGCATATATTTCGCCCGTTGATTCTGGAGCTGATCCTTCGGCACGGCGCCGCTTTCTACGAGCTTCTCTATCCTTTCCAGTTCTTCTTTTTCAGCCTTGAGATCCTCTTCCGCCGACTTTAGCAAGGACTCGATCCCGCTTTTCCTGCCGATGAGGACAATCTTTTCCCCCTTGGTTACTTTGTCTCCCTCCCGCACCGTGCAGCGAAGCACCGGTCCCTCGGCAGGGGAGGCAAGACGGGCAAAAATCACGGGCTCCACCGAGCCGGTCAGCTCGACCACTTCTGCGATGCTCCCCAATTGAACTTTTTGGACCGTCACAAGCGGCTTGGGCTTCTTTACAGCTTTGCCTTTTCCGGAAGACAGGAGTCCATATTTCAAAAAGACAAACCCAAGACCTGCCACTAACGCTGCGACAACGATCACTCCAACGAGTTTTCCGCGACTCGACTTGCCTGGTTCCTGTTCATGTTCACTCATGGTTATGTTCCTACTTGCGCGCTGTTTCTCCGATGCTGGAGCGTCGCGCGTTTCATGGCTCTATTACTGGCCGCCCTCATTATGATATGCATCGTTGGATCGTTGGCGAATAGTCCCTTGCGCGCTACCGTTTTTCACCAGTCGCCAAACCGAGCTGGGCTACCGCTATGTTATAGTCTGCCACCACCTTATAGTAATTCGTCTCCGCATCCAGCATGGCCGCCTGCGCGTCCAGCACATCCGTGATCGTCCCCTTGCCCACTTCATACTTCTGCTCCTCGATGCGAAAACTCTCCTTGGCTTGTTCGATGGCCTTTTGCATGGCCTGGGCCCTTCTTCGGGCGGAGGACACATTGAGGAGGGCCGTTTCCACATCGAGGCGTATCTGAAGCGCCAGTTTTCTCAAAGCGGCCTGCGCCGATGCCAGTTTCGCTTGCTGTTCGTCAATCTGAGACGCAATGCGACCGCCTGTAAAGAGGGGATATTCTGCCACCACCGCAAGACTCCCCACAGGCCATACAGAGGCTGGATAAGGCCAAATGGGTCCACCGTTAAATTGTCCGGCATACGCAGGGTTTGGGTTCTTGCCCCAACGGGTCGCGTTATTTACGCGGTCAGTATACACTCTACCGTCGTCGCCAATGCCGGTGGCCGCCCTCATGCCTATGGTCCCATCGAGTGACAGTTTCGGCCAACGAGCCGCTCGTGCAGAATTGACCTTCATGGCCTGGGCCTCCAGAGACGCCAACGCGCTGCGGTAGTCGCCTCGTTCGGCATAGGCCATGGCCAAGGCGCCGTTGAGATCAGGTACGGGTCCCCGGAGCCTCAGGTCGCCCTCCACCTCCATGGGCCCCGCGGCGAGGTCCACCCCAAGGAGCGTGGTCAAGAGACGCCGTTGGATATCGAGGACAGCCTGTTCTCTCACAAGTCTCTGCTCGAGGTCTGCGAGGCGCACCTCGGTGCGGAGCACATCGACCTTCGCGGCCTTGTCCACGGACATCATGTCGAGCACTCTCTGCCGCTGTTTGATCATGGCGTTTCGAGAGAAGCGGAGGGACTCCACGACCTTGCGCTGCGCCAATATGTTGTAAAAGGCGCTAGAGATATTGAAGATGAGTTCCTCCCACGTGCGGGCGAGGCGATTTTGGGCCGCCAGGACTTGGAATTCGGCCGCGGTGATATCGCTGCGGATTTGACCGCCGGTGAAGAGCGGCATTTTGAGGACTAAGTCGGCTGACAGGATGCCTTTGGAGAAAAGGCCGGGTTCCTGGTTTGCGCGAGTCGCCTGCAAACGCTGGTCCTGGAGGTAATTCCGCCAGGTCTCGGTGGTGGTGAACTGAGGCCACCTGGCCGACGCGGCCTGGTTTCTTTGGGCCGCGGCGGTTTGGATGTCCCAGTTGCCGGAGACGAGACTCGGGTTGTTCCGACGCGCAATTTCTATGGCTTCGTCAAGCGTGATCCTTTGGGGGGGCAGTTGAGGCGAACCGGCTCTCGGGTTTGGAAGCGGGATGGCCGCGGCGGCCGGCGCTGGCGCGGGGGTTCTCGCAAAATAGTTTGGGATCGCCGTGCATTGGACGAGGCAGAGGAGAGCGGCGGCGAGCGCCGCGGTTTTTATCACTGTTTGACGAAATAGCAAAATAATGTCCTCTCTCTTCGTCCCCTCGGCGCGAATGGCGCGCTCCCTCTGCCGTCATCGCGCCCGATGAGGATCATACGCCTGCGAATTGCTTACCGAGAAGTTCGGGGGCGTACTATACCACCATGGGCAACGCCATGTCATCTGAAAATTGAACCGACTGAAAATGTGGCGGCGGCAGGCGGCGTCTAGACAGGAGGGTCTGTGAACGGTAGTATATCGAACTTCAGGATGGATTACGGATTCGACGCGGCGGCGCTCGTTCTGGGCGCTTTGCTCTTTGTCATTTCGAGCGAAGCGAGAAATCTTAGCCTGAAAACCAAGATTTCTCAGGCGCCGCTTCTCGCTTCGTTCGAGCCGGGCGCCTTCGAAATGACAAGGGCTGACTTGTCGTAGCTCACAGCGCGGTTTTCGAAAGCAGCCAAGAATTACGTGCTGCAGACCTCATTCCGACAGAAATTTCGAGAATCAGTATATGCCGCTTCCTGAGAGTCTGTCGCAGTGGGGTTTGCGTCCTCGAATTCGGAACGAGTCTCGAACGCCGTCACGGTAGGTTTGCGAACAGATGGGCTGTCGTTTCCAAGAAGCGAGACGAGAACGAGAGGCGCACGCCTCGATCCGGACACATTTGCCGGGGCGCGCCCCTCTCTGGGGCCGCGGGATGTGATCGCAGGAAGGATTAGGGTTTGAAGGACGAGATATCCGAGACTGGGAGACTGCTTTTGGCTGCGTACGAGGCGCTGCGGGCGCGGTTCGGCCATAGGAAGTGGTGGCCGGCGGACACGCCGTTCGAGATGTGCGTCGGCGCGGTGCTGACCCAGAACACCGCGTGGAAAAACGTGACCCAGGCCATTGCGCGGCTCAAGGCGGCCGGAGCGCTCGATGTGTTCGCGATCCACGGCATGAGCCAGGAGGAGCTGGCGGTCCTTATCAAGCCAAGCGGGTACTACAACGTGAAGGCGAAGAGGCTCAAGAGCCTAGTTCGGCATATTGTGACCCGTCATAAGGGCGAGTTGTCAGCCATGTTGGCGCTGCCTGTGGGGGAACTGCGCAAGGAATTGCTCGCAATCAACGGCGTGGGCAAGGAGACGGCGGACAGCATTATTTTGTATGCGGCCAATAAGCCGATCTTTGTGGTTGACGCCTACACGAAGCGCGTCTTGGCAAGGCATGGACTGCTTCCTCCGGACAGCGATTATGACGCAGTGCAGGAGTTTTTCCACCGGCGACTTCCTCGGGACGCGGCCTTGTTCAATGATTACCACGCGCAGTTTGTCGCGGTGGGCAAGCATTACTGCAAGACAAAGCCGGCGTGCGAGGAATGTCCGCTTTTGGAAGCGCTCCCTTCTCCTGGCGCGCCGGCGTCCCACGCGAGGGGGAGCAAGATGCGCTCCCCGTGAACTCGTCAATCCGAGATGGTGTATGAGCCTTTCTTCTCGGGATCGAATTGGATGTTTGTTTTGACGAAGCCTATGTTGTTGAGACCCGCTTTCTTGAGGATATTGTAGGCCATTTCCGCCCGTGCGCCGGTGGCGCAATGGATGACAATCTTCTTGTCTTTGGGCAGTTCATTGAGACGCTGCTCGAGCTCGTCCAGCGGGATATTCTTTGCATTGGGGAATTTGCCGGCCTCGGCTTCGGAAGCTAGCCGCACATCGAGTATCACTGTATCAGGGGATGGTTTTTTCACAAGGGCTTTGAACGCTTCGATGTCAACCTCTCCTGGCGCCAACTTGCGCACATACTCGATCTTTGACCCGGCAGGGCCCTTTGCCGTTTTTTGCCCGGCCTTTTCCCAGGCCTGAAATCCCCCTTCCAGGACGCTGACTTGCTTGTATCCCCAGCCCGACACGGTTTTGAAATCTTCGAGCAGGGCAGTTGTGTCGCCGTCCTGATTATAGAGGATGATAGGGGCGCCCTTGTAGGTCGGGAATGCAGATTGCATGGAGGCCAAACCAGAGGCAGGCGGCGTGACCGCGCCCGGTATATGTCCGGCTTCCACTTGGTTCTTTGGGCGTAAGTCGATGAGTATGTACCGCTGGTCTTTTTTCTGGTAGTCGAGGATGCCTGCGACATTGGACTCCACTACGTGGCCAGCTTTTCTCCATTCAGGCAAACCTGCGTGGAAGACTTTCACGTTCTTGTATCCGAGTTTTTCCGCTTTCCGAGCGGCAAGGGGACTAAGCACGCAGGACAGTCCCGCGCAGTAGTAGATTTGGGTTATGTTCTTGTCCTTGGGAAGGAGCTTCTCCTGAAGCTTGTCAAAGGCAAAGAAGGGCATGGACACGGCGGTAGGGATGTGCCCTTGGTTGTACATCTCTTCGGGCCTGCTGTCTAAAAGGACATACTTGCCCTTTGCCGGCCCTTGGGCAACAAGGCTCGCAAGCTGATCCGCGGTTATCAACTGCTCCGGCGGAACAGCCAAGCCCTTCTTCACTTCGATTTCCGTCGCCACCAACTTGCCGTTCTTCTTAGCATAAACGACCTTCACCGCCTCTTGGGGCTTGATGGCTCGGTAGTTTTCGGCGTTTTTCAGGACTGTGGCGTCATCGTAGAAGACTATTTCGTGTTCATTGTTGATGTTGAGCTGGATGCTCTTGCCTTTTGTGGAGACATTGACGAACTTTCCGGCTAACACATTAGGGGTTTTGTCGTAGGTGTGACATTTCAAACAGCTCTGATCTGATTTCCCGGGGATTGCGTCGTCGGCCATAGCCGAGAAAAACGGAACCGTCGCTCCCAAAACCATGGCGACAACAATGAGACTCAACTTGATCTTCTGAAACACGTGCTACTCCTTTCCATTAATTATTATGATGGTTTCGCGCGGCGCTGACGCAGCTTGCCCAGCGTTGCCACGGATGAGATCCGCTCGAAGGCGCAAGGTATCCTGCAACTCTCATTTGACCGGATACCTGGCGCCATAGGTAGTAGATGCGAATCATGGGGTGCGGTTGAGTGCGATGCATGTTGGTATATGATTACTTATGTATTTCTATATATGAATAGCAATACTCCGCCCGCGGGTCAATCGCTCTATCAAAAAATGATGGATCATCTTATCCAACCGCAAGGCAGGATCGCTCTGGAACGAGCCTCCCTTGCCCCCTCGTCAAGATGTGCAATTTCTCTTGACAATTCAAGACCGTATATATAACATTCTGCAATCCTTTAATGTAGTTTCAACGCATTGAACATTCAGTTTTTTTCTGGAGGAGATCGTTATGTCACCCATAGGGCGCACTCACATCACTTATAATTTCTTTCCGAACGCACTCATGACCTAGCAAGCGGCCTGTGTCGCCTTGCATGACGCCGGCCATCGCGGCCGCAGCCTCTTTTCGCGTCGCTTGGGTCAACCACGGCGGACACTGAGAGCGGGTTGAGGCGCTGCGAGAAAAGCCGAGTCAACGACTCTTTTTTGTCGCAGTCTGCGCCGCGTTGACAGGCCGCTTGTACAACGTTTACACGAGCCACATTTTTTTAGGTTAGGAACGAGACATGAACAAATCAGACCTTATTGCCGCCCTGGCCAAGGAAGCGGACCTTCCATTGAGGAAGGCGGAAGAAATTGTCAATCTGGTGTTCGAAACCATGTCAAAGGCCCTCATCGAGGGCAATCGGATCGAGATACGAGGCTTCGGATCGTTCATGGTGAAGGAATACCGAGGCTATACCGGCAGAAACCCGAAAACTGGGGAGCAGATCCTCGTGACCGACAAGAGGCTCCCCTTTTTCAAGACAGGAAAAGAGCTCAAAGAAAAGGTGGATGCGGCCACCAAGGCAATGAAATGAGACGCCCCCGTCCTTTCGCGCTAACCGCCCCACGCAGCCGGGAAGATGCCGACTCTGTCGCCTTCCTCGAGCTGATAATCTAGTCCAACCAGCGTACGATTCACGGTGATGATCGCGGATCTGGCGTCCGGCACACGCAGAGCAGCCAACAGATCGGCGATCGTCATCCCTCTTCGATATTCCAGAGATATGCCATGCCGGGGGTCATAGGACGAGACAAAACGTCTCAAATATGATCCGAGTTCAATGTAAATGGGCATGCGGCTCTTCCATGTGGTGTGCCTTTCGCAAATAGGGAGAACCCCTTTGCTTTCCATCGTCAGGATAGCCGCGACGCGCGAGCCACGCAAGGGGCATAGATTGGAGTTACAGAATGGATCGACAAAGTGAGAAGGAATAGGGTTCGCTCAGGCAGGCTGGAGAGGAGTTTCGAAAAACCTTTCTGGCAGACTAGGGTGCGGCCCTGGAGAAAGCTGTCGTGGCTTTCGATGACCGCGTACCCAGGGCGTTGCCCTGGGCTATTGTATTGCGCCCCGCAAGAGCGGGGCTCAAGCCCCCTCTACCGATGCCCGCGTTGTCGTGAGGTTCGTGGATAACCCGGTCATTTCGAGTATTCCCCTCTCTGTCATTTACATGAAAATACCGTTCTGAAGAGAACGAAGGCAACTTCAGGTAAAATGACAGACTAGAAAGCGCTCGAAACGACCGCCGCAGCGTCGAATTCCTGAGCGCTTTTGACAAAGGAGGCGACGTCCCATTCGGGATGTCCTTGTCCTCCGCGCGTACTCTCATCTTTGGGGCTGCTGTTCATTTTCGCGGCTGGGAAGGTGGGGCATGCGAAAAATCCTTGCACAAATCACCTTAGGCAAGTAAGATGCGTTCATTCCTCTTTTTGGGACCGACCTTCCTCTGAGGAATAGCAGCCCCGGGGCTAACCATTCTTCAGGAGACCACGCATACGGTTTTCTGGAAGTTCATTAAGGACACAGTTGTCATACATGAAACGCAACCGGCAAGAAAGAAGGTCTTATCTCTGACGCAACGGATGGGGATGGTTACGCATTGTCGCTGGGGACGCCTCGTCGTCGAAAGGCGCAGTGCCACGCGAGGCTTTAGGCTCTGGTCGCATTGACAGAGCAAAAGCATATTGGGGGTTGATGGCCATGATCGAGCCGTGGACGCGACGCATACTCGGAGGGCTTGAGCGCGGGCGCGTCGCGGGGGAGGTCATGGATGTAGCACGTGATTCAGAGAGGAGGAAGGTACGTATGACGGTAAAGATTTTTCTCAGCGAAGACGAGATCCCTCGCCAGTGGTACAACATTGTGGCGGACATGCCTCGACCACCCCTGCCGCCCCTTCATCCGGGTACGCTTCAGCCCATAGGGCCTGAGGACTTGGCTCCTGTTTTTCCCATGAATCTCATCGAGCAGGAGGTGTGTCAGGACCGGTGGGTGACCATACCCGACGAGGTGCTCGAGAAGTTGTTGATTTGGCGTCCCACGCCCTTATATAGAGCGGTGAGGCTCGAAAAATACCTGAACTGCCCTGTCAAGATTTACTACAAGAACGAAGGCGTCAGCCCCGCAGGAAGCCATAAGCCAAACACCGCCATTCCCCAGGCATATTACAACAAGGTGTTTGGCATAAAAAGGATCAGCACCGAAACTGGCGCGGGACAATGGGGAAGCGCTTTGAGTTTCGCATGCAGCCAATTTGGCCTTGAAGCGAAGGTTTACATGGTGCGGGTGAGCTACGAGCAGAAGCCGTACCGCCGCCTCATGATGAACACCTGGGGAGCGACATGCGTGCCGAGTCCGAGCAGCGAGACAGAGGCGGGCCGAAAGATCCTGGCCCAGGACCCCAATTCGCCCGGGAGCTTGGGAATAGCCATTAGCGAGGCTGTCGAGGACGCGGTCACCAGCGAGGCGCAGGGACGGCCGCCTACCCGCTACTCTCTCGGCAGCGTGCTCAACCACGTCTTGCTCCATCAAACGATCATCGGTCTCGAGGCGCAAAAGCAGCTCGCCCTTGCGGGAGATTACCCGGATATCGTCATTGGGTGCGCAGGCGGCGGGAGCAACTTTGCCGGCTGCGCCTTCCCCTTCATCCGGGACAAAATAGCGGGGAAACAAGTTCATATCATTGCCGTGGAGCCTTTCTCGTGTCCCACCATGACCAAAGGCCCGTTTGCGTATGATTTCGGCGACACCGTGCAGATGACGCCCCTCATGGCCATGCACACCCTAGGGCATGCTTTTGTGCCGGCGCCGATCCACGCAGGCGGCTTGCGATACCACGGCATGGCGCCTCTCGTGAGTCAGCTTGTCATGGACGGGCTCATCGAGCCCCGCGCTGTTCATCAATTGGAGACTTTTGAGGCGGGGGTCACGTGGGCGCGGACAGAGGGGTACATCCCTGCGCCGGAGACCAATCACGCCCTCGCCGCGGTGATCCAGGAGGCTAGGAAGGCCAAAGAAGAAGGAAAAGAGAAAACCATCTTAGTGAACTGGAGCGGACACGGTCTTGTGGATTTGGCTGCGTACGACGCATACTTCCAGGGCAAGCTCTTCGATTACGAGTTGCCTCAGGAGGAGATCGACAAAGCGTTGAAGGCGATCGAAGGGTTCCCGAAACCCAACCTGTGATGCTGACGGGCCGCCGAGATTGCCTCCTCGTGGAATCTTTCGCGTCTCTTCTGATGATGACGTAGGAGACCGACGAGCGACGAGCAATCTCGGCGCCCCTCGATAAGCAACGCAAGCGTCTAAGACGTAAACAGAGCGGCCTGGGGCGCGCCAACTCGAAATGTTTGTCGGAATGAGGGGCGTCGCAGCGTGAACATGATGACTTTCAAACTCCCCGTCACGGCCCCTGATTTGTCACGCCGGACTCGATCCGGCGCCCAGGAAACTCGGCATGGATTCCCACTTGCGTAGGAATGACATGCAGCGGGACAACAGCGCATTTCGCGATTATCTCCGAGAATGGCTATATCACATTCGTGAAGGCCCCCGAAAAGGCAAAGCCGCGCTGTAGAGCACCGCGATGAATTGGAGAAAGGAGTGCCAATCGTTGAACAGCCAAGAGAATAAAGAGTCTCTGCAACCGCCTGACGACCGCGAAATAAGGTGTCCTCGGCTTGGGGGACAGGTGACGTTCAGCTATTGTCGCCGGGAGGCGATGGGAAAACCCTGCTTCAAAGCCGTGGACTGCTGGTATCTATTTTTTGACGCTGAGCGATTCTTCCGCAATGAATTGGGTGACGAGTTGTTCGAACAGATCTTTATGGCGCCTCCGAGACCCCGATTGGTCACGCTCGTGGATTTAATAGCCCAAGCGACCCAAACGCTCAAAAAGGATTCTGGCTCCTCAGATAATGTCGCGTCTGATCGCCGCGATTAGTCGGTCTTTTTGGAGGAGTTGAGGGCTGGTAAGCCATTGGAGAAATCCGTGGAAAGGCGGGGACTGGTGAAGTCCTTCGCCCAGCGGTTTTCGGATGACGGAGGGGCGCCGGGAGGGCCCAGCGACTTAGACAACTTGGTAATGAATGATTATATAGTCAAAGACTAAGAGGGAACCCGCGAATTCGCGAGCGGCATCTCTCGCCGATGGAGATGACGTGAGATTGCTCCGTCGCCGTCGGCCTTGCAATGGCCAAAAGAGTACTGATGCGTTGTATGGATTTAAGTGAAGCAATCTCGCGATAAACTTTCAGAAAGCCTTTGAGTCAGAAACAAAGGACTGCCTCGCCCATGGCCCTTCCTTGTGAGGGACTCCGGCTGCGGGACAGCCTATACTAGTTTGCGAAACTTCTGTCGGAATGGGGCGCGTCGCGGCGTAAATAAGATGACGTTTAACGTCTGCCTCGCGGTGAGGACATAATCCATGAGTAACACCGCGGCGCCTGATATGTCATGCCGGACTCGATCTGGCATCCAGGAAACTGACCATAAATTCCCACTTCCGGGGGAATTACATGCAACAGCGCATTTCGCGATTATTTTCGAGAATGGCTATATCGGCATGGAGACAGAAAGGATGAGACAAATGCTGTATGCGGTGATCATTGCTGGCGGCAGCGGGACAAGGTTTTGGCCTGAAAGCCGGAGAAAGCGGCCCAAGCAGCTTTTGCGTATAGCCAGCGACCGCTCTCTCCTGCGCGCGACGGTGGAACGGGTGCTTGGTCTTGTCCCGATGGAAAGGATCATGATCGTCACCATTGAGGAACAATGCTCGCAGATTCGGGATGAGGTTCCTGAACTTAGCGAATCGAGTGTAGTGATCGAACCGTATGGCAGAAACACGGCCCCATGCATTGCGCTGGCGGCTTTTAAGCTGGCCGCGCAGGACCCCGAGGCCGTGATGTTGGTTCTGCCGGCTGATCATATCATCGGGGATACGTCTGAGTTTCTCGAATGCGCAAAGTTTGGGGCTGAAATTGCGCGCAGCCACGGCGTGCTCGTCACGTTCGGCGTTCAGCCAACGAGGCCGGAAACAGGGTATGGATACATCAAGATAGGCGAAAAGGCTTATGGGATAAGGGATAGAGTTGCTCATCGCTGCGAGAGGTTCGTCGAGAAGCCTGACAGGACGACCGCGGAACAATATGTGGCGAGCGGGAATTATCTTTGGAACAGCGGCATGTTTCTCTGGAGCGTCTCGACAATTCTCGCGGCGTTTCAGGAGCACCTCCCAGACGTGTATGAGCGCATGCAGGGCATATCGGGACTTTTGAACACGGAGGGCGAGAGAGAGGCGGTGCGTCGAATATATGCTGAGCTGCCAAACATATCCATTGATAATGGGATCATGGAAGTAGCCCGCAATGTGGCGGTCATTCCGCTGAACGTACCGTGGAACGACGTCGGAAGCTGGCCCGCGTTGCATGACGTGTGGGACACTGACGCGTGCGGCAACTCTGCTCGCGGCGACTTCGTGCAAATAGGGAGCAATAACTGCGTGGTATCGGCGGGCTCGCGACTGGTCGCCCTGGTGGGCGTAAACAATCTTGTTGTGGTAGATACGCCGGATGCGGTATTAGTATGCCACAAGGATTCCGCTCAAGACATCAAGAAATTGCAGACGCTGCTCGCCGAGCGCGGGTACGAGCATCTGCTTTGAAAGGCAATCAATAAGGCCCTTTCGCCAAGGGGCATCCGCAGCGGGAAGGTTCTCAATGACACCGAGGGAGGAGCGAGGATGACTCATTTTTCATCAGAGATATCCAAGAGTTTTAAGGCGTATGACATTCGGGGTCGCATTCCAGATGAATTCAACGAAGACGTCGCCTATCTTATAGGACGGGCTTATGGGGAATTTGTCAAGCCTCGGACAGTTTGCGTCGGGCATGACATCAGGCTCACCAGCCCCTCGATTTCCCAGGCGCTCGAAAGGGGTCTCGCCGATCACGGCTGCGACGTCGTGGATATTGGGCTGTCGGCGACCGAGGAAATCTATTTCGTGACATCGCATAAAAAGCTCGATGGCGGCGTCATGGTGACTGCGAGTCACAATCCGGCAGATTATAACGGCATGAAACTCGTCAGGGAGGAGTCTCGTCCCATTAGCGGGGACACGGGCTTGAAGGACATAGAGCGGTTAGTGCTGGAACACGCGTTTGGCGACGCTGCGGATCCGAGAGGCTCGATCACGCATGTTAACACCAAAGATGCGTATATCGACCACCTACTCTCCTACATCGACGTCAAAAAAATAGCCCCATTAAAGGTAGTGATGAACTGCGGAAACGGCTGCGCCGGTCCTATACTCGAGAGACTGGAGCCGAGGATCCCCATTGAATTCATCAAGATATTCCCCGAACCGGACGGGAGGTTCCCCAACGGCATTCCCAATCCTCTGCTGCCCGAAAATCGAGATGTGACCATCAATGCTGTCATTGCCCATAAAGCGGATCTTGGTATTGCCTGGGATGGGGATTGCGACCGGTGTTTCTTTTTTGATGAGACTGGCGAGTTTATCGAGGGCTACTATGTAGTGGGTTTTCTGGCCCAGGCCTTCTTGAGGGATAGGCCGGGGTCAAAAATTGTCCATGACCCGCGTTTGGTCTGGAATACCATCGAAATAGTGCGTGAACACGGTGGCATCCCAGTGATGAGCAAATCCGGCCATGCCTTTATCAAAGACAGGATGCGCAGGGAAGACGCCGTATATGGAGGCGAGATGTCCGCTCATCACTACTTCAAGGAGTTTGCTTACTGCGACAGCGGCATGATCCCCTGGCTGCTGCTCATTCAGACCATAAGCACGGAGGGCCGCCCATTGTCTGAGCTGGTGAAGGCCCGGATGGAGAAATACCCTGTCAGCGGCGAGATCAACCGAACCGTATCAGATCCCAAGGCGGTCATGCAGGCCATTGAGGCGCATTACGGAAAGAACGCTATCTCCGTTGATCATATCGACGGGGTGAGCATGGAATTCGACCGCTGGCGCTTCAATCTCCGCCCGTCAAACACCGAACCTGTCATACGGCTCAATGTGGAAACCAGACAGGACAAGGACCTGCTGGCCGAAAAGACGGAGGAACTCCTCGCAATGATCGGAAAATTTGGAGCTTAGAAGGGTTTTCTCGTAATTCAGCGCGAATTCGCCGACGTCCCCGTAATCTTACCGGAAAATGCCATAGTTCTGTTCAGAATGGCATTTTCGTTTCCCCTTGTGACCCTTTGTCATGGGAGTTCGAGCGTTTCACTCCCTGTCATTTACCTGAAAATACCCCGTCGGATCCGCCCGGAGATTTTCAGGTAAAATGAAAAAGG
>JBMFOE010000063.1:0-17177 GCA_049969795.1 Desulfomonilaceae bacterium
ATCGCGGCTGTGGAGACTCCATACGCTTCTTCCCGCCTGTCAACGGGGACTACAAGCTCGTCGAGACTCTTGCCGTGCACCTCGTCCTTGGAGTAGCCGAAGAGCGCTGTGAACGCCTCATTGACTCTTTCGACGCGGTTGTCCATATCGACGACTGCGATGGCGTCCGGAGACTGCTCAAACAGCATTTCCGAATACGCCTGCTGAAATTTCAGCTCTTCTTCCGAACGCTTTCGTTCGGTCACGTCGTGGACGTTGGCGAGGATTAAATCGCCTTCGCGAGTGGTCAGTTTGGTAAGGAACACTTCCACGTCGAATACCGTCCCGTCGTTGGGCCTCCGCGCCTTCCATTCGAAGAACTGGTTTTTTCCTCTGAGAGTTTCCGCCCACAAGGCGCGGAGGATGGCGATGGGGTTTTCGTCGGACGAGAAATCGTACTCGAGGGAAAGCGACAGGGCCTGCTCCCGAGTCACTTCGTACACTTGGAGCATGCGGTCGTTTACATCCACGATTTTCCCTTCGCCATCATGGATGAAAATGGGATCGCGAGAGATGTTGAAGATGGTCCGGAGCGTCTGCTCAGAAGCTTCCAAGGCCTTCTGCGCTTCTACCCTCTCGGTAATCTCCCGGGTCAGCCGCCTGTTCGCTTCCAACAGTTGGGCGGTGCGGTACTCGACCTTTGCCTCCAAATCGTCTCGAGCAGCCTGGAGTTCCGCCTCAAAGGTCTTTCGGCTAATTTCCAGCGCTGCGAGGTTCGCCAAAAGGGTCAAGGTATTGAGGTCTTCCTGGGTAAAGCGTGTGGGGGCGCGATTGAAGGCGTAGAGGACCCCGAGGTTCTTGGTCCCGATCTGGATGGGGGCGGCTACGCCGGAGATGAGGCCTTCGGCCCTGACAATGTCATGGAGCAGGGGACCAGTCTCTCGGAAATAATTCTCTACTATGACGCCCTTGCCCAACTGCGCGACTCTGCCGCCAAGCCCCGCGCCGAATGGGATGAGAAGATGCTTGAACGCGTCTGTGTTGATCCCTGAACACGCGCGCATGACGATCGCGCCGGCTTGTTCATCCCGCAGAGCCACATATGCGGAATCGCTGCTCAGAAGCTGACGAGCCTTGTTCACGATGAGAATGAGATTGTCTTCCAAGGTGCGTTCTGCGGTCATGGCCGTCGCGACCTGGTAGAGCACCCTGAATTTGGTCAACTCGCGGTGCAGGTCCTCTTCCGCCCGCTTGCGCTGAGTGATGTCGATGATGAGCCCATTGTAGTAGGCGAGCTTGCCGTCTGCGTCAAAGACCGGCGTGGCCGCTGCGTGTATCCAGGCATGCTCGTTGCGATCGGTATGAAATAGTTTGAATGTCTCGTCAAAGGGCTGGGCGTTGGCAAAGGCTGATCTGGCCGCTTCCAGGACCCGATCTCTGTCTTGCGCGTCTATGTTGGCAAACCACGCCTCAAACCTGTACGGGTCAGCCACGCCCATGATATCCTTGATGGAAGGGCTGACAAACAGGACCCGGGACCTGCCGGGATGCAGGGCGTCAGCCCCCAACTGGTACACCACAAATCCCTTGGCGCTCTCCATGAAGGATCGCAGGTGTCGCTCCACGTCTTTGAGCCGAAGCGCGGCCGCGACGCTTCGCAGCCACGGTTCCCATGCGGAGGGGACTTCAGGCACATGCGCCCCTCCGTGTGTGGTCTCTGCCTCGACGTATTCCGCCATGGAAAGCGCGGGCTTCACAAAACGCCTGGTCATATAGACCTGAGCGATGACCAGGAACGCGGTCAAGAACAAAGCGATCAGGAGGAAGGGCGCAAAACGGGGAAGCACCTTGGCTGCCATGGCCGTTTCGGGCTGGACGTACACCAGAAACCAGGGCGCTGCGTCGAGCTTTCTCACAAATATCCCGAGCTCTTTGAGACCGGGGTCCCGGTAATGGGACGGGAGGTCCACCAACCTCTTCCGCGCGGGTTCTGGCAGGAGATCTCTGATATGCGCAGTCTGAGCCCCCTCGCGGTCTTCTCCTCTCGAGGCAAAAACCGCGCCATCCGCGGCGGCCAGGACAAGCGTCCCAGGCCCCACATCCATAGACTGCACCAGCCTGGCAATGTATCCCACGGCCACTTCGCCTGCTACCATCCCAAGGAGCCGGTCGCCCTCGTAGATGGGGACGCTGTACGTTGCCACGAGCTTTTGTCCGGTAATGTCAGGATGAGGGCCGGTCCAGCGGGGCTCTTTCTCAGGGTTGACGGCCGGCTGCGCGCTCTGCCACGCGGGCGATCGATAGAGCTGCTTGAAAAAGAGGCGTTCGTTGGATTCCGCGTGCTCGATAAGCGCGGCCTTGGACATCCATGGGAACACGCTGATAAACTGGCGGGCCGAGAGATAATAGGTGCGGGACGCGCCTATGGTCATCTCCCCGACCAGAGACTGGAGACGAAAGAGCTCCAGCGCCATGTCCAGCTCACGATTGAGAGCTCGATCTCGAGAATCCAAAGCGCCGAGGCCTATAAGGTTACCGGTGTCCCGGCGGCTGAAGGGCGGCTCCAACCTGTCTAGGTCAAAAGAATCCTCTTTGGCGTATCTCTCCAAGATCGTTCGCAAACGGGGGATCCGCTGGTGATATTCGTATGCGGCGATGTAGTCCCCTGCCCATTGCCCCAAACGGGCGGCCTGGGTCGAAAGCTGCCTCAACGGCTGCTCCAGAGCGACTGATCCTCGCACGAGTCTCACGTCGATCTCCTGGAGCGCTGCGGACCGCTCTGAGAGATATTGCATCGCGCCCAGGGAGGCGATGACGATGAGAACCACCGCGCTTGCCAGGGCCAGGAGCCCATAGTATCCCCGCGTCAGTCGCTTCACGGCGTCCAATTGCGGGCTGCTGTCCATTTTCTGTGGTGCGTGCTCGAGCTCGCCCTGTTTCGGCGCGTCTTGTGGATCCATGTGCGTGCGGTGCGTCCCCCTTGCCGCGGAGCGTTGCCAGTCCTCTATGGCTGGTATGGCAAACGTCTATCCATCGCCTCGAACACGCGTCGCGACCATTGCGGAGCGGCGTTGGCGTGGGCTGCAGCCGCCTGGCCCGCGGGGAGGCGCGGTTCCTATCCTTATATAAATTCGTGGATTTCTAGGGTGACTATACTCTGCTTCCCCTGGGTACTGCAACAATTTCCTGGTCGTCTCACCTGGGCGCCGGACATCTATAGGTATAGGAAGAACAGCCCTGCCACCATGAGGGACGAGCCCGTGACGCGGTACCCGACGTGTTGTTCTCCAAAGAGGATTCTGCCGAGCAGCACGCCAAACACGAGACTGATCCTCTTCACCGAAATCATGCACGCGACGGGCGCCATGCTCAGGGAGAGGAAATGGGTGACCTCCGCGGCGGCCATAAACAGTCCCGCAATCAGGAAGAGAAGCGCCTTCTTTCTCGTGAGCGCGATCGCGTCCGCGCCCCGGCGTAGTCGCATTATGCTCACCGCGCCAAAACACGCGGTCAGGCATACGAGCACCAGAAAACCGAATTGTATTGCGCCGTAGAGCTGCGTACCGGGTTTGCCGAGCGTGGACGTTACGGCCCAGACCGCGGCCGCGAGCATCATGCGCCGGGCGCCTTCATTGGCGAAGAGGGCGCGGAGGGGGCCAAAGAGCGAGCGGTCGGCAGGATCGATGTAGAGGATGTACGCGCCTACGCCCACCAACGCAATGCCGATCCGGGAAAGAGCAGAGACAACCTCGCCGAGCAAGAATTGCGCGGTCAATACGGTCAAGACAGGGGTAAAGGCGAGCAGCGGCGTGACAAGGGACAGAGGGGCCAGCCGCAGCGCGGAAAGGAACAGGTAGTACCCGAGCACTTCCAGCGGCAGCAGTGCAACGAGCAGCTCCGCCAGCTCCCAGGTGAATGGACGCAGGCCAAGATGCACGACAAGCGGGGTCAAAAACATGCCCGCGATGAAAAGCACGGCCGCGCCAGTCATCCACTCGTCAACGTCCTGCATGATGCGCTTGGACGTCGCATCGCAGCAGGCCGTGAACAGGGCGCACGAGAGCGCTATGACAAACCACGATGGCACAATGTGTTCCTCTCGAAGGTGGCAGCATGCATTTGATTACACCGCAGGGGCAGCGCTGCCGCGTGCGCACGCAGCCCCTGGCAATCGGCAAAAGACCCGGCGCGCTCGAAGCCCCTCTCCCGCGGGGCTAAATACAATAGCCCAGGGCAGCGCCCTGGGGACGCGTGGCAAGCCGTGCACGCGGCCGGTCCATGGCTGCGCGGCGGCGCGCCGCATCGCGCAGCCTCAGCGGCGATCCCCGTCGCAGGGGGGCCCACCTCCGAGACGGCCGTTATCGGACGCAAACGTCCGCGCTCCCAAGCCCCGCGGCCATTCATTACCATCACACACACGGCTTGCCCTGGCAACCGAATCGTCCAATCCTCGTGGCCATGCGGGTTTCATAGGGTTTTCCGTCGAATCGTTGACCGCGGCGCCCCTCCTGGGGATAATAAAATTATCAAGCGAGAACAATGCGCCGCATCGATTGTACTCATTCTCGAAACTTCTGCCGGAATGAGGGGCGCCGCAGCGTGAATGTAATGACTTTCAAAGTCTGCGTCACGGCGCCTGATGTGTCATTGCGGCTCGATCCGGCGCCCAGGAAATTGATCCTGGATTCCCACTTCCGTGGGAATGACATGCCACGGGACAACAGCCCAATTCGCGATTATTTTCGAGAATGGCTATACACATCGCTTAGATAAGCCCTTTATTTCCCAACGCCAACAACCTTTCGAGAGGGGAGAGCCATGGACACGTATGGTTATAGCGCAGCCGCGGCTGCCCACAAGGACAAGAAGCTTCAGTGGCAGCTTCGCAAGGAGATTGACGTCCTCTCCGCAAAGAAAGAGGCCCTGGATTCCGAATACCCGCGCCACGCGAGACAGATTCCCGGGCTCGAAATGCGCTGCATCGCGTACCGCAGTCTTCTGGAGAGGCTTTGCAGGCCCTCAGCCGAACAATCCCATTGAAAAGAGGCCGTGGCTGAATTTCTGTCGGGATGAGATTCGGATCGTCGAATTCGCAAGTTCCTTTGAAAACTGCTGCGGCCTACCGAGCGAAGGACCTTTGTCATTTCGAAGGCGCGAGGCTCGAGCGAAGCGAGAGCTAGCGGCTGAGAAATCTTTCTCGTCTGCGAGGCAAGATTTCTCGCTTCGCTCAAAATGACAAACGGTGAAACGATCCAAATGACAAAGACTGAAGCGCTCGAAATGGCGCCGCTTCGTCGAATTCGTGATTCATTGTGGGACGCATACATGAAAAAACAACAAACAGACGCAGTCGCGGCGCGGCCGCGGGACGACCGGCTAGACAAGACGTTTCAGCAAGAGGCTTTCGAGTATGTCGCTAAATGGTGTCGGACGTCCCGGGAGTTCATGAATAGGCGGCTGGAGCGGTGGAAGCTCCTGGAAGACCTGTATCACAACAGGCGGGACCTCAATTCCTGGTCTCTGGGGAGGACGTCTTCCCGGGCCGACGGGTGGTCGAACGCCGGTTCCATGGGCGAGAAGCCACCATCGAGGTGGCAGTCTGACATCGTCCTGGCCCCTTCTTATATTGTGGACACATGGGCGGATCGCGCGTATCAGGCGATCTTCAGCGGCCCAGAATGGCTCACCGTGGTCCCGGATGGACAACCGGCCTCTTGTGCACAAGGCGAGGAGGACTTTCCCACGTCTTACAAGCTCCAGGAACTCCTCCTGAACAAACTCGCCCAGGGGCAGATTCACGTCCGCATCTACGAGGTCTTGCAGCATCTTGTCCTGTACGGCACGGTGTACGCTAAGATATTTTGGTATTCCAAGGGGATCGTCCGGCGCAGGTGGGATTACGAGACGCTCGATGTGGTGCATGACCGCGGGAATATCTACGATTGCCCCATCGTGCAGGTCATTCCGTTGGATCGGACGCTGCCGGACTGGAAGGCTGACCACGGAGACGTCCAGCGATTCGAGGGCATCGGGCATCTTGTGAACAAGTCCCATACCTATATCCTCGAGCAATTTGCCCGCAAGGTCTATCACCTCAACAAAAAGGCGTTCCTCAGCCGCTGGCCGGATGCCGGCGAGGCGGAGCTCGGCGCAACGGGCGGCTCGGATGGGCTCGACGACAACGGCTTTGGGGCCCTTGGATTCGCCATCTGGGAATGGCATGGCCGGATTCCCTCCCAGGGTCGGTACAGAGAGTGGGTCTGCACAATCGTGACGGAACAGGGCGCGGAAAGCCCGGAAGACGGCGTCATGGTGCGGCTGCGTCCCGGTCCTGTGCTCTGGTCCGGCTTGCGTCCCTTTTTGTCAGCCCAATACACACCCCTGCCAGGGCCGCTCGGCATAGGCGCGGTGGAAGGCAACCTCGACCTGATCCACTCGATATCCCAGTTTCTTTCCCAGTCCCAGGACAACACCAGACTCACCGCAAACGCGCAGCTCATCGTCAGGCGCGGGTCTTCAGCCGCGCGTCAAATGAGCATGGAAAACGAGGCCGTGTATCCTGGGAAGATATGGATGGTGGACGACCCTGATGACATCCGCCCATTTCCGCCGCTGAACTTCCCCCAGCATGAGGTGAACTACCTCATCGATTACCTCAACAGTCTGCTGGAACGGCGCACCAGCGTCTCAGAGATCACCTTGGGGGTATCCACCCGGGACAAGACCGCCACAGAGGCGCATATCCTTCAGGAATCTGCCCAGAGTCCGTTTGCCACCCGCACAGACCTGTTTGCCCGCTCCTTTCTGGAAAACATGGGTAAGATCGCGCTCTCGATGCTCCAGCAATTTGTCTTGGAGGATCAGACTATCACCGCGCGGGATCTCCACGGACGCGACGTGGCGCTCACGATCCGGCCGAACGAGCTTCAGGACGGGCGGTATCGTGTGGTCGCCACGCTGACGAGGCAGGACTCCACGAGGCTGGCTAAGGCCCAGAGCATCGAGCGAGTCCTGCCTACCCTTTCCAGATTCAAGCCCCTGCTGGAACAAGAAGGTGTCCAGATCTCCCTTACCGAGCTTATCAAGCGATACCTGGACCTCGTGGGAGTCGATGGCGCGGACAGGGTCTTCCACCGCATAGGTATGACGCGTGACCCGGACAACTGCGCGCCACGCGTCAGCTCCGCGGACGGGTGGGGCAGGCAACGCCCAGACGACGAGGACCCGATACCGGCGGATGACCTTCCTGAAACAGCAGCGCCGCCCGCGCTGGTTAAAACAGGCGGCCCCATGGGGCGATTTCCTTCGGACTGCAACGCATTGGCCCAATTGCTTGGCCTCCAGGCCATGGAGCGGCTGCCGCAACCGCCGCAATGATCCGGCCCATGGGCGCGCCCCGCGATGGGCGCCCCACCATGCGAACGACCAACCCGGCACAACGACAGGTGCCAATTCCTTCAAAGCCCCGCTCCTGCGGGGCGGAATACCATAGCCCAGGGCAACGCCCTGGGGACACGGTGAAGCGGCCGACCTGCTGCCGTCTCCTTCAACCCTAAAATCATTCAAGGAGCTGATCGTGACCATGAACATTGTTGGAGATCCATCCCACATCCCTGACGAGGACGTCGCCGCCGACCCGGACGTCGCGCCTTCAACCGAAAACCTGGGGACAGACGTCCTTGATCCCGAGGTCTCGGCTGCGCCGGAGGAAGCCTTCGACGACATTGCCGACGCCGGCGCGGCGACGCCAACCGACGCCGCCGACGCGCTCCGGGCCATGGAGGCGCGACTCAACGACCAGAGGAACGAGCTGGACGAATATCGCAGACTTTTCGACGAATTGCGCGCCGACGCGGAGCACCGGCTGAGACAGGCCGACGAGGAGGCGTTCCTCGAGGAGGTGCGGCGGTCATACGAGAAAGACCCTGTGGCCGCGTTTCGGATGATGCTGGACAGGTCTCAGCATGAGTTGTGGCGGGCAGTGCAGGGAGAACTGAAAACCCAGCTCAAGGCCGACGCTGACCGCCGCAGCGCGATGGCGGAACTCCTCGACCGCCCTGAGAACGCGGTTGTCAAGCCGTACCTCGACGAAATGCGCTACCTCGTGTCAGAGAGAGGCTTCGACCCCCAGGAGGCAGCGGCCTTCCTCAAAACCGTGGCGGACAAGGCGTTGGCCTCGTTGAGGATCAGGGCCCACGCGGTGCAGCGGGTGAGGCGCCGCGCCGCCGTAGAATCCGGGGGAAGCCCTACCCGGCCGTCTGACCCTGACAGGGAATTCTATCGGATCATCAAAAAAGCCAAAACCCTCGATGACATGTTCGAGGGGCTGCGTAAGGCCGGCCGCCGCGCCGCCCATTAAGAACACGCCCCCTCCACGGCGCCAATTCCTTCAAAGCCCCGTTCCTGCGGGGCGGAATACGATAGCCCAGGGCAACGCCCTGGGTAACGGCAACGACGACGCCCCGACAGCGGTCGCACGTGAAAACGCCGCCGGCAAAACCAACCCTCTCGGATCGCCATGCCGCACGGGCGATTCTCAACCATCGAGGCCTGGTATCGACCAAAGCCCCGTTCCTGTGGGGCGGCATACGATAGCCAGGGCAACACCCTGGGGACAGCAGCGACGACGCCTCAACTATGATGGGTTTCACGGTCTGCTATACGGTGAAGACCACGTCAACGAGTCCCATCACGGGAGTGATTTGTCATGCCGGACTCGATCCGGCGCCCAGCAAACCGACCATGGATTCCCACTTCCGTGGGAATGACATGCAGCCGGATACCAGCGCATTTCGCGATTATCTTCGGGAATGCCTCTATGCAAGGAGCATCCATACATGGCGACAGATGTCTTTGATTTCATGAAACTGTGGACCCAGAGCGACCAGGATTCTGAGCGCAAGCTCCAGAAATTCCTCCTGGAAGGTCTGGACAAGGTGGTGCAAGGCCAGAGCGACGCCTTGTCCAAGGTGCCGGTTGGGCCGAGCGTCTCGAGTCCGGTGGTGCGATGGATGGAAGAATGGGGATACCCTTCGCAGATCACCGCGACGCTTGACGACAATACCATGACCTTTTCCGGATTCCTCTTTGGCAAGGCCATCAACGCCGAGTCTGTGCGAAGCGTTGTGCGGATCGGTACAATCCTTGAGCGACCCAGGGACGGCGTGCAGGTGAAGGTGTCCGCGGTGAACGGCCTCACGGCGACGGTGGCCGCGTACGGGAATACCACACTGAGCGACGATACTGGCCCCACGAGCTGGGACATCATCGCAGAGGTGTGGTCGGACTACCGAGACGCGTCCGATCCTCGAGCCCTGGACAGGATCTTCCGCGAGGTAGGCACCCAGATCCACGCCGAGACCTTCGAAATCCCCAAGACCAGGAAAAACACCCAGTACGAAATCGTGGCAAACGAAACCGAACGCCAGATCGCGGCGCTCCTGGAGAAGCTTCGGCGGCAGCTCGCGTACGCGGTGCTGCGGTCTCGGCCGTTTCACGACGGGACGACCTTTGTGTACGGGAACAAGACCGAAGAGCCCACCATGTGCGGGATCTGTTCATGGCCCATGATCACCCAGGCTGAACTCTCCAACCCCTCGGTGTACGTCAACAAGAACGGGCAGGCGCTCACCAAGGCCGACCTCGACGATCTCGTCCGATACCTCTGGCTCGACGAACACGCTGACTACAACAAAGGGAATTGGTGGATCGTCTGCCACCCATTGACGCACCGGTATATCCACGACTTCGACATTGCCTACCGCCGCATGGAAAAAACGGACACCAACATCGGCTTCCACGTGGATACCTTCGACAGCAAGGTGGGAAAGAGTTTTCCCATCCTTTCTGACCGGTACATGAGGCCGGACGTCCTTATCCTGGTGGATTTCGCGGCCACGAAATATGGGTACTACGCCAACGATCGCATGGATCGCAAGGAGATACCTACCCAGGGCCGGTACCAACGTTGGCTCATCTCGTTCCAGACGTACGGCGTGGTGGTCCGGAGTCCCCGCTCGAGCATCGGCATGATTTACGGGCTGCCCCATGACCGGTAACAGCGGCGCACGCTTCGTTTGGAAGGAGCGAGGCTAGCACGCATGTGAGCGGCCTTGGGACTGAGACATCGCGGCCGGCAGGAAAGGTTTCTCGCGGCGCTCGAAATGACAGGGAGGGAAAACCCTCCCAATGAGGAGAACGAAACCCTCGCCCCCCATGACGAGGGATCGCAATAGGAGATGAAAAAACCATTCTGAAGAGAACCATGGCATTTTCAGGTAAGACGACAGAATCGATGGTGAACGCAGGCGGAATCGCTCTCGTTTCGAGCGTCGCTACACTCCTTCTCGAAACTTGTGTGGGAATGAGGCGCGCCGCGGCGTGAATATGATGACTTTCAACGTCTGTGTCACGGCGCCTGATTCGTTATGCCGGGGTCGATCCGGCGCCCAGGAAACTCGTCCTGGATTCCCACTTACGTGGGAATGACATGCAGCGGGTCAAAGCGCAATCCCCGCTTATTCTCGAGAATGGCTATATCCAATTACGGAGGTATCTCACCATGGGAATAACGCCCATCATTCGGGATGACAACGGCGTACCGCTGCCGGGCAGGGGCTCGGAGATAGTAACCCGTCGGTACGCCAATGTCGGGCAGACGCCCATCGAGGCGTCCTTTTGGGTCGATGTGAAGGAAGTGATCATCCACATCGAGGGGAACAACGTGTTGGCGACCATGGTTGGCGCGGTTCCGGATTCCGAGGTTGTGTATTGGACGTCGGATGGAGCGACCTTGCCGCCGCTGCGGGTGGCGCAGCCGGCGCACAAGACGATTGTGTCCCTTGCAGTCCCTTCGGGGACGAAGAGCGTGTCGCTGCTGGCTTGGCGATAGGAGGCCCATCCATGACAGAGACCATCGAGATGGAAAGGAAATGGCTCGATGAGCGATTCAGCCACTTGGACACGGTCCTCGATCATATTCGCCAATCCCTTGCCGAGCTGAAGGACGCGCAGGCCCGGTGCGTGAACCGGTGCGCGTCGGAGCGCCGAGAGATGCACGAACGGCTCAGGCGAGTGGAACGGCGGCAGGCCGCTCAAAACGGGGCGCGGGAGCACGAACGCGACGCCCGGCAACTGCGCAATCTGAGTTGGCAGATGGTGATCGCGTTGGCCACCGCAGCCTCTGCCGTGGGCGCCTTCCTCGGGTATTTCGTCTGGAGGCTCCCATGAAAGGTCCTGCGATGAGGTGGTTGGTCGCCCTTCTCTTTTCCACGGCGGCGGCTGCGCTCTTGGCCCTGGCAAGCCTGTGGTCGCCGCTGATCATGGAGAACGACCCCTACGGGCTGCTGCGGTATATGCTGCTGCGGCTCACTGCGGTGGCATTGGCGACGCCGGCGCTCATTGGGCTCATGCTGGCCGTCGATTTTGTCACGCCAGGAGACTGGATGCATGAAATCGGACGCGATCCCAAGGCGTGCAGCTACATTATGGCTGCTGTGGTGCTTGTTATTGGCGGCATCCTTTGCTGGACCTGATCGTTCATGGTGCCTGGGCGACGTGTATGAGCGCTCGTTCACGCGCCAACTCTCGTTCATCATCGCGAAACATCCCAAATATACGTGGGGCGGCGCTGACCTGGAACGGGGCGTTGACTGCTCCGGCTACCTGTTCCTCGCCGCGAAGTGGGCAGCCATCCCGGGCGTGACTCGGACGACCGCCGCGCACATGGCCCTCGGGCTCGGCGGATGGCGCTCCAAGGAAGTCCCGCTGCGCGACGCCGCGGCCTGCGACCTCATCTTCTGGACGTTCACGCCCCAAAGGCCCTGCGGCCATGTCGGAGCGTTCCTCGAAACCCCTGACAAGGCGCTGCTCGTCACCCACGCCTCGACCACCCGGGGCGTCGTATTGGAAAGACTCCACGGCGCCCTCGTCTCAGCAACGTCGCTGGTAAGGCGACTCACCATAGGAGATTGAAGACATGGAAAACAAGAAGCAGTGGTGGATGTCCAAGACCATCTGGACAAATCTGATTGCCCTTGTGGGGTCGGTCGTCCTGGCCCTTGGCGTGGATGCGGATCAGTGGGCGGAGATTGCGGCCGTGTCCCTGGCCGTGGTGAATCTCGGCCTCCGTCTCGCGACCAAAGACGCCATTGAACTGCCCACGCAGCAGCAATAGCCGCCATGGATTACGTATCCATTGAATCCCTCGCGCCGCTGTCCAACCGAACGCCGTCCCAAGCCAGCGATCCGGCGTCAGGGACCGCGTTTACGGAATGGCTCGTCCTTGACGAGGCGCTGATACACCTGGTCATTCCCGAGAAATACGTCCCAAAGACCGATGTGTTCCTCCAGATAGACGAAGCGACTGCGTCCTCGTCGCTGCGCCACGCCTGGGAAGTGTCCGCGACGCTCTTGCGGCCTGCCGTGAGCGTTGCCTCGGCTGAGGCCCCGCGTGAAACAACCCGCATGGAATGCACGTCGTCCGAGTCTCCCATGCAGCTTGCCCGGCGGACTATCCGGGTCACGGGCGGCGCGTCCCCGGGCTGCGTGGATGCGCAGCCGCTCCAGGCCGGGGACATCCTCAGCGTGGCCTTGAGGCGCGCGGCGGTCTCGGCCTTGGAAGACCCGCTTCCCGTGCGGGTCTTCACCATACAGGCAGGCATACGCCTCAGCGAGACCCGCATCTCCGATTGCCCGGGGCGGCTCGGCGCCATCATCGACTCGGTGCGGGACCTCTTCAACGAAACATCCCAAGCCTTTCTCGGCGACGACTTCATCCTGCGGTCAGTAAATCGCTGCATCAAGGAGCTGGCCCAGGAAGCCTTGTGGCGGCGAGAAACGGCCATCCCGGCCTCGGTCGGCGTCAGCGAGATCGACCTGTTGACCGCGATACCGGACCTCCAGGACGTCCATCAGGTGAGTTTTCAACGGCCCGAACAGGTCATGGAATGCGTCGGGAGTTTTCGAGAATTCATGAGGCTGCGATTGCAGACGCCGGAATTCGGCAGGCCGCGTTTCTACACGGTTCAAGGCAATACGCTCCACGTGTGGCCTCGGCCCGGCCTTGACGCTGACCCGGGCTTCATCGTCTTTCACTCGCACCTGCCGGCCCAACTCGGGTGCGCCCCCGAGGCTGCGGACCCGCCGCTGCCGCCGGCCTACGACGCCATGCTCGCCCGTTACGTCCTCAAAGAGGCGTTCCTGCGCGATCGCCATTCACCGGAGGCCAATATCAAGTTCCAGCAGTATGCGAGCCTCTATGAAGAAGACAAGCGTCGGCTCCTCGGGGAGGCCGCGGCGCCGGTCCTGAGTCTGCGGCCGGGGCGCTGACGCGTCCCAAGGCCGCGGCCCTGGGGTATGGCGTTCCGGGTCGCGAGGGCAGGGCTTTGAACGGATGCGCGAGCTCCTGAGAACAACACGTATGCGGATCTCGGAATTACCAGGGCGTTCCACGGGCGGCTATCATTCCGAGCGCTTCATTCTCTGTTATTTCGAGCGAAGCGAGAAATCTTGGCCCGCAGACGAAAAAGATTTCTCAGTGGCTCCCTCTCGCTTCGATGGAGCCCCGCTCGTTCGAACCCCATGACAAGGGGTCACAACGGGAGATGAAAATACCGTGCTGAGAAGAACTATGGCATTTTCAGGTAAAATGACGGACGCTCGGCTCTCTGGGTCTAGCGACGGTTGTCGTAAGCGTTCCCGAACTCGATGAGGCGAACCTCGTACCGTCGGTAATACCCAGCTTCGGCATAAACTCTCGGAGCCGTCTTAAGCCCCGCTCCTGCGGGGCGCCATACAATAGCCCAGGGCAACGCCCTGGGGAACGCAAATGGCTCTCGCCTGTTTCGAGCCTCGCCCTTTCGAACTCCAATGACAGCGGGGGCGCAAGGGGAGATGAAAATCCCGTTCTGAGAAGAACCACGGCATTTTCAGGTAAAAATATCTCGAATTGAGTCTGAGTCCCGCGCCCTGTCATTCCCACGGAAGTGGGAATCCATTCTTTGCTTCCTGGGCGCCGGATCGAGTCCGGCATGACACATCGAGCGCCCTGACGCAGACTTTGAAAGTCATTATTCTTCACGCCGCAGCGCGCCTCCTTCCCGCAGAACTTCCGAGAACGGCTCTATCCATACATATCGAGGATCATCATATGACTCGCAGCGCAGACAATTCATACACCGCGACGAACGTATTCGAGTGGAGCGGGTTCCGCAATGGGCCGGTCAATCCGTTGGCCTTGTCCGAATCGTCCATCCTTGCGGGGGAGAATGTGGACGCAGGCCAGGGATATATCCGGGCGCGGGGCGGGTGGGAGACCGCGGCCAGCCCGCTGTGCGAGGCTGGGTCGCCCGAGGCCGAGGCCAGCGCCTGCGAAGTAAGGGCCCTTTGCCAGAAGTATTTTGCGGGCTCGGGCAAGAGTTATGTGTTTGCGCAAGTCAGGGACGCCGTGGGTCGCGATCATCTCCGTGTTTGTCCGGCTGATCGAGCGGCCGGGTCCGCCCCGTCGGCATGGACAGAGCTCGCGGCCATCGACGCCGAGGCGCGTCCCTTGAGCATTGCCGTGTTGCAGGACAGGGCGGTCATCACGGAGGGGGCTGGTTCTGTTCCGCTGGTCTTCCCCGGATGCCTCTCCGACGACGGCGTAGATTGGGCCGCGCCCCAGGCAGTCCTCGTCAGCGTAAACGCCGGCGCGGATTGGAGCGACGCAACCCAGGTACTGTGCGACCCGGATGCGAACACGAGCGTGTCCCTGGCAGGGCTGCAGCCCGGGACAGGCATGCTCGCGGTATGCCTGGACCTGCCCCAAATTGCGGGCTTCTTCCTCGGCGTGACCCCGGGCGCCGGCCCGGCCCAGGGCATGGTGGTCGAAGGTTATACAGACGGCTGGACCGCGGGCGCGGGATGGATCGACCACACCAATGGCCTGACGCAAAGCGGCCCGGTCTTGTACGCGGCAGGCGTCTTTACCGCCGCGTATCATATCGAAAACGACATCCCCGGCTTCTGGTTTCGCTTCCGCTGGACCGCGGCCACGCCTGCAGGGCTCGCCCTGACCCACATGCGCTTCAAGGCGCCGTGCCAGCCCCTGCCCGTGGTGGGCGAAACCGCCGGGGGGCCGCCCACCTGCTTCATCTATTGGGATGACTCGGACAAATCGGCGAAGGATTTTACTAGCGAGGTGTCCGATGAGAGTCCCGCGACTTACGCCCGACTCAACGACGGCGCTGACTCGCCCACCGGCATGAACAGCGCCGACGCTTTGTACGTATGCGCAAGCCGTCCCTTCTTCGCGGTGGATATCACGCCCCACAACGATTTCAACAACCGATCTGCCAGCGCGGCCTCTGCCGCGTACTGGAATGGGACGCAGTGGACGGTTGTGAGCGGCTTTTCGGACAAGACGCAAGAGCCAGCGGGAAAGAGTTTTGCCAAGAAGGGGCGGCTTTCCTGGAACCTGCCTCAGGATTGGCGGGAAAACAGCCCCATCAGCCCGCAATTCCCCAAAGGCTACTGGATACGACTCAAGGTCTCGTCAAACCTCACGGTCAAAACCTACCTGACACATGTCCGAGTATGGCCCCAGCCAGCAGCCCTGAAAAAATACCGATACGCCATCGCCTTGAGGGATCGCATGATCCTTTGCGGCAGGTCTGACGCGCAGGACGCGGTGGACGTATCCCGGCCCCTGGATCCC
Organism: Desulfomonilaceae bacterium; assembly: GCA_049969795.1. Classification (GTDB taxonomy): domain Bacteria; phylum Desulfobacterota; class Desulfomonilia; order Desulfomonilales; family Desulfomonilaceae; genus JAUPKT01. The sequence goes on from JBMFOE010000063.1 coordinate 15,674, forward strand.
ACGGGCTTCACCGGCCGGAATTTTCTCGCCGCGCGCCTTGGCGGCGCAGGCGCCATGTGCGCCGCAGTGGAGGCCTTCAATCAAGCCTACCTCGCGCAGCGCGACAACTGGATAATCGTGAATCATCAGGGCAACGAGCTCTCTGTGGAACGAGCCGAAACCGCTGGCCAAACGCCCATCAACAACCAGGTGGTGGTGCGCGCCCCGCGCACGGAAGCGGACTTCACCAATATTATGGCCCTCTATTACCTGAACCAGTCAGGGGCGTGGTGCTTCTCCGGCGCGAAACTCTACAAGATAAGCCAGGACGTGTCCTGGTGGACGCCGGGTGGGGCCCCGCCGAGGCTCGACCTGGAATCCCTGGCCGCGGCCTGCGGCGCATTCTGGGCGCAAGAAAACAGGGTCGTCTGGGCCGTTCCCATGACCATGGACGGCAGCCCCCAGTCCCGGAACAACCGATTGATCATCTACGATCTCAACCGCAAGCGGTGGCTCCCGCCGTTCACCGTATCCGCGGCCTCCTTGACCGTGGCGTCCCTGGACGATCGCGCAGGCGGCGCCGAGGATTACAGCCCCGGGCTCTACGCAGGCGATTATTCAGGCCGCATTATCCGGCTCTTCGGGCCTACCGCGGATACAGACGGCGGCGCGACCGTGCAGGCGTGGCTGGAAACCGGGTGGCTCCACCTCGGCGCGCCCCATTCCATCAAGATTATCAGGAGAATCGCCCTGTTTGGCTGGAGCGCCGCCAAGCCCGTGGTCATGACCATCGCGGTGGACGGCGATACCTCCCACGTGGTCTCCCTCGAGTTTCCGCTGCCCAGCGCCAAGGCCGAGCGCTTCTTCGCCGCGACCCACGCCGAGACGAATATCACCGGGCAGTTTTTTCGGTTTCGGCTGGATTTCGAGGGCCCCACGGAGATCTACGGCCTCCAGATAGCCTCATCCGTAGTCCGGCAATGGCCCGCCGGATAGACGCCGGCCTCGCGCAGAATGGTCGGGCGCCGCGACATACGCCGGCGCATTTCGAGACAAACCGCAAAAGAAGAACCATTTCAGGAGGAGACATATCCATGGCGACCCAGAGAGTCAAAAAGACCACAGTCCCGAAGACCGCGGCCCCACGGGTCACGTACGCCCCGTCCACTGCGAATCGAACCAACGACGACCGCATCGCGCAACTCCAGATCGAACGGCTGCGCCAGCTTTTGGACATGGAGCGTCAGCGATCCGCGGCAGAGCTGGAAGAGAAACAGCGCCTGCGGGAGCAGCAGCTCGATCGGGAGACCAGGTGGCGCCGCCTCATGCAAAAGGCTGCTCTGGCCAACAAGGTGGGGAGCTTCGGCGCGGGATGGACGTGGGAAGACGACGCGTGGGCCGATCGACTGGGCGTGGACCTCGGCTACCTCAAACCATGGGATAGGAAATACACGGTGAAATACGGGCGATAGGACCGGGCGCTGCGAGGCCCGCCGCAGCGTGCCGCCGTCTCGCCGTTATATAT
>JBMFOE010000064.1:0-16640 GCA_049969795.1 Desulfomonilaceae bacterium
AGGAATGGATCCCCGATCAGGTCGAGGATGACAGACGGAAGGATCCCCGATCGAGTCGGCGATGACAGGCGTCGCACGGCCGGCGCGTCTCGGATGCGACAAATGCGCGCGTCCTTATGCCCAGGGCCTTACCCTGGGCTATGAAGAGACGCCCCGCAGGAGCGGGGCTCAAGAGGATGCGCAATGCGGCTCGGCTGCAGCCAAGGATCGGCGGCCTCGCCCCATCGACGAGACGCGGCGATGCAGCGGCTATTAGCAGGACTGAAAAATAGCATCAATGGAAAAGCACTATTAAGATCGACAATGTCTTAGCAGCGTTAATTATTGAGTATTGATCTGATTCACGGAAAAAAGCGAAACCATATCAGGAAATGCGGCGAAAAACCGAGAAGAACTTGCGTCATGGCCCTTGAAAATGTCAGGATAGAAAATTACGTATTGGATATGCGATTTTTACGTTGGTGGACAGAATCATGGCCATACGACCCGGGCAAATTGTAGTATATCACTGTCGGAACCTCAACTTATTTCAGCGCGAAGAACAAAGAGAGTTTCTTCGGTTCTGGCCTACCGTGAAGCTGGTAGCGATCCCGTGCTCGGGAAAGATGGAAGCCCATCATTTGCTCAAGACCTTGGCGTCAGGCGCTGAGGGCGTGTTGGTTCTGGCGTGCGCAGAGACGTCGTGCCGGTATCTCGAGGGGTCGAAGCGATCACACAAACGATTCGATTATGCTCGCTCTTGGTTGGCGAAGATTGGATTGAATCCGGAGCGGATCGCTTTCAGGCATATATTGCCGCGTGACATGGTCGCTCTCGAAACCGCCTTACAGGACTTATCCCATCAATTAGAGGCCGTGAACGAATCCAGCGGACAGGCGTTGCGCTGCGCGTCAAAGGCTGGATGAATATCGAGGGGTTCGGGGCTCGGCTAGCCTGAACAGCGCGTTGCTTGGCCTTGAAGCTGAGCAGCGAAGGAGGACATCCGTGATCGTTGCGGAGATAAAGGACATAGACGAGATAAAAAGGATGATAGATCGCTACGACTCGATACTCGTGGTCGGATGCGACTCGTGCGTGGCTGAGTGTGCGGCGGGCGGATACAGAGAGACGATGCTCTTGTCTGCCGCGCTCAAGCTTGCCTATCACAAGGAGGGCAAGAGCCCTATCATTACCGAGACGTGCATTGACCGGCAATGCGTGGATGACTTTATACGGCGGATTGCGGACATGGTCCCTGAACATGACGCGATCCTTTCCCTGGGCTGCGGGGCCGGCGTTCAGGCGCTTGCCCGAACGTACTTTGACAAACCGGTTATTCCCGCATTAAATACTCTATTTATAGGGGAAACCGAGGAGCGGGGAGTATGGCAGGAGAACTGCCTGGCGTGCGGGAACTGCAAGCTGGGATATTTTGGGGCTGTGTGCCCGGTGACTCGGTGTTCCAAGAAGCTCATGAACGGACCCTGTGGAGGATCCAGAGACGGGCGCTGCGAGGTTGATCCTGGCATTCCATGCGGGTGGGACATGATCATTCGCCGTCTCACCGCCTTGGGAGAAATAGACAGGCTCAAGGAATACGTTCCTCCGGTGGATTGGTCCACTTCCCATGCAGGGGGTCCACGGCGAATTGTCAGGGAGGATCAAAGATCGTGAAGTCTGAGAGCAGGCTAGAAAGAGTATTGCGGGCTGGCCATTTTGCGGTCACGGCGGAATGCGGGCCGCCAAAGGGCAGCGATGTCGCCAAACTCGAGGCCAAAGCGAAGCATCTTCAGGGAAAAGTCGATGCGGTGAACGTGACGGACAACCAGACGGCCATCGTGCGCATGTCTTCGGTCGCCGCGTGCGCCCTGCTGAAAAATATGGGCATCGAGCCCGTATTGCAAATGGTCACGAGGGACAGGAACCGGATCGCTTTGCAGAGCGATCTTTTTGGCGCCTATGCGTTGGGCGTCAGAAATGTCCTCTGCTTGACAGGGGATCATCAGAGTTTTGGGAACCAGAAAGGCGCCATGGGGGTGTTTGATCTCGATTCTATTCAGCTTCTGAGCGTGGTTCGGGATATGCGGGACAATGGGCGCATTCTCGGCGGAGAGCCCATTGAAACGCCGCCGAAGATGTTTATCGGCGCGGCGGAAAACCCCTTCGCGGATCCGTTGACATGGCGGGCTGTGCGACTGGCAAAAAAAATCGCTGCAGGCGCTGATTTTATTCAAACCCAGTGCATCTTCAACATCGATCGTTTTGAAGCCTTTATGCAGCAGGCGCGCGATATGGGCTTGGATGAGAAGGTTTATATCTTGGCGGGGATCACGCCGTTCAAGAGCGCGGCCATGGCCAGGTACATGGCCGAGAAAGTGGCTGGCATGGACATTCCGGGGGACATGATCAAGCGCATGGCAGGGGTTCCTAAAGAAAAACAGGCTGCCGAGGGCATACAGATCGCTGTGGAGACCATAGAACGCGTGAGATCGATGAAGGGCGTCGCGGGCATCCATGTCATGGCCATCGAGTGGGAACACAAGGTGCCGGAAATCTTGGAGGCCGCTGGCCTCTCGCAGCGTCCTCAGGTGTAGCGATAGTTGTCTCGGTTTGAAGTGATGTGACATATGCCGAAGAAATACCACATAGAGGCGCACCCTACCCCAAACCGCTTTCCTCGCATTGGACGGTCCGGGATTGTTGACTGGGGCGAAGGCTGCCTGAAATGCGCAAAGTGCGTAAAGACGCAGTGCATTTACGGCGTGTACGAAAAGCGGTCATTCTCGACTGACATATTTGGGGATACGATAGACGAGCTCTGCAAGAGTTGTTTTCGCTGCGTGCAAGGCTGTCCCAAGAGACTGATCCACAAGACCATTAACCCACAATGGGAGGCGCTCGGCGACGAGCTCTATACGCCGGAGGTGATTTCCGTCAACTGGGAGCAGGCGGAGACAGGGAAGATACCTGTGTCTGGAGCGGGCTATGGCGGGCCGTTCTGCGGCGCTGGATTTGACTCGATGTGGACTGACATGAGCGAAATAGTGCGACCGACCAGAGACGGGATCCACGGCAGGGAGTATATCTCCACATTGGTCGACCTCTGGAGGAGGCCCCCGCGCTTGGTATTGGGGCAAGGCGATTTTGTGGCCTCGGAAACCCGGCCCCGGGTCCGCATTCCCCTGCCGGTGGTGTTCGATTTGCTGCCCTTTGGCGATCTCTCGTCCAATGTCTGGGAAGCCATCGCCGGGGCTGCCGCGCGGCTCCAGACCATGGCGGTCGTGCCGTGGGACCAGGCGGCTCGACTCGGCCAATACAACGAATGCCTCGCGCCGTTTGTGGGAAAAGTGATACCCGAGGAGTTGCCGCTGAACAGATTTCGGATGATCGAGATAGAGGATCATGAATCGGCCGAGGCGACGTTGGAAAAGGTCAAGGCACGGCATCCGGAGCTCGTGGTATCCGTGCGCATGGCCGCGTCATCGAACCCCGGCGATGTGTCGAGGATCCTCGAGCTGCATTCGTTTGGATTCGACGTGATCCATTATGCTGCAACGGAAACCGGCTACGACCAACCGGGCTTTCAAGGGGCGCACCTCAAGGACATGATCAGGCAGGTCCATGCAGGATTGTTGCAGCATGCGGTTCGGGATGAGATCACCCTTTTGGCCTCTGGCGGGATCGCCATGGCGGAACACGTGATCAAGGCAATGCTTTGCGGCGCCAACGCGGTGGGGCTCGATGTCCCGCTTCTGCTTGCCCTGGAATGTCGGGTGTGCAGAGAATGCGTGGAAGGTCGAGACTGCCCCGTCTCCATAGGGACCATCTCTCCATCGTGGGGCAGCAGAAGGATTATTAATCTCATAGGCGCCTGGCACAATCAGTTTCTCGAGATGATGGGCGCCATGGGCATACGCGAAGCCAGGAGATTGACTGGCGAGCAGGGAAGAGTGATGTTCGTCGAGGACCTGGAACGAGACACCTTCGCGCAACTCTTTTCAGGGAGTTGAGTCCGTTCTGTTGTCTCCCCTCGATGAAAGCCTTCATAGCTCGGCAATCCCGCGTAACGGCTTCCTTAGAGCAAAAGAATAGGACAAACGGCGAGTGTCGACGTCGCAGTTTGTCGGTGCAGAGGTTGCGACGACAATGCATTACGTGAATGAGTGGACGCTGGTTCCCACACGCGAGGTGGTTGAGACGCCATCACGCTTTGGACGAGGCCTTGGCAAATATACGGTGGTGGTATCTGATGCGTGCACCGACTGTCTCAAGTGCGTGGCCGTATGCCCAGAGAAGGTTTTTACCAATGTCGGCGCGAGGCTTCAGCCGCCTCGGGATCATCTTTGCCTCGGCGTCACGTGCGCTGCAAGGCCGGACCGATGCGTCAAGAGCTGCCCGGAATCGGCCATACGGGTCGCTCAAAATCCCAGCGCCCGGGCGCTTGGCGATAAGCGCTGGACCGCAGACCTGCTGATGAGTACGTGGTACATGGCCGAAACCGGTAGGCTGCCAAAGCACGACTTGGAGTATCGCATCGGGGATTCAGGCGGGGGATTCGACAAGCTCCGGTTCAGATTCAAACGGAAAGGTCCTGCATCTGCGGCCGAGAAGGAAGCTATCGATACGTCCATCACGTTGAATAGGCGGGACGACGGTCGCGCGAAGATCGACATCCCCATACCCATTTACGGCGGCGGGATGTCATTTGGCTCAGTCAGTCAGGTGACCATGCTCAGCAGGGTCAGAGCGTTTGCGGCCTGGGGTTCGTTTACCTGCACGGGAGAAGGCGGGTATCCGGAAGCGTTGTATCCCTTTGACGACCATATCATCACACAAGTTGCCACCGGGTTGTTCGGCGTCCGAGAGGAGACGATTCAAAGGGTCAAGATCGTCGAATTCAAGTATGCGCAGGGCGCGAAGCCTGGTCTTGGCGGTCATCTGCTGGGGCCCAAGGTCACCGAGGCTGTCGCCAGAATCAGGGAGACGGTCCCCGGCTCATCCTTGTTCAGCCCTTTTCCGTTCCATTCCGTGTATTCAGTGGAAGACCACAAGAAGCACGTGGACTGGATCAAGGCCGTGAACCCGCGGTGTTTGGTATCGGTGAAGGTCTCGACGCCGAGCGACGTGGATATGGTGGCGGTCGGGTCCTACTATGCAGGCGCGCACATCATCCATATCGACGGGTCGTATGGCGGTACGGGAGCGGCCCCGGATGTGGCGAAAAAAAACATTGCCATGCCCATCGAATACGCCATACCCAAAGTGCACAATTTCCTCGTCAGCGAACATCTTCGCGATGAAGTCGCGTTGATTGCGTCTGGCGGCATCCGAACCGCGTACGATGTAGCGAAGGCCATCGCATTGGGCGCAGACGGCGTGGTGACAGGCACCTCGGACCTCGTATCCATGGAATGCCTGCGCTGCCACAACTGTGAAAGCGGCAGGGGCTGCGCGCGAGGCATCGCGACCACTGATCCGGAACTCTCCGCGTTGATGGAATTACGCTGGGGAACCCAGAGGCTCATTAACATGCTCTCCTGTTGGCAGGATCAGCTCAAAGAAATCCTGTTCAGGCTCGGCTTGTCGCGTATAAGAGATCTCGTGGGCAGGACAGACCTTTTGGCGCACCTGGATTACTCGAGCCGCTGCCCTGAAGACGACGACATTCGCCATTGGTGAGATGCGATGAGCCGACGCGAGAATTCAATCCGTCACGGGAACTAGGTATGAAACGAGAACAAACGGCCTCCATGGCAATACAATTTGCACAGCGTATTATAGAAGCTCGAAGGCGTGAACTCGACCTCTCCCTCTGCGAAAGGCATGTGGAAAAGGAAGAGGAAGGCGGCTGCGGCGTCACGGGATTCGCGTCAAGCGTCAAGGTCGCGGGCAGACACATCTTTGAGCCGTCTCGGCAAATGCACAATCGAGGGAACGGAAAGGGCGGCGGCATTGCGGCGGTGGGCATGAACCCCGACATGCTGGGCGTCTCCCAAGAGGTTTTGGACACGCACTACATGCTTCAGATAGCCCTGTTGGACCAGACGTGCCTGTCTGAGGTGAGGGCGGCCTACGTCGATCCTTTTTTTCATGTTGCGCAGGAGAGTTTCCTCGGCCATGTTCCCGACTACCGAGATATAGAGGGACTCGACGTCAAACCTCCTGAGGTGTGGAGGGCTTTTGTGCGGGTCAAGCCTTCGGTCCTTCAGCAATTCATGAGTGAAAACGGATTTCAGGGCATGCCGGAGCGGGCGTGTGAAGATGAATTCGTCTGCCGCAACTCAGCACGACTCAACAAGACGTTTTATCATTCATTGGGAGAAAAACGCGCGTTTGTCATGTCTCACGGGAGGAACCTCCTGATCCTCAAGATCGTGGGATACGCCGAGAATGTGGTGAAATATTACGAGCTGGAAGATTTTGAAGCCCACGTGTGGATCGCGCATCAGCGCTATCCGACTCGAGGGCGAGTCTGGCATCCGGGCGGCGCGCACCCCTTCATTGGGATGAACGAGGCGCTGGTCCACAACGGGGATTTTGCCAACTATCATGCGACGCGAAGCTACCTGATACAGCGCGGATATGAACCTCTGTTCATGACGGACACCGAAGTCGCTGTCCTGCTCTTTGATCTGTGGAACAGAGTGTATGGATATCCCCTTGAAGCGATTCTCGAGGCTCTGGCGCCCACAGGTGAGCTGGATTTTGATCTGCTGCCGCCGGCCAAGCAGGCGCTGTATGATCAAATACAGTCCACCCATATACATGCATCGCCAGACGGGCCATGGTTCTTCATTATCGCACGTCACCTGCCTGAGACCCGTACGTACCAGCTTTTGGGAATCACCGATACCGCGATGCTGCGGCCTCAGGTGTTTTCTCTGTACGACGGCGAGGTTCAAATTGGGCTCATCTGTTCGGAGAAGCAGGCCATCGATGCGACGCTTCGGTCCTTGGCCAGGGAGGATCCACGCTTCAGTCCCGTGGCCGACAAATACTGGAACGCAAGGGGCGGCTCATCGTCAGACGGCGGGGCTTTCCTCTTCAACGTGGTTCCCGATGGCGACGGCGCTCGAAGAATCGAGTGTTTCAACAAGTTTGGTCAAGCGGTGCAGGTTGACAAACGGCGCCCGTATGCGGCGCTCAGTGTGGATGCGGCAACTCGGGCCTCGTATCGCCCTACCCTTCTGGAAGCGGATCGCGTCATGGAAAGCGGCGATCCTTGGGAGATGTTCCGGTTTGTCAAGGGGCTGGCCAAGGACGCCGATTACCCGTTGTTGGATCAAGTGCTGGAACATTTCGCCGCCAAAGCGTGCACAGAGAGACCCCTCCAAACGCCAATCATACAAGGTCTGACCCATATTCTGGACAGGAAATTCCCCTTGGGCGACAAGAAAAGGTCGGCGTTGGCGCAGATGACAACTGAGAGACTCTATCGCATCTTTCGCAGCATCCCATCCATCACGGGCATCGCGGATATCGGCTATTACCGCTTGATCGATTTCGAGACGAGGCGTTTTTTACGCCCGCCTATTGCGGTGGAGCGCTGCCTGGTGGTAGATGCCAGTCGCTTCGAACCGGAGGGGGAAGACTGCGACGCAGTGCTGTTGGCCGACGCCTATCGGTTGGGATGGCGGAACTTCATCGTGTTCGATCTTCGCGGCCAGAGATTTGAAGGGTGCGGGTTTGGGCCATTGACGTCCGGCGTTCGAATCGATCTTTATGGTTCCTCAGGCGACTACGTGGCCAGCGGCATCGACGGTCTGGAACTGTACATCCACGGGAACGCCCAGGATCAAATTGGGCAGATCATGAAGGCAGGGCTGTTGGTCATTCACGGCGATGTAGGGCAGTGCTTCATGTATGGGGCAAAAGGCGGGAAGTGCTTTGTCCTAGGGAACGCCGCGGGCAGGCCGCTCATCAACGCGGCGGGGCATCCCCGCGTCGTGATCAACGGCACGGCCCTGGACTTTCTCGCTGAGAGCTTTATGGCGGGAGACCCATTGAATGGCGGCGGTTTCTGCATTGTCAACGGCCTGACCATGGACGAAGACGGGCGCATATCCTTTTTGGAGAGGCCGTACCCCGGCTCGAACTTGTTCAGTCTTGCCTCCGGCGGCTGCATCTACATACGAGACCCCAAACGCACCCTTGTAGAAGATCAACTCAACGGCGGCGAATTCCAAGATTTGGCGCCAGAAGACTGGAACCTGATGCTGCCATACCTCGAGGAAAACGAAAGGCACTTCGGGATCTCTATCGCCGAGCTGCTCACCGTAGACGGCGTGGAACGGTCGCCGTATGAGGTGTACAGAAAGGTGCGGGCTGTACCCTTGGCAGTGCTGACGCAGTTGCCGGAGACTGACGACTCGGTGTGGGCCGCGTCTCAACTCCCCAAAGCGTCAGCTTCGGGCGCCGCGTCCTGAACAGCAGGGTTGCTTGGGCCGTCACGTGACGTGGAGGAATTCTCGATAGCCCCGCGAGCGCCAAAAGTCGCCTTATGGCGGTTGTGAGAATTATACAGCCTCTCGAAACTTCCGTGGGAATGAGGCGCGCCGCGGCGTGAATATGATGACTTTCAAGGTCTGCGTCACGGCGCCTGATTTGTGATGCCGGACTCGATACGGCATCCAGGAAACTGACCATGGATTCCCACTTGCGTGGGAATGACATGCAGCGACATAACAGCGCATTGCGGGATTATTTTCGTGAGTGGCTCTCAAATGAGAGAGAGTACGGCTTTGGAGAAAGCTATCGTGGCTTTCGATGACCGCGTTCCCAGGGCGTTGCCCTGGGCTATTGTATTGCGCCCCGCAGGAGCGGGGCTAAAGCCTCCTCTCGCGATGCCCGCCTCGTCTTGAGGTTCGTCGATGCGCCTGTCATTTCGAGTATTCCCCTCTCTGTCATTTTACGTGAAAATGTCATAGTTCTCTTTCGAACGCTATTTTCGTCTCCCGTTGCGACCCCCTTGTCATGGGGGTTCGAGCGAAGCGAGAAATCTTGCCCCGAATACCAAGATTTCTCGGTCGCCGCCTCTCACTTCGTTCGAGCCCGGCTTCCTGGAAATGACAAATGTTGACCTGTCATGGCTGCCGCCACGGCTTTGGAAAGCGCCCACGAACCACATGATCCAGACATCGGGCCGACGAAAATTTTGAGGATCAGTATAATCGCCGTGCGGGGCGCAGGTGAGGCCCCTTCTATTTTCTCAACTCGGCCGGCCGCCCAAGACCTTCCCCCACGTTTGTTTCCGCGAGCCATTGTGATAGGATTAAGAGGACGTCTTTGTATAACAACAGAGCCACGGCCCTCGCGCCGCGTGTAGGCCCCACCAGCCTCGATAACGAAGGGAATCTGCCATGTCTCAGGAGCGAGAAACCTTATACGTGATAGATGGGAGTTCCTACATTCATAGGGCCTATCACGCTATGGGGGGGCTCACCAATTCCAAAGGTTTTCCTACTGGCGCGGTGTTTGGCTTTACAGCCATGTTGATGAAAACCCTGAAGGACAAGTCCCCCAAACGGATTGTCGTGGTGTTCGACGCAAAGGGAAAAACCTTTCGGCACGATGTGTATCCGGAATACAAGGCCAATCGGCCATCCATGCCGGAAGACCTGCGGTTGCAAATTCCGAAGATCTATGACGTGGTGCAAAACTATGGGATCCCTTCCCTTGCCATCGAGGGGTACGAGGCCGACGACATAGTGGCGACGCTCACGCGGCTTGCCACTGGAAAGCAGTGGGATGTCGTCATCATCTCGTCCGATAAAGACCTTATGCAACTGGTGGGCGGCAACGTGTCCATGTGGGACCCGCAAAGGGACGTGGTCTATGACGCGGCTGCGGTCAAGGCCAAATTCGGAGTCGATCCGGGCCATCTCCTGGATTTTATGGCTCTTACAGGGGACAGTTCGGACAATGTGCCGGGAGTCCCCGGCGTCGGCCCCAAGACGGCGTCGCAACTCATAAACCAGTTTGGGAGTCTCGACTCCTTGTATGAAAACATCGCGGCAATTCCTCAAGAAAAACTACGGGCCAAGATTGCGGAGCACAAGGAACAGGCGCTCCTTAGTCGCAAGCTCGTGTCCTTGGCCGACGAAGCCCCGATAGATTCGCCACTGGAAAGCCTTCAACCCGCTGCGCCCAATGTGGATGGGTTGCGGAAGCTTTTTCACGAACTGGAATTCAAGAAATTCATGGCCGACTTGCCGGCGGAGAAGACGCTCGACTACTCGGCATATGCCGCGGTTGCATCGATGGACGAGTTGGAAAGATGGATAGCCGAGTTACAGCGGAAAAAGAAATTTGCCTTCGACATCGAGAGCACGTCTTTGTCGCCGGTTCAGGCTGATCTCGTAGGGATATCCTTGTGCACGGCCGCGGGTGAGGCGTGCTATATTCCCGTGGGTCACGACCACGGCCCTCAGCTCCCCAAGGCCGCCGTATTGGACGTACTCAAGCCCATCCTCGAGGACGATGCATGCGCAAAGATCGGTCAAAACATCAAATACGACGTGATTATCCTGAAAAAAGAAGGGATCGAGGCCCGAGGCATCGCTTTTGATACCATGATCGCCTCGTATCTCCTGGATCCGTCTCGACGAGGACATTCCCTGGACGATCTCGCGGAGGCCTACCTCCATCACCGCATGATTCCTATCCGAGACCTCATCGGCTCAGGCAAATCCCAGGTGAATTTCTCGGCAGTCCCCATAGACAAGGCCGCAGAATACTCTTGCGAGGACGCGGATGTCACCTATCGCATCGCGGAGATACTGGCTCCCAAGATAGACGAACAAGGTCTAGGGCCGTTGTTTCGCGACGTGGAGCTCCCGTTGATTCCTATCCTGGCTGACATGGAGCTCGCTGGCGTTTTCGTGGACGTGGCATATTTAGCTGAACTGTCACGGGAATTCGGCGCCATATTGGATAAGATCGAATCGGAAATTTACAGACTTGCCGGCGAATCGTTCAACATCAATTCGCCCAAACAGTTGTCCGAGATTTTGTTCCAGAAGCTTGGCCTCAAGCCGGTCAAGAAGACCAAGAGCGGCCAATCCACGGCCTTGGACGTGCTCGAGGAGCTGGCGGTTCAGCACGAGCTGCCCCGAAAGATATTGGAATATAGGTCCATCTTCAAGTTGAAGACGACGTACGTTGATACGCTGCCGACGCTGGTCAATCCTGCAACCGGCCGCATCCACACGTCGTATAATCAGGCCGTGGCGGCCACCGGTCGGTTGTCGTCCTCTGATCCAAATCTCCAGAACATCCCTGTCCGCACCACCGAAGGACGAAAAATCCGGAAGGCATTTCAACCAGCGAAAGGCTGCCTTTTCGTATCCGCCGATTATTCCCAGATCGAACTGCGCGTCATGGCGCATTTGTCTGGGGACAAGAGGCTTGCTGAGGCGTTTTCCCTTGGGGAAGACATCCATGCCATCACTGCAGCCGGCATCTTTGACTGTTCGCCGGCCTTGGTCACGCCCGAGATGCGGCGCAAGGCAAAAGCGATAAATTTTGGGATCATCTACGGAATGGGGCCATTTAAACTTGCGCAACAGATCGGAGTTGGACTCAAGTTGGCAAAAAAATACTTGGAGGAATACTACGAGACGTATGCCGGGGTGAAGACGTTCATGGAGCAGCTCCCTGAACAGGCGAAGAAGGACGGTTTCGTGACCACGATCCTTGGGAGAAAACGTTTTCTGCCGGACCTGAACAGTCCAAACAAGATAGCCCAGCAGGCTGCGTTCAGGATGGCGGTGAACACGACGATTCAGGGAAGCGCGGCCGACCTGATGAAACTGGCCATGATCAAGGTCTATCACAAGCTCAAGGAAAGCCGCATCCCTGGTCGGATGATACTTCAGGTGCATGACGAACTCATTCTCGAGGTGGAAGAACCCGCGGTCCAAGAGGCTGCTGAACTTGTAAAGTCCGAGATGGAACATGTGTACACGATGTCCGTGCCGCTCGTGGTGGACGTTTCCATAGGACACAACTGGGAAGAGGCGCACTGATGGAAAAAGGGATAGATGCGTGGATAGTCACCATTGGCAATGAAATCACCAACGGCGTAATAACGGACACCAACCGAGAGACCATCAGCAAAGAATTGCGGGCGGTGGGCGTAGCGATCAAGGGGATGACGTCCGTCCCCGACGACGTGGACGCGATCAAGGATGCGCTGACGCTGGCGATGGACAGGGCGAGAGTGACCATCGTCTCAGGCGGCCTTGGTCCCACTGAGGATGATAAAACCGCGCAAGGCGCTGCTGCGCTGCTCGGCGCGCCTCTTGAACTCGACAAAGAACAGCTTTCTAGGATAGAGAGCCGTTTTAAGAAGTGGGGACGTCCCATGGCCCCGTCTAACGCCAAGCAAGCCCTGTTTCCCGTTGGCGCCACGCCCATTCCAAACGATTACGGCACCGCTCCCGGTTTTGTCATCGAAAGACAGGGCAGACTCGCGCTGTTCTTCCCCGGGATCCCGAGGGAAATGTTGCCAATGCTTCGGGAACGGGGCATCCCAATAATCCTGGAACGCTTCAAAACCCCTCTCCAGGTGTTTAAGCATCGCTCCATTCATGTATATGGGCTCACGGAATCCAGGCTTGGCGAGATCCTGGCCGACTTGGCCGTGGATGAACACAACTACCATCTCGCGTTCCTTCCCCGATTCCCCATCATTCGGCTCCGAATTGACGTTCGAGGAGAGCACGAGAAGGAGGTGGACGCGCTCCTGGCAGAGAAACAGGCGCAGATCGAGGCCAGAATCAAGGAAAACATCATCTCTGTTGACGGCCGCTCAATGGAGCGGGTGGTGCTCGAGCTGTTGGAAGCTCGAAACATGACCATAGGGCTGGGGGAATCCATTACGGGCGGAATGATCGGCGAGATGCTGACGCGCGTTCCCGGCTCGTCCAAGACTTTTCTGGGATCGGTAGTGAGCTATTCCAACGCCATGAAGGTGGAGGCGCTGGGAGTGTCGGAGAAGACGATCCTCGCCCATGGGGCGGTCTCGAGCCAATGCGCGGAAGAAATGGCCGTTGGGGCGCGCAAAATTGCAAAGGCAGCGGTGGGGCTGTCCGTCACAGGCATTGCAGGGCCAGACGGCGGCTCGGAGGCCAAGCCGGTGGGGACATTTTTCGTCGGACTTGTCGTCGGCGAAACAGTGTTGAGCCGCCGATATTTTCTCCCGGGCGAACGGGCATGGGTGAAGACGTTGGCGGCCATGCAGTCCCTCGATCTCTTGCGGCGATATTTCCTTGGTTATAGACTCCATGGCGAGACGTATCAGAGCGATTCTTCCACGTCATCAAGGACGTGAACTGCGCGTCTCGCGGCGATAGGCCGCGGACGAGGGTCGCTCCTGGCTACGCTACGACTGCGGCTCGAGAGCCGGCCGCTGGGAAAGGCATTCTAGGACCACGCGCGCAGGGCTCACGTCGCCGCGAGGCGGGGTAAGCATCTCTCGAAGGGCTCGAAAGCCTTTTATCATGGCCTGCACAAGCCGGTCGTCCGTCCTGAACTTCAACAACCAGCCAGCGATCTCTTCCACCGAGGCGTTGCCTTGGAGCAACTCCGGGACAAACAGCCTCCGCCCACATTCGAGGCATCTCACCTCGGCTCCCGCGTCTTTCATGATCTTCAGCGGCCCTTGATCATCGCCCGCCTTGAGCGCGAGCACATTCGCGATCGCCACGTGTATATCCTCGTCCATGAGCAGGGGTTTGAGGATTCTACGGGCCAGAAACCAGCTCGCGGCGCCGAGCCTATACACGACGGCATGCGGCATCTGCGCTAGAGCGGCCTGCAGCGTGGCCGTGCCTGACGTGACTATTCCGAAGTCGCTCGCGCCCATGCACGCGGCCGCGGCCCGCAGATGGATCGATACGGGGAGATTGTATTTCTCGATGATTGAACGGACGAGTTTTTCCAGGTGCGGCCCTGCCAGGGGCAGGACAAATCGGGTCTCTGGATAACGCGCTCGATATGTTATCGACGCCTCACACATCACTGGCAGGAGACGGCTCACTTCCGCTGGCCGGCTTCCCGGCGCCAGCGCGACGACGCACGCATCGGCGTCTAATCCCAACTCCCTTCGCAGCGCCGCCTTATCCGCGTCCGCGGGTATGTCTCTCACCATGGTGTGCCCCACGAAATCAGCGCGCACCCCTGCCCCGCGGTACAGCTCCTCTTCAAAGGGAAAGATGGTCATCATTCGATCAACCCTGCGCGCGATCTTTTTTATGCGGCCTTTCCGCCACGCCCAGACCTGCGGACTGATAAAATAACAGACAGGAACCCCATTTCTTTGCGCCACCTTGCAGAGCATGAGATTCACGTCCGGGAAGTCCACAGGCACGAACAGGTCGTGCTTGCCGGCCCTGAGTTCCCGCTTCATGGCGGCATAGGCGTGCTTGATATTTCGAAGCTTCCCAAGCCCCTCGCTGAGTCCGATGGTGTTGATATCGCGGTAGTGGTGGAGCAATTCCATGCCGGCATCGGCCAGGGCGTCGCCCCCGATGCCTGTGACGCGGACGCGAGGATCGCGGGACTTGATGTCTCGGACCATGGCGGCGGCGTGGTAGTCGCCGGAAGCTTCTCCTGCGAGGAGGAGTATGGATGGGCGGCGGTGGGCAGTCACGGGTTGCCTTGCAAACGATCTCAAACTTGTGAGTGTCGCGCTTTGTTTTTTTCTTGACAAGAAAAAAATCTGTGATAAGCGTGCTCGCCAAAATAACATTTTTCCCAAAATATATCAATCGGATGATCGGGAATACTCGAACCTGTCGCGTTCCCATCTCCATGTGATGATGCAGTTTGCAAGGAGGAGCTTTAATATGAAACTAGGACTGTGCGAGAAATGTGGTCAGCCCACGGACGCGTGTTATGAAATACGAGACAACAAGGTATATCTGGTGAAATTCTGCAAGGATTGCGGGAGGACCGCGTCGCTCGTCACAAAAGACGCACGCAAGTGGATGTGGAAAAGGGAGATTACGCAATATCATGAGCCCGCATGCGCCGCATGCACCCTCGATTGCGCCTCTTGCGACCATCAGCGGCATAAAAAGCCTAACACCGTCGCCATCGACGTGACAAATCTTTGCAACCAGCATTGTCCTATCTGTTTGGCCTACGTGGATGCCATGGGATTCGCGTACCATCCTCCCATGGAATATTTCGAGAAAATATTCAAGCACTTCCAGCATCAGGAGCCTCGACCCAATATTTGTTTTTTTGGCGGTGAGCCCACCGTGCACAAAGATTTCGTGGCGATCGTACGGTTGGCCAAGTCTTATGGTTTTCAGGTTCAGGTCTTCACCAACGGCATCAAACTCGCCGACGAGCAGTATTGCAAGGAGTTGTGTTCCCTCGGGATTCAGGTCAATTTTGGGTTCGACGGCACCAAGAAAGAGATTTATCAGACATTACGAGGCGACAATTCGCTGGCGGTGAAGAAAAAGGCTTTCGAAAACGTCATTGCGTGCGGGGTGAACAGGTTGGCGATCATCACCACCGTGGCCAATGGCGTCAATGACGCAGATATGGAGAATGTGCTTCACTTTATTCATGAGTACAGAGATCATGTATCGGTGTGGGGGTTCGTTCCTCTTACGCCATGCTGGGAAGGGGAAGTGGACCTGGAGCCCACCACGACAGAGTGCGTCGAGCGCATCTTTCAGAGATTGCTGCCGGACATCGAGTTTGTGCCCACTGGCATGATGAACTTTCAGGTTTTGTCGAGATTTTTTGGCCGGCAGACCCTGGGGGGGTCTCACCCAAATTGCGAGAGCGCCACGCTTCTCGTATCGGACGGCTCAGGCTACGCCCCTATCTCCGCCTATCTCCGGGTACCGCTTTCGGAGCTTCTCGTACGCCTCAGAAAACTCGATGAATCCTTGGCGGCGATGCAGCCTGCCTCGTCTGCCCACGGCATTTCCAGACGCTGGTTCGACCTCAAGACATTCGCCTCGACCTTGCGTATATTTGCTGAATCATGCAATTTTAGAAAGATTCTCGGAAAACCCGTGGTGTGGAACGCGATCAGGGCGCTGCTCGACCTCGTACGAGGCGACAAGATCGAGCACGTCTTGGCCCGGCGCACCAACTTTCAGAGGATTCTTACCTTGATCACCATACCCTATGAGGACAAGGGGGGGCTCGAGGACGCGCGTCTTCACGACTGTCCTGCGGTATTTGCCTATGAGGATGTGGACACCGGGCAGATTCGTACAACCGCCTTTTGTTCCTGGCAAACCATTAAAGACGAGACCTGCCGTAAAATTCAGGCGCATTATGATCGGCGCGACGACCGACGACAACAAGAGACGGTTCGCATACAAACTCGTAACGCGTTATAACACGGTTTGGATAAAGTCTTCGCGAGCCACACATTACAGACTCGCTAAGGATTTTTCTTTGTGACGTCTACAGTCCTCGACATAGTGCAGCACTTGGGAGCAGCTCTCCTGGCAGGCGGCCTTATAGGTTTTGAACGCAGCTATCACGGGCGTCCTGCCGGCTTCCGTACTCATGCTTTGGTCTGCATGGCGTCAAGTATTCTCATGCTGATAACCATTTATCAGAAACAGTGGTTTGCCGGAGCTGACATTGAAACCGTGCGGATAGATCCCACACGCATGGCCCAG
>JBMFOE010000065.1:0-16420 GCA_049969795.1 Desulfomonilaceae bacterium
CCGAAGCGACCGAAAAAAACGTCACTCCTGACGAAATGTTTGCCAGGGCGGAAAAACTCATCAAAGAAAAGAATTACGACGACGCCATAGAGACGCTCGAGCGCCTAAAATCAGCCCACCCTGACTACTCGAAAATTGAAGAGGTGTACTTAAAGATCGCGGATGCGGCCTTTGAAAAAGGCTCTTATGAAAACGCCGCATCAAAATATTATCAATTCATGGAACTTTATCCCGCGAGCAAACAAGTCCCTCGTGCAAAATTCAACGTGGCCATGTGCTATTTCAAGCAAATTAAAGGCACAGACTTGGACAACAGGGTCATCCAACAGGCTGTGGACGCGTTTAAGACGGTCGCTGACGACCCCAACGCCGGCGAATGGGCCAAGAAGGCCGAGGAAAAAATCAGGGAATGCCGGCGAAAGCTCGCAGAAAAGGAGCTTTACAAGGCCAAGACGTATATCAGCGTAGGCAACTACAAGGCGGCTCGCGTCGCCGCCCAGCGCGTCCTCGATGAATATGCCAAAGTGGGACTCGACGAAGACGCCCAGAAGTTGCTTAAAAGCATCAAGAATAAATAGTCTGCTCCACCTCAGCGCATAAAGACGTACAGGGCGCATCATGCTTCAAGAGGGCGCTCATCGTTTTTCTCAGCATCCGCCACGAGACCGCTTCGTGTGGCGCGCAGTGACGCATCGTCAACTTGGATGACGCTGCGCGTGGCCCTTGACGACAAAGCTATCTCGGCTCACAGGGATCACGAAGATGCGTCTATTTATAGCCGTTCTCGAAAATAATAGAGAATTCCGCTGTCGTGTCGCTGCATGTCATTCCCACGGAAGTGGGAATCCATGACGAGTTTCGTGGGCCCCGGATCGAGGCCGGCATGACATATCAGAGGCCGTGACGGTACTCATTGATTATGTCTTCGCCGTGAGGCGGACTTAAAAGTCACCATATTCATGCCGCGGCGCGCCTCATTTCGATAGAAGTTTTGAGAAGTCCTATAGTATTAGCTGCTTTCGTCCAGAAGCGCGCCATTCTGAAAATCGCCTTGGACTGACCATTGCGCCGCGAGCGTTTCGTATGTGGCGACGGCAACCTTGCCAGGGGTTGAGCCTGGTATTTTGCGAACGTTTCTCAACTTGGCCATCATGATCTCGCCCTTTCCCGCCGAACGCAACCTGGAAAAATAGCCCGCTATGGCTGCAGCCTTTCTTATGTCCTTCTCCGTCGGAACTTTCCCTGGGACTGCCAGCATCACCACATGCGCCCCAGGAGCATCCTTGGCGTGAAACCACAAATCGCCTTCTCGCGCCTTTTTCCTGATAAGACTATCATTGCCCGCGCCAGTCTTTCCCACCAGGATGGTAAAGCCCGAGTCAGATAGATACCGCCGATAGGGCGCAGGCGCCTCGCCCTTTCTGCGAGGCAGGAACTGCTCGTGTTTGCCTGCAGCCGATCTTTCCTCATGAGGAATCGACGCCCCTTCAACAACGGCGCTCAACTCGTCGAGCGTCTCGGCCTCCTGAAGCAGAAACAAGAGATCCTCCAGCGCCCTTCTTTCTGCGATGGTGTCCGCCATTCTCTGCTCGACGTAAGCCCTCCCACGTTTCCCTTTTGAAGCCTTGGCAAACAGCCTCTGCATATTGGCGACCGCGTCGAGGGACGGATCCAACGGGATGGTAACCGGTCGCTGGCCCGACCAGTCCATAACCTCCAGCTTCTCCATACCCTTCGTTACCTTATGGAGATTTGCCTTGAGCAACTCTCCCGTCTCCATACCAGCGGCGAGCCTTTCAAGCCTTTCTTTGTCCTGTGCTATTTTTTGCATCCGTCTCGACAGGCTCGCAAGACGAGTCCGTAGAGGCGCTGTGTAGGTTCTCCGAAGACTGTCCACGATCATTCCGGAGATCAATGGCCCATAAAAGGCATCCGCAGCCTCATTCATCGTCTCGAATGTCTCGTCATGCGGCGATATCGGAGAAGGTCTCAACTCACGCTTCCCCTCTGGGGTCTGGACGATCGCCGGTCGCACGGTGAGCGACTGCGGAGCGGAATTGGCCGCCTCGCGCGGCTGCCCTCTTTTCGGCGGAGGGACGTAAGGCATTCCCGGCCGCACTGCGCGGGTTGCCGTCTCTTTTTCAGGAATGGTGAGCAAGCAATCCATGATCATGTGCGACTCGCCGTCCACGAGGAGCATGTTTGAATCTCTCCCGAGCAGTTCGAGTATAAACAGCCTGGTGGTCAAGGCCTGTCCTGTTTTCTTGAGGCACTTCATGGTCAATACCCGATCGTCATCGGCCACAGAGACTGAATCGATAACCGCGCCTTGCAGGTGAGCCCTGAGAAAGGCGCAAAACCTTGGAGGCGCGGGCGGATTGGGGATCTTGAGCTGCGTCAAGTGTATTCTCCCAAATTTAGGGTCTGCGCTGACCATGACCTTCATTTCGGAGGTCCCTTTGACCCGCGCCTTCAAGACAATCTCACGCGGCAACGGTTGATATATCTTGTTGATAAAGCCGCCCGCGAGACTTTCGTTGAGCTCGTGGCCCACATGCTTCAGTATCTCGAGATTCATGGCGTCACAGACCCTTTTCAGCATTGGCTTTCATGTTTTTTTCAAGGCCTCGTGTTATGATAATACCATGAGGATGACATACGGAGGGAGAAAATGAACATCTTGGTGGTAAACGGAAGTCCCCGAGGCCGACACGGCAACACCTATCTATTGCAAGAGGCATTTGTAATGGGAGCGGTCAGCGCGGGGGCTCACGTGGAGGAAGTGTTCCTCAACAAGCGCAAGATCAAGCCATGTCTTGGATGTTTACATTGCTGGCTCAAAACGCCGGGAGTGTGCATTCAAAAGGACGACCAAGCATCGCTCCTCGAAATGTGCAAGCAGACGGACGTGTTTGTGCTTGCGACGCCGGTCTATGTTGACGGGATGACTGGCCAGACAAAGATCTTCCTGGACCGGCTGGTTCCTCTGGCCAAACCCGAATTTATCTTGGTGGATAATCATTGCCGACACCCCGTCTCCAACCATCGCAAGTGGAAATTCGTGCTCATCAGCAACTGCGGATTCCACGAGATGGACAACTTCGATGCACTGGTCTTGCATTGCAGAAAAATGTGTCTCAATTTTGGGAGCGAATACGCGGGCCATCTCTTGCGGCCGCACGGCCCGCTCTTGGCCTATCGAGACGCTTTCTCCGAAGCAGTAGGAAAGGTGCTCGAGGCCGCACAGAAGGCGGGAGAAGAACTCGTGAGGTCAGGCGTTTTATCGGCAGAAACCTCGAGTCAAGTCAGCCAAGAGATAGTTTCACAGACCGACTACATGCAAATGGTAAACCAATTCTGGCAAATGGAGAAAAGTAAGACCTCAGATAAGAGCAACGCGATGCATGGTCTTTCTTTATAATTATCACAAGACTGCTGAGCTTCACCTTCGGTGACGCGTCAGAGATTTCTTGTCATTGCGGGAAGTCAAATGAGACGAAGTAGTCTCAGCTCACATCAATCGGATAGAGACGCCCTTATCGAATTCGCATGTTTCTGCAAGACCTGCTGCGCCAAGTCTCAGCGGCAGCCCACTGCATGTCACAAAGGGGATATTTTGACACTGGGACGGAGCGGTTTCAGACAAAGGGCCGGAGCGCCGGGAGCGCGGCGGCTCATTCGGGCGTTATGAACCATTTCTTGCAAAAAGTCTCTGTCTGTGGTCATTTTTACAAGGGTGCATACTTTTGGTTCGGAGTACCTTTGCATGGGTCGAAGCGCGGGCCGTGGTGGCGGGAGTAATCAATACAATGCATCTACCGCTCTCGATGCGTCGCAAGGACAGATGCCCAAATGGCGTCAAGTGGGAGCGGACCTGGGATGGTCCTTGAAGTCAGGGAACCTTCCACGTGGTCTGTTGAGGGTACGAAACCATGAATAAAATACGAGCGCCGAGAAACAGAACGATCACTCTCTCAAAGGCGGAGACAGTCTTGTACCGGAAAAATCTCCTGACGCTAAAGGCGCCTTGTCAAGTTCAGGAGATCGAAAACAGAACAATTCACCAGAATCTGTTCGAGATTCTCGATTGGTTGCCATCTGCATTCGTAGATCTTCTATTCATTGATCCGCCATATAATCTAACGAAATCGTTCAATAGCACGACATTTCGAGAGCGATCTATTGATGAGTACAGAGAATGGTTTGAAACATGGTTCCCGAAATTATTGCGGGCACTTAAGCCCTCAGCCTCGATATACATTTGCGGCGATTGGCGTTCTTCGTCAGCGATTCATCTGATAGCGGAAAAATATCTGGTTGTCCGGAACCGTATCACATGGGAGAGAGAGAAAGGTAGGGGAGCCAGAAATAACTGGAAAAACTGCTCTGAAGACATTTGGTTTTGCACGGTTTCAAACGACTATTTTTTTGACGTAGATGCCGTAAAAATTAAGCGGCGCGTCGTTGCTCCTTATAGGGATGTGGATGGTCAACCAAAGGATTGGAACCCAACCGTAGGCGGAAATTTTCGCTTAACGCATCCTTCAAACGTGTGGACAGATATCACTGTACCTTTCTGGTCAATGCCAGAAAATACTGACCATCCAACCCAGAAACCAGAAAAACTGCTTGCAAAAATAATCCTTGCCAGTTCCCGTCCAAACGATCTGATTTTTGATCCTTTCTTGGGATCGGGCACCACGTCGGTAGTGGCTAAAAAACTGCAAAGAAGATATGTGGGCGTCGAACTAGATCTGATGTACTGTTGTCTCGCAGAAAAACGACTTGACATGGCTGGATATGACAACAGGATACAAGGTTACGCCGAAAAGGTTTTCTGGGATCGCAATGCTTTCCATGATCAAAGAAGTACTGCAAGACACCCAGACAGTCCGGAGGTCCTGCCTCTTTTCGGCGCGAGCCTCGATGTAGCGCAAAGATGATGAAGAGCCAAATATTCGCCACTGACAACTACAAAATAATAGAGCGGAATATAACTGAGGCCCTTAATTCGCAGTCATGTTTCATGTCCCCTCAAACGGCGGTCAGCACTAGAGCAACCGGCGACGCCATTCAGAACATACTGGCAGAAAAATTCGAATCAATACTCGGCGATGTATGTGAAGAATACTCAGCAGAGTTTGCACGCAGAGCAATGGCTGACCTGGCATTCACGGACAGAGACGGCTTTTACTACATCGTAGATGTCAAAACCCATAGGCTCGATACACATTTCAACATGCCGAATCTCACGTCAGTCAAAAGGCTTACGAGATTCTACGAGGATGATCGAAACTACTTCGTTGCCCTTCTCGTCAAGTATGTCGTGCAAGGCATCCGAGTGATAGTAAAAGAGGTTCATTTCGTTCCCATTGAATTTCTTGCCTGGGACTGTTTGACAATCGGCGCGCTCGGATGGGGGCAAATTCAGATCACGAATGCCAACTCAATCTACATCAACCATGGCTATTCCAGAAAAAAATGGATGATCGAATTGTGCAATGTGATGATCAAGTTCTATCCCAGAGAGATAGGAAAAATCCGTGAGCGTGCTCGTTATTTCAGCCGAGCAAAACGATATTGGGAGCAAAAAGGCGACGATGAGCGTTAAGCGATAAGCGGCGCTGCCAGGGGATACGCGATCGCGTCACGCGTATATTCACCGTCATCACAAAATGATGGCGGTCAAAAAAAATGCGACAAAGGATTCTAGCGTACCGTACCCTGTTCTGTTATGATGTAAACTAGATTATATTCTCCTCAGTTTTCGCCTTGCGCATCCGAGGACACAAATGTATTCTATGTGCAGGCCTATGCAGCGAGAGGGGTGTCGCCCATGAAAGGATTCACGCTTGTCGAATTCATAGTGGCGGTCGCCATAGTTGCAGTGCTCTCCATCTTCGGCATGCGGTATTACTTCACGTATGTGGAGTCTTACCGCTTCCAGAACGCCATTTCTGAATTCAAGTCCGCAGTGAACCTGGCTCGCGCCCGTTCCATGAGCGGCATAGTCGCATCCGCTGGGGTCATGGGGGACATGCCCACCGCCATCCCCGCAAGGCGTATTTCCTACGCAGACGCCACGACCCTCACCCTCACCACAAGCGCTCCGCACAAGTTGACCGCAAGTATGCTGCCTGTGTATCTCACTCTCCTGGGCTTCTCTCCCGCTGACGAAAGCCAATTCACTTCGTCGAACCTCTTCCCTTGGTACATCAATGGCCCCCAATGTAAAGTAAAAGAGGTTCTAGGCTCGGATAGTCTCTCCGTTGACGTAGGACTCCCCGTCCCTTCGTATGTTGCAACGGACCTCAAAACAACGGCCTACGCGTTCATGAATTATTCGGTCAATATTCGAGGGGTCGAGTCCATCGAAGGCGGCCATTACGCGAAGGCCTACGAAAGCGGACCGACGATGGATTTTCAATACCGAAAGGACGCTTTGGCGGTGAGCTTCGTTACGTCCGATCCCGGCTCCACGCCGAAGCAAGGGGGAGCCATTCTCTTTCGGAGGGGCGCGACTGCCGGCGAAAAGACCTATAGGGTATCCTTCTCGTTGATCACGTCGAGAGGCGAAGACTCAAAGACAACCGTTACCGTCTTGCCAGTGGGGGCGGTTCGATGAAAAGACACTCGAGATGGCGGTTGCGAATAACCTTTTTGGGCTTTAAGGGCTTTTCGTTGATAGAGGCTATGGTGGCTATTGCGATTCTGGCCATTAGCTTGCTGGGCGTCGGATACGCCCTCCATGTGGCGTCCCAAATCAATACGCAAAACATTCAAATATTGCACCGAACCGGCGACGCCCAAGTCAAGCCAGGCGTGCGCGACGCCTTTAACGCCATGCAAAGCAGCGTATATGGAAACTTGAAATGAAGCAATCTGGCTTCACCATAGCCGAACTCCTGGTATCCGTCGTGGTGGTGCTCCTCATCGTCGCAGGAACAGTGGGAGTGATAACGTATCAGAGCCGCTCTGGCGTGTACACCACAAAGGCCGTGAACGCTCAGGAAGCCGTGGAAATGGCCCTGGGCCTCATAAGGAACGACTTGATACAGGCGGGAGGCCCCAACCGCGTCTGGTGGGATAGCGGCTCAAAGAGGCTATACATCAAGTACAATGGGTTTCTGAATTTCGAAGCCCCAGCCAGCCCTGCCGAAAACTGCCTCCAGGTGCGCAGCGTCTTTTGTCCTCCGGATTGCGCCGCCAATAAGTGCGGGGTGGCGTGGCAAATAGTGGACGCTGATGGGTCATTCTCCATGGACCGCTTTCCTGTCTCTATTGGCTATGACATAGCAGGGCTCGGCTCGGCATTCTTTGGGGCGCTCAACGTCTCATCCAGCGACTGCCGGACGCTCCTCGGAGCCTCCTTGCTGTCGGCCGTGACCGAGACCGCGGCGCCCAACGCCTATGCGCATACCCTAAGATTCGTCCCTCAGAGCTCATTCCAGGCCGGCTCATATGCTGCGCCAGCAATCGTGTATGAACTCCAGAACAACAAGCTCCTGCGCAACGGCGTTGAATTGCTGGGAGGCGACATCTCGGTAACCTCTTTCGCAAAAACTGATCAGACAAATTATACGACGATCACGATTGGCTATACGTGGACCCCTCCTTTTTCTTTCATGTTCCAGCCTATCTCCGCAACCCAAGATATCTCAGTGAACATGTTACAAAGCTATCTGCTTCGGATAGGAGGTTAGCATGGGCAGCCACTCCGGGATGGCAATCATCGTCGTAATAGCCTTATTGCTTGTCGTGAGCCTCATCGCAGTTGGTTTGATGAGCCAAACAGTTACGAACACAAAGTTCTTCGAGGCGATGGCTACCTCGTACGTTGGTATAGGAGAGGCTCAAAAAGACGTGGTGAAGCACGCGCCTATAACGGGTTTGGCAATCGCAACAGGGAAGAGACCGAGCGATGGAACCCTCGCCTCTGTGCTCTATGCGGCCCCTCAACCATTGGTGGGAACGTCTACGGGGACGCTTACGGGCAACGTCTGGCGACCCGGGCTCTGCGGAACCTTTTATAGAAATTATAATGGCAGTGGGACAATCACATCCGACGGCGCGGTTTTGAATGATTCCTATCTGAACCCTGCGAAAAAAGGTGTTGCTGAGAGCGCGTTTCTTTTCAATGACAACGCCGGACCCAACGGTCAGAATGTCTTGCCCTCTTGGAACAATTACGCGTATCACGTCGAGTTCAACGCCGACGCCGCGGCAGCCCTGGGGGTTTACTTTAACGCAGGCCCGACCAGCGGCGAGCAGAGCACTGATCAAGCTATAACCGGCTACCTTTTTCGAATTTCACCCAAAGACCAAACCTTTTCCATAGCCGAGGTACACAACGGCACCTCCAACCCAGGGATCAGCCTTCAATCCAAGGGCTTTCAAGACGCATCCTTACAGCAGGCCTTCGATTCTTGGACGAATAGCACTCAGGCGGGCACTGGCGGCCTATATGATCAATGGCACAGCATCGACGTGCACGTGCAGACTCAGGGAGAAAAAACGCCGGTTACTATCACTGTGAACGTCGATGGGGTGCAGGTTTTCAATTATACCGATACCAAAGGATCGCTTTTCCCGCCGTATTTTGCCGGATTGAGCAATTGGAGCGGCGACGGCTGGGGCGCGCCCGCTTCGGTCAATTTCAGGAATATATCAATCACCAACACGAGTTTCTAAGAGAGCGTCATTTTCTGCGAGTCTTTTGTTCGACGCTACGAGGCGCTCGAGGCGGCGTCTCGGTCACGCAATTCAATTCGGCCAGAAGTCGCTGCTTTTCACGCTCGGTGAGCTCACGCCACGCGCCCACGGGGAGGTCGCCGAGGACAAGAGGACCAAACCCTATCCGCCTTATCTTTCTGGCAGGGTGACCGATGCGAAAAAAAATCCTTTTAATTTCATTCTTCTTGCCTTCGAACAAGACAATTCTCATCCATGTCGAGGTCCCTTGCTTCCTGACCACCTGCCACCGAACATTCCCCAGACGCTCGCCACCGCCCAAACCCAGCCCTCGGCGGATAAGGGAAAGTGTCTGGTCATGCGGCGCGCCCTTTATCTTCACCAGGTACACGCGCGGAATGCGAAAGGAAGGATGACTCAAACGCTGGGCTACGAGGCCGTCATTCGTCAAAAGCATCAGGCCCTCCGCGTCGAAGTCCAGCCGGCCCACACTGAACACATTTTTCTTCATATTTTTTATGATATCCCCAAGACACGGGCGGCCTTGCGGGTCGCTCATGGTTGACACGACATACCTCGGCTTGTTGAAAATATAGTAATGCTTTTCGGAGTCCGCGCAGACAACTAGCCTGCCATCGACCTTGATGTGATCCCTTGATGTATCTGCTTTTACGAACGGCTCGTATACGCGCTCGCCGTTGATGGTGACGCGGCCTTGCCGAATGAGCTCTTCGGCTCCTCTGCGCGACGCAACCCCTGCGTCTCTCAAGATCAATTGAAGCTTTTCCAGGGCCATTTTCTCACTTTATGATGGCTGCAGCGGCGAGGGACGAAAAGACCTCGCGATCGCTCTCCACAAAAATGCCGCTGCAACCCTTGGAACTTGACAATGAAACAAATATAACCCATTTTACATATAAGAAAAGTGCAACGTGTAAACGGTTTCGGCGTGTCACCTCGCAGGCGATTCTGAAGCCCCTCAGCGTGAAAAGGGAGACTTTTTTGAACGGCATTTACAAGAATCTTGGGCTATGGCTTGCAATATGCCTAGTCATGATTTTCCTCTTCCACCTTTTTAACCAGACCAAGGCGCCTCAGCGGGAAATAAGTTATAGCCAATTTCGTCAGGAGGTTGAACAAGGGGCGATCAAGTCCGTGGCCCTCCAGGGCAATCGGATAAAAGGCACGTATGTGGATGGCACGGGGGCGTTTCGTACCCTTGCACCGCAAGACCCTGAACTCGTTTCCTCCCTCATGAAACACAAGGTCGATATACAAGTCCTGCCCGAGGACGAGAATCCATGGTACCTCACAGCGGTGATCTCTTGGCTCCCCATGATCTTTCTCGTGGCCATATTCGTATTCTTCATGAGACAGATGCAGGCCGGCGGCGGGAAGGCCATGAGCTTCGGCAAAAGCAGAGCCAGACTTATTTCCGAGTCTCAAAACAAAGTGACATTCCAAGACGTGGCCGGCGTTGAAGAAGCCAAGGAAGAGCTGGCAGAAGTCATTGAATTCCTGCGAGATCCGAAAAAATTTACTCGGTTGGGTGGGAAAATTCCCAAGGGCGTCTTGTTGATGGGGAGCCCGGGGACGGGCAAGACTTTGTTGGCCAAGGCCGTGGCCGGAGAGGCCTCGGTCCCGTTCTTTTCGATCTCCGGGTCCGACTTCGTCGAGATGTTTGTCGGCGTAGGCGCGTCCAGGGTACGAGACCTCTTTATTCAGGGAAAGAAGCATGCCCCCTGCATAATATTCATCGATGAAATCGACGCAGTAGGCCGACACCGGGGCGCCGGCCTGGGTGGAGGCCATGATGAAAGAGAGCAGACCCTCAATCAACTGCTGGTGGAGATGGACGGGTTTGAAACCAATGAGGGCGTAATACTCATCAGCGCCACCAACAGACCGGATGTGCTGGACCCCGCGCTCCTCCGACCCGGTCGATTCGATAGACAGGTGATCGTGCCGCCTCCTGATATTCGCGGCCGCACCGCAATCCTGAAAGTGCATACGAGAAAAGTTCCTTTGGCCATGGATGTTGATCTGGAGACCATAAGTCGTGGAACGCCAGGCTTTTCCGGAGCAGACCTTGCCAACCTGGTCAACGAAGCGGCTCTCAACGCCGCGCGACACAACAAGAACGAAATCGATATGCAGGATTTCGAGTTTGCAAAGGATAAAGTCCTTATGGGCGGCGAGCGTCGGAGCCTTGTCATCAGCCTCGAGGAGCGCCGCAACACTGCCTTTCACGAGGCGGGGCATGCCTTTGTCGCCAGGGCTATCCCCGGCACAGACCCTGTCCATAAAGTCACTATCATCCCTAGGGGTAGGGCCCTGGGCGTCACTCAGCAGTTGCCGCTCGACGATCGACACACGTACTCCAAAGATTATCTCGTTGCCCAAATTGCCGTCCTCATGGGAGGAAGGGCAGCAGAGGAAATATTCCTTGGCCACATGACCACCGGCGCAGGAAACGACATTCAAAGGGCCACCGAATTGGCGCGAAAAATGGTCTGCGAGTGGGGGATGAGTGAGCAGATGGGACCCCTGACCTTCGGGCAAAAAGAAGAGCAGATATTCCTTGGAAAAGAATTTGCCCGACATAGGGATTACTCCGAGCAGACGGCCATGGATATCGACCGTGAAATCAAGAACATCGTTTTGCAGAACTACAAAAAAGCTCGCGAGATCATCGAACAAAACAGGGAAACCGTACAGCGCATAGCCGAAGCGCTTCTCGAGAGGGAAACCCTTGACGCTTCCGAGATTAATGCCCTCATTGAAGGGGCGGAATTGCCTGATCGAGTGGTAGCCGAGAAGAAGCCAGGCGATACCCCGGCCGCAACCGGCCAATCTGGCGGCGCAGGGCTGCCCATTGTAGAGCCCGCAACCAGCAGCGCGAACCCCGAAAAAGCATGAATCAAACGAATACAGTGGCCCCGCCTTGCGCGTGGGCTTTCCGCGCGGCGTCATTCCGACCAAAGCGGCAATCCATGACGAGTTTACTGGATCTCGGATCGAATCCGGCATGACAAATCAGGCGCCGTGACGCAGACTTCCAAAGTCATCATATTCGCGTTGCGACGCGCGTCATTCCGACAGTAGTTTCGAGAAGTAGTATAAGGCGCTGGAAATGGCGCCGCTTCATAGAATTCATGATTCACTGTGAGAACTGATATGGGAGGTCTTTGCGTATGCCGCCATTTCACGCGACGAGAGCTTCAGAAATCCTTCGTCGACGATACAGAACCCTGGTCATGGGGGTCATCAACACCACCCCTGATTCTTTTTCGGATGGAGGAAAATTCATCGATCCGGAGATCGCAGTGGCGTCGGCGTTGCAAATGATCAAAGATGGCGCAGACATCATCGATGTGGGGGGCGAGTCCACTCGCCCAGGTTCATCTCCCGTTGATGGCGAGGAAGAACTACGCAGGGCGATCCCCGTGGTGCGGGGCATTTGCCAAGCCAATCCCGACGCGGTGGTGTCTATTGACACGCGACGCAGCGAGGTCGCCGCGGCCGCCATCGAGGCGGGGGCGACCATCGTGAATGACATCACAGGCTTCAGAGACGATCCCGCTTCTCTCGATGTGGCGCGCGATGCGGGAGCTGGGGTCGTCATCATGCACATGCTGGGCCGTCCGAAAACCATGCAGCAGGAAATTCATTACGATGCGTTTCCCGATGATATTTATCGGTTTCTTCAGGAAAGAATCGAAGTAGCCCATGGAAAAGGGATACCGCCAGACGATATCATCATTGACCCTGGCATTGGCTTTGGAAAGACCTTCGATCAGAACCTCGTCCTCATCAACCGAATGAGTGTTTTCCTGCAGCTCGGCAAGCCAATCCTTTCCGGTCCGTCCCGCAAGTCGTTCCTCGGCAAGATAATCGATCAGCCTGTCGCTGAGTTACGAGACACGGCGACATTAGGGGCTATTGCAGCCTCCGTACTAAGAGGCGCGTCAATCGTGCGGGTCCATGACGTGCCCAGGGCTGTGGAAGTGTGCAAAGTCATTGACGCGGTATTGCGGGAGCAGGTCTTTTAGACTGGGGCGAGCCATCGCTCGCAGTCTTTTCCAAAATGTAAATATAGCACGTCTCGAACGTGCTGACGGAATGAGGCGCGTCGCGGCGTGAATATGATGACTCTCACAGTCTGCCGCCGTGTGAGAAGACGTAATCAACTCAGTACTATCACGCTACTCAGTATGTCACGCCGGACTCGATCCGGCATCCAGTAAACCGACCATGGATGACGCTTGCGTGGGAACGACATACGGCGGCGCAACAGCCCAATGCGCGACGTCGTTCCAGAATTGGTCATAACGCCTGAAGCGCCAAAACCTTGAGATAACGCGTTTCAGGCATGCACATGAGCACAGGATGGTCCGGACCTTGACCTCTGCTCTCCAAGAGCCTCAAGCTTTTGCCAGCTTGTCTTCCCGCGGTCTGTATGATGCGCTCAAACGTGGGCATGTCGATATGTTGCGAACAGGAGCAGGTTACCAGAATTCCCCCCGGTCTCAGTCTCAATAGGGCTCGCCGATTAACGTCGATGTATCCCTTCATACCCTCCTCGATGTCCCTCCGGCTTTTCACGAAAGCAGGGGGATCCAGTACGATCACATCCCAATGCTTTTTCTGTTTTTTCAGGAAGTCCACGGCAGGTTCACGGACGCACGCGAGCCCCCCCGCGAGGTGATTGCGTTCGGCATTCTCCTGAGCCAACTTTAAGGCGTGTTTGGAGGTATCCACGGCCGTCGCCGCGGCGGCGCCGGCAGCCAAGGCATGCAACGCCCACGAGCCGGTGTACGAAAACAGATCGAGTACGTGCGCGCCCTTGCATACATAATGTGTCATCACACAACGGTTCCACTCTTGATCAAGGAATGCCCCGGTCTTTTGACCTTCGACGATGTCAACTCTAAGCTGTAATCCACCAGACGCCATTATCACGGAATCCGAGATGTCTCCATAGACAAGGCGTTTCTCGAAAGGCAGTCCTTCGAGAAGCCGATAGGGAGAATCGTTGCGGAAATAAATGCCTGCAGGATGAAACTCGGACGCGATGACATCGGCGATGAGGTCTATGAACCTATCCATTCCCGCAGTGAAGCTTTGGCACACAAAATGGCTGCCGTAGCGATCCACAATCAAACCGGACAAGCCGTCTGATTCGCTGAACACCACCCGATAACAGGCAGCGTCTCCAAGGACTGTTTTCCTCCAAGACGCCGCTTTATTGATGCGATATCGAAAAAAGTCGCCGTCTATCTCGATCTTTTTCCTGGCTAAGATTCTGCACGCGATGAGGCTTCGGGGATTGGCGTAACCGATTCCCAAGAATTCTCCCTGCCAGTCTGACACGGTGTAGAGCGCCCCGGGTTCAAGCTCGGATATCGGAGGATCGGCTATCTCGTTGGAGAAAATCCAGTAATGACCATCCCGTAGGCGTCGGTCAGCTCTCTTTTTCAACCTGATGGGTGATGTCTCCACGCTTCTTCCCTATGGCATATGTCTGTAGTGTGATGTGCACAGGTTGAACCGGCGGCGCCAATCGCGCGGCCGCAGCGCCTGCCGCGTTGACATAGTCTCGAGGGCGCATTATATCATGTAACATCTTATGCACAAATCCCTGGAGTTCCTATGCACTTTCCTGAATATCGCGGCCGAAGACTCAGAAGGACAGAAACTCTCAGGCGTATGGTGAGAGAGGTGAGGCTCGGCATAGACGATTTGATCATGCCTTTCTTTGTGAGGCATGGCAAGAATATACGCGAGCCTCTGCCATCCATGCCAGGCCAATTCCGTTACTCCCCCGACGCACTAACAAAGGAATTGCGCAACGTGGTAAACCTGACCATCCCGGCAGTCATTTTATTTGGCCTGCCCAAAAAGAAGGATGCCCGGGGATCAGAGGCGTACGCCAAGGATGGCATTGTCCAGCAGGCGATCAAAAGCATTAAAGATGCGTACCCCGACCTGGTGGTCGTTACAGATGTGTGCTTGTGCGAGTACACTGACCACGGCCACTGCGGGATCGTTCGGGGCAATACGGTTGACAACGATCCCACCCTCGACCTGCTGGCCAAAACCGCAGTATCTCACGCACATGCCGGCGCGGATATCGTCGCGCCGAGCGACATGATGGACGGAAGGGTCGCGGCCATACGTGAAGGGCTCGATGAGTCCGGCTTTGAAAACGTGCCAATTCTTGCCTATTCTGCAAAATACGCCTCCGGCTTCTACGGACCTTTTCGCGACGCGGCTGAATCAGCGCCCGCATTCGGAGATCGACGGTCGTACCAGATGGATCCTGCCAATACAGACGAAGCCCTCAGAGAAGTCGCCCTGGACGTGGAAGAAGGCGCGGACATGGTAATGGTCAAACCAGCTCTCCCATACCTTGATGTGATATGGAGAGTGCGCAACGCCTTTGACCTCCCTCTTGTCGCGTATAACGTCAGCGGAGAATACGCCATGTTGAAGGCGGCCGCAGCAAACGGCTGGATCAATGGCGAACAGTGCATGATGGAGGCCCTGACGGCTATCAAGAGGGCTGGGGCTGACCTCATCATTTCATACCACGCCATGGAAGCCGCGAACCTCATCCGAGGCGCCCAAGAGAAAGGACAGCGGTGAAAAGTCCCTTTAGCCTTCGTCTTGTCGCCTGGGAAATGACCCAGGCCTGCAACTTGGCGTGCGTCCACTGCAGGGCAGGCGCATGCAAGCAGGCCCTGCCTGATGAGTTGACGACCCAAGAAGGAAAAAAATTGATCGACGGGATCCGCAGCGTGGGGACGCCAATTCTTATCATGACTGGCGGAGAACCGCTCCTCAGAAAGGATTTTTTCGAACTTGCCGCCTACGGAGTTCATACCGGCCTCAGAGTCGTTTTAGCGACCAATGGCGTCCTCATCGATGGAGATACAGCGAACAGAATCGCGCAAGTCGGCGTGAAACGAGTCAGCATCAGTCTCGACGGCCCCACAGCAAGCGAACACGACGCCTTCCGTCAAGTGATTGGCGCGTTTGATGCGTCGCTTAAAGGCGTCCAAAATCTGCGGCAAGCGTCCGTGCCAGTGCAGATCAACACGACCCTTACCAAGAGAAATAGGGCCAAACTGAAGGACCTCATGAAATTGGCGGAGGAAATAGGGGCGGCAGCGTTTCACGTCTTTTTGCTCGTTCCCACGGGTCGAGCCCGTGAGATGGCTGGCGAAGAAATGGGGCCCGATGAATATGAAGAGACGCTCAGGGAATTCTATTACCTCAGCCGCTCTACGTCTCTAGAGACCAAAGCTACCTGCGCGCCGCAGTACTATCGCATCATGAGACAGGAGGCCAAACGAGAAGGAATGGAGGTGACCGAGAGGACATTCGGCATGAATGCCCTCACGCGCGGCTGTCTCGCCGGCTTGTCCTTTGTCTTTGTGTCGCACTCTGGCGAACTGCAGCCGTGCGGCTACTTCGACGTGAAGGCCGGCAGCGTCAGGGAAGCCGAGTTCAAAGACCTCTGGGAACAAGCCCCGCTATTCAACCAGCTCAGGAATTTCAGCATGCTCGAGGGGAAATGCGGTCGTTGCGACTACGTGCGGTATTGCGGCGGGTGTCGAGCGAGGGCCTACGAGGCGACAGGGCGGTACATGGCGCCGGAGCCATATTGCGCATACACGCCCCCAGCCATGAGGAGCGTGAACCAAAAAGGAGTTGCGCAAAAATG
>JBMFOE010000066.1:0-15628 GCA_049969795.1 Desulfomonilaceae bacterium
GTGAGGCAGACTTTGAACGTCATCGTATCCACGCCGCGGCGCGCCTCATTCCGACAGAAATTTCGAGAAGTCCTATAAGGAGGAATCTTTGGGAGGTTTCTTTGGCCGCGGCCAGTCCCATCTCGGTTTCATGGGACATTGGGGTAATGTATAAGGACACGGTCTCAGGCGACGTGTTGTCGCTAAAAAATTTATCCATGATGGCCCAAGCCGTATCCGCAAGCTGCGAACGCGGACGCGTCTCGATTCCCAAAAAATCGGCCAACGCCAGCTTGATCAGATAGCTGATTGGGACTCGCACCCACTCTTGTCCGCCTCTCCTCAAAACAAATTGGTGAGCGTCTGTACGGGGCGGACTGGCGGGGTCCATTTTGTTTGATCTCAGATCGGTTTGGAGAACATGTTCAGCAGACTCGTGCAACCGTTCACGCGGAAAGCGAACCCAACTATTTTCCCATACTTGAGAGGAATTTTCGTTTAGGAAACGTTCTATCTCTGAGACCGTCTCCGAATTGGCGTCCCCCGCGTGGACTCGCTTGAGCATGTTGGCAAAATAATTAGATTCTTTGATGGTCAGTGGGAGATCTACGCTTTCCTTCTGCCCAAGTGCGGCTGCCTGAAGCTCGGTCTCAGTCCCTGCCGTGACATCATTGAGCGCAAAAGGGAGCCTGCTGGCGAAGGAGGCTGACCTCGGAGAAGGCAGCCCCATGATGTCCCTGAGCCTGCGAAGCCCATTGAGCCCGAAATCGTCCGGAGGCTGAACCGAAGGCTCAATGAACTCGAAGTATTTCTGAGCGGTTCTCTTCATGCTATCCAATTTCACGCGGCGAACGTTCTATAGTGTTTGTCACTTTGTCGAGTCAGTTCACACCAAAGAGAAGTGTTGCGCTAAATCACCACAAAGGCATGGCGTACGAAGACTTGAAAAAATTGGCTTCAAAGTTCACTGAGGTCGTGCGTTGTCCGCCGCCTCGTGAATTCGCGCCGTTCACCAATGAATACAGGCTCCATGTCTTGTCGAACGCGCTTTGGAAATCCCTGCCTTCCATATAAGTACGAGCATTCTGCCCCATTGACTTTGCCTTGTCTCGATGCAAGTACAACTGTTTTATTGCGGACTCGAGGGCTCTTGCGCTGCGGCCTTCTATGACCAGCCCAGTTTCGTCTGGAATGACATTTTCGTATGGTCCGCCTTTGTTGGTCACGATCACGGGCAAACCCGAGGCCTGAGCTTCCAGCACCACGTTTCCAAAGGTATCAGTGGTGCTGGGAAACACGAACGCGTGGCACGATGCATAAATAGAGGCCAATTCTCGTCCATTCAAATAGCCTGTAAAGCAGCAGTTGCAATCTTTCAGTTCCTCTTCCATTTGGCTCCTGAACGGGCCATCTCCCACAATTATGAGCTGCAAATCTTGATATTGATCAGAGAGCGACTTAAAGGCTTTCACAAGCACATCCAGGTCTTTTTCTTTGGAAACCCTTCCCACATACAAGAGCCTAAAACAGTCTTCCCGCAACGCGCCTGGGGGAGTCGATTGCGCCTGGGAAGGATGAAATAGGTTGATGTCCACGCCTCGTGGGAAAATGTTGATCTTGTCTTCGCTAATGCCTTTTTGTACGAGATCACGGGCAGTGGCTTGAGATGGGACGAGTACCATGTCCACATGTTGATAAAACCAAATGATGTACTTCCACACTAAGTCCCCCATGGATGCGTCGTCGGTGAGGTATTTGGCGTATTGAGGGAGATCA
This sequence comes from Desulfomonilaceae bacterium, assembly GCA_049969795.1. Classification (GTDB taxonomy): domain Bacteria; phylum Desulfobacterota; class Desulfomonilia; order Desulfomonilales; family Desulfomonilaceae; genus JAUPKT01. The sequence goes on from JBMFOE010000066.1 coordinate 1,756, forward strand.
GTGTGATACGTCGCGACGATAGGTATTTTGAGAATGGAGCTCACCGCCAGCGCGGTAAGACCCAACGGACCTGGCGTCGCTGCGTGGATGTGAGTAAAACGTTCCTCGTAACAAAAATCGAGGATTTCTAAGAAAGGCGGATAGCACAACTTCTGTTCGGGGTACAAAGAAAGCTCGTATTCTCCTATAGGTGTGAAATTTTGAATGCCATACCGCGGCTCCAATTCTCTCGCGTCGCATGTGATCACGAGATAATTTTTCCGAGAAAATCTCGCCGCTTCAATCTGTTGTTTTAGAGTTCGAGAGACGCCGTTGATCTCGTAAAAGGTGTCTGTGAAGTGCCCCACCTTGATGTCGTGGTCCGGCCCTGCGAGAAAATGTTTCTGCACCGCTTTTGAAAAATGTCTTTCTTTGCTGAAGATCGAATATGCCAGGAAGTACGGGGCGGAAATCGCGTACAATGAGCCTGCCGCTCCAAGCGACTGGAAAAGATTGATAAAATGAGCCCCTGCAAGGCTTTCCGCGATATGGTCAACAAAATGAAATAAGAGACGGTTCGAGACCGTATTCACGAAGCGAAACCACTCGTTGGTCAGGTGAGGCTGTTTTTGGATTTTGGTATTATTGGTCAGGATCTGCGAGATCTCTTGGTCGTTTTCTATTAAGTGACGAGCCTCTTGGCGCAATAGGTTCAAGACGACGTCGTTGCCGTTGTTGTGCGCGTTCTGTTTTTTCTTTGGGCCCCAAAAAGAATGAATCTTTGTGAGTATTCCAGAATCGCTGTGTTTTTCACCGGCGTACAGGAATCTATCGAGAAAGGCAAGGAGGACGTCGCTTCCGGCATATTTCGCGAGATTCAATTTTTGTGAATAATATTGGTAGGCGATCGAATAGACGTTGTGAGCCAGGGTTTGAGGTGTGCTCCCTTCGCCCTCGACGCTGCCTTTGAGCGATGCGAGTCCTTGAAAGAAATCCCGCACTGAACTTGCCTGGGTTACGGAGGTATACCGGCAAGCTATCGTCAAGCCGCTGTGATCATCAGAACCGCCGGTCAAACCCTTTTCCCATGGGAAATCGTGAGAGGGTTGAATATTATGCTTGTCGGCCAGCTCGTGCATAAGGTCAGGAGTAAGTCCGCGTAACACATGACTCAAAACTTGGTTTTGTTCTTCCAGCCGAGCCCCATTAATCTCGAAGTAACGAAACAGGAGAAGACATTTCTCAAAATGTTCGATGTTCAGCTTTCCGTTGACCGAGTAGAGCGGATGAGCCAAAGAATGGAAGATGTTGTGAGCATTCAGATACCTGACCAGGTCAAACACGTTTTCTCGAGCCGCTGAAATGTCTCGATGCTGTTCCTCGTCAATGTCGTACACCAGGACATGAAGCTTACACTGATCATCCGGAAAATACGTGGTTACTTCTTCGCTTATGAAAAAATCTCGCAGGTGAGCCAATTCCAGGCAGCCGTCAATGGAGTTGTGATCAGTTATGGTGACCAAATCCATGCCGCGCCCTCTGGCTACGCGGTATAAGTCCGTCGGCTTCGTAAAACTCTCCGGACAATTCAGTTTCTTGAGTATCCATTCTGACGGTCGCATGGAAAATCTCGAATGGACATGAAGATCGGCTTTCATGGCTATATTTCCCCTTCAATTGCCTTCACGCTATGACCTATTCAATCAATATCGTTTCACCGGCTCGGACCCTGTCGCCTGCCTTGACCTTGACGGAAGCCGAGCCGGGGCTCGCGACCACCAGATCGACTTGAGAGCCGATTCTAATCATCCCGAATATCTGGCCTTTTCTTACGGCGTCCCCGGGCGAGAAATAACTGTCTATCCCGTTGACGCTCTGCCCTGCTATTTGAATCACGTAGCACACAGTTTCCTTGCCTCGAAACATGCCCCTAAATCGAGTGACTGTGCGTTCATTTTCAATGATATGGGCGCTTTGAGCGTAAAATGGAGATCGGCCAACCATGATGCGCCAATGCATTGGCCACATGTGACGATTGCGGGTTTTCGCAGGGTGATGCTGAATATGCTCCACCGTTGCCGTCATGGGCGCTCGATTGTAATGGACGTCGAAAGGGCTCATAAAGATGCCGATAAGAATCTTTTCCCCATCAAGGGTCTCTTTCATGATATCTTCGATCTTGGCGGTAACCCCTTGCTTCACGGTGAAAACTGGTTCGCCTGGCCCCAATCGCTTGCTGTACACCACTGCGCCGTCCGCCGGGCTCACAATGTTGTCCCCCCCCGGCGTCGCCCTCTCGGGATTCCGAAAGAACCAGACGTACCGCCAATAGAGAAAAGCCCCGGTCGTCGCGAGGAAAATGGCTGCGGCGGCAATCATGTACATGTGAAGCCCCCTGGGTCTTTGATTCTCACGAGCGCGACGCCGGAAGAGTAGGGAAAATTGATGACCTCGAAAGCTTTGTCGCTCGCCCGTAAAACTCTCAACCACCTCTTCACTCCTGAGTTATGAACCAATTCTCGAAAATAAATGTTCGTGTCATGCAGAAAAACGTAGGAATTTTGATGAGCTCTTTTAAGCGCTTGGGAAAAATCGTGGGCCACATCCTTGTATGTGTGGCTTCCATCTATGAATGCCAAGTCAATGGGAGGAAGCCCCTCGGGTTCATAGCACGCGAAGAACTCGTCGCTCCGAAGCCGGTAATGAGTCACTATATCGGCAATGCCAAAGGCCTCGAATCGCTTCACCACATCTTCGGGATTGCTCCAGGTACCCCGCCCGCCAATGGTTTTCCAAGGACCGTCTTTGACGAGAGAATAAGAAGGGTCCACGAACGTGAGCTGGCCTACTTTGTTATCCTTCAGGGCTAAGCCGAGGCATACCACGCTAAATCCATATCCGGATCCGATGACGAGGACATGCTGAGGGCGCAAAGCCCGCGCAACTCCGTAATAAAGAAAGCCAAAACCGAGATTGAGATTACTCGGCTGCTCGTTATGGCCAAAGGGTTTGGCGTAGTCCAGAATGAGCTTGATCATCCCTGCATTCAGGCTGAAATCTCCGTCGCAAGGAGATGTCATCTTCAAACCTTTTGCGCCTCGAAACATAATGCGGTCTCCAATTTTTTGATCTCATGGGTCGGGGCTCTGCCCTTTCATCCCCCCGCTCGTCCGGCGACTGTAAAGGGGGCTGTCGCGTACTCGATGCAGGCGCATGGTTGGGCGATGAAAGGGTTGAACCTGGCTTAAATCTTTGTCGCCAGCTTAAGGGATTGATTAGCGAGGCGTTAAATTTTCGTTAAACAGCAAGGAGGCAGAATAAATCAGTACCGACCCTGTGCTCGGTTTGCCCTGCTGGGCTAACTCCCACATGCAGAAAACCGCCCATGGACCGACTGTTCCTGGAAATGATGCCGTTGCATTTGGCGCATACTTTCCAGAATGGCTCGAGAAAGCCGAAAGCTCCTTTTACGGGAAAAACGAGTTGAGTTGCTGTAAAAGGGAGGAAAAGAAACTGGAGAGGTTTTGCGTCGATGCGCAATGACCGCCACACGGACTTTTTATCATTGATCGAGCCTGCAAGGACGGTTGCCATCGCAGGCGCCGGCGGCAAAACCACGCTCATGTTTTATTTGGCGCGACGATACGTGGAAGCAGGGAAAACGGTCATCACCACGACCACGACTCACATCTTCGTTCCCAGCGCGGCGCAGTCGCCCTTGACGATACTCGCGAGCATGGATCCGCGCCTTTCAACCGCAGCGCCAGCCCTGCTTAAGCTGAAGCACGTCACCATAGGCCTCGATGTGGATGCAGCATCTGGCAAGCTTAAAGGCGTGGATTCGCGCCTCATCCACCGGTTCCGCGACTTGGCCGATGTTGTCATTATCGAAGCCGACGGCGCCGCAGGACGCCCTATTAAAGCGCCGGAAGCGTGGGAGCCCGTTATACCTCCCTACGTCGATCTCGTCATTTTCGTGATCGGGCTCGACGCTGTCGGACAACGGGTGGATGAAAAAACGGTCTTCCGACTGCGCCGCTTTTGCGACATCACTGGCCTACAGGACAATGAAGTGATCACTCCCGATGCGCTGGTCCGCCTCGCATACCATTCTCAAGGCGGATTGAAAGGCGTTCCACCCCATGCGCGCTTCATTGTGTTGCTGAACAAGATGGATCGATTGAGCAACCTACAGCTTCTTGAGACCATCGCCGCTGTCTTTGAAAAGGAACGTCCCCCTCGTCAGGGCTCGCGTGTGGTCGCGGCAAGTACGATAACCGGAGAAATAACGGTGCTGAAAGAATAGATTGTAATTCGCGTGGACGCGCCTTGCGAATGGTTTGTCATTCTGGCGAGGGACTGACTTCTTCAGCGCCGGCTTCCACTTTTGGAACCGTTGGGGACGGTTCATTGGATCTCAAGGGGCGTGATGGGGTCTCTTTGAGCTGTATCTCGAGGGAAATCTGATTCTTTTGCACGGTCTCGAAATGTTCAGTCACGTGCACACGTTTTCCTGAACCGTCTATGACCTCCACGTAGCATTCGCAATTCGGAGGCGCTCCCACAATGCTGAAATTGCCGTCCGCGTCGGTCACGCTCTCTCCTGTGTAATCACCCAGCCGCGATCGACACCGTACGGCGGTATGAGGAACAGGCTCCAAGGCGTCGGACAAGACGATGCGGCCCTTGACCACGCATCCATCGGGAATCATGCTGAAGTTTAACCCCTCGATCTTGCCAGATTCCATGGGCAGGGGCACGCCGTCTGAATTTTCCATCATCATGCCGCGTTTGTGCGCTCGCAGGACATATTTCCCGGGTTCGCTGGCCAGGACCTTATATTCGCCTGTCTCCGCCAAGGTGCGACACGACTGTCCTACTCGGTTCCCCTGCAAGTCTGTGAGATATACCAGAACTGAAGGGAGGCCTCTCCCGTCCGGCCCAGTAACGAAACCTGACACCACAAGCTGAGCCTTGTCCCTGCGGCCGATCTCTTCCTGGGTCGGGATGTCCACAGCAGAGGAGAACTTAAAACTCACGGGCTTCTTCTCTTGTTCAGTTGCGGCGGCAGACTTTTCCTTCTGGCCGCGGCCGCCTGTCGCTGCATGCTCAAAGCGCGGCAGCGGATGGTCGATGCCATTCAGAGGCGTTGGAATTAAATCCTGATCCCTGCTAGCTGGCGCTGCGGAACTCAAGCGAGGCGCTCCCACCACTTCACTTACCACCACCGCGTCGCTGCCCAGACGAAAAGACGAGTGGGAACGCCTTTTGGCGCGAGGTTTGTGGGATGCATGGCGTCCAGGCCCTAACGCAACTGAGTCAAAATTTCCACGCCAGAGGTCTCGCAACAAATCCTTGAAGGAATGCGGGCCAAGGCGTTCGATGGCGCGCCAGGATTGATACCACAAATTCAAGACAGAAAGGATAAAAATCAAGAAAAGAATAACATAAACTGCCGCAGGCAGGTGGGTCAGGCGAAAAAACCACGTCGCCCCAGCCTCTGCCGGCGCGGACTGCGCGGCATAGAGCGATTCAGGGGCCATGCTTGCAAGAAAGAGAAAAAGCATGAGGGTCCCGCTGGGCGACAGACCGATTCCTCGAAGGGGCGAAGCCGCGGCTTGCGCGTGGGATCTGTCCAACAGTCTCTCTTGCTTTATTGCGTGAAGTTTCATTGCCTCAGTCTGTGCCAGGGCCATGCACGCAGACGCCAAGCTTGTACGGGACGCCTCGCCTGCCCCTGTTGCAAGGTGTCTAACATTTGTCCATGGGGATGTAAACCAAAAATTCAGACGCTGATGCGTGAGCGATCCGGCGAAACGGCAAGGGATCTATTGGTTCTTGAAATTTGCGCCGAAGCGAGGTCAGCGTCACCGAGTTCGAGAATCTTTGATTCTGAGAACCGCTTTAAGGGAGAAAAGTCTCTGGGCCCTGCTCGAAAGCGCTGTCCCCAGGGCCCAGATGTTCATGAAAAAATCACATACGTCAAAAATAAGCCCGCGGCGCGCAAGCCCCGCGGCTTGACGCGTGCTATTTCGATTCCTTGCTGAATTTTTCCTTGAGATTTGCAACCTCTTTGAGGATCTCTTCGCCAGGGACGTTCGCTTCCTTGGCGCGTTTCAAATATTCCTTTACTTGGGGCTCTACCTTTGCCTTCCATTTGGCCAATTCGTCCGGACTCAACGTGATAAATTCCACGTTTTGCTCCTTTTTCGCCCACTCGATGGCCTCTTTGGCATGATCGTCCGCGTACTTTCCAGTCCACCGAGCCTGCTCCCGACTCAGGTCGTCAAATACCTTTTTCACGTCAGCCGGGAGGGCGTCCCATTTTTGTTTATTCATCACCACCGCGAAAGGCACTACCCAAAGATTCGTAAAAGTCACATACTTGCAGTATTCCGCGAATTTCATGTCCTTGAGCACTTCCAAGGAGCTCACCAAGCCTTGCACTACCCCTTTTTGGAGCGCCTCAGGCACCGCAGGCATCGGCATTCCCTCTGGAGCCGCGCCGAGCAGCTTCATGATATCCACGCCTGAGCCTGCTGCTCGCAATTTCATACCCGCCAGGTCCTCCAAGTTTCTTACCGGCTTCTGGGACATGATATTGGCCGGGGGGCATGTGAACAAGGTCAGGACCTTCACGTCCTCAAACGCCGCGGGCCGAAATTTGTCGTAGAGGTCCCACATAACCACGCTCGCCATTTCCGCGCTGGGGAACAAAAACGGCAAATCCATCACCTCGAAAAAGACAAAACGCCCTGGTTGATACGCGGTGGCAAGACATCCGATATCGGCAACCCCCTTCACAACCCCATCAAACATATTTTTCGCGCCAAGAAGGGTGCCGCCGGGAAAGGTTTTAACCTCGACTTTTCCGTTCGTGCGTTCACGCACCTCCTTAGCCCACCGTTCCATCTGTACACAAGGAAATGTCGGGGCTGGCGGGAAATTCGCGTACGTCAGCGTGATCGTCTGCGCGTGCGCTGATTGCGGAATCCCCCATGCCATCAGGCTTATGGCGAGAAAGCAGGCTACCGCGGCAAACATCCCCAAAAATCTTCTCTGCGCCTTTGTTTCCATCGCAAACTCCTCCTTTGTGATTACGTGGTCTGGACAACTGCTAGGGGTGACGACATGCAGACAACAGCGACACAGAGATTACAGGAGAGCGCGCGGGGTTGTCAACGCGAGAGCGCTTTCGTTTTTCTACATATATATCATGTTATACTCGAAGAAATATCTCAATCTATTTGAGATAGTTCAAAAAAATGTTGCATAAAATCTGATTTGTGGTATGAGGAATCCGGCACACAGAGACTGCCCGTCTCGAATTTCATGGAAATGAGGAGTCCAACTATGAGAAAAACCACAATTTTTATGACGTTCGTCGCGATCCTCGCTGCGGCCTTCTGTTTCAACTGCTTTGCAGAAGATATCACAAGCCAGGTCGTCGCGCTTGAGCAGAAGGCGCAAAGGATCCAAGCGCAGATTAACCAGGCGAAACAGCAACATGCCGCGAGCACCGATCAGCAGGTCAACGCCCTGAAGAACTCGGTTGACAGCCTGATCAATCAAAGGGTGCAACTCGATGCGCAGATCGCGCGTCTCGAAGGACAGATCGACCAGATCAAGAGCGCTGCGCAGGCCAACCTTGACCGGCAGATTGCCCAATACGACAAAGAGCTGAGCAGCGTCACAAAGGAATTAGCGGCTCTCATGGCCAAACAAGCTGCTGCCACCGCGCAGCAGAAGTCCGCGGCGCCTCAACAAGCCGCCCAGGCAAACGTCCCAGCCGCGGCCCCGTCATCGCCATCCCCAGCGCCAGCGCCAGCGGCTGTTCCCCCTGCCGTCAAATAGATGAACGGACATGATGAACTACGCATGCTCGTCCGCGGGACAGGGACGCACGATGTCTCAAGCCCCGTGGACGAGCGCGTCGGCTCTAATTGATAGCGAGAAAGCCTTATTATGGCAAGCAGTTGAATCAACTCGCATAAAACGACTTTATCATAAGCTAAGTATTATCTGAATAAAAGTCAATTTCATGTTGTTTTTAATGGATTAAATTGGCGGATATATGTTACAATGCCAGTGCTCCAATGCCGAGCTACCCTAGGTACACGAGTATGCATTCTGGCCTCAAATACCTCGCAATACTGATCATACCCCTGGCCGCATCCTGTTCGTCCACAAATGGATTGCTGAAAAGGTCTGTAGCCCTCGAGCAACACTCGAAGCCGCAGCCAGCGCCATCTGAGACAGTTTCTCATTCGAGTGAGGCGGAAGACGGGGCCTTTCACATTGTTGGTCAGGGAGAAACTCTCGCGCATATATGCGACGTGTACGGGCTAGACATCGGCAAGGTCGCCAAGATGAACAAGATCATGCCCCCGTATAAGCTCAAAGTGGGGGAGACCATCTTTTTGCCTGCCACTGCGCTCTTGAAGGATGCGCCGTCGGATAGTCAAAAGACAGCGGGGCGATTTGACAAACCTGCTGGCTCGACGGGACGACGCGTCATGACTTCGAGTTTGGGGGGGGCGCTGATGGGAAAACGAGACCCGGCGGTGCCGACGCTGAAATTCCCCGTGCCGCACGGCATCCTTTCTTCGCCGTTTGGGTACCGTTGGGGCCGCTTCCACCAGGGCTTGGATATTGCCGCTCCTTTGGGCAGCCCAGTGCTGGCCTGCGCGGATGGCCGCGTCCTTTTCACCGGCAGCAGAAAAGGTTTCCGGCGATACGGCAACACGGTGCTGCTCGACCACGGTCGGGGAGTGTACACGTATTACGCCCACCTGAATGACATAGTGGTGAAGAAGAACCAGAAGGTGAAGCGCGGTCAGCGCATCGCCTCTGTAGGCAACACTGGCAGGTCCACCGGGCCGCATCTTCATCTGGAAGTGCGCGTCGTCAACACCATGTACAATCCACTGGCCTATTTTTCTCCTTCCGAACTCACCGGCAGCATGATTACAAAACGATTCACCGAATCGCCTATGGGGCCGGTGCGCGCGCAATGGGCAATTCCGGATCTTCTCACGGCCAATCAATGAATCAGGCACGCATGCCGCGAAAACCACGCGCTCACGCGGCTCAGCTGTGACAACAAGGACAATTTTCGACCAATTGTTGGAAGACGCTGTTATTTCCTTGACATGGGGTCATTACAATTTTAGATTGTAATCTCTCGAACCCCTATGCTAGGCATCCTTCCGGATAGTCGAATCACAGATACAAAATACCGAACCCGGCAAGGTGAGAAGCCTCATCTGGGGAGCAACATTTTTGAAAAGGTGTAACGTTCAAGGAGGACGAGCAATGGCAAAGACCAAGTTGGTGAACCCCCATGGCGGCGGCGCGTTAAAGCCCTTGATGCTTAAGGGCGAGGCTCTGAACGCGGAAATCCAGCGAGCCGCATCGCTGAAGAAGTTGAACATTACTTCCAGGGAGTCAGGCGACCTTCTCATGATGGGGTGCGGGGCCTTCACGCCTCTGGAAGGGTTCATGACCTATGCTGATTGGAAGGGCGTATGCGACGAGTACAAAATGGCCAATGGCCTGTTTTGGCCTATCCCCATCACGGTTTCTACGGATGACGAAGGCGTCAAAGTGGGCGACGAAGTAGCCCTGATCGATACCGAGTCCGGCGACCTCATGGCCACCATGAAAGTGACGGAAAAGTATCAGATCGATAAGGTCTATGAGTGTAAGGCGGTTTTCCGCACTGATGACATGGAGCACCCGGGGGTGCAGAAAGTGATGGCTCAGGGCAAGTACAACCTGGCCGGCCCCGTGAAGGTGCTGAGCGAAGGCGGCTTCCCAGAGAAATACGGCGATTTGTATGCGACGCCCGAGCAGACGCGGCAAATCTTCATGGACAAAGGATGGAAGCGCATTGCCGCGTTGCAGCTCAGGAACCCCATGCACAGGTCGCATGAGTACCTGGCAAAAATCGCCGTGGAAGTCATGGACGGCGTCATCATTCACCAGTTGTTGGGGAAACTGAAAGCCGGCGACATTCCCGCAGACGTACGAGTCGCGGCCATCAACGCGTTGGTGGACAACTACTTTGTCAAGGACACGGTTGTCACCAAGGGCTATCCGATGGAGATGCGCTACGCCGGCCCCAGGGAAGCCCTTCTGCATGGCGTGTTCCGTCAAAACTACGGATGCAGCCATCTCATCGTCGGTCGAGACCATGCAGGCGTGGGCGACTACTATGGACCCTTTGACGCCCAGCGGATCTTCGACGAAATCCCAGAAGGATCGCTGGAGTTGCAGCCTCTCAATATTGACTGGACGTTCCATTGCTACAAGTGCGGCGGCATGGCTTCGATGAGAACATGCCCCCACGGCAAGGAAGATCGTCTCCTCCTCTCCGGCACCATGGTGCGAAAGACCTTGTCTGAGGGTGGACAGCTTCCGCCGGAATTCTCTCGACCGGAAGTCGTCAAGATTCTCCAAGAATATTATCAGAGCCTCGAAGAAAAGGTTGAGATCAAGCTTCACGGACATGCCACTGGCGCAGCAGAGGTGAAGAAATAACATCGCTGCTCCTGTAAAAAAGAAGACCCGGTCATCTTCGCGAGCTGTATGGCCGGGTTTTTTTGTCCGATCATATCGCCGCCAGGAAGCACGTCGCTGGGGAACTCGGGGGGTTCTTCGAGGCCTGCTGTATAGAGCCATTCTCGAGAATAATCGCGAATTGCGCTGTTATGCCGCTGCATGTCATTCCCATGGAAGTGGGAATCCACGTCAGTTCGCTGGATACCGGATCGAGTCCGGCATGACTTATCAGAGCGCCGTGACGGTACTCATTGATTATGTCTTCCCCGTGAGACAGACTTTGAACGTCATCGCATTCACGCCGCGGCGCGCCTTATTCAGACAGAAGTTTCGAGTAGTCCTATAAGCCGCGGTATTCTCGGGCGGTGTGAGGAGCTGGTATGATCGATGCGCTTGACGAATGCTCGTGAACGGCCATAAAATACACAAAAGTCGTTGTTGATCTGACGCTGCGTTCAGATGTGGAGGGCGTGTGACAAAGCGGTATTGCGGACAGTCAGTGATTGGGAATCATGACAATTCCTGGGGACGAGAAAGTTGATCCCCGCATGACAGATATTTTCGACAAATGTTACCAGTTCAATAGGGATGAAGAGGCCATAAGCCTCGGAATCTATCCCTATTTCAAGGCCATTTCTCGACTTGACGGACCCCACGTGACTGTGGACGGCAGGGACATGATTATGGTGGGATCCAACAACTATCTTGGGCTTACCACTCACCCAAAGGTGCGCCAGGCAGCCATGAACGCCCTCATCGAATACGGAACGAGTTGTTCGGGATCGAGGTTCTTGAATGGCACTCTCGATTTGCACGAAAGACTCGAAGCCGCGTTGGCCGAGTTCATGGGCAAGGAGGCGGCGCAGGTTTTTTCCACCGGGTTCCAAACGAATCAAGGGGTTATTGCTCCGCTTGTAGGTCGAGGAGATACTGTCGTCATTGACAGGCTGGTTCATGCCAGCGTCGTAGAGGGCGTGAGGCTGGGGTTCGGAAAGGTCAGCCGTTTTCGCCACAGCGACGTGAACTCCTTGCGCAAGCATTTGGATGCGTGTCCCGCCAATCAGGGGATCCTGGTGATTGTGGACGGCGTCTACAGCATGGAGGGCGACATCGCGCCGCTGCCGGAAATTGTCGCGACGTGCAAGGAATTCGGCGCGAGGATCATGGTGGACGATGCGCACGGCATCGGGGTGCTTGGAAAACACGGCCGGGGCACGCTGGAGCATTTTGGACTCACGGACGAAGTGGACCTGGTCATGGGAACTTTCAGCAAATCTTTCGCGTCGCTGGGCGGTTTTGTGGCAGGCGAGGCCAGGGTCATTTCCTATATCAAGCATCATTCTCGGGCGCTCATATTTTCAGCCTCCATGCCGCCTTCGGCCATTGCGGCGGTGCAGGCGGCGCTCGAGGTGATAAAGACCGAACCGGAGATAAGGGAAAGGCTGTGGGAAAATACGCGCTTCCTGCTCAGCGAGATCGTCGCGCTCGGTTTTGAGACCGGCCCGACGCAAACGCCTGTGGTTCCGCTCATTATTGGAGACGATGCGTTGACGGCCATGATGTGGAAGCGGCTCTTCGAAGAAGGTATTTTCACCAATTGCGTCATAGCGCCTGCAGTGCCGCCTGGCCAGCAGCGGATCCGAATGTGCCTCATGGCCACGCACAGCAGGGAAGACTTGGAGAAGGTGGTCGCGAAGTGCGCCAAGGCGGGGAGAGAATTGGGAATCATTCGTTGACGGAGAAGGGGTGTTACAACATGACAAAAGAAAAGACTCCTGAGACTCGAGCACGATCGCTGCGTTTGCTCGCGATAAGAAACAGCCTCTGTTTCGGGATACTGTGTGCAGCGCTGCTGTGCTGGGTGCATATGGCCCAGGCCGCTCCCCAGAGCGTCTCTGGCCAGACGCTAGGGCAATCAGAGGCCCAAGCCGCAACAATAGATTCGACTGATCGCAATCCAGATCAGTCGATGGAGAAACGGATTGAAAAGATTGAGAAGACGCTCGAATCCATTCGCGTCACCGGCGAGAAGGCGGAAGACCGATCGTATTTCAACAAGCTCATGAGCCTGGAGCTCGTCCGTTATGTGAGGATCATGGTCATTGTCCTCATCGTCATTGCCATAGTGTTTCCGCTGACGCTTTGGCTGCTGAGCAAAAAAAGACTCCTCGCGCTTTCGGGATTGTCTGACGAGGTGACTGCCACGCTGCTCCTGGTGGAAGAGAGGCAGGCTAAGTTGGCCAATTTGTTGAGGGAGATCCAGGTAGAAATCGATTACATGGAAAACATGTCCGCGCCGGACCTCAAGAAGTTAATTGAACAAGCTGAAAAGTATCTCAAGCAGAACGAGAAGGACTTGCGAGAAACCGGCGCCCGCGTCCAAAAGAGCAATCTCGACTAGCTTTCCACAGGGAGATTGTCGCCTTCGATAGGAAGGCGCAAGCATTCCGGTCGATTACGGCTCTATGTGCACCGGCGTATTTAGGCTCACGCTCCCATAGAGCTCTTCAATTTCAAAATTCCATAACGCAATGCAGCCGTCAGTCCAATTATGGGGCTTCGGATAGAGGAGAAGCGCCCAGATGCTCTCATACGCGGCGGAGGGATAGCCGTGGATGCCGACCCACCCGCCGAGGCGGGTATTCCATGGCGGCGCCTCGCCTTTCCGGATGCGATCGATGATCGCGTCCCTCTCATCGAGACAGATGAGGCCAGCTTCGAACGCCGCCTGGGCGTCGTGAGCGCCTGGGTAGCTAATCCCGAGAAATCTGTGGAAACGACTTTCCGCGCTTTTGTAACAGATGAAGTAATCGCCCTCTGGGGTTTTGCGGTCTCCTTGTATGCGTTTTGGCCCGGACGGATTGAGACCGAGGCAGACTCGATAGCTTTTCTTGGGGGCGCCGTTCTTAAACAACTCCAGGATCTGGCGACTCTTGGAAATCACAATCCTGTCCCGGGGCGTGGCGAGGTCCACGCTCTGTGCCGTTGCGAGCTCGTACATACACGCTGTTGCAACGACGGCGAAGAAAAATGGTATGCAGCGCGGCTTCGATTTCTGCAGGACGCGGAAAAACCGCAACTTGGATGCAACCACCAAAAAATGTGCTCCGCACGCGAAATTAATTGGTGAATTATAGCACGGAGCTACTGTCAAACCAATTCTTATAGCGCTTCCCAGAATTGATGGCGAATTCGATGACGTGGTCGCCATTTCGAGCGCAGCGAGAAATCTTGAGCCGAAGGCGAAGATTTCTCAGTCGCCGCCTTTCACGTTCGTTCAAGGCTGGCTCCTTCGAAATGACAATCGGGGGCGCCCGTGGGGGCCACAGAG
>JBMFOE010000067.1:0-13088 GCA_049969795.1 Desulfomonilaceae bacterium
GCCGCCGTCGGGCGCCAACATCCAGTGGGCTTGAGCGGAAAAGGACAGACCGATCGTCATGATCAGAGCCACACATATCTTTTTCAAAGGCGAACCCCCTGCCTATGCGGGAAAGTAGCTGGAGCGTCCGTGAGCCGGCGGTTCTTGCATAGACCCGGCGCAGGGCCATCGCATCCAGGTACTACAGGATCCCAAAACTCACTTGATACAAGGACATCTTATCATCGATGTCCATTTTTTTTCAATCTCTCCGAACAAGCGAGCGTTTTTCGCGTGAACGTCGCTCTCCTTCATAAACGCGCCATAAAAACAGCAACGGCGAGGAATACTTGGCCGCCCAGTCGCCGAACGATGCTCAGATTCCGAGTCGCCGAAAGTGCGCCGGCATTGACTTCAAGGAAGAATGCTTTATACTTCGAGGGTTAAGGTCCAGGACGGAGACACAAGGCAATGAAATTCTGGCGATTACCCCTTGACTCAGAAGTGCATTCCATCCCGCGGGGTTCCGTACACATCGTGGAAAACCGCTGCAAAGGCTGCGGTTTCTGTATCGAATTCTGCCCAAACGGGTGTCTGAGAGAAAGCAAGCGATTCAATGCAAAGGGGTACCATCCTCCAGAAGTGCTGTTCGAGGCGGAGGATTGCGTGGATTGCGGCCTTTGTAGCCTCATATGCCCAGAATTCGCCATTTACACAGAACTCAAAGCAGCCAAGAAGATTACCGAAGCAGACATTCAGAAAGTAACGACCCGGTATTCCCGAAAAGATAAGAGATTTGTGAAGGGATGATCAAGAATAAGCCCTTCAAACGATGCGTGACGCCATGAACCTCGGATGTTGGCGCGAAGGTCCCGAGATGCGACGTAACATGAGATCGATGCACAATACCAGTTTTGATCAGGCCTCGGCCAGCTTCTTTTATGGCGCAGCTACCTCACGCGGCGAATTCGCGGCGCCGCGATTTTTTCTTCTCGGCTTGCACACCGGCAGGGCCGGGCAGACAGGCTGTTCGATGCAATAGCAGACATAGGGATTGGTATATGCCTGAAAAAGACGTTCTGACTGGTGAGCACTTCATTCACGGCGATGCCGCGTGCGCGGAGGGAGGCCTGGCAGCCGGCTGTCGCTTCTTTGCGGGATATCCCATCACCCCCGCCACAGAGGTTGCAGAGCGTATGGCCCGGCGCCTTCCCGAGGTTGGAGGCGTCTATATTCAGATGGAGGACGAAATCGCGTCCATGGCCGCGATCCTCGGGGCTTCCTGGGGAGGTCTGAAATCCATGACTTCCACATCTGGTCCCGGGTTTTCCCTGATGATGGAAAACATAGGCCTAGGGATGATGACGGAAACCCCCTGCGTTGTCGTCAACATCATGCGAGGCGGACCCTCGACCGGCCTGCCGACCCTGGTAGGACAAGCCGATGTGATGCAGGCCAGATGGGGATCACACGGGGATTATGGATGCATTGCGCTTTCGCCGGCCTCGCCCCAGGAATGTTTCGATTTGACTGTTGAGGCGTTTAATCTCGCGGAGATTTATCGACAACCCGTGTTTTTACTCGGCGATGAAGTCATTGGCCATATGACAGAGAAAGTCGTTATCCCCCCGAGGGAGCAACTCAAAATAGTTCCGAGGCGCTCCCCCACGGTCCCTAAAGAAGAGTATCTCCCCTTTGACACCACAGGGGACCTGCCCGCTCCCATGGCCGTCGTGGGGCAAGGATACCACGTCCATGTCACCGGATTGACCCATGACGAGAGAGGATACCCCGTCATTACAGACGAGGTTCAGGAACGCAACGTCCGCCACCTCGTCGATAAGATCCGAAAAAACGCGCACAAAATCATAAGATACGAATCTATCGAGATCGAAGACGCAGAGGTTGTCGTGGTCGCGTATGGCTGCACGTCTCGCGTCGCTCGGCAAGCCGTCGAGGATCTTAGAGAAGCCGGTTATCGCGTAGGATTGTTGCGTCTCATCACGTTGTGGCCCTTTCCTGCTGCGCTCGTCAGAGAACTGTCATCTCGTGTGCGGGCTTTCGTAGTCCCCGAAATCAACTACGGACAGATGGCGTACGAGGTTGAACGAGCAACGAGGGGAAAAGCTGAAGTGGTGCTCATGGCCCTCATGGGAGGAGCCATGCACACGCCGGAAGAGATCAAAGAAACCGTGGGCGAATTTCTCTAAACACGATGCCTTGTTTCGCGCCGATCTATGAGGGAAGACGTTCACGGTAAAACGAGCCGCCCAAGGATGGTCGTATGATCAGAAAGCTAAGAGAATTGAAACCCTTTGATAAAGACGCAGCCGAGGATCTGGTCAGACAAGGACATGGCCTGCATCCGGATGACAGGTACCTAAAACCAGGGCGAATTCCACATATTTGGTGCCCGGGCTGCGGTCTAGGCGTTGTGCTCACTACCTTTATCGATGCGTTGAGGCGCAAAAATCTGCCCGTAGATAAGTGCGCCGTGGTCTCTGGAATAGGCTGCACCGGCCGCGTCGCGGGTTATTTGGACATGGACACTTACCACACGACCCACGGCAGGGCCATACCTTTTGCCACCGGTCTCGCGCTGGCAAGACCAGACATCCACGTGACTGTTTTCTCCGGCGATGGAGACCTCTTCGCCATCGGAGGCAACCACCTCATTCATGCCGCCAGGAGAAATGTCAACATAAAGGTCATCTGCGTAAACAACTTCAATTATGGAATGACAGGAGGGCAAGTCGCCCCCACCACGCCCATGGGCGCCAAAACAAGTACGACCCCCCTGGGCAACGCGGAACCTGGCTTCAATCTGCCGTACCTCGCGCGAGCCTCCGGCGCAGTCTATGTGGCAAGATGGACTACGTTCCATCCTCGACAGCTTGCCCATTCCATCGCGCAAACCTTCGACAAAAAAGGGTTCACGTTTATCGAAGCCATTGCCCCATGCCCCACAGGCTATGGCAGACCCAACAAACTTGGGGCTGGCTTGGACGAAATGCGGTACTATCGGGAAATGTCCGAAATCAAAAATGGGGCAGACCCGGCAGAGGCTGCCATCACCCTCAAAGGCAAAATTGTGGTGGGCGCCTTCGTTGATGTGGAACGCCCGGACTTTATGCAGAACTACACGGACACCGTTTTGGCAAAGGCGCAACCAAAAACCAAAACCGCCGGAGAAGGTCGGGCCGCATGACCGTGAAGCGAGAAATCAGGTTGGCTGGATTCGGCGGCCAGGGCATCATCTTGGCCGGCCACATATTGGGGAAGGCTGCATCTATCTACGAGAAAAAAAATGCCGTCTTCACCCAGAGCTACGGCCCCGAGGCAAGGGGCGGATCATGCAGCGCGGATGTCGTCGTATCCGATAGACTTATACATTATCCGAAAGTTTCTCAGCCCGACGTGCTTGTTCTCATGAGCCAGGGAGCGCTCGAAACCTACGGCGGCAACATAAAAGAGGGCGGCATCCTCATTATCGATGAAGACTTGGTCGCCCTCGAAAAGCCCCCCGCCAACGTCATTCTGAGAAAAGTCCCAGCGACGCGGATTGCCGAAGGCATGGGGCGCAGAATAGTGGCGAACATTGTCATGCTCGGCGGCGTTACGGCCCTGGCATCCCTAGTGAGTTACGACGCAATGAAGGAGTCTGTCCTGTCGTCGATACCGCGCGGCACCGAAGAGTTTAACCTTACTGCCTTTAATAATGGGTATGAATATGGAATGGCTCTGCTTACGCCCAAAGGGAAGCCGGACAAGCGCCTCGTCGCCAAGACCTGATTATGTGGAATCAGCGGTGTCACGGCCTCCCCGTGGGAGAACTCGGAGGGGCGCAACGTGGAGGCCTTTGGCGCATCGCTCAACCCACGGAGCGCGACGAGGATAGGGCCTCGAAGGATGCTCTAAAACGGTTGATGGAACGATTATTCAATGAACGAGCGCCGGCGAGCGAAAATCCTGTGAAAAGCGAGTAGTTGCCTTGCCAGAATCAGTTGAACATAAGAAGCTATCTCCCCAAAACGATCTTCGAATCGGTGTGTACGTGTGTCATTGCGGTAAGAATATCGGCGGAACCGTGCGGTGCGAAGAAGTGGCCGCGTATGCACGTGACCTGCCGGGCGTGGTCCACGCAGTGGACTCCCTTTACACTTGTTCAGAGCCGGGCCAGGAACAGATCAAGCACGACATCAAAGAGCTTCAATTGAATCGAGTTGTGGTTGCGTCATGCACCCCCAGGCTGCATGAACCGACCTTCAGAGCAGCGTGTGAGAGCGCAGGTCTGAACCCCTACCTGCTGGAAATGGCGAACATCAGGGAGCATTGTTCCTGGGTTCATCTCCACGATAAAGATGCGGCTACTGAAAAGGCAAAGGAACTGGTCGCCATGGCGGTGCAGCGGGCTGCACGACTCGCCCCGCAATTCGAATTGACTGTGCCGGTCATCAGGAAAGCGCTGGTGGTTGGCGGGGGAGTGGCTGGAATCCAGGCGGCCCTGGATATGGCTGACGCCGGATACAAGGTCTATCTGGTTGAACGGAGTGGAAGCATCGGCGGCAGGATGGCCCAAATAGACAAGACATTCCCGACGATGGACTGCTCGATCTGTATCCTAGCCCCTAAGATGAGCGAGGTCGGAAGGCACCCCAATATCGAATTGCTTACCCTCGCCGAGGTGAAGGGAGTACAGGGACATATCGGCAACTTCAAGGTGAAGGTGCTCAAGAAAGCCCGCTATGTCACCAAGGATTGCAGCGCGTGCGGTGAATGCGTGCAGGCGTGTCCGCAACTGGCGCCGGACGAATTCAACGCTGGCCTGTCCATTAGAAGGGCCATATACATTCCCTTTGCGCAAGCCGTCCCCTCGCGTTACATGATCGATATGAATTTGTGCCTGAATAACCACGGCATCGTCGCCTGCGACAGATGCTTCCAGGCGTGTCTGCAGAAATGCATCGATTTTGCCGATCGAGACGAACTCCTGGAACTCGAAGTGGGAACGATCGTGATCGCAACAGGCGTGGATGTCTATGATCCGTCTGCTCTCACAGAGCTGGGATACGGAAAATTTCCCAATGTCATTACCACGCTAGAGTTTGAACGCCTCATAAACGCGGGCGGCCCGTCCAGCGGCGAACTCATCCGCCCCTCCGACAGGAAAAGGCCGACTCGGGTCGCGTTCCTCCAATGTATCGGATCGAGGAGCAAGAGGAGCAATCCCTATTGCAGCAACGTATGCTGCATGAATACTATCAAGGATGCCCTGCTGATAAAGGAACATTGGCCCGATACGGAGATCTACGTGTTTTATATCGATATTAGAGCGTTCGGGAAGGGTTTCGAAGACCTTTTCCAACGAGCCAGACGAGAAGGGGTCAACTTTATACGGGGGATTCCGGGTGAAATCATCGAGGACATAAATACCGGCGACCTTACCCTGCTGGGGGAAAACACCCTTCTTGGGCAGCACTATCGCCATGTCATGGATATGGTCATTCTCTCTGTCGGCATAAAGCCTCAGAAGGACTCTGATCTTGTGCAGAGGCTCTTCAACCTTGCAACGGATACCGATGGCTTTTTTATGGAAGCGCATCCGAAGCTCCGACCGGTCGATACAACCACAGGAGGGGTGTTCCTCGCAGGCGCGGCAGAAGGCCCTAAGGACATCAAGGACTCGGTGACCCAAGCCTCTGCCGCCGCGTCCAGGGCGAATATTCTCATGAGCAAAGGGGAGGTAAAAGTCCCCGCTATCACTGCCCATATCGATCCATCCAAATGTACGGCCTGCGGGCTGTGCGCTCGGGTCTGCCCCTACCATGCCATCGAAGGCAGCAAGGAACAGGGATTCTATCGGGTCATCGAGGCCGCGTGCCAAGGATGCGGCGCGTGTGTGCCGGAGTGCCGATTTGGAGCGATAGAGCAGGCGCATTTCACCGAAGAACAAATCGTCGCACAAATCGACCAGGCGTTGGAAAAAGACCCACACACAAAAATCGTCGCGTTCGCGTGTAATTGGTGCTCTTACGCAGGCGCTGACTTTGCCGGCGTGTCCAGGATACAATATCCACACAACGTGAGAATCATCAGAACCATGTGTTCCGGCCGAGTATCCCCGAAATGGATAGAGCGGGCGTTTCTCAAAGGAGCTGGCGCGGTGCTTGTATCAGGTTGTCACCCGTCCGATTGTCATTATAACAACGCGAATCAGCACACTGCACGCCGCGTGGAGACGTTTTGGAAAAAAATGGATAGACTGGAACTCAACAAGAACAGGTTGCGATTGGCGTGGGTGTCGGCGGCCGAGGGAGCGCAATTCGCCAAGGTTATCAAAGAGATGGAAGAGACGGTGCGTAGTCTGACCCCGGAAGAGCGCGAAGCCTTCATCGCAAAGCTCTCAAAAGCCAAGCAGAAGAAGAGTGAATCGTCATGAACGATATAAAGATATGGAGACATTTCAATCGAGAATCGCTGTATGAATGTTATCAATGCGCCAGGTGTACAGGCTCGTGTCCGGCCATGGAGGTAGCTCCCGCGTTCGGACCGCGTGAGACTATCCTTAAATGCCTTGGCCTAGGCCATGAGCAGGTGGTTGAGGACGAACGCCTTTGGCTTTGCTGCACGTGCAACGTGTGCGAAGACCGATGCCCTCAGAAAATACCCATTGGCGATCTGCTGGTAGCCTTGAGGAACTCAGCCGCCCGACGAGGCAATATCCCAGGGAGGCTGGCCATGGCCGTGGAACTGCTGGCCAAGACAGGGCGTTCCATGATCGTTCACCAACTCGATGGCATGAGAGCCCATCACGGATTGGCGCCGCTGCCAGCCGCGCCTGTGGACGAACTGCAAAAAATACTGAGGAAGGCAGGACTTCACCAAATAGTGGAGTTCTAGAAGGAATCACCCGTTTTCCCTAAAGATCAAAGGTTGTTATGAAATATGCGCTTTTCCTGGGATGCGCCATCCCAATCAAGTACCCGGGCTTTGAAGCCGTGACGCGGCTTGTGTGCGAGCGACTGGGGATCGAGCTCGTGGATTTGCCGTTCTCGTGCTGTCCCCCCACAACGAGTTTAAAGCTGGTGCACTACGATTCATGGCTTGCCTTGGCAGCGCGAAACATCTGCTTGGCTGAAGAACAGGGCCTGGATATCTTGACCCTCTGTTCCGGATGCGTCAACACGCTCAAGGAAGCCAACCACGTGTTGAAGCAGAATGAAGCCAAGAAAAGAAGGGTTAATAGAATCCTGGAAGATACGAACCATTGCTTTCAGGGGTCTGTGCAAGTCACCCACATTTTGGATGTCTTATATCAAGATTCCGTGGTGGAGCGGATCATAAAAGAAAAAAGTCGTGACATTCCCTTGAGGATCGGCTGCCACTATGGCTGCCACTATTTTCGACCACCCAAGGTCATGTATCCTGACGAACTATCGGATGCTGAATCGTACGTGCCGGTCAGAATGGATCACCTCCTTTCCATCATCGGCGTGGAACCTATCGAATATTCCAGGAAGTTCCTGTGCTGCGGCTCTCCGCTTGGAGCTAATATGGATCAGGAGGCCGGGTACGCCATCACGAGGCAAAAACTTGGGTACATTCAAGAAAGGGACATTCAAGGGGTTTCGGTGATTTGTCCGTCATGTTTCGAACAGTTCGACATGGGCCAGATTGTGCTTGCAAAAAAGTCCAAAGAGAGGATGAAAACGCCTATCTTTTATTTGACCCAACTGATCGGTTTGGCTCTTGGGCTGTCTCCGAAAGAGGTGGGACTGGACGTCCATCGAGTAAAGGCCCGCAAGTTGCTTGAAGAAACAGGCATCGGGTGGCAATAGCAAGAGCGTAGTCATAGGAGATGCGATGGTTGCGGAGAGGAAAAAGCCGCCGTTGTCGAAAGAAGAAATCGAAGAGTTGAAGGCTGATCTCATGTTGGCCGACAGCCTGACCCGTATCGAAAATACCCTGATGATATTGTCGGGGAAGGGCGGAGTAGGGAAGAGTACGATTGCCGTAAACCTCGCGGCTGCCCTTGCGGCATCGGACAAGAGCGTCGGATTGTTGGACATCGACATACATGGCCCGAGCATTCCGGTCATGCTGAAGCTCGAAGGATCGCGAGTCTCTTCCGTCAACGAACGAGGCCTGATTCCCTTGAGATACAACGACAACCTGAAGGTCATGTCGATCGAGTTTGTCCTAAAAGATCAAGCAGATGAAGCGGTGATCTGGCGCGGCCCTATGAAACACCGCATGATCAGGCAGTTCATTGCGGAAGCCGACTGGGGAGACCTCGATTTTCTCATCGTCGATGCGCCGCCAGGAACCGGCGACGAGCCTCTCTCAATCTGCCAAATGGCTCCCCCGAGGTCCCAGGCCATTATCGTTACCACGCCTCAAAAGGTCGCGCTGAAAGACGTCAAGAAATCCATCCGTTTCTGCAAAAGCCTTGGCATGCCTGTCTTCGGAATAGTGGAGAATATGAGCGGGTTCGTATGTCCCCAGTGCGGGGCCTACCATCCACTTTTCAGCGAGGGCGGCGGCGAAATGCTGGCCCTGGAGCAGGGGTTCAAATTTCTCGGACGAATTCCCATCGATCCCAAGCTCGTGACCGCCTCTGATGCGGGGAAGCCGTTTGTGCTCGAATATCCTGCATCGCCCACGACCAAAGCCTTTGATGCCATGGTAGCGGTAGTTTTGGGTCTATCCACGCCTCGATTGAAAAAGCACTGAGGCGCTTCTTGGGCGGTATTGCGCTCGAACCCCATTCTGGGTGAGAGCAACGGGCCGAGGTTCGGTTGTGGGTAAAGTGGAGGACACAAAGTGATCCCCTTGAGAGACAGCACCCCGTCCGGATCCGCGCCCTACGTCACCATATCCATCATCGCGCTGAACACCGTGGTATGGTTGTATGAGGTTTCCCTCGGGCCAGCCGTGAGCGACTTCATCCTCCACTACGGGCTCATCCCGGTGCGTTTCCTCCATCCATATCGTTTTCATACCGGCGTGTTTGACGGGGCATTGACGCCGCTCATGAGTTCCATATTTATGCACGGCGGGTGGATGCACATCATAGGGAACATGTGGTTCCTATGGATTTTTGGCGACAACATCGAGGACCGCCTAGGGCATGCAAGATTTGCCATTTTCTACCTCCTGTGCGGCGTGGGGGCAGCGCTCATCCAGGTCGTCTTTCATCCCGCATCACAGATTCCAATGGTAGGGGCCAGCGGCGCCATCTCTGGCGTCCTCGGGGCATATCTCGTGAGCTATCCCACGGCGAGGATATACACTCTCTTTATTTTTTTCTTCATTGTTCGTTTTGTGGAAATCCCCGCGTTCGTGTACCTGCTCCTGTGGTTCTTGTTTCAACTGATGAGCGGCGCCGCTGAATTAGGCGCAGGACGGGAAATAGGCGGCGTGGCATATTGGGCCCATATGGGAGGTTTTGTGGTAGGCATCCTTCTCCTGTGGATTATGCCCACAAACGAGGCAAGGAGAACACCTACGTGGGAGGACCGCAGTTCGTGGAAAGTCTTCACGCGCTGGTAATGAAACCAGAGGCGGCGCCGGGATCATCCGTGAGCAATAAGCTGCAATCATCCCCGCGAGATGTTATATTTTTTCTCAAAACTCTTCACGAGATTGCGTCGCTTCCGCAGCCATGACGTGTCAACGGCTTTCTCATCCTTGCCAGGAGCCACAAGATGAGGGAGCAGCCTCGGGTCGCCGCGCGGGAATAGAAAAGCGGTCGGGGAATTGGCCGTCTTCATCGAAAAATGCTATACACAATATACTTTCCCTATCAATCGGATGCGTATGATTATAGAAACCGCTCTTACCACATATCTGCGTCGCAAGTACCAGCACACGCTCAACTTCTCGACCTTCGAACAGGTCGCCGCTCCCGCGCCTGACAACCGCCGGAAATACCTCCTCTACATACATATCCCTTTTTGTGAGGAACTCTGCCCGTATTGTTCGTTCAATCGCTTCAAACTGGACATTCCTCTGGCCAAAAGATATTTCCACGCGCTGTCGCAAGAAATCGCCATGTACAGGGAGAGAGGTTTCCGTTTTGACGCGATATACGTGGGAGGAGGCACCCCTACGGTCCTGCCAGACGAGATGGGCAAGGTCCTTTTGCAGACAAGGGACTGGTTCGGCGTGACGCGCATCTCCCTGGAAACCAACCCCAATCACCTTACCAACGACATCATGACTGTCATGAAACAGGCTGGCGTGAATAGGCTGTCGGTGGGAGTCCAGAGTTTCGACGACGCGCTGCTCCGGAAGATGGAGAGATTTCACAAATACGGAAGCGGGCAGCAAATCAAGGAAAAACTATCCCACTTTATGGGCATGTTTGATACGCTCAACGTGGACATGATCTTTAACTTTCCCTCTCAAACAACGGAGATGCTGGAAAAAGATCTTGAAATCATAATGGAAATTCCCGCGGATCAAGCAACCTTTTACCCGCTCATGGTTTCCAATATGACCAGGCACGCGTTGGCCAAACGTTTCGGCGCCATTAGCTATCGTCAGGAAAAACAATATTACCATCTTATCGTCTCACGACTGCTGCCCCAATATTCCTTCGGAACCGCGTGGTGTTTCTCGAGGAAAAAGCAGATGATCGACGAATATATCGTGGATCACGACGAATACGTAGGAGTGGGGAGCGGTTCCTTTGGGTACCTCAATGGGACCTGTTACGCAAACACCTTCTTTGTGGAAGACTATATTCAGACCGTGCAGAGTGGTAAACTGCCCCTCAAAGCGAAGAGGGACTTTTCGTTGCAAGAGCAGATTCAATACGACTTCATGATGCAGTTGTTTGGGGGTCGTATCGATGTCGCCCGAGCCGAAGAAAAATTTCAGGGACAATTTCAGAAAACGCTGCGAAAGGAAATAGCGCTGTTTACGCTGCTCGGGGCCGTGTACGCGGATCAGGGCGTCCTCATGCTCACGAATAGAGGCCGCTATCTGTGGGTGATCATGATGAGAGAATTTTTCACGGGCGTAAACAATTTCCGAGACCTCTGCAGAGGATTTGGTCAGACGACCGATGTCTGCGCCGCGTGAACGCGCGGCTGCTATCGGGAGCGTTTGGCGCGCCCCCCCCAAAACCCCTTCGTCAGGGAAATCGGATGTCTCGAGCTGACGCCTCGCACGCAGAGACAACATGGGAGAGTCCCTTCAAGAGGAGAATGTGATTCATGGAATCCCGTGGGCAAAAAAATACTGGCGCAACGAAGCCTACCTACGAAGAACTAGAGCGCCGTGTGAAGGAGCTCGAAAAGATAGCCGGGGACCTCATCGACAACGCCTTGGACATGGAGGATCAGGAACTCTACGATCTGTCCATCTTATGCAATATCTCCCAGGCGCTTGCTTCCACGATCGATCTCGATGAACTCCTTGTCATCATTATCGATGAAGTAAATAAAGCCCTTCTTACCGAAGGCGCCGGCGTGCTGCTGTACGACGAAAATCGAGGCGACCTTTATTGGAAAAAGGTTCGGGACGCTCGCCATGTACTCGCGCCGCAATCAGAAGATTTGCGTCTGCCCCTCGATTCGAGCATAGCAGGGTGGGTGTTTCGCAACAATAAGCCCGCACGCGTCAACGATACCTCCAAAGACCCTCGTTACTATGCCGAGATGACCAAGAAGAGCGGGTTCCAGGTCCGCAAGGTGTTGCAAGTGCCGCTGAACACCAGAGATCGCACCATTGGCGTGCTCATGGCCATGAACAAGATCGGGGGGGACTTTACAGAGCAAGACGAAGCATTGCTCAGTTCAATGGCCGGCTCCATCGCGCTGGCCATCGATAACGCAACCATTTACAAAAAACTCAAAAAATCGAGAGACGATCTCGAAATGCTTTACCGCGCCAGCATGGCCCTCGGCACGACGTTGGACCTCGACCACCTCCTCTCTGTGGTGATTAACGAGTTGAGGGCTGCGCTCGAGGCAGAAGCCGGCGGCGTGCTCCTTTATGATGAACAGGTTGGCGATCTTTATTGGCGTGCGATCCAGGACCAACACCAGCGCCTCCATCGCCAAAGCGCTGACCTCAGAATTCCACTGGAAAACAGTATAAGCGGTCGAGTTTTCTCGACGGGCGAACCCGCGTTGCTGAATGATCCGACCAGCGACCCCAATTTTTTCAAACCATTCCAGGATCGATCCGGCTTCTATATCAGGAACGAAATCATTGTGCCCCTGAACACGAGAGAAAAAACCATCGGTTGCCTGGTCGTAATGAACAAGAAGGAGGGCCAATTTTCCCAGGAAGACGTCCAGGTACTTTCCTCGCTCGCCGGAGTAGTCGCTCTCTCCGTGGAGAACGCTACCTTCTTCGAGGAAATGCTCAAGTCTTATAGAGAGTTGGAGAACCTCAACCGGGTCAAGTCAAAAATTCTGAACCACTTGTCCCATGAACTCCGCACCCCGCTGGCCATCCTTCGGGGAAGCCTCGCCACTATGGAGCGAAAACTGGCCGATATGGGCATAAAGGAATTCGATCGCGTCATATCCAGGATGAACCGCCACGTCGAGAGCTTGAACAGACTCGAGTCCCAGGTCGAAAGTATCTTGATGACCGGCTATTCGTGGGAAAAGAGGTACATCACAGGGTTCCTACAAGTCGCTTTGGATCTTATGGAAGTCCAGGCCGAGAGAACCCCGGAGATCGAGCACGCAGCGAATATCATTCGAAAATGGCTCGAGAAGACCTTCCCCACAAGAAAAGACGAGCCGGAAAAGATTGAGATGAAGGATTTCAGCGAATCGCTCTTTCAATACATCAAATCCAAGGCAGACGAACAAGGCCGGACGCTCGACCTCGAGTTCGATATGGACCCTGGCGAACTGGTTATCCCGCGCCATGTTCTCCACGCGGTCATGGAGGGGATCATTCGCAACGCAATTGAAGCCACGCCGGATAACGGCCTTGTAAGGGTCACTGGCAAGGTGAAAAATCACTCGTACGTGTTTACCGTCACAGATACCGGCATCGGCATCCCAGAGAAGGACAAAGAACTCATCTTTGAAGGATTTTATCCAGTGCAAGACACCGACAACTATTCGTCACGCAGACCC
>JBMFOE010000068.1:0-12046 GCA_049969795.1 Desulfomonilaceae bacterium
CCAGGAAACTGACCATGGATTCCCACTTGCGTGGGAATGACATGCACCGGGACAACAGCGCATTTCGCGATTATTTTCGAGAATGGCTCTAAGCCCTGCTCCTGCGGGGCGCCATACAATAGCCCAGGGCAACGCCCTGGGTAACGGCAATGGTGCTCACGTGGCTCGAGCCTTGCTCCTTCGAACTCCCATGACAGGGGGATCACAAGGGGAAATAAAAATACCATTCTTGGAGGGCGCTATGGCATTTTCAGATAAACGAGAACAGACCTTCTCTCGTAGTTGGCGTAGCGGTTTTGAAAAGAACGTGCGGATTCGACGATCCGAACCTATTCCCGCAGAAACTTCCAGAAGCTCTAAAGAGTTCCCCCTTTGTCGTCGCGTTTTCCGCCTTGTGTCGCCTTATGTCCCAGCCTGTAAGAGCATTATCCCAGCCGCCAAGCCAAAAATGATGTTTGCGCCCCATGCGGCAGCCACCGGCGGAATGTACCCCGCATGTCCCAATGAGATGAACATCGTGTGTACCACCCAGTAACCGAACGCGATGACAAGGGAAATTCCCAATCCGATTCCCAATCCCCCGCCTCGCGGGTTTGCCTTTACGGCAAACGGGACGCTCAGGGCCGCCATGATCAGGCAGACCACGGGAAAGGCAATCTTCGCGTGCCAATCCACGAGATAACGCTGGGGCGACTGACCCTCTTGCACCAGTTTATCTATGTATTGACCGAGTTGCGAGATGTTCATCTCTCGGGTAGCCACTTCCACCCGTTGAAAATCCTCCGGCGTCTTGGACAGGGCCAACTCCAGCGATGGAAGCGTCTCCACGACTACCTTGCCGTCCGATGACCGAACCGTTCGGTTCACGCCGTAGAGCATCCAGTGGTCGTGCCACCATCTGGCCTTGTCCGCATATAGCCTCTCCGTGAATTCATAGCGCGGGTTCCAATGAATCACGGTGACCTTTTCCAACGACTGATCGCTCTTATGGAAATTCTCGACATGTATAATGCTATCCGAGGTGCGTATCCAGATCTGATCTTTCTTGAAGTATGTGGTATCCGCCTTGCCCGCGATCTCAACGTTTTGAATATATTCGCTATACCTGTTGGACCACGGAATGACTGTTTCATTGGCAAGGAACATGATCAACGACGCGGCAACGCCTACCATGAGCACAGGTTTCGCGATGTAGAGCGCATCGATGCCGTTGGCCTGCATCGCAATCAGTTCAGAATGACGCGCCATCATGAGCAGGGAGAGCATTCCCGCCAGTAAAATCCCCAATGGAATGCCGAAAAAAAGATAGCCCGGCAGTTTCACCAGGAAATATTTGAGCATGAGACTCCCCGGCGGGTTGTACTGGAAGTAATATTTGATCTTATCTGTGATGTCGATGAGGAGAAGCATCATCACGAAACCGCTGACACAAATGGCAAAGACCTTGAGGAATTCGACGATGATGTATCTCTCTATAATCTTCACGTTGAAAGTTACCACCAAGACCGACAACTCTGTTGCCCCGCCATTTTCATCGCCTATGGTCGCTCATTTGCGGCCGCCGGTCAACGCCGGCTCTAAGAACGGGCGTGCAGCAGCCATTCGTTTGTCAACAGATACCTGACTGTCTTGCGGACGCCTTCTTCTATGCTCACGGCAGGTCGAAAGCCCAAGTCCTGAATTTTGGCGATGTCGAGATGCACAAACGGGCTGTCCCCCAGCCAGCCTCGCTCGCCCCCTGAAAAGCGAAATTCCACGCCGTGAAGGCCCATTTCATCGCACACCACGTTGGCAAGGGTGACCACATCCATGTATTCCACATGTCCCAGGTTCAGCACGCTCTTGAACGCCTTTTCGTTCTCGATGGCAATAAAAATCCCGCGAACCCCGTCTTCTACGTCCAAGTACGATTTCCGTTGCGTCCCGTCTCCCAGTATGTCAAGGAAGTCGGGATGAGACTTGAGCTTCCGCACAAAATCAAATATCACTCCGTGCGAGTATCGTTCGCCTACCCAGGAAACAAACCGAAAAATATGACTGCGAATCCCAAAGTACTCGCCGTACGCCTCGATCAGGGCCTCTGCCGCTAGTTTGGACGCGCCGTAAAGAGACGTCTGCAGCGGTGCATAGGTCTCGGGCGTCGGAAACACAGTCGGCTCGCCATATACCGTCGCTGAACTCGTGAATACAATGCGCTTTGAACCTGAGAGCCGCATCGCCTCGAGGACCGAGTGGGTCCCCAAGATGTTTTGCTGCACATCGACGCCGGTGTTGTGCATGCCCCCGCGTACGTCGGCGTTGGCCGCCAGGTGGAACACCAGGCCAACGTCCTGCATCGCGGCGGCAAGCTTGCCGCCGTCCAGGATATCGCCTTCAATGATGTGGACGTTCCCTGTGCGCGCGGCGGCTTCCAAATGCTGTCGAAAGCCGGTGGAAAAGTTGTCGTACACCACCACCGTATCCCCGCGACGCGCCAACTCGTCCACCAGATGGCTCCCTATAAAACCGGCGCCGCCGGTAACCAGAACCTTCATATCCCTCCTCTCGACGCTCACTCCGGAAAGCATTCGCAAGAAACGCCCTGGGTCGTCAGGACGCGTTCCTCTTCCGACGCCGCTCTACAAGTACTGGAGATTCAACAAGGCTCTCCACCACATACAACGGCCGTCTTCGCACTTCCTCGTATGTCCGAACCATATATTCGCCCAAGACCCCCAGCCCCGCCATGACGATGCCTCCGATGATCACCTGCAAGAATAGCATCAATATCAGCGGCCAATGCGTGGACATGCCTCGCCAAAAGCTGCCGCCCAACCATATCCCCATGCCCAGCAATCCCAGCACGCTTAGCAACCCGCCGATAAGAAAAAGCATCCTGACCGGCGCACGCGAAAAGGGAATCACTCCATCCAGGGCTATGTTGAGCGCCCCCCATACGGGGATATTGGTCCGACCCGAATGCCTCTTGTCGCGACAAAAAGGTATGACCGCAGTATCGAAACCCACGGCCGCGGTTAAACCTCTGAGGAACGCATGCCGCTCGTTGCACTCCCGAAGCGCCTGCACCACCCGTCTGTCTAATAGACGAAAATCCCCGGTGTTTTTCGGTATCGGGTATTCCCCGAGCTTGGATACCAACCAATAGAAAAACCGCGCGGCCAAAAGGTAACAGACGTTCTCGCCGCTCCGAGAGCTCCGCTGGGCAAGCACCACCGGGTAGCCCTCTCGCCATTTGCGAACCATCTCTGCAATCAATTCCGGCGGGTCCTGGAGATCCACGTCGATGATGACCGAAGCGTCTCCATCGCTTTCCTTGAGCCCTGCCATTAGAGACAACGGCTTGCCGATCCTTCGTGAAAACTTCATCAGGCGAATGGGAAAACCCTTGTGAATAAACTCCCTCACCACTTCTTCAGTCCTGTCCGGGCTCGGGTCCAGGGCAAAAACGACCTCCCACTCGCAGCCGATTTCTTGAAAGACTTTTTTGAGCCTCTCGAGAAACGGCCCCACGTTCTTCTCCTCATTGTAGAGAGGGGCGACGACGCTGATGGTAAAATTGTTCTGTCCGTCTCGTTGGTCCAAGATTGCCTTCCACAGTCGCGAATCTCAATCATTTACAACCTATACCAACAAAAAGCGGGGTTCAAGAAAAATGACCGCAGGGCAAGCCGCCGCAAGCCTCGCACTTCCATTTTCAAAGGCCTTGTCATATAATACCTAACAGATGGCGATATCGCTTGAAATGCTGTCATCTTATGCGGAGAGAGGGCTTTTGCTCGGGTCTCTGTGACCAGCTTGCGACATGAAAGAGGGAACATGGCTACTATCGTTGTTGAAGACGTGAGCCCCATCAAGAAAAGGGTCACTTTTGAGGTGCCGGAAGAAACCGTTCGGAATGCCATTGAATCGCAATACTTGGACCTGAAAAAAACGGTTCAAATTAAAGGGTTTCGCAAGGGTAAGGCGCCTCTTCAGATCATAAAGGGCTATTTCCGAGGAAAAGTCGAAGGTGACGCCCTGAAGAAGGTCATCGAAGATACGCTCGAGCCAGGGCTCGCAGAAAAGGAGATCAAACCATTAACCGTTCTGAGCATCGATCCGGAGACCCTGGAAAGTGGCAAACCATTTCGGTTCTCAGCCATGGTGGAAGTCGCGCCGGAGATCACCCCGGTCAACTACAAAGGCATGAAGCTCAAGAGACCGATAGTGGACGTTTCTGACAAAATGCTCGAAGACTCCCTCCAGCAATTGAGGAACCTCAATGCACGGTTGGTCTCGATTCCAGAAGATCGAGGGGCTCGAATGGGAGACCATCTCATCGTTGACATCGACGCTGAAGTCGAGGGCGAACCCATTGCGAGCCTGATGGTAGATGATTATCACTTGGAAATGGGGCGCGACTTTTATCTCCCGGGCTTCGACATCCACCTCGAAGGCATGAAAGTGGATGAGGATAAGGAAGTTACGATAGATTTCCCCGCAGATTTTCCGAACAAGTCGCTTGCAGGGAAAAAGGGGGTCTTCCAGGTGCACTGTAAAGAAATCAAGGAGCGCGTCCTGCCTGACTTGGACGATGAGTTTGCCAAGGATTTCGGAGAGTACGAGACTCTGGAAGAACTCAAAAATCGCGTGAGAAGCCAGTTGGAAGCAGACCTGAAAAGTTCGGCAGAGGAGAAAATAAGGAGCCAGATAAGACAACAGCTTTTGGAAAGCCACGATTTTGAGGTTCCCTCTTCCCTGGTGCAAGAAAAATTCGAGGACATGATGCGCGGCTTCCTGGGGCATTACCTGGAGCAAGGCATAGACCCTAAGAAGTTGGCCCAATCAGGCGCTATCCCGCGCGATCAAATAAGAGTCCAAGCGGAAAAAGAAGCAAAAGTTTCTCTTATCCTCCAAGCTATTGCCGAACAGGAGGCCATACAAGCCACAGAAGAAGAGCTAGATGCTGAATATGAGAGGATGGCTGAACGGCTAAAAATGGCGCCGGACGACAGGAAGGCGTTGGCGGAAGCGCGGCCCGCCTCGGCCACTGTGCGCCGATCAGTGACTGAAAATAAGACATATCGATTTCTGGAAGAAAACGCGGTCTTCATAGATGACGACGGGAGTCCGAAGAAACAAGGTCCCCCGTCTGATGCAGAGTCAGCGTAAGGGCTTGTGTAGGACCGCAGCTCACCACGGAGAAAAAGAACCAAGGACAAAAACACATGCTTGTACCCATAGTAGTAGAACAGACCAGTAGAGGCGAACGATCTTATGACATCTACTCGAGGCTTTTGAAGGAAAGAATCATTTTCCTCGGCACCGCCATCGACGATATGGTTGCCAATTTGGTAATCGCGCAACTTCTCTTCCTCGAGAGCGAAGAACCGGACAAAGATATCAATTTCTATATCAATTCGCCCGGCGGCATCGTGAGTTCAGGTTTGGCCATTTACGATACCATGCAGTATATCAAGCCGAGCGTGCAGACGATCTGCATAGGTCAGGCAGCGAGCATGGCCGCCTTGCTGTTGGCCGCTGGCGCGAAAGGGAAGCGCTTTGCGCTTCCGCATGCCAGGATACTGATCCATCAGCCCATGGGAGGATTCCAGGGACAGGCCGCTGATATAGAGATTCACGCAAAAGAAATTTTGCGCATGCGATCGGAACTGAACAGAATACTGCATGAGCACACTGGACAGCCCCTCGAGCGAATCGAGGCTGATACTGACAGAGACTATTTCATGAGCGGCGAGGAAGCCGTCCAATACGGAATAGTCGATAGCGTTATCTTTCGCAGAGACGGGTCAGAAGCATAGCTTCTCCACAGTACGCCGCCCCGGACACTCGGCGCGTCAATGGGCTTGAGTCACGTCCGTCGCGGTGTAGGGACAAACGGAGGAATTCATGGCCGGCAGAAAAGGAAATTTTTCGTCATTGTACTGCTCATTTTGTGGGAAAAGCCAAGACGAAGTCAGAAAATTGATAGCAGGACCCACCGTGTACATTTGCGACGAATGCATCGAGCTGTGCAACGAGATCATCGCCGAAGAGTATGAAAAGGAAGAAATGGGGAGGGAACGTTCCAAAGTTCCCAAGCCGTCAGAAATCAAGAAAGCCTTGGACGACTATGTAATAGGTCAAGAACAGGCGAAAAAGATACTCTCGGTGGCGGTCCACAATCACTACAAGAGGATAGAGTCGAAGCCGGATCTTGACGGGGTCGAGCTGCAAAAGAGCAACATCTTGCTTATCGGCCCGACAGGCTCGGGCAAGACCCTGCTTGCCCAGACCTTGGCGCGGATTCTCAAAGTGCCCTTTGCCATTGCCGACGCCACTACGCTCACAGAAGCCGGCTACGTGGGCGAAGACGTGGAAAACATCATCCTCACGCTTCTCCAAAACGCCGACTACGACATCTCCCGAGCGAGCAGAGGAATTGTCTATATCGATGAAATAGACAAAATATCGAGAAAAACCGAAAATCCCAGTATAACCAGGGATGTGTCCGGCGAGGGAGTGCAGCAGGCCCTGCTCAAGATTGTAGAAGGCACCATGGCGAATGTCCCGCCGAAAGGCGGCCGGAAACATCCTCAGCAAGAATTTCTGCAGGTGGATACCACCAACATACTGTTCATTTGCGGCGGCGCGTTCGTAGGGTTAGACAAGGTCATCCAGCAGCGTCTGAATCTCAAATCCATGGGATTTAACGCGGAGATCGGACCAGCGAAGAACGAGCCAGTTCCTAATCTCTTGGAGCAAACGCAGCCAGAAGACCTTATCCACTACGGACTTATTCCCGAGTTCGTGGGGAGACTGCCCGTTGTGGCGACTCTGCACGAGCTGGACGAGAACGCCCTCGTGAGAATCCTCCTGGAACCAAAGAACGCTCTGGTCAAACAATTCAAGAAACTGTTCGGATTCGAGCATGTGAAGCTGAGATTTACCGATGAAGCGCTCAGAGCCGTTGCACGGGCCGCGCTGACTAAGAAAACAGGGGCGCGTGGCTTGAGGTCTATTTTGGAGAGCGCCATGTTGGACATCATGTACGAGTTGCCCGAATACCAGAACCTTCAAGAAGTTATTGTCAATGAAGATGTCATCTTTTCAAAGGAGAGGTGCATCCTCGTATTCGAGAAAGAAGTAGAGACTGCTTCGTAACGGAGCGCGGCCCTTTTTTTCGAAAGGGCCTCAAGAATCTGCAAATACTTTTTCCTGCGTCGAAACGAAGGGGCGAAGACCCTCGGGCATGCTGCCTCGTGTGGTCTTCCCTCCCCATATAGCTCCATGAGGAAACAAAAATGTTCTTTACGAAGAAGGAAGACCCTGCATCTCCCAGTCCCTGGATACTCCCGTTGCTCCCCCTGAGAGATGTTGTCGTATTTCCCGGGATGGTCGTTCCGCTGTTCGTCGGCAGAGAGCGTTCAGTGAAGGCCCTGGAAGCCGCGATGAAGGAAGACAAGTCAATATTCCTTGTATCCCAGAGAGACGCCCAGCAGACCAACCCTCAACCCGAAGACATCTTTCACGTCGGTTCCGTGGGAACCATCATCCAGATGCTCAAACTGCCGGACGGCACCATCAAAGTGTTCGTCGAGGGGAGACAGCGGGCGCGAATCGTACAATTTCTCGAATCTGAGACGTTTTATGAGGTCGAGTTAGAGCCGCTGCAGGACTCCAGGGAAACCTCCGACACAGAGATTCAAGCATTGGTGAGGGGCGTGAAAAGCACCTTTCACGCGTACGCCACCCCCGAGAAAAAGATGCCCCAGGAATTTGTGGCCTCGGTCGCGGCGACCAATGACCCTGCTCGCCTCTCGGACATGCTCGCCGCTCAGTTGACCTTCAGCATTTCGGACAAACAGTTCCTCATCGAATGCCTGGCAGTGAATAAACGTCTTGAGCGGCTCATGGAGCTCATGCAAAGCGAAATCGAGATAACCGAGATAGAGAACCGCATAAAAGAGCGGGTCAAGAAGCAGATGGAAAAGACCCAGAAGGAATACTATCTCAATGAGCAAATGCGGGCAATCCAAAGGGAGATGGGGGAGAAAGACGATGTACGGAGTGAAATAGCCGAGCTGGAAGAACAGCTCGCAAAGAAAAATATGCCTCCGGAAGCCGAGAAAAAGGCCAGGAAAGAAGTCCGGAAGCTCAAATATATGGCGCCCATGTCCGCTGAGGCCACGGTTGTCAGAAATTACATCGACTGGTTCTTGGCCCTGCCTTGGAACAAGGTTGCAGACGCGGCTCCCTCTATTGAAGAAGCGCAAGCCATTCTGGATGAAGACCATTACGGCCTCAAGGAAGTCAAAGAGCGAATTCTCGAGTATCTCGCGGTGCAGACTCTCACCAACGAAACTCGCGGGCCTATCCTGTGCCTTGTGGGTCCGCCGGGCGTCGGCAAGACCTCGCTTGCGAAGTCCGTGGCAAGGGCCACGGGCAGAGAATTCGTACGGATATCTTTGGGCGGCGTGAGAGATGAAGCTGAGATCAGGGGACACCGTCGAACGTACATCGGAGCGCTGCCAGGGAAAATCATCCAAAGTATGAAAAAAGTGGAGACGATAAACCCGGTTATGCTGCTTGACGAAGTGGATAAGATGAGCGCGGACTTCCGAGGCGACCCCGCCGCAGCACTCCTGGAGGTGTTGGATCCGGAGCAAAACCATTGCTTCAACGACCACTACCTGGATGTTGATTATGATTTATCCAAGGTTCTGTTTATCACCACCGCCAATACCTTGCACGGGATACCCCTGCCGCTCCAAGACCGCATGGAAATGATACGGATCCCGGGATACCTCGAGCCGGAAAAACTGCGGATAGCAGAACGGTTCTTGATTCCCAAACAGATAAAGGCCAACGGTCTCGACCCGTCTCTCATACAATTTAGTCGCAAAGCGATCATTCGCATTATGAGGCGGTATACGCGTGAGGCCGGCGTGAGAGACCTCGAGCGGCAAATCGCAAAAGTATGCCGAAAGGTAGCTCGAAAGATCGTAAGCGGGTCTGGTGAGCACCCGGTGGCCATTGATACAGCTCACGTCGCCGAATTCCTTGGGGTACCGAAGTTCCGCTATGGGGTCAAGGAGACCAGCCGCCGCGTCGGAATCGCAACCGGTTTGGCGTGGACTGAGACCGGCGGCGAGCTGCTCATTGTCGAAACAGCAGTCATGCCGGGCAGCGGCAAACTCATCGTCACCGGCAAGCTCGGCGAAGTCATGCAAGAATCCGCGCAGGCGGCCCTGAGCTACGTGCGCGCCCGAAATCTGGGCATCGCGCTTGGAGAAAACTTTTTCAACACCGTGGACATCCACATTCATGTGCCCGAAGGCGCGACCCCTAAAGACGGACCGTCCGCTGGCGTCACCATCACCTGCGCCCTTATATCGATGCTGGCAAAAAAACCATTTCCCAATGATCTGGCAATGACGGGAGAAATAACACTCAGGGGCCGCATCCTCCCCATCGGCGGGCTGAAGGAGAAACTCCTCGCAGCGAAGAGGGGGCTCGTTTCAAGGGTGCTCATCCCCGCGGAGAACGAAAAGGATCTCAGAGAGGTATCCAAGAACGTCCGCAAGGGACTCGACATAATCACAGTTGATCACATGGATGAAGTCCTTGAAATCGTTTTTCCCGAGTTGGCTGCCGCGGGATTCCCAAAGCAACAGATGGAATCCGCCAGCGGTTATCGGCTGGAGCAATGAGGCGCGACCTCTATTCGCGCACGCAGCGCAGTCCGATAAGCCGTGTTGGCAACAAGGTAAATCACGTTGGATCAGCGATCGTCCGGACATTGTCGCAGTGATCCCTTGAACTCTGAGGGGCAATCTGGTTGGCAGGAGAGCCCACGCTCTCTCCAGTGGCTCTCCGTGATGCTCTTCCTTTGGGTATCTTCCCTTGCTTTTGCCAGTCTGTTTGAATTGCAACGCTATGAGGTGGTAGGCGGTCCCAAGGTTCAGGGGATGACCATAGCCGGGACTATGCTCTTGTTATGGGTTCTCACGGCCAAATCCCTGTCCTGGTTTCTCCCATTCCTGCCTCTGTGGGCTCTCCTCATACGCCTGCGCTGCTGGCGCGTCGCCGTGTTCACTTTGAATTTCTTTTGGGTGGTCATGTTTTATTTCATGGCCCTGGACCTCGTTTCTGTAAGCTTTGCCGGTTATCACCTGTGGGATTACCTCCCCAACGTGGAAGACTTCTTGAAACACCCTGAGGTGAAGGTCTGGCAATGGGCAGGCGGCCAACTCACAGCCCAGGCATTTTCAATATTCTTGTTCGTGGCCATTTTTGGCCCGTTGTTGTTTTACGGCGCAACGTGGGCAGTGGCATGGCTCGCTATACGCTTTTCATGGATGTCGTCGCCGCGCTCGATGGCTGCCATGACCCTGTGCTTCGCGTTGTCTGCCGTGGCGCCGGTTACTATCGGCGGAAGTCTGCCGGAGAGGGTTTTGAACGCCTTGCCGGTGAGCGACAACATGAAAAGCATATTAGGCTGCGCGTCCAATCACGTAGCCGCGTATCTCGGATTGCACGAAACGCCGGTGGTGCGCTCAGAGCTTTTGCATCTTGGCGGTGCGACCGCGACTTCAGTCAACCGTTTTTTCCCGCGTAAATCAAACGTCGTCGCGGGGCGCAAGCCGGGGGCCGACATTGAGACTGAAGCCAATCGTCTCGTGAGGGGTCAGGATCGTCCCCAGAGTTCATTAACTGTCGCTTCCCTATCCCTGAGGAGCGATGACGAACAGAAGGCCACTGAGGTTCTGCAAAATGCCCTCGATCCGCCTCCCATAGACGACTCCGCCTTTGTCACGAAGGAGAAGCTCCCCAATGTGATCCTGATCATTTTTGAGAGCTTCCGATATTTTGCGCTCGGCCCCGAGTTGATGAAGGACTTGGACGCCTGGTCTCAAAAGGGGTTGCGTCTGCAAAGACATTATTCCGGTTCAAATTGCTCTCATCTGGGGCTATTCTCCCTCTTTTATTCGAGGATTCCTCTGGGATACCACAAGACCCTCGATCGAAAAATTCCGCCACAAATGCTTGAATCCTTGAGAAGGTCCGGGTACGAAATCACCTTTCTCACTGCCGGCGAGACCAGGGGCTTTCGCCGGATCGAAGAGTTCCTCAACAACAAGACCTGTGATCATTTTGCGGCTGACAGCCAGTTCTCCGTGAATTCCATGGAGGACTGGCCCGACTCGGATCGAAGAAAACTCGCCAGAGTAAAAAACATCGTCAACAATGCCTCAGATCGACCCCAATTCGTCTTTTTCTATCTGATTTCTTCACATTACAGGTACGCCTTTCCCCCCGAATTCGCTTTGCACCAAGAGGCTTCGCATTTTTGGAATGTGTTCAACCCCACAACGCAAGTGCGAAATCATCTGAACCGGTACGCGAATGCATTGTTGTTTCTCGAGCGCGAGGTGCTCGATTTGACGCGAACTATCGATCCAAACAGGAATATCATTATCATCACTGGCGATCACGGAGAATCCATGGGGGAGGATGGGGTTTTCACGCATGGGAGTCGCATGTCCGAAATTCAGATGCGCGTGCCCTTTGCGATGGTGGGCCCGGGCGTTGAGCCACGCGTCATCAGGACCGCGACTTCCCACTTCGATGTGTTGCCCACGCTACTCCACGCCCTGGCTGGCCGTCATGTGCCGGTACAACACTCTCAAGGTCGGGATCTTTTGGCGGAGCCATCGCCGGCTGACGAGGTCTTTGTCGTCCCGGCCAATGGACCGGACTGGGACCGCATCATGCTCATTCGAGCCGACAAACGTCTCTTGTTTCGGCCCATCAGCGAACACGGTCAGCGCCAGGTCATGAAATTCGAAGGCATGGTCGATGAGGTGGGGGACTATACGCTGAAGGTTTCCTCGATGCAGGACTCTCAGAAGAACTGACAACTGAGCGTCGCCGCCTCGAATTACATACTCGTTCTCGAAACTTCTGTCGGAATGAGGCGCGCCGCGTATAATGTTTCAGCTCCAGATGGACACAAATGGATGAAAAAAGTTGTTGGTTGCCCGACGGGAGTCTTAGAATGAGA
>JBMFOE010000069.1:0-12041 GCA_049969795.1 Desulfomonilaceae bacterium
CTCCACGCCCACAGGAACCTCATCCGACAGTTCGCCTGGCGAGACGTGGTGAGCCGATACAAAGGATCGTATTTCGGCATGGTCTGGTCGCTCGTGACGCCTCTCATGCTCCTCGCGGTGTTCTCCTTTGTCTTCAGCGTCATCTTCAAGTCCAAGTGGGGCGTCTCGCCCGACGAAGGCAAGTTCCAGTTTGCCATGACCATGTTTTGCGGCATGACAGTATTCAACATCTTCGGGGAATGCGTCTCGAGGGCCCCTACCTTGGTGTTGCAGTATCCCAATTACGTCAAGAAGGTCGTATTTCCCCTCGAGATATTGCCGGTGGCGGCGCTGGGGTCGAGTTTGATCAACGCAGGGTTGAGCCTCGCAATCCTCATTCCAGCGGTGCTTCTTTTTTCGCACGCATGGCCGACGACCATCTACCTCTTCCCCCTTGTGCTCATCCCCATCTGTGGGCTTGCCCTCGGGTTCGGCTGGTTCTTGGCGTCCATGGGCGTGTTTATCCGTGACATCGCTCAGCCCGTCGGCGTAATCGTTCAGATGCTGTTTTTCATCTCCGGCATCTTTTTCTCGCCGTCCGCCATCCCGGAAGAGATAAGGTCGTTTGTGCAGCTCAATCCCCTGGTGGGCATCCTCGAGGACGCGCGGCGCACCCTCATGTGGGGACAATATCCAGACTGGCAATCACTCATCCTCGTCTCCATCTTTTCCCTCGTCATTATGCAACTCGGCTACCTCTGGTTCATGCGGACCAAAAGAGCCTTCGCAGATGTCTTATGAGGAGGAGGTCGGCCCAATGGGTGAGGTGAGAATCGACGTCGAATCGACCATGATAAACGTTTTCGAGGCCTACCATGACCACATTGGATCGCATTACTATTAACCCTGCGGTATGCCTCGGGCAACCAACCATCAGGGGGATGCGAATCACCGTGAGCGTCGTCCTAAAGATGCTTGGGCAGGCAAATCGATAGAGGACGTCCTAGAAGTTTACCCTGAATTGGAACGAGATGATGTGCTCCAGGCTGTGAAGTATGCCGCCTGGCTCGCTTCTGAACAGGTACGGGCCTTGCCGGAAGGAGGTTGGGCCAATGGGTGAGGTGAGGATTGATGTCGAATTGACCAATCCGATGGACATTGCCATGGTTCGCGAGGGCTTCAAAAAACCTGAGGACGTGAGAAGAAAAAGTGTGAAGGCCCTTGTGGATACAGGCGCGGTCAACTCAGTGTTGCCACCGTTCGTAGCAGACTCCCTCGGCCTCGCACGCGTCTTTCGGCAAATGGCTCAATATGTGGACGGTCGCCGGGAAGAGGTAGAGGTTACTGAACCGGTCTTGATGGAGATCATGGGACGAAAGGTGTTCGAGGAATGTTTAGTGCTCGGCGATGAGGTCCTTATCGGTCAGACAGCCCTCGAGAAGACAGACCTCCACGTAGATTGTAGGGAGGGAAGAGTTATACCGAACCCCGATCATCCTAATCAACCCATAGTCAAGGTTCGATGACAGTTCATTGGGGCCATTTCTTGTTTCGCTCCTCATCAGCCACTCCTGTCCACATGCTCCGGACTGCCAAGGCGCCTCAAGCCGAGGAAATGCGCTGACAAATGGCTTCATTTCGGATAAAATGTCAGCTCACACTGTCTTACAGAGGAGGAACCCTGAGACAATATCGGTGATGTGTTCGCATCACTGATTCACGAGCGACCATGATTCTTCAATGCACACAATGCAGCGGGTTGATGCGACTGAACGGCGATTATCAGCGCGGCCCTACATCATTGCGGCTCCAATGCCCCCACTGCCATGCAGAAGGCTACATCGCTGATCACGATGCACGAGCGCAAGAGCCGTTTTCGGCTGCGTGGTATGGATGGCAGCGCCGACTTACTAGCCTCGCATCCGCCATGACAAGCACATGCCTGCACGCGGCCCGGTCGTTGTTCGAGCAGGAACCCGCGACGCCTGCTGTTGACGTGGAGACGGCGCCCACGGCCGCGGAACCCTGTCCCAGCCATGAGACGGACGCGTCGCCACAGCTCGGCTTGGCGGAACTCCCCGAGAACATCGCCATATCCGTCCGCAATCTGGGAAAGTCGTATTTGATCTGGGCCAATCCCACAGACCGTCTCAAGCACTCGCTCAGAGCCAACCTGGCAAAATTCTGTCCCATCCCAGAGAAGTGCTACCACACGGAATTCTGGGCGCTGCGCGACGTGTCTTTTGACGTGGCCAGAGGCGAGACCGTCGGCATCATCGGCCGCAACGGATCGGGGAAGTCCACGTTACTGCAGATCATCTGCGGCACCCTCGCGCCGACGTGCGGGACATTTCACGCCAGGGGCCGCATCTCCGCACTGCTGGAACTCGGCTCCGGCTTCAACCCCGAATTTACCGGCCGCGACAACGTGTATATGAACGCCTCTATCCTTGGACTCTCGCAAGAGGAGATTGACGAGAAATACCCGAGCATCGTGGAATTTGCAGACATCGGCGACTTTATCGATCAGCCCGTGAAGACCTATTCCAGCGGCATGGTCGTGCGCCTTGCCTTTGCCGTGTCAGCCAGCGTTGATCCGGACATCCTTGTGGTTGACGAGGCCCTCGCGGTGGGCGACGAAATGTTCCAGAGGAAGTGCTACGCCCGACTGCGCTCTTTTCAGGAAAACGGCGGGACTATCCTGTTCGTCTCGCACGCTGCGGGCGCGGTGGTGGAATTGTGCACGCGAGCCGTACTCCTGGAGCAGGGCGAAAAGCTCATCGAAGGGCAACCCAAATTCGTGGTCTCCCAGTATCACAAGCTCATCAACGCCCCCAAAGAAAAGCGGGAATATGTGATACAAGGCATCCGCTCGCTAGCCCAGAACCCTCCACAGATGGAAGAGGCCGTCGAGACTGCGCCAGTCGCGGGGGACGCCAAACCCAAACCGGTCGGCTCGTCCAGGGCCTTTTATGACCCGAATCTCAAACCAGCATCCACCGTGTGCTATATCGAGCGCGGCGCCCGCATCTATGAACCCAAAATCTTCACCTTGGATGGCGAACAGGTGAACAACCTCATTCGTCGGGAGACCTACATCTATGCATACGAAGTGGAATTCCTCGAGTCCGTCGCCAACGTTCGATTCGGCATGCTGATCAAGAGCATGAGCGGCGTGGAGCTCGGCGGCGCGGTGAGTGGGGCGCTAGGTCACGGCATACCATTTGTCGAGCGCGGCGCTCGTATGTTGGTTGAATGGAAATTCCAGTGCCTTCTAACCACAGGTGTGTATTTTTTCAACGCAGGCGTTGTGGCGGCTATAGGCGAGAAAGAAGAATTTCTCCATCGAAGGTTAGATGCGCTAGCGTGTCGGGTCTTACCGGAGGAGCGGCCGACGATTCAGGGTATGGTGGATTTCTTCATGAGGCCAGAAATACTGACGCGAAGCCATAGAATGGAACGAGCTGGCAACCGGCGAGAGGTCTTGTAAGTTTCTTAGCGTTGTCAGAACCTAGAAATGCAGGCGGTGAGCCTGAGAAAATTCTGTCTCGGCATCACCAAAACAGGCCGGGTTGGAGCCATGATGCCGAGGCAAACAGGATGTGACAATTCAAAGAGGCAATGTTAAAGCGTTATGACGATCAGTGATTACTACCAGGAAAGCAAAATAAAACAGGCAGTGGATGCGGGCAAGCATCGGGATATAGTTGGGGGGCTCTGGGAAGAATTAGGATCTCTACAGTTGGCGTTCTTAATAAAAAACGGCCTCATACCATCCATGCGTCTGCTGGATGTCGGCTGTGGATGCCTGCGTGCAGGCATCAAGTTGGTGGCGTTCATGGATCCAGGCAATTATTATGGGGTGGACTTGAACAAGGACTTAATCGAGGCGGGATATAATATCGAATTAGCTAAAAAGGGTTTGCAGCAGCGGCTGCCCTCAAGCAACCTGCTCGTGGAATCGGAGTTTGACTGCTCGCCTTTCGGGCAAAAATTCCATGTGGCCATAGCTCAGTCTGTTTTCACGCATCTGCCGCTCAACCATATCAGGCTTTGTTTGAGCCGAATAAGTGCAGTAATGAGCGAGGGGGGGGTATTTTTTGCGAGTTTTTTCCAATGTCCAGAAGACGAGGACGTTACGTTGCCGCTCATTCACTCACCAGGAGAAATAAAAACCTTCAGCGCGCGAGACCCGTATCACTACAAATTTTCTGATTTATTGTATTGCGCCAAGAATTTGCCTTGGAGGACGACGCTTATCGGGGATTGGGGACATCCCAGGGGGCAAATGATGTGCCGGTTTGAAAAGATATGAAGGTCTGAGGAGGTCAGGTGTATTCAATAGATGAAATATCGTCGCGTGTACGAAGTTTTCCACGGTGGCATTACGAATTTGATCTAAAAGGTATAAAGACTGTTACGCTTGAAGCCAACTGGGTTAATAGACATGCCCAGAGACGAAAATATTTTTTCGACCCGCTTGTGAAGTGGTACGGTGGAAGCCTTCATGGTAAAAGAATACTGGACTTAGGTTGTAATGCAGGCTTTTGGTCTTTGAATGCAGTTCAAGCGGGGTGCGACTTTGTCTTGGGCATCGACGGCCGGAAAATGCACATCGAGCAGGCTAACTTCGTATTCGATGTCCACGCCGTTCCAGCTCACAAGTACCTTTTCTTGGAAGACAACGTGTTCAATTACCATTATGAAAAATACGCCCCCTTCGATATAGTCTTCTGTTTGGGACTTTTTTATCATATCAACAGGCACATCGAGCTGTTGCGATCGATCACTTCCCTAAGTCCAGAGGTTTTGATAATCGATACTTCACTGACGGCTATGCGAGGCTCTTTTCTGAAGCTTGCCAAGGATGATGTAAACGAACCGAGGATGTCAATCGATCATGCGCTTGTATATTATCCCACCGCGGAAGCGGTTATAGACCTAGTCTCCGAGTTCGGTTTCTCTGTCGTCATGTTGAAGCCACTTTTTGACGACTACGACGGCGCCCTTGACTACAAGAATGGCAGTCGAAGAGCTTTCGTCTGCTCATCTTGCAAGGCGTTGGAAAACTTTCCAGCCCCGTTTGAGACAGTGGATGAACTTCCCTATTGACGATCGTACACGCCCGGCGTTCACTCGTGGAAAGGCCTTATGCTCTTTATTCCTCTTTGCGATGGTGTGCCTCGTGGCGCAGCCTTGCGAACCAGCAAAGGGCAAACCGATTGTCGCCTCCCTCGTCTCTCCTGTTCAAAGCATAGGTGCGCATAGTTTCCAATCGTTTCAGTTTCGCTTCGACGTCCAGGGGCAAACCCTCAGACAGGGATCAAGGCTTGCCGTAGCCCTGAGGCACTGCAGCGACAGGTTCTGGAGTCCACCGCAAACCAAGGACCCTAATGGGCCGGGCTATGTTACCGCTAAAAGTAACAGAGGATCTACGCTCGCTGTCACCGGCTGGCCCGAGGACACTCACCCAAAGGACACGTTCTTGGCGCTCTTCCCCTGGCAACACCTGATTACCGTGTCCCTGAACACGCCGCTCGTCGCTGGCGATGTAGTGTACTTGACCTATGGAGACACAACCTGCGGCGGGCCCGGCGCTCAAGTGCAGATGTTTTCAGAAGACCCCTTTTGCTTTCAGATTTTGCTGGCCAGCGGTGAAAACGCTCCCTGGCAATTATG
Organism: Desulfomonilaceae bacterium; assembly: GCA_049969795.1. GTDB lineage: Bacteria > Desulfobacterota > Desulfomonilia > Desulfomonilales > Desulfomonilaceae > JAUPKT01. The sequence continues at coordinate 5,659 of JBMFOE010000069.1, forward strand.
CCAACGCCTTTGCATCCCGGTCGTTGGAGGAGTCGCAAAACGCCTGATTGCAGTTGCGCCTTCGATTGTCCGTGTTGGCCAACCGTTCAGGCTGATGGTAAGGGCAGAGGATGAGTTTGGGAACCTAGATCAGACCTACAAGGGAACCGTTTCCATTGTGGCATCGCCAGAGCGGCTCAATTGCAAAGCGCCCCGCATCTGTCAATTTACCGAAGATGACAAAGGGGTTAAGCGCATTGACGGTTTTTGTTGCAATGCAGAAGGCCCGGTGAGATTTCAAGTCAGCGACGGTAAGATGGCGACCACGAGTAATCCCACCCTGGTTTCGGCTGACCTGATTGATGGGAAATATGACATCCTGTGGGCTGACATTCACGGTCATTCGCAACTTTCAGATGGCCGGGGGACCCCAGAGCAGTATTATGCCTACGCAAGAGACGTCGCTGGACTCGACGTCGCCTCTTTAACCGACCACTCTTTTATGCTGACTGACGAGGAATGGTCGCACATCAAGAAGGTGAACAATGTGTTTAACTCCTCGGGTACGTTTGTGACACTACACGGGTTCGAGTGGAGCGGCTACACGGAAAATGGAGGGGACCACAATATCTATTTCCTAAACGACGATGCTCCAATCTGCAGAGATCGTTCATATTTTGACTATCGTAATCGAGAGATTTACCAAGGACCGACGCAGGGCGTCAATCATATCGAAGACGTGTTCATTTGGCTGCAGAGACAGGGCCTGGCAAAAAAAGCGATTGTAGTCCCACACTGGGGGGGACGCGCCGCCAATCCTGCCTGGCACAATCCACAATTCCAAAGGCTTGTAGAGGTCTTCAGCGAACACCGTCGTTCGGAAGATTGGGCGGCGTCCTTTATGAAGAAAGGTTACAGGCTTGGCGTTACGGGGTCGGGCGACGGACATTATGGTAAACCCGGTAACGGCTATCTCGCGCCTTTGCGAGAAGGATCGAAAATAGGCATGGGGCTGACGGCGATTTACGGCAAAAGAAACAGAAGATCTGTTTTTCAAGCGTTATACAACAGAAGAACGTACGCGACAACGGGAGACAGGATTCTGATCATTCAGGCCATAAATAATCAACCGCCAGGCTCTGAAGTGAAGACGACAGAGGATTCGGTCCTGAGACTGGAGGCCCACGGGACGTCTCCCATTAAGTCCATCGAGATATTAAGGAACGGCTCCATGTTTCGTGAGCTGCATCCTCTCAAACTGGATGTTTCTCTATCAGAGCGACTGCCTGTCCCCAACGAAGGCCGAACAGATTACTATCAGGTAAGAGTCCTTCAGGAAAATAACGAGGCGGCGATAACGAGCCCGACGTGGGTTGCTGGGGCCACGCCTCAGTCCGCGCTTGAAAAGGCGCCAAACGCACGCGGAGCGGGCAACAAAGGACGATGAAGCAGAGGACTTCTCGAATCGTAATTATAATGTGTCTTTGTCTCTTTTGTGTTGCGGTCGTTGAGATCATTTCTCGCATCATCTTTCCAGTTGCCGAAGTATGCAATTTTAACAGGATACTCTATAGCCCTTTGTGCGGATCATTCCAACGCAACCACGGCGGCATCGAAAAATATTGGCTCGCAAACACTTCGTTCATCTGGAACTCATTTCCGGACAAAGCTAGCTTCGTTCACCACTTGAACCTCTACGGGTTTCGAGACAAAGACTGGCTCGTGCGAAAAGCAAGTCAGCGCATTATGTTTGTTGGAGACTCATTTGTTGAGGGGTTCATGTCTTCGGATGACGCCACAATTCCAGCAGGATTCGCCGCGGAGTCAGAAAAACACGGATACAATTTTGAAGTGATGAACATGGGTATAGGGGGCGCAGGTCCGCTGGAGTACGTGAAACTGATTAGAGACGCCGTCCCCATTTTTCATCCAGATCATCTCATAGTGGTTTTTTATGCCAACGACTTTCCTGCACCTCCCATCTCCCCACGATTGATAGAGGAACGGCTGTCCCCGTGTTACAGGAACGCGTGGATACCTAGACTCGCTCTCGTCAGCGGGCGACTCTTGAACGGGCTACCGGTCCCTTTGCGATGGCGCCATGGTCGATTCAAGTTCATCCCTTCGATCCCGGACCCTGCGAATCCTTTGAGCAACAGGCTGGACTCTATGAATGGCGTAAGACCAGAAATTTTACGGGCAATGGAGCGGGGGATTTCAACCCTTATGTTATCAATTGCCTGATTTCGTACGAGATGCGACTGAGAAAATTCGATCCCAATATGGAGATATACGTAAAATTCATAGCCCATTGGTGCCGTGTCAATGAAACAAGAGCAGCTCTGGTGTACATACCATGCCCATACGTTCTTTCCGAAAAATACGCGGCTTATGCGCAAGCTTTCAGCAAATACGCAGACCTCGCAAAACGGCCTGACCTGAGAGTGCACGCAAGACAATTGGAGCAAATCAGCCAACTGTATGATGTTCCATTCCTTGATTTAACAGATGCTCTAAGCGAGGTCGAAAGCCGAGGGCAATGGATGTTCAATAAATACGATGAACACATGAATCCGCACGGATACCTCATGGTTGGGAAGCTCATATTTTCCAAGCTCTTCATAATGAAAAGCTTAGAAAATTAGTTCATTTTGGGTTTTTTTCGATTGCTTTGGCAAAACGTGCCTCGGATCCTCATTTTACCTGAAAATGCCATAGTTCTTGTCAGAACGGTATTTTCATCTCCCGTTGTGACCCCAAGTCACGGGAATGCGAGGGTGATTGAACGGGGAGGATTAATCGACCTGTGAAGGAATAAAAAAAGTGAGAGGATAAAGATTTCTAAGTACGACGGTAACATCTGACTGCGAATCCCCGTGCGCATTTCAGAGATTATGTGCGCTCCAAAGGTTGTCAGGGTACCGCATGAGCAATGATGTGACGATAGACACAGCCACGGCGACCTCATTGAACCTTGACAGTAACAAACCGAAATCATAAGCTTATCTCAGATGAAGGGCCGCCCGACGCCTTGCAGTGGGCGGACGCCCACTCAGTTCATTGTGCGCCTCAGAGTTATATCAAGTGATTTATGGTTATGATCTTCAACGATTTGATAGAACAATTTCCTCCTGACATGAGAGAGCCCATACACAGGCTCGTGGACCGTCTTATGGCCCATCTGGCGGAGGGCCCCGCGAGAACGGACTTCCAGCGACTGGTCTCTCTCCTGGAGAGACAAGGTCAGATCATCCTCGACATCGAAGAAATTCAAAAAAGAACAGAAACGAGAATAGATCAGCTTGCCGAGGCCCAGAAGAGGACCGAACAACGTCTAGAAGAGCTTGCCGAGGCTCAGAAGAGGACAGAGGAGCGCGTCGAGCAGCTTGCGGACGCCCTTGAAAGGACGCAGCAACGCGTCGAAGAACTTGCAGAAGCTCAGAAGAGGACCGAACAACGTATAGAAGAACTTGCCGAGGCCCAGAAGAGGACAGAACAACGTGTAGAAGAGCTTGCGGCAGCTCAGAAGAGGACTGAGGAGCGCGTTGAGCAGCTTGCGGACGCCCTCGAAAGAACCCAGCATCGCGTCGAAGAGCTTGCCGAAGCTCAGATGAGGACAGAAAAGGCGGTCAGGGCGCTCGCGGAGGCCCAAAGAAAGACTGACGAACGGCTGAAAGACCTTCAAGCCCAGGTTGGGACGATTTCACATCGCCTCGGCTACCGTCTCGAGGACGAGGCAATGTGGGCGCTGCCCCCGCTCCTGGCCAGAGATCACGGAATCCTGGTTGAAGGAGAGCTTCGACGGGACTTCCTCTCCCTACCCCATAAAAAACCAGTGGAAATCAATATTCTCGGCGAGGGGACAAGGCAGGGCAGGGAGGTGATGATCATGGGCGAGGCCAAATCTCAGCTCAAAAAGCGGGATGTTGATCAGTTTCTGTCTCTCGTCAAGACAGTGGGCGCAACCCGCCGAGGGGAAATGGCGCCGATTCTCATAACCTATCAAACCTCGCCTTCAGTCAAAGAGTATGCCGTAGAGAAAGGCGTAATGCTTTATTTCTCCTATCAGTTGCGACCGCCCTCATACGATCGAGGCGGGCGCTGAAAGATTGCCCACTTGCGCAAAATGGAGCCCGCGTTGGCAGGTAGGCGTCGGCCAGTAGTCGCGCAATGCAATAGCATGTCGGCCATGCCAGCTAAACTCCAACGCGGCGGCCATATCTGATGAGACGCATGGAACGAGAAAGGACGAATAAATACCCAGCCAATATGCAAAAGCATCGGATTGCGAAGAGCGAGCGTCGCCCATGACAGGAAAAGAACGAGCCCCATTCCCTTCCCTTGATCTGCTCGAACACGTCTTCCGTGCCTACGCGAACATCGATGCGGTGTACCTGTTCGGGTCAGCAGCGCGAGGACGCTTACGTACCGACAGCGATTTAGACCTGGCAATAGTAACCAGAGACCCGTCCCTTTGTGAGAAAAAGATCGACATCCTTGCAGACTTGGCTAGGGCTGGCTTTTGCCGCGTGGACCTGGTTTTTCTCGATGTTAAAGACATCGTGTTACGCTTCGAGGCCGTCAAACACAACAAGGTGATCTACAAAAACAACGGCGTTGACCCAAACGATTTTTTTTCCAAGACGCTGCGCATGTACAGTGATTTTCTGCCCTATCTTAAGGTGCAGCGAGAGGCATTCAAGAGGCGATTGACCGGTGACAAATCCCGAAATCATCCGCAAGAGACTTTCTAAACTAGAAGAGTATCTCAATATCCTTCAAAGGATGAGCCGCTACTCTTACGAGGAATTCAGGTCCTGCAAAAAAACAGAAGGAACTCCAGAGCGAGCCCTTGCGAGGCGTCCATGACAAAATCGATAAGTATAGAATTTACTGAAGACCTACTTTTTAGCCTTGGGCTGTCACATGAAGACTTCGCAAAAGAAGCCCGGTTCCTCTTGGCGGCAAAGCTATACGAGATGGGGAAGCTTACGTCAGGACAGGCCGCGAAACTCTCGGGGAAAGGCCGAATGGAATTTCTTCTCTCCTTGCCACAAATCGGCGTCTCGATGACCAATCTGAGAAAAGAAGATGGAGAAGAGGAGATAGCATTCCTTCGTGTCTGTTGAAAGAATAGTCGTCAACACAGGTCCACTCATTGCATGGGCGCTCATTGACGCAATCGAGATACCTGGGATGTTGCCTTATGAATTCTGTTGTCCCGCAGAGGTTCGGTATGAGCTGGAGCAAGGGGAATCGCGTGGATACATGAGGATTGCTCCCGAATGGCTCCACGTCGTATCGCTCAAAACGCCTTTATCCGAAATAGCGGTGTGCGCCCTAGATTTCGGCGAAGCTGCCGTAATACAATTGGCGTTGGAGCATTCTATCGGGTGGGTTTGTATCGATGAGTGGAAGGGCCGGCGCGCCGCTGCAGCCGTCGGGCTAAAGGTTGTCGGCAGTCTCGGTGTCTTGGCAAAAGCAAAACAACTGGGCTTAATTTCGAGTCTCAGAGAGATGGTCGAGCGAGCCGTTCAAGAAGGGATACGTTATCATCCGGAGCTTGTGAGAAACGTCTTGGCTGCAGTGGGAGAGTGAGATGTTGCTCCGTGCTCCGACAGCGATCCCATAGGCTGGCATCAACAACGGCGCTTTCGACTTCTTTCAAGAGCGACTTATACGGCGTGCTCAGCGCGAGATTCCATGAGGGAAAGGATCTCACGAAATATGGGTCAGGGATTCGGACGGTTGCGTGGCGCCAGCGCCACATTATCAGGGAAAGCCGATACGAAAGGAAACGCTGAGGGCTAATATTAAGCAGGTGGGTATCAGCGTTTCAGAATTCATGGACCTTTGAGTATAATGCGGTTACGCACACGAAGAAACCAACAATACATTCTTCAAAGAGAGAGCCCAAATCCATGGTTGCAAAACCCATAGACGAATCAGATTCCCAACAAAAGGCCATCATCGTGCTCGGCATGCACCGCAGCGGCACCTCGGCCATGGCCGGCGTCCTGCGCATCCTCGGCGTGGACCTCGGCCCCAAGCTGATGGGAGCTGCATGGGAGAATCGCAAAGGGTTTTGGGAGCACCAAGAGATAGTGGATATTCACGACGCTCTTTTGCACTGGATGGGCTTGAGTTGGGACTACGTAGGCCCGTTCCCAGAAGAATGGTGGTTAGACCGCGGGGTTGAAAAATTTCGATCCACCATCTCGCAAATCATAAGGCGGGATTTTCATAACACAACGCTCTGGGGTTTCAAAGATCCGCGCTTATGCCGTCTCCTGCCCCTGTGGGAGGACGTGTTTGCAGAGCTGGAAGTCAACCCCCATTTTGTCCATATTATTCGTGATCCCTTAGAGGTGGCTGCTTCACTGAAACGGAGGAACGATTTTTCG
>JBMFOE010000070.1:0-12037 GCA_049969795.1 Desulfomonilaceae bacterium
CTACGCTTCCTCGGCTGGCCGGTCTTGCGGTTGCCTACTTTGCAGAAATCTGCCGGTCCAACCAGTCGATAAAGTCGTTGACCCCTTCGCCTGTCTTTGCCGACAGGGGAAAAATCTCTATGGACGGATTCATGGCCGTCACCGTGCGTCTCAGCTCATCCATATTGAAATCGGTGTATGGCAGCAGATCGATCTTGTTGAGGATCAGGGCGCGGGATTCCGTGAACATTAGGGGGTACTTCAGAGGTTTGTCGTGGCCTTCGGGAATCGAGAGGATCATCACCTTCGCGTCCTCGCCCAGGTTGAACTCCGCGGGGCAGACGAGATTGCCCACATTCTCGATGATCAGGAGGCTCTTCCCGTCGAGCCCGAGGCTTTCCGCGGCGCGCGAGATCATGTTCGCGTCCAGGTGGCAGGCGCCTTTGGTATTGATCTGCACCACGTCGATGTTGGCCTGCTGTATCTTCTGGGCGTCCACATCCGAGGCGATATCGCCTTCGATCACCCCTATTTTGTGTTTCCCGGACAGGGCTTCGATGATCTTCAAGATCACGGACGTCTTGCCCGCGCCCGGAGAAGACATGAGATTCATCACATACACCTTGGAATCCACGAATTTTTTCTTCAGATTCCCGGCCAACAGATCGTTTGCGCTCAAGATATCTTCATTCACGTTCAATGTTCTGACTGCCATTATCGTTTCCTCCTGGCATGGTCTCGTCTTTTTTGGCGCGCCTCGCACTTTCGCACCGCGGCGAGCGTGTCCTGCAGCCTCATATATTCCACGTAGGCGCAGTCTTCAGGCATCCAGCTTATCTCCCGCACTTTTTCCGGCGTCAAGATGATGCAATCCGGCTCCACTTCAGTCCTGTTTGCATAGACTTTGCACAATTTGGTCTCGGTGTCGAGGTACTTGCAGGGCTCGCTGGTATATCGTATGACGCCGCCGCCCAGGTCTATTTTCTCATAACAGCATTTGCCGCAGCGTTTGCATAGGGCTTCCCATTCTTCCCTGTTCATGGGGCGTCCTCCCTCTGCCAGACGTCTTCCGGACTCTCAAACTACCACATATTATTCTTCCAAAAAAGCCCCGCTCCTGCGGGGCGTCATACCATAGCCCAGGGCAACGCCCTGGGGAGCGAGAGGGCCCACTCAGGTCGTTCGTATTTTTCCCTTGCAACCCAAGACTTCGATGTCATATAGTGGACTTGGAGCGTGTGCGCGGGGTCTTTATTGCGTACGTCCAAATGGACAATAATGGAGCCGATGCATGAGACGCCGCGGGTGCAATGATGCGTGCGGTCTGCCGCGTTGAGTATATGGTTGTTGATGCTCCGCTTTTTAAGCCGTCAGACATGAGAAGCGCTCGCAAGCCCTGCCGCCAGCGACGGCGTCAGCAGTGATCAGCTATCTCAAGGACAGGAGTAGCGTCGATGGCCCGCCCATTGCCTGGCACGGTTCGATCGACCGTCGCTGTACTATTCGTCTTTTCGATGCTCCTGTGGACAGCCCTGATGGCCGCCATTGCGGCAAACCATTACAGCCAACATAAGGAAATCGCAGCCGCGATCGCGCGAATTGTCGCATGTGAAATCTATGGACCCGCTGGCCCTGTCGAGTTCGTGTCTATTCCGTGGACGCCCATCGAGCGGCTCACGTCGTCGTGCGCCAAGACTGACATGTTTTACTATGCCGTCGTCTGGCTGCTGGGCGTGACAGGACTGACGGGGGCGAGTGTCATCCTCGCAAGGAAAAACAGAGAACAGGAGAACATGCAAAGGCAGCTTGTGGAAACGAATGAGAAGATTGCGGCGATTCTGGAGAGCATCAACGACGCCTTTTTTTCTCTGGATCACGATTTGGTCATACAGTATTGCAACTCCGCGGCGGAAATCGCCTTTGGCAAGGCGAAAGGCGAGTGTGTAGGCAAGCATTTCTTCGATGCCCTGCCCTGCTTCCGAGGGACCACGTTCGAGGAGTGTCTCCTGCGGGCTCAAAGGGAAAAGGCTGGTCGCGCCTTTGAGACCGTTGCAGGAGAGGGCTCGTCCGAGAATTGGTTCGCAGTGAATGTGTATCCTCGCGAGGACGGTATGACGGTGTGCCTGCGGGTTATTACGGAACAAAAAAAGACAGAGAAGGCCTTGAAAGAGAACGAAGCCTTGCTCAGCCTTATTTTGGATACGTCACCCGCGGCGACCGCCATGACGGTCAATAGAATCGTCAAGTGGGTGAACGACGCGTGGGTGAAGATGTTCGGTTTTGCGGACAAGCGTGAGCCCATCGGTGTGGATAGCCGAGCTCTGTATCCGGACGAAGACAACTATCAGCGTGTGGGGAAGCTCTATGAGCGGCTTTCCGACGGTGCAGTGGCGCGCACCGAGGCCGTGATGAAACGGAAGGATGGTTCCACATTCGAGGCCGTCATATATTTCAAGGCCGTTGATCCCCAAGACCTCTCCAAGGGGGTCATTTCGGCGATCCTCGACATCTCCGAGGTAAAAGAGGCCCAGCGGCAGGTCGCGGTGGGGGAAAAGAAGTTCGAGCGGGCGCTGAACGGCGCGGAACTGGGCTGGTGGAGTTTGGATCTTCAAGCCAAGCATGCCGATCGCAACGAGCGCTACGCAAAGATGCTGGGGTATTCTTTGGAGGAAATAGAACCGACGAGGAACGGCTGGGAGAAGCTCGTCCACCCTGAGGACATGCAACGAGTGATGGCGGCCTTTGATGAACACCTGGAAGGGAAATCATCGCTCTACGAGAGCGAGTATCGCATGAAGACCAAGGATGGCGGCTGGAAATGGGTGCTGGATCGGGGCAAGGTCCTCGAGCGGGACGGCCAAGGCAAGCCGCTGCGGGTTGCGGGCACCATCTTGGATATCTCGTATCGCAAGAAGCTCGAGCAGGAAGGCATCGAGATGCAGCGCAAGGTGCTGGAAGCGCAAAGGCTCGAGAGCCTCTCTCTCATGGCCGGCGGCATTGCCCACCAATTCAACAACCTGCTCCAGATAGTAATGGGCAATTTGGAACTCCTCCAGATGAACAAGCTCGTGGACGGACGCGCAGCCGGGTTTGTGGACGCGGCGTTCCGGGCGGCCCGCCGCGCGGCCAAACTCTCGGGACTCATGCTGGATTACACAGGCCAGACGCTGTACATGCCCCGGGATGTGGATGTGAATGAGATTGTGGCGCGGGGGGAGCAGTTGTTTTCGTCGGTTGCGCCGCGGACTGCCAGGTTTGTCATCGAGCGAGGCGAGGTGCGCCACGCAGTGTCGGGGGATGCTGCGCAGCTGGAGCAAGTCATCATGAGCCTGGTCACCAATGCAGCGGAGGCGGTCGGAGACGGCCCCGGCGAGATACGGCTTACCACCGGCGAGATGGAGTGCGACGAGGCCTATCTTGCGACCACCCGGCGGGAACTGCACCCTGCGCCAGGCCGGTACGTGTTCATCGAGGTATCGGATACTGGACACGGCATGAACGCAGGCGCATTGGAAAGGATCTTCGACCCATTTTACACCACCAAGTTCATGGGCAGGGGATTGGGCATGGCTGCAGTCCTGGGCATCGTGCGCGGCCATAAAGGGGGAATCCGAATCGATAGCGAACCTGGCAAAGGGACCGCAGTCAGGGTTCTTCTGCCTGCAGGCCCGGAACTGAAAGAGGCTGGCGCGCCCCCGGAGGCGCCGCACGAGAAACCCGAGGCAAGGCTCGCCGCGACCAAGGTGTTGATGGTTGACGACGACGAGACCGTGCTCCAGCTTGGCCGGGACTTGCTTGACGCCTTGGGATACGACGGCCTCACTGCGGCCAGCGGCGAAGAAGCCATCAGACTTTGTACAGAACCGGGCAACGCCATCGGATGCGTGATACTGGACATTTCCATGCCCAAGATGGACGGCGTGCAAACCTTGCGGGAACTCAAGCGCCATAGGCCGGACCTTAAGATCATCATTTCCAGTGGGTTCCCAGAGGCCGAAGCGCGGCTCATTATTGGCGCCGTTGACGTCGCGGGGTTCCTCACTAAGCCCTATGACCTGGAGACCTTCCAGGCGGCCCTTGCAAAGGCGCATGGGGAACACAACGCGTAGCAAAACCAACGACGAAATCGTTTGGGCCGTTTGCCCTCAACGCGTCAATGGCCTTGCGATCATCGCGAGGCGCTGCGGTTGACGGCGGGGCCTTCGGGCTGGCGTCTGTGCATCCGCGTGAGCCCCGCGGGAGCGGGGCTTGAGGCCTCGGCGGTTGGGACTGCCCCGTGAAGCAGCAGCGTCTCGCCATGGCCGGAGCGGGGGCGCCACGGACGACCCGTTGGCAACCACAAAGGCCCGGGGGGACGTCGCCCCTGTCCCCAGGGCAACGCCTTGGGCACACGGCGCGGCTCTGCGCGGATTTTGGGAGGGGCGAATAATGATTCGCCCCTCGTCTTGCGTCTCGCGATGCCTTTAGATCATGGGATAGATCAGGAATGCGATGGAGGTGATCACGAAATAGACGAAAAAGACGAGCATGAGCCATCCCATGATCTCGCGGAACTGAAGTTTGGCGATGGCGAGCATGGCAATCGCCCAGAAGGGTTGTATCATGTCGGTCATCATGTCTCCCCAGGCGTAGGTAAGCACCGTCTTTGGGATGCTCACCCCAAGTTCCTTGGCCGCAGGGATGATAAAGGGGGCGGTAATGGCGAATTTGGAACCGCCTGAGGGTACCAGGTAATTCTCGATGCCTGAGTACCAATAGAGAATGAGAAGGAATGTCGAGGGCGTAGAGATGACGACAAAGGCCTTGGCAATCGCTGCTCCCAGCGCAGTGAATTTGAACAGCCCAAAGATGCCTGCGTAAAAGGGGAATTGAATGATAACGCCCCACACGGCTTTGCCCGCGTCTTCGGCTGCTTTGAGGAATGCCCACGGCCGCCAGTGAAACAACACGCCCAGCATGAGGAAGAAGAAGTTGATGTTATTGAGGTTTATTGAACTTCTGAACCCATTCTGACCGACATCCCAACCCAGCCACAGGAGGCCCCCCAGGGCCACGATGATGTTGAAGCCGGGCCACCAATTCAGCCACTCTGATATTGATAGCTTGCCGGTCGGCCGGTCCGGCGCCTGATATAGTTTGAGCTGATCGAGGAGTTCCGGCTTGATTTGATAGGTCTTCTCCTTTGTCGGGTGCATAAGGCACATAAGCGCCGTAATGACCACAATCACAATGAGCGCCATCACAAGATTGAAGCCGCTGAAGATGGTCTCACTGGTCGGGATGGTGCTATCCAGGTACTTGCCTTGGATAAGGAAATTGTTGGGCGTGTTGACCAGGAGAGGCGCCGACCCTGACAATCCGGAATGCCACGTGCAGCCCAGGCCCAGATAGGCAGCCGCTACGAGCAGCCGGTAATCTGTCTTGGGATTCCTGCGTACCAAAAACAGAGCGAACATTGCACTGGCAATCAGACTCAATCCCCAATTGAGCCATGCGCTGATCATGGAAAAGAGGCTCATTGCCATGATAGCCTGCCAGGGTTTATCCGGATTCGGGAGACTTGATAAGGCGTTAAGAATCCTTTTTACTGGAGGCGAACAAGCCAAGATGTAGCCGGTCATCATGATAAGGCACATCTGCATGCCGAATTCCAGCAGCACCCAGAACCCCTTACCCCATGCAATGACGGCCTGTTTGGGCGTGGCGTTCCCAAACAGAAGGGCGAGCGCGAAGGCAATGAAACTGAGAATCCAGACTATTACCAAGGCGTCGGGTATCCATCTCTCGCTCCACCGCGTCAAGCCGTCGCCCCAGTCCTTGAGAAACTCAAACGATGTCCGGTCCTTTTGCTGAGTCATCCTGCTCCTCCATTCTCTCCTGATGAAATTATGGTGTGCAACAGGGGTCGGTCAGCCTCGTCTCACGGGCTGCCAGACGCCGCGCTATAGCCTAGGATGTGAGCTGGGGGACGGCCGTTTTCGGCTCTATGATTGGGCCTTGCGACCGCCCGTGGCGCCGATAACGTTGAAAATGAAGCGGTTTTTTGGGTTAAAAAACGGAACAGTCTCTCTATCGGGTAAGCCTATTCCTGCGACGCGGCGTTGTCAACGGAAATTCGCGGCCCGACTCACCCCCTGCCATTTCGATACGGTTCAGCTCGCGATCGCCCTTCGGAAATGGTATAGTAGCCCCTATATTACTTATGTGCTTTTTGCCATACGCGAGGAGGATACATGTCAGTTGTGTCGCTTGGACCGGGAGACGACGTGGATGCCTGGTGCACCCGTTGTCGAATGAATCTCAATCACCGCATCATTGCCATGGTAGGGAATACCATCCAGACAGTGCTCTGCCTCACCTGCGAAAGCGTCCACAGGTACCATCCGCCGAGGAAAGAAAAACCCGGGGCTAACGCGGACGAGTACGACGATGCAAAAATAAGGGCGGCTTTTCGCGCCAAGATAATGGATCGCGTCGCGGCCAAAAGAGCCGATGAATGGGCCACGTTCATGAAGGCCATGCCGGAGGGAACCCAGTTCAAGCAATACAGCCCTTCCGGCAGCTTTACCCTTGACGACTACATCGAACACCCTACCTTCGGTCAGGGCAAGGTCATCGAGATTGTAGGACAGGGCAAGATCCTCGTGATATTTGAGTCCGGCCGAAAGATATTGGTCTGCAACCGCCCTGCTGCGGGTTCCGGGACGTGACAAGGCCATCCAGGATGAGGGATTGAGCTCGATACTCTTTGTCCAACTGCCTCCGCCTCGGTTTTCCTTTTGCCAGGCGCCTGTCAACATACCTTTGGCTGCGGGGTTTCTCATGGCTGCGCTGGGCCGTGGGGCCGGCCAGGCGATCCGGGCTTCCATCCTCGAAGAATCCCTTGCCAGCGTGTACGCGGACAGCGGGCTGGTGGAAGCCGTGGTTCAAAGGAGGCCGTCTATAGTGGCCTTGACCCTGTATGTATGGAATGTGCAGCGGAGTTTACTCCTGGCCAGCAGGGTCAAAGCGAGATTGCCGGATACGAGGATACTCGTGGGCGGCCCAGAGGCGACTCGGGACAACGACTGGTTGCTGCGGCATCCCGCGGTGGACGCCGGCGTCTTCGGCGAGGGAGAGTCGCGCATCCAGGGCGTGGTCGCGGCCCTGGCCAAGGGGCGATCCCCGGCGGACGTCCCAGGGACATTCTGCGTCGCAGACAAGGCGCTCCGGTTGAACGAGGCCGAACCAGATCCATGGGACCTTGCCGCATGCGCATATCCATACCTCGACCGAGTCATAGGCCCCTCGCGCTCCGGGACATTGTTTCTGGAAACCGTTCGTGGGTGTCCGTTTCGCTGTCGTTATTGCTATTATCACAAGGCGTACAGGTCAGTGCGGCCTCATCCGCGCGCCGCGGTGGAGCAGGTCATCCGGTGGGCGTATGAGCCTGATTCTCAGGTTGCCGAATTGTATCTGATGGACCCGTCGTTCAACCTCTCCCCGCATTACCGCGACGCCCTGGCGCTCATGGCCCAATTGAGGCGCTGCAAAGAGATACGCGGCCATACGGAATTGCGGGCGGAGTTTCTGGATGACGATGACCCGGCGCGATTGTCCGACGCAGGGGTGGCCAGCGTCGAGATAGGTCTGCAGAGCGTCAATCCCAAGGCCCTGAGACTTGCGGGGCGTTCCAGCCGCATCGACCGAATCGCCCGGGCCGTGGAGCGCCTGAAAAAGGAGTCCATAGAGGTCACCACGGGCATTATCCTGGGGCTGCCCGGCGACGCGCCCGAGGATTTTCAAAACACGCTTCAATGGCTCAAAACCACCGAGGCATACACCGTAGTCCATCCGTTCCTGCTGTCTGTGTTGCCGGGAACGGATTTTAGGCAGAGGGCACCGGAGCTCGGGCTCGCCTATGATCCGAGACCGCCTTACTACGTGCAGGCCGCCCCTTGTTTTTCGGAAGACGACCTGCGGGACGCCATGCTCGCCTGCGAAACGACCTTTGACATGGAGCTGGATCACATAGACCTTCCTTCAATGGTTGACCACGCCCCTGAGCTCACGGTTTCCCTCGACGCCGCAGACTACGTCAGCAAATGGATAGTGGACACGGCGAAAAGGACATGGAAGCCAAAGCTGAGCCTGGCCCTGAAAAAGGCCTCGGATCCGTTTATTTTCTGGTTCAGGGGAGCGGATTGTCGCAGTTCGGAAGACGATATCACGCGGATATTGAACGCCTTTTTCGACGCCAATCCCCACGCCTTTGTCCACGTGGTGTTCGAATATCCGACGCCTCCGCGGCCAAGGTTCCTTCAACGGCTCGCCGCCCGGGTTGCGCAGCCCGCCACATACGTCAACAAATCCATGCAGTCTTGGATCAAGGGGGACGGCGTCCTCTCGCCGTCGTTTACGATTCTGGTTCACGACCCTTTGGACCAGACCGAGCGGAACCGGGTGCTGGACGGGTACGAAGACCTGGCGACCATTGTGTGGGACATCGCCGCGCCCGACGAGGAGATCATCTCACAGGCCGCGGCGCCATGCCTCGTCTCCGCCGCAGTCAAACCGGGCAGCCCCTACGGATACCACCTCTTCCGCATGCTGCGGCAACGTTTCGGCAGCTCGCCCGAAGACGTCCTTTTTCGCGACCATGTCCTCCAGGAATTCTGGCTGCGCTCCACAAGCCAATGGCATTCCCACGGTTTTCCCGAGCGCATCCTCATGGACGTGGATTGAATTGTTCTCGCGGCGCCGCAGAATGGCTCGGGGCGCTGCCATAGGATTCCGTTGTCATTTCATAGCGTTCCGTGATCAAACGAGCCGATGGATGAACAATTTTGTGCAGCGTGAGGGCAACGCGGGGTGGCCGCGCAGAGACGGCGGCCGTATCATGTTGATAACATTACAGACCTGTCGCAAGGGGGGATTGTTTCCGACGGATTGGACTGGCAGCGTCTGTTTCCCTGACCTTTTTACGGCCTCATGCTATTCCGAGTTTTGGGATTCAATACGTTGTTATCGTGATCCAATGCGTGACGTTATCCGCGTGCAGGAACCCTGCGGCTCGGTCGGGCCGCGGGGCTCGTTATCGGCCTAAACCTTGACTTTTCTTTGCAAATCAGGTATGTTAGTCACAGTCAAAATCTGAACAACAACCGAATCGATCCGACAATTTGCTGCGGATGGGTGTAGAGGCGTGATGAGGGCAGAGAAGCCGAAGGGGATATTTCCAGCCATAGTGCCTATTTTGCCGCTGAGGGACATGGTGGTATTCCCCAATATAATGGTGCCGCTTTTTTTGAAGGGTTCCAGGGTAGTGAGGCTGGTCGAGTCGGTCGTTGATGGGGACAATTTAGTCGGTCTATTCTATCAGAGGGCTCAGAACCGGGTTTCCGGGGAACCGGACGGGCTTTCGTCCGTGGGGACCCTCGCGCGGATACAACAGGTGGTGCGGCTGGAAAGCGGCGGCGTCAAGGCCGTGGCTGACGGAATCCTTCGCGTGCGCATGACTCGGCAGTTGCAGACCGATCCCTTCCTCATGGCGGAAGTGGAACAGGTGGAGGAAGACAGCGAACCCAGCGAGCTTTTGGATTCGTACGTGAAAAGCGTCGCCGCGTTGTTTCGCGTCAGCGCGAGCCTCAGTCGTCCTTTGAGCGACCGGTCCATGGAGATGATCGAGCGGGCCCAGGACCCGGGCCGTCTAGCGGATCTTATCGCGGTCTATCTGCCATTGAAGCCAGACGCGAAACAGAGGCTGCTGGAAATGGACGATCCTCTGTTGAGGCTCAAACAGGTGGCCGTGTACCTCCAGGCGGAGCTGCAGGCGTTTGGTCGCGTCTCGTCGTCCGGAGACGATGCGCGGGACGAGCAACCGAGTCGCAAAAAGGACAAGGACGCTCACATCCGCCAGCATATACGAGGCATGCACCGGGATTTCAGCTCCCAAGAAGAGGCGCATCTTAGCGAGATCAAGGAGTTTCACGCCAAGATACGGCAGTCTCGCCTGCCGGATGACGCGGCCGAAGTGGCCATCAGGGAACTGCAGCGGCTGGAAAAGATACCACCACATTCCCCGGAATACATCGTCTCCCGGAGCTATCTCGAGGTGCTCACGAGCCTCCCATGGGAGGTGGCGACAGACGACGTCATGGAGCTCGCCAGGGCCCGGCAGGTCTTGGATGGAGACCACTACGACCTGACGCAGGTGAAGGACCGCATCCTCGAGTTCTTGGCTGTCCGCAAGCTGAAGGCTGACAACAAAGGCCCGATTCTCTGCCTGGTGGGGCCGCCGGGCGTCGGCAAGACGTCTTTGGGGCGATCCATTGCCAAAGCCTTGGGTCGAAAATTCATTCGCATGTCCCTGGGCGGCGTGCGCGACGAGGCGGAAATCAGGGGACACCGGCGGACGTATATCGGCGCGATGCCCGGTCGCATTATCCAGGAGATTCGGCGTGCAGGGACAAAAAATCCTGTGTTCGTCCTGGATGAAGTGGACAAGATCGGTCAGGACTTTCGAGGAGACCCGGCCAGCGCGCTCCTGGAGGTCCTGGATCCGGAGCAGAACAACACATTCTGCGACCATTATCTCGATGTCCCGTTTGATCTGAGCAGCGTCATGTTCATCGCCACCGCCAATCAGACGGATACGATCCCCGCGGCCTTGCGAGACCGCATGGAAATCATTCGAGTGCTCGGATACACGGATGAGGAAAAGTTGAAGATTGCGGAGATGTTTCTCATTCCCAAGGCCCTGGATGAAACAGGGATCAAGGATCATCCCATCCGCTTCGCGGCGGAGGCCATTCGGGGGATCATCAGAGGCTATACGAGAGAATCCGGGGTCCGACAGCTCGAACGCGCCATCCATGCCATATGCCGCAAGATCGCGTTGGAGATTGCCCAAGAAAAGCCTGCGAGGACTGCGGTCGAGCTGGGAACCGTGGAAGAGCTCTTAGGATCGCCGAAATATTTCTATGAGCTCGCGGAAGAGGAGGATCAGGTCGGCATCGCCACCGGACTCGCCTGGACCGAAAACGGAGGGGATATCATCTTCGTGGAGGTCACCGGTTTTCGCGGCCGCAAAGAACTGACCATGACGGGCTGCCTCGGCGATGTGATGCAGGAATCCGCGCGCGCCGCGTTGAGTTACCTGCGCAACACGTGCGAGCGATATGGGATTTCCGAGAAGACCTTGTCACGGACAGACCTCCATATTCATGTGCCTGCTGGCTCGATTCCCAAGGATGGGCCATCGGCTGGCATTACCATTGCCGTGGCGCTCGCGTCTTTCTTCACAGGCATACCCGTGAAAAGACATGTGGCCATGACCGGCGAAGTGACCTTGCGGGGTCGCGTGCTCCCCATCGGCGGTGTAAAGGAAAAACTCCTGGCCGCCCGCAGGGCCGGCGTCCGAGAGGTGATACTCCCGAAAAAGAATTGGTCCAACCTCAAAGACTTGCCAGACTATGTGAAAGACGATCTCGTGATTCATCTCGTCAATGAGGTGGATGAGGCCATCCGGCTTGCGCTCGTCCAGGAGCCCCAGGCTGAGCGCGCTGACGATCTGCCTGAGCAATTCTCACTCCCCTTTGTCTCGCCCGTAGGGCCTGAATTTGGCGAGCGCTGCCCCAGCCCCAATTTCGCGAAACCCCGGAAATAGCGGTTGGTGGACGCGGCGCGGCGCGTTCCCAGGGCGTTGCCCTGGGCTATTGTATGGCGCCCCGCAGGAGCGGGGCTCAGGCGGACGCGCTCTCATATACCCAGGGCTTCACCCTGGGCTATGAAGAGACGCCCCGCAGCAGCGGGGCTCCGGAATCGCGACCCGGGTATCCCGCATGGCCCGCGGTTTCATTGCGACCTGGCAGGGGCCGAGTTGCATCCATGGGCAAGTGCGGTCTCAATGCCATGGCGTTTGCAAGGGACGTCGGGGAACGACCCCGGAGAATGTGTTGCAACCGATAGGGAGACGTGATCCATGCGCCGCCCCTCGTAAACCCAGGGCGTTGCCCTGGGCTATTGTATGGCGCCCCGCAGGAGCGGGGCTCAGGCGGACGCGCTCTCATATACCCAG
>JBMFOE010000071.1:0-11834 GCA_049969795.1 Desulfomonilaceae bacterium
CCCCCTCTCGCGATGCCCGCCTAGCCCTGAGGTTCGTCGATGCGCCGGTCATTTCGAGTATTCCCCTCTCTGTCATTTTACGTGAAAATGCCATCGTTCTCTTCGGAACGGTATTTTCATCTTCCGTTGTGACCCCTTGCCATGGGGGTTCGAGCGTTTTCTGCCTCCTGTCATTTCGAGCAAAGCGAGAAATCTTTGCCCGAAGACAAGGAATTCTCAGGCGCCCTCTCTCACTATGTTCGAGCTTGGCTCCTTTGAAATGAGAAAGGTTGCTTTCTCCTAGTTGCCGCGTTGTTTTCCCAATGCGCTCACGACCTTGATGATGAGGCCCTCATCTGACGAGAATCTCGCGAATCAGCGTGCTGCTGACAGGCGAAGATGCTCGTCGTACACGCCTCGTCTTTGTCCTCAATCAGGCGCGTCTCCCTCGAGGATCGCTGATTTTCACTTTGTCTCAATGCGATTGTATGCTAACCAGGACCAGGATGTCTTCAAGAAAGCGTCTTCCGAACACCTCACGGAAAAACGAGGGCTGCTTTGTCTTCTGGCCAAAAACTATACGCGACCGACGTCGGGTTGGCGTCTTTGCGGCAAACAAAGACGGAGCGTACGACGCTCGCTCTTATCATACTGCTTGGGGTGCTCTTGAGAGCTGTCGCGCCCATGCTGGCATATTATGCGACGCATGACAAAACGTGTTTCCACAGTCTCGACACTCTCTCGTATATCGAACCGGCGCAAAGCATGCTGGAGAGAGGCGATTTTTCGAGGCGCGGCGCGGTCGAGACAATCCGCACCCCGGGCTATCCTTTGTTTCTGCTTCCGGGGTTGATCCTTGATTCTGTAGAATTTGTCGCCATCGCCCTCCAGATTATTGTCAGCGCTTTTCTCATATATTTCGTGTATGCTGCTGCGAGGCTGTTGTCCGGTGAGCCGAAAGCCGCACTCCTGGCTGCCCTCCTTATTGCCTGCGAGCCTTCGTCCATCATCTGGACTTCCATTGTGCAGACCGAAACACTGTTCGCCGCCTTGTTGATGGGAGGCGTTCTCTATTCCATGCGCTACATGGCGCGGTCGCGTTGGCAGGACTTGCTGGTATGCGCCGCGCTGCTCACGGCCTCGATTTACGTAAGGCCGGCGGCCTATTTTCTTCCCATAGTTCTCGCTGTTTTTTGGGCGGCAAGGGGAATTGTAGGCCGCTCCATGGGCAAGGTCCTGGCCGCTCAATTGCTGATTTTTCTGGCCGTGTGTTATGCGCTGGTGGGACTGTGGCAGGTTCGCAATGGGTTGGTCTCGGGATACTGGGGATTCTCCGCGGTGTCGGAAAACAATCTCTATTTCTTCGCCGCAACCACTGTCATGGCCCAGGTGCACAATAGGCCGTACGAAGAGCAACGGCGTCTGATGATCGAGGACAGGCCCCAAAGCCTGTCAGAAAACGGCCGTGAGGCGCCTTTGTCCGCCAAGGAATTGCGGCGCTATCGCAGCACAAAGGCAATAGAAATCATTCTGCGCCATCCCTTTGCATATGCGAAGGTTGTTTGTTTGAGCGCTTTATGGACCATGGCAGGCCCGGGCGTCGGGCCGTGGCTGGAAGTATTCCGGGTCGTCCCGGGGGATAGAGTCCATCGAGCCACGGAAGACGACAAATTTTATTATTTCCGCGGGGCTCAATGGTCACGGTGGGGTTCCGTGGTTCTCGGCGTTTTGCTGGGGTTGTACTGGCTGGCTGGAGCTGTCGGCGCAATTCGCGCATTCCATGACCAAAAATGGCAGCTTTTTCTCCTACTCTTGGTCATGGCCTATTTCGTGGTCTCGCCTGCCCTGTTATGCATCGGTTACAGTCGGTTTCGACACCCTGTCATGCCAATATTGTCCGTCTTAGCCGGATACGGGCTGTGGGTTGCGCGGCAACGGCGTCAGACAAAGGATGAAGGCTGATTACGGCGCGCAGTGCACGGCGCTCAACGCCGCCCTGGATGCGACGCACGGTTGTCTTGAGCTCGATGCTGTATGTACGAGGATTGTCCCGTGAAGAAGATACTTGTGTTGGGCCCTGTTCCGCCGCCGTACGGGGGAATCGCGTCGGTCATGCAAGCCCTCTTGCAGTCCGATTTGAAAACAAAATACGATCTCGAATTGTTTGCGCGGCACAGCGTGTACCCTGGGGGTTATGAGAGTCTGCTGTGGAGGAATGTATTTCGGCTCAAGCGATTTCTAGCTTTTTTCAGGAAAATTTTCCCAAAAAAGTATGATCTCGTGCATATTCATTCTGACTTTAACGGGGGCTTCCCCGGTACTATTGTGTTCATGATGCTCACGAGGCTGGCAGGCGTGAAGCTCTTGCTTCATCTCCACGGGACGGATTGGCGCTTTTGGCATACCACTCGACCGTGGCCGCGCCGGTTGCGCAATGCGCTTGCGTTTCGGATACCTCACGCGATCATCGTGCTTTACGGCTTGTGGCAGCGGGAGTTATTGTCGCTCGTACCAAGTCAGAAGGTGTACGTGGTGGGCAACGCGATCGAGGATGCCCCGAAACCGGACGCATCCGCTGTCGATGCGACAAAAGGGGAATTGGGCCTCGGCCCTCATGATTTTGTGGTCCTCACGGTGGGGTTTGTGGGGCGACGAAAGGGCGCGCTGAACACCCTCGCCGCCATTCCTGCATTAGCGCGTCATAACCCATCGATAAAATTCGTGTTTGTTGGCGGAGAAGAGTTTCCGGGCGAGTCTCAGCCGGTTTTGGAGAAAATACGGACAGACCATCTCGAGCCGTGGGTGCGTGTGGTGGGAGAGGTTCCACGCGCAAGGGTGGCGTCGTATCTCGCGTGCGCTGATGTCTTCCTGCTCCCCTCGTTGCAGGAAGGCATGCCCATCGCGCTGCTCGAGGCGCTCAGGGCTGGGTTGCCGGTCATTGCGTCCCGGGTTGGCGCCATGCCTGAAATGATTGAACACGGGAAAACCGGTCTATTGATTGCCCCAGGAAAGCCGGAGGATATTGTCGAGGCCGTCAAAAGCATCATGGACGATCCGGAACTGCGGGCAAGACTGGCTCGAAACGGCAGGGCTCTTTTCGAGGAGCAATATGAAGTGGGGGCGTGTGTGAAGCAGATCGGCAAGATTTATCAGTCCATGTGTTGTCCGGAAAGACTTGTGTGAAGGAGTTTCTCATCATTGTGCGGCATCTGCGGCTATAAGGGCGACCTCACTCCGGCGCATCTCGAAGCCATGTGCAACGCCATGGCGCATCGCGGTCCTGACGACCATGGGATCTACAACGCGGAGACGTTTGGGGTGGGATTAGGGCACCGTCGCCTGTCTATTTTAGACCTCAGCGCGGCCGGCCATCAGCCTATGTCCAACGAAGACAGCACGGTATGGATCACCTTTAATGGAGAAATCTACAATTTCAGAGAGCTTCGTGAAGAATTGCGAGCCAATGGCCATGTGTTTCGGAGCAATAGCGACACTGAGGTGATCATCCATCTCTATGAAGAATTTGGCGTTTCTTGTCTCGAGAAGCTCAATGGGATGTTCGCGTTGGGGATTTGGGATGAAAGATCAGGCCGCCTGCTGCTTGCCAGGGACAGAGCAGGCATAAAACCCCTCTATTATATAAACCGTTCCGGTTGCTTTGTGTTTGCCTCGGAGATCAAAGCCTTTCTCAGTGCGGGCTTGCTTGACGACCGCATCGACATGCACGCGCTTCAAGAATACCTGGCGCTCAAGTACGTTTCAGGGAATCGAACCATGCTGAGCGGCGTGCGTCGGCTCGAACCAGGACATTGGATTGTCGTGACGGATAAAGGGGTGCAGGAAGGCACATTCTGGCGATATCGCAGGTTGCGAGAGACAGAAAGAAAAAGCGCAGATGACTACGCCGAGGAACTCCGCAGCATTGTGCGGAGTTGCGTGAGCGACCAAATGGTGGCGGATGTACCGGTCGGCGCGTTTCTCAGCGGCGGCCTCGATTCGAGCATCGTGGTAACTGAGATGGCCCGCCTCTCCGGCGACGCGGTGAAATGTTTCACGGTGGATTATGAGGATGCGCCGGAGTCGTTCAATGAATCGGACTATGCTGCGCTCACTGCCAATCACGCCGGGACGCATCATGGCCACGCGAGGTGCGCCAATGAGCATGGCGTCGCATTGCTCCCGAGCCTTGTCTATGCGATGGATGAACCGGTCTCGGAGCCTCTCATGGTTTCTAGCTTTCTGTTAGCGGAAACAGCCCGGGCGCAGGTCACGGTGGCGCTGGCAGGAGAAGGCGCTGATGAACTTTTTGCGGGGTACCGCCGGTACAAACTCGGTCGGTACGCTCACATGCTACGATTTCTTCCGTTTCGAGCGCGCCTCTGGGCTCAGGCGTTGGCCACGCGGTTGAGGGGGGTGTACTCGTTTCCGTATCAAGTATTGCGACTCTCGACAACCCCTCAATTCCTCGCCAAAACCAATTTTGCCTTTTGGCCGGAAGAGATCACGGATCTCTTGGCCGGCGACCACACGACCTACGCTCCGCCTCTTTTCTTGGACGACCCTACCCCTGAGGCGGTCCTCGAGTTCCTGATGGAGATAGATTTTCGCTTCCGTCTGCCCGAATACATACTCACCAGGGCTGACAAGATGACCATGGCCCATTCCTTGGAGATGCGAGTCCCTCTCCTGGATAACAGGATCATTGACTTTGCGATGAAGCTCCCCTGGGACTTGAAGCTCTCAGGCGCGACCGACAAATACTTACTGCGATATGCATTTCGTGATCGCCTGCCGAAAAGAATCGTCAGCCGCTCGAAAATGCCCTTTCAGGCGCCATTCCAGAAGTGGCTTCCGCGGCTTGTTCCGCGATATCTTGCAGATTCAGAACTCGTGAGGGAAGGGATTGTACGCGATGCAGCTTTGGCCCAGCTTCTCCATGATGGGGCTATACCTGCCCGCGATGAGAAAGTGTTTACGCTTCTCGTATTGGAATTATGGTTTCGCATCTTTGTGACCAAATCATTGGCGCCGGATGATCGCGCATAGACAATGAGGAAACCGGAAAGACGACACGGATTCAACCGCCTGAAATGACGACTAGATCACCGGGGGCATACGCCCTCTCGGCGAACCCCTCGCTCGGGGGCGTGGATTGAAACACACTGGTGACGTTGGTGACGCTGGTGCACCTGGGTCGCCCCTCGCTCGGGGGCGTGGATTGAAACGCCGGGGTGTAGGGGCGACGCATGCGTCGCCCCTACATGGTCCCGCGGCGTCTGCCAGGCGCGGAGAAAGAGACGTCGCAATCTAAAAAGGGTTTAAGGGAGCAGGTGGCTCAAATGTTGGATGTCATGGTTTGTCAACTGTCGCGGCTGCTCTTCGGCGCACAAGAATAAGTGAGGCGGCTTGCACCTTTCTTTGGCAAATGTCGTCGCCATTTCATCCCACAATAATGGGACGTGTCCCAACATGAACACGGTGGCTTTCAAAGTCCACCGCAGTGAGAGGAGGCAATCAATCATAACCTTCACGGCGCCTGATATGTCATGCCAGCCTTGATCCGGCATCCACGAAACTCGTCATGGATTCCCACTTCCGTTGGAATGACATGCAGCGGGGCAACAGCGCAATTCGCGATTATTTTCAAGAACTTCTATAGTCTCAGCGTTTTTGAGGTCAACGCCAGCCAGGCATTGAGGCGCACTCGCTTATAAGGTTCGGTAATTCATGACCGTAACAGTCAATTTTATCGGGGGAGAGGCGGCGTTGTCCCAAACATGGCGCGGGCGAAGGCGACGCGCTCCTCGAGTGCGATGGGTTTTACCTCGAGTTCTTCCACGAGGCGCAGTCGCGGCAGAAGACCAGCTCGATTTGCGATCTGGATGTTCAGACCGGGACGGGCGTTCAGCTCCAGAATCATGGGCCCCTTGTCCGCGTCAAGAACCATGTCCACCCCAAAGTACCCCAGCCCTGTGATGTCATAGCAGGCGCTGGCAATGGTAAGGAGCCGCTCCCATTCGGGGATGGTCACGCCGGCGAGGTCTTCACCGGTATCCGGATGCGCGTCCACTATTTCGTTGCCCCACACCCCGCTCGATGTGGTCCCGGACGTCATGTCAATCCCGACGCCAACCGCGCCCTGGTGAAGATTGGCCTTGCCCCGCGACATGCGGGTGGGGAGACGAGTCATGGACATAACAGGGATGCCATGAAAGACAATGATCCTAACATCTGGCACGCCTTGATACGCAATGGCCGAAAAAACGGGGTGAAATTTTACCCGATACTCGATCATGGCCTTGTCGCGCTGGCCGGCCAGGCTATAAAGCCCGCTCAAGATATTGAAGATATGGTATCCGATGTCTTCCAAGGAAATGATCGAGCCGTCCGGCCCCCTGTAGGTAGCGCCTCTCTTCTCGACAACCACCAAGATGCCGTTGCCGCCGCTCCCTCGGGCCGGTTTGACGACAAAGTCGGCCAGGCCTTGCAGAATGCCCTCGAGGCCCTTGACCTGCCCCTCGACCTCGACAACCCCATACAGCTCCGGCGCAGCAATTCCCTGAGCCAGGGCGAGTTGTTTCGTCTTGAGCTTGTCGTCCACTAAAGGATAGAGACGTCGAGGGTTATATTTGAGGACGTACTGGGCGTTCCTCCTGTTTATGGCCAGGACTCCTGCCTTCCTCAATGACGAGGGCAGCGCGATCATGCTTTCATCCTTGTACAAGATTCCGGAATCGAATGAGGTCCATGAGCCGATAGCCGGAATAGCGACCGAGCAGCATGGTGAGCCCGAGCAACACCAGGAGAAGCTCCGGGAAGACAAACACGAGATGATCGAGAAGCTTGATATTCATGACAATATACGCCCCCACCGCAGTTGCGAGACTGCCCAGGCCGGCAGAAACAGCCTCTCGAGGTCCCGTCTCTTCCCAGACAATGGACATGCGCTCTATGGTCATGGTCAGAATCACCATAGGAAACAAGGCGACCGAGAGACCCCGGTGCAGCCCGAGGTCGTTGGTGATGACGCTCAGGACGCCCATGAGCAACACCACCACCGTGAGGATCGCGGTGAGACGCGGCACCAGCAGCAGCTTGAGACGCTCGAGCCAAAATCGCACCGTCAAGCCCAACGCGACCACGATGGTAAATAGTATGACGCCCGTTCCCAGACCTGTGTCGCGAAAGGACAACCCAATGAGAACAGGCATGAATGTGCCAAAGGTATTTATGCCGATGACGTTTCTTGCCAACGCCAGCAAAAATGCGCCTACCGGAATCATGAGGAGCACGCGATAGACGTTTTGCGTGCTCACCGGCAGGCTGAAGAGGGAGAAACGCATAATCAGGGGTTTGGTAAGCGAGGTCGTGTCCATGGCAGCGAGGATAGCCTCCTCCAACCGAGGGCTCACTGCGACCCTGACCCTCACCCTATCCCCGCCTTCCACTTCCACCGGGTTCTGCTTGCCGCGCCACCACCCAAGCCAGTCTGACGGCACGGAAGGACGGCCGCTCACTGGATTGAACGCAATCCACTTCTTCTTGTGATAAATCTCTATCCAGTGAATGAGCGGGATATTCTTCGAGAACTCGAAGCGCTCCTCTTGAAGTTTGATGCCATGAACCGAGCGCGCGGCGATGCCATCGAGGGCAAGGACTCGTACGGCTATCTCCATCTTTTTCTCTGCCTTGGCCTGCTCGCCGAGGAGGACCTTCACGTGAGGGCTTGGGGGCTGCTGATTGAGTTTGCGCAGAAGCTCTGAAACCATGGTAACCGCGTCGGCTGACTTGGCCTTCACCTCGCTGAGGAGCGCCTTGGCAGCTTCCAGCGCGGGGCCCCGGAAACTCGGGTCAACCACCGCCGGCGGCTCGTCGTCCGGCGGCGAAACCACCGTGCGGACAGCCCTCACCGTAGCTTGATAGTACAGGTTTTGCTTGCCCGAGGCTCTCCGAATCGACCATGTCGCCCTCCTGTTCCTCTCTTCAGTCGATACCAAGAGCCCGTAACCCGTGGATATAAAGGACTCGTTGGTGATCGCGAAGCGGGAGCTTCCGGTAGGAACAAGGAGGGAGACCTTGACGGGCTCATTTCGCGCATCAAAGGTCACTCGCGCCTCTATGTTCCATACGCGGACGCTCGTGTTGGGACGCACAGGAAAGCCGAGGAAATATACTTTGTAGGCGAAGAGCGTGAGGCCAACAATGGCGAGTCCTATGGCTATGAACCAGACATGGGTTCTTTTCACTGCTCAGCCCTCGCAACCCGGACGTCGTCGCGGTCTCTCCGGAGAAGCCGCGTTATTTTATTGTAATCATTCATCAAATCAAACGTGTTTCCCTCGTGTCAACCGCGACGTTATATACTTCGCGCGCGAGGCTGTCAACGCGCCAGCATCCCGGCAGTTCTTTACTATTCAGGTCATATTCTGATATAATACGCCACGTTTGGAGAGCGTACGCCCCAGATAAGCTGCATCCTCAAGGCTTGCATCGAAATCGCAAAGACCCGCCACGTCAAGGAGCTCGAGAGCCGTGACCATTTTCCGCATCTTTGGAGGACTCTTGTTGGCTGTACTGTGTTCTTATTCTCCGGGAAGCTGCGAACCCAGGAATGCCGCAGTTGTTGGGTGGGTGGAACGCGTCATTATCCAGCCGGGGGATGTCGTTATGTCGGCAAAGGTCGATACGGGCGCGGTCTCGTGTTCGCTTCATGCCGTGGACGTGCAAGAGTTTGTTCGCGATGACGCCGCGTGGGTGCGTTTTCGGTTGCACGGGGAATCAGGCCAGGAGGTCGTCATGGAGCGCCCCCTGGTTGGTACAAGGAAGATAAAAAGACATTTCGGGCAGTTCCAATTGCGCCCGGTGGTGCAGCTCACCATTTGCCTCGGTCACCTCAAGAAAACAGTGGATGTCAATCTCGTGGACAGGACCGGCTTTGAATACCCACTTCTCATCGGCAGGAACTTCATGGACGGCGATATCCTCGTGGACCCGTCCGCGAAATATACCGTCGAGCCTTCTTGCGGGCAGCATAAGCCGTAGGCGACGCGGCCGCGAGGCCTACGGGCTTCCTGATTCACGCCGTTTGCATATAGTACTTGTCTCTTATCCAGAACGCCACGTTCACAAGGCTGATAAGCACCGGCACTTCCACCAAGGGGCCTATGACCGCGGCAAACGCGGCGCCTGACTGGATGCCAAAGACTGCGACCGCCACCGCTATGGCCAACTCGAAGTTGTTGCTCGCCGCCGTGAACGACAGCGTGGTTGAAATCGTGTAGTCAGCGCCAATCTTGTGGCTCAACCAAAAACTCACGAGAAACATCAGCACGAAGTACACCAAGAGGGGAATGGCGATCCGCAATACGTCCATGGGGATCTCGACGATTAAGTTGCCCTTGAGACTGAACATCACGATGATGGTGAACAGCAACGCAATCAGAGTGATGGGACTGATTCGAGGGATAAACACTTTTTCGTACCACGTCCTGCCCTTTGCTTTGAGCAGGCTGAAACGCGTGATGACCCCTGCAATGAACGGGATGCCGAGATAGATGAAAACGCTCTCCGCGATTTGACGGATGCTCACTTGCACGACGCTCCCCGAGAGTCCAAAGAGCGGCGGGAGCACGGTGATAAAAAACCAGGCATAGGCGCTGTAGAAGAGAACCTGAAACACGCTGTTAAAGGCCACGAGGCCGGCGCAGTACTCTGTGTTTCCTTCTGCCAATTCATTCCACACGATCACCATGGCGATGCACCGGGCCAGGCCGATCATGATGAGCCCCACCATGTATTCGGGGTAGCTGTGCAGGAAAATGATGGCGAGGAAGAACATGAGGATCGGCCCAACGATCCAGTTTTGGACGAGGGACAGGCCGAGGATTTTCCAGTCTCGAAACACGTCTCCCAGCTCCTCGTATTTCACCTTGGCCAAAGGCGGGTACATCATCAGAATAAGGCCTATGGCAATGGGGATATTGGTCGTTCCTACTTGAAAATAGTTGATGACGTGCTCGATTGCGGGAAAGAAGTATCCGGAACCGACCCCGACGACCATGGCAAGGAATATCCAGAGGGTCAGGAACCGATCCAGAAACGAGAGTTTTTTCGCGACAGAGTGATCCATGATCTCAGTCTCCTTTCGAGAAGATTGGGCGTCGTTACGATGCGGCGAGCGCGAGTGAGCCGGGGTAGGCGAGGGGCTTTAGTCTCGCGCTGTGTTGATATTATACATTTTTGCCAATTAGTAAAGTCTCATACCAAACTTTTTTTATCAAGAAAGCAACCGCCCTTATACCGCCCCGGCCGAAGAGAAGTTTAAATGGTTCAGAGGCCGCACAGCTCCATGGCGCTGAGCCCGAGATTGCTTGGTCGCTTTCGGCTTCCGCTATGACTCGATGTGATAACCATTCTCGAAAACAAGCGCGAATTGCGCTGTTGCCCCGCTGCATGTCATTCCCTCGGAAGTGGGAATCCACGGTCAGTTTCCTGGGCGCCGGATCGAGTCGTGCATGACATATCAGGCGTAGTGACGATACTGATTCATCACGTCTTCACCGTGACGCAGACTTTGAAAGTCATTGTGTTCAGCACGCGCCGCGCCTCATTCCGACAGAAATTTCGAGAAGGGTTATATGATTCGTCATTGCGAGCAAAGTCATGCAAGAGCGAGACACATTCAAGAAAAACACACAGCCAACACCATGGGAGAGGCCGCGGGCCTCTCCCATGGATGTAGGGGGGGTCAGCAGCCTGAACTAGGCAGCGCAGGGCGCTTTGCCGGCGTCTTTGCTTTGGGCGGCGCCTGGGACTCTTTTTCAGGAGCGGCGGAGGGCTGCGCTCCGCCTTCCACCGGATAGCCCCGACGACTCCACTCCATCCACGATCCGTCGTACACGGCGGCTTTGGGATAATCCAGGAGCCGGGCAGCGAAATACACCGCTGAACCGAAGCAGCCGCTCACGCAACTGAAAAAGGCGGTCTTGTCTGGAGTGACGCCGTGAGACTCAAGGATTTTTTTCAGTTCCGCTGCCGGTTTGAATTCCTTATAGGTTTCGCCTGTGAGCAATGCGGGGAAACCTAGATTTACAGCCCCAGGAATCCTGCCGAGTTTCTCGGACGCCCGACTCATCTTTTGGCCGGCATATTCTTCTGGTCTCCTGGCATCCACCACTACCATGTTGAGGCGGTCGAAAATCCCCAGATACCCGACCAATTCCTCGCCTGTGACAAGCCTGGAGCGTTGGAGATCCACGCGGTAGGTCGTTTTCGGATATGTCTTTACCTCGGTCGTCCACGGCCGTTTTTCTGCGCGCCATTTGTCGAGGCCGCCGTCAAGGACTGAGACTTTCTTGTGTCCCAAGACCTCTAAGGCCCAAAAGACCCGCGTTGAAGGCGGCAACTTTTCCGAAGAGCTCACCACGACGACGTGATGGTCCGCGGAGACGCCGTGAGACTCGAGAAATGTGATTAGGTCCCGTATAATGAGCATTTCCGGCACGCCCAGCTTCAGTCCTTTTACTGCGCTCGTGGGCATCCGTATGGCATTGGGAATGTGTCCCTGGGCGTAAAAATCGTCTTCAGGAGCGACATCTTGTCGATCGATGATGCGCACATTGGGGTCGTTCAAGTGGTCTTCCAACCACTGCGTCGAGACGAGAAAATCCGCCCGAGGATACCCGCCGTTTTCCACGGCATAGCCGGGAGATGCAAGAGTCAGGCAGGCCACAAACGCGACCGCGCACAGCGCGATCCGCCAACTGAAAACACGTTGTTCACCATTCTTATCCATAATCTAGTCAATACCCTCCAAAGAATAATCCCTGACAATGAACGCCGCGTCTTTTCTGGTC
>JBMFOE010000072.1:0-11705 GCA_049969795.1 Desulfomonilaceae bacterium
TACTCCACCCACACGTAAGCTGGTTTTTTCACATATTGCTCGGGCTGATTCCGACGGACGAGGCGGCTAGCGACCCACGTTGACCACCCATCCGAACGGGTCCGGTTTCGTCCCGCTCTGCATGCCGGTGATTCGGTCGAACAACTCAGCCGCGACTGGGCCTGTCTTTCCATCGCCGACGACGTATTCCTTGCCTTGATAATGCAGATGACTCACCGGCGATATAACAGCGGCCGTTCCCGAGCCGAACATTTCTTTGAGTCTGCCGGAACCCGCGGCCTCGATTACCTCCTGAATGGTAATCGCCCTTTCGACCACCTTCATGCCCATCTCTTTTGCAAGTTTGATGACAGAATCCCGGGTCACCCCCGGAAGGATCGTCCCTTCGAGCGCTGGCGTGAGGATTTCGTCGTCGATGCGGAAGAAGATGTTCATTGTGCCGACCTCTTCGATGGTCGAGCGGTCCACTGCATTCAGCCAAAGCACCTGGGTGAAGCCGAGCGCATGGGCGTCTTCGGCCGCCTTCAGCGACGCGGCGTAATTCGCGCCGGTTTTTGCCTCGCCAAGCCCACCCCTGCATGCGCGCACGTAGGCGTCTGTCACCATGATTTTCACCGGTTCAAACCCCTCGGGGTAGTAGGCCCCTACCGGCGACAAGATAATGAAAAAGAGATAGGTGTGGGATGGTCTGACGCCGAGATGCTCGTCAGTCGCGATCACTGTCGGTCGAATGTATAGCGACGTACCAGGCGACCGAGGAATCCAGTCTCGCTCGAGGCGAAGCAGTTCACTCATTTGGTCCATGAAGAGCTGAGGATCGATGGTCGGAATGCAGAGCCGTTCGCAGGACCGATTGAATCGCGCGATGTTCATGTCAGGCCGGAAAAGCAAGATGTCACGCTCATCTGGTCCTGCAAATGCCTTTAGACCCTCAAATACCTGTTGACCGTAATGGAGGACCATGCTTGCAGGATGCAACACCAGGTTTTCACGCGGCCCTATGTGCGGCTTCTGCCACCCGCCCTTGTTCGCCGCATATCGTATGGTCAGCATACGATCGGTAAAGATGTTCCCGAATCCTAGCTTGTCTTCGTCATATCCGGGCAAATCAGCCCTATTCCTGGGCACCCTGGCCATACATCCTCCTTAAAAAAATGACGCAACAAGGCGTCGCCTGCCCCTGTGGTTGCCAGGGGCGCAACAATGACGAGACCCTCTCCAAACAAGGTCTCGATCTCTTTATTTGATAAACCCTTGGGGAGAAGCTCGACGCTGCGATCAAGCCTATTTTTTGACCCGTAGGTCGGCGTATTTTACCAGTAATCCTCAAGGCCAGTCGCTTGTTCGATGAACCTTGTCCTCGTGTAGGCGCCACATTCTGTGCAGGAAAAATCTGACCAGCGATACTTGAGCGCCGTGTCGAGACAATCGCCATAGTGGTCGCAATCCACCCTCCGGTAGGGCCTGTCCGACTCCCTGTTCCCCTTGACCAATACAGGATAAGGTTCCATTTTGTTGACACAACCTCCCATCAGGTTCCCGAAAGCCTCCTACTCCACTTAAAGGTCTGCCGCTCGCCATCGAGCGGTGGCGTTCACGTACAAGAAAAGCGCATCAAAAAAACATGATGGGCGCTTCAGCCCGTATCAACATCAGGCTCCGCATTGAATCGTCTATGGTCCTTATTTGAAAACGTACTCATGAGGGCTTGGCTGCGGCGGTTCGTCCCCCATGGTTTCAGTGTTGCTTCAAAGAATTCGGCAGACGTTGTTCGGCCTGCCTCCAGACCGTGCTGTTCTTAAACCCATCCTGTGGCTTTGTCAAGTGCCGACAAAAAAGGCGTCCGAAAGGGACGCCTTTTTTGTCTTATAGGTCAAAATGATTTTGGATAAGGAGCGCCTACTGCGCCTTCTTTTCAGCCGACAGGTCCTGCAACATAGATCTTTGTTTCACCCCGCTGGACTTTCAAGCGGATGACTTGATTCTTTTTCGCGTTCGCGACTGCCTTATTAAAGGAGGCGGCGTCAGTCACTTTGGCGCCATCCACTTCGAGAATGATGTCGCCAGGTCTCAACCCCATCCTGCTGCCGGCCCCGTCGTCCGATAGATCTTTAACTCGAATACCTTCGCCCTCTTTCAATCCATATTTCTCGGCTAATGCCTTAGGAACTGGCTCGACTTCGACCCCTAGCTCGTTAGAAGTGCTGGCCTCGCCGGACGGCGAACCTGTCGAAGTCGCCTTGGCCGTTTTTTCTCCTATTTTTACGGAGACATCGAACGTCTTCTTGTCTCTATACACAGTCAAGGTTGCCTGAGTTCCAGGCTTTTCTTTCCCAACGAGGTTCTTCAAGTGAGCCGCGTTCTTTATCGGCTCCCCGTTGAATTTGATCAAGATGTCGCCTGATTTAATCC
This sequence comes from Desulfomonilaceae bacterium, assembly GCA_049969795.1. Lineage (GTDB taxonomy): Bacteria > Desulfobacterota > Desulfomonilia > Desulfomonilales > Desulfomonilaceae > JAUPKT01. Next base: position 2,413 of record JBMFOE010000072.1, read on the forward strand.
CAGCCTTCTCTGCCGGACTTCCTTCGATGACTTGCGCCACCAGGGCCCCTTCCGGCGTGGATCTTCCGAAGGATTTTGCCAACGGTTCGGTGAGGTCTTGAATATTCACCCCGAGGAGGCCTCGACGCACTTTCCCTTCGTGGATGAGGTCATCCATGATGAGCTTTGCCGAGTTGGAGGGGATGGCAAACCCCACGCCCTGGTAGCCGCCGCTCCGAGAGGCTATGGCGGTGTTGATTCCAATGACCTCTCCATCAATGTTCACCAGCGGGCCGCCTGAATTGCCCGGATTGATGGCTGCATCAGTCTGGATAAAATCTTCATAGTCGATCAATCCTACGTTTGTCCTGCCGGTCGCGCTCACGATCCCTTGGGTCACCGTGCGGTTCAGGCCGAACGGATTCCCGATGGCAAAGACGATTTCGCCGACGCGCAGTTTAGACGAGTCGCCCAATCGAGCTGCTGGCAAACCCGTCGCCTTTATCCTGATCACCGCTATATCGCTTTCAGGGTCAGTCCCGACCACCTTGGCGTCATAGGAACGCTTGTCTGAGAGATTCACCTTGATCTCTTGCGCGTCCTTGACCACATGGGCGTTGGTGAGGATCAGCCCATCCGGCGAGACAATCACTCCCGAGCCCATTGCGGTAGGCCTCATCATATGGCCGTGACCCGGCCCCTTCTTGAACTTTTTCATCCATTCATCGCCAAAAAAATCCCTAAAAGGATGATTCTTGAAAAATGGGTCCAGTTCGGAGATGCCCGGCGCTTCTCCTTCTTTTCTTGTGGAGCTGATGTTGACCACCGAGGGAGTGACTTTCTCAGCCACCTGCACGAACGCCTCGTCGAGCTGCTTGAGCGCGGGCGGCGCCTGGGCATAGGCCAGCGCTCCGGTCAATGCGTACGAACAGAGAAACGCGAACATTATTGCCAGGGTGAAACCTGACCTCGAAAAACCTCTTGTCATAGATTTTTCTCCTTGTTGTTGATCAGAATCATACCTCATACTGACCAATATCAGACTTTTTAGTTCTTTCGGAACCGCGGAAAAATAAAGGCAACGCTAGTTCGAGTCGCCGGCAGGCCGGCGCGAGTCCGGCGGTTTGACCACCTCAAAGTAGATCGGTTCGGATTCCAAATCCGGCAGCGACCTGTTCGGATCGGTATTTATCACAATGCAGCGCCATTGTCCCTCCATGTCAGGCGCAAATTCAAAAGAATTTCTACCCTGAGGAACTTTGAGGAGCACATAGGTGCCTATGGGCCTAATAAAAACGATGTAATACCCGTCTCCTTGATAAACCCCACCGGTACAGCTCCACCGAAATTGCCCCGCTTCTCCCAAATGGATCAGAGGAATTGGCTCCAGCACAGGGCGACAAATGTTTGTGTTCTCAGATGACGCGCCTGCGAGCCATTCCGCAGCCATGAACAGGCCGAGGCACAACGCGATCAGCGCCACCGCACGCGACAAAGGATATTGACTGTACCAACCACTCATGACACCACATTTCTTGAGGCGTTCGGCTTTCTACGCCTCATATCCGAACGCGCCTTGCATTACCTCGGTTTTTGACAAAATTCATTCCATTTGACGCGCATGAGGCGCGGTCTTCAATTACTGTATTCAGAAAAACTGAGCCTTTGCAACTATGGACTGAAGGTTCCGTCTCCATTTGCTGCATTTACCCTTTCATGAGCTTGCCGAGGCGCCTTATCGGGAAACGCCGTGAACGTTTTCATTCACTATATACACGAAATATATACACTGTTGTTTCCGCGGCCACGAGCGCTGCCGTCGCGGCGCATTTTACTTGAATAAATCAATCTAATCTATTTTTATTCTTGTGCTTTTGATGTGTTTTTGATATAAGGACGAGCATGGTGCAACGGCTGTGACGCGAAGGCATAGAGTGACAACCTGCATAGAAAAAATAGAGCCAGCCCCATTTCCCCTTCACGAACTCCTGGCAGACCTTCGGTCTGGCATGACAGATGAGGAGGTTGCTGCAAAGTACGGGTTGAGTCCGACCATTTTCGAGGCTCGAAAAGCCAACGCGCTGGAAAAACAGAAGGAGAAATCCGATCCTGGCGAGGGAGTCCCACAAAGCAGCTCAGCGCCAACAACCAAGTCCGACAAAGAGGATTCAGTCGAGTCAAGCTTTATTTGTCCTGTATGTTTTACCTCTTTTGGCGTGATGTTCGACATTTGCCCGAACTGTTCCGCGTCGGTGCAGGAGGCAATGGAGGGGGCCTTTCAAAAGGGAGCGTCGCCCGAGGCTCAAGCCTCAGAGCCAATCCCCCAGGCCAAGACCGAACCGGATTCCCCCCTCGAGTCTCGCCTCCCATCCAAGACCCAAGATCAACCCGTTGCCGCGCCCCATGTCGAGGCAAACGACGCCGGTCTCTGTGCGCCCGCGACACCCCCCTCCAAAGATCTCCTTCAAGGGGAAGCATCCCCTCCTCCCAACCCTCTGCCGCCTGAAGCCCTAAATAAACTCGAGGCTAAGAAACCCTCTCCGGCCAAGAAGCGCAATGCCACGCCCCGCGCCGCGGCCCCGGAGCTCGATCGTCGCGTGACACACTCTCCTTCATTGCGATGTGAAAGCTGCCAGAGCGCAGTCGCGCCTGCGTTGAGGGATATCTATGATCGCGCACGGAGTCTTCACGCGATTTGCGCTGCTGCAATATGCTTCCTTGTCGCCTTTTTTTGCTGCGCCACGCTGAATTTTTTTGAGGGTCCTTCGCTATCTCGGCTCGTGTTTTTTTTCTTGGGCAGTCTCTCGTTCTTGATAGGCGGCATATTCACGGGGATCGGGGCGTTCATGTATCTCGCCCGTGAGAAGGTATATTTTTGTCCCCGCTGCAAGCGAATATATCCTAGAGCTGACATCTCATACGTCACCGCGGCCTTGGTATTGTCGTCGAAACGCGCTGTCGGCACATTCTGAAGCCTGTTCCCGCAGGTATGGTTGACACGCCAACACGGTTTCGTGGTAGTGTGTATGTATGGAATGGGACGTTTTCTCGTTGATGTTTCGACGTCTCTTGGCTGCCCTCAAGATTCGGGAGCAGCCCCCCGCGTCGTCCCCCTACCGCGCAGGCAGCCCCGTCGGTGGAGAGCGTTTCAGTGTCGCCGTGGAAGGGGTAAAGATAGTAGGAAGCATTTATTTTCCGAGTCCACAGCATTCCAGACTCCAACCTGTTGTGGTGATCTGCCACGGGATCCCAGGCAGCGGAACTCCCCGGCCCCCAAACGATCCAGGCTATGAAGGACTGGCCGCGAGATTTGCCCGCCTCGGTTTTGCCGTCGTCATTTTCAATTTTCGGGGTTGCGGGGAATCGGGCGGCGATTTCGACATGCTTGGTTGGACTCGCGATTTGGAGGCGGTTCTCGATTACGTATCCAACGCCCCTTATATGGATTCCAAGCGCATTATGGTCGTCGGTTTCAGCGGCGGCGGCGCTGCAGCCGTCTATGTGAGCGCGCAAACGCGACTCGTGTATGGTTTGGCGGTGGTGGGGACGCCCGCCAGCTTTTCGATCTTTCAACAGGAACCAGCTAAGATTATTGATGATTTCAGGAAGCGCGGCATCATACGTTCCGAGGGATTTCCCAAAGACCCGGATGCGTGGGTGCGGCATTTCGAGGAAATTGAACCGCGGCGGTGGGCGCCCCATTTCCGGGGCCAGCATTTCCTCATCGTCCACGGGGACGCAGACGAGTTGGTTCCGGTGGAACAGGCTTCGGAACTCTACGCGGCTGCCCCGGCCGGCATCACCCAGCTCTCGATCATTCCAGGGGGCAAACACCGCCTGAGATTGGATGAGAGATGCATAGAAATCCTGGAGGCTTGGCTGAGGAATAAGGTGGATACTCGACTGTTTTGATCGAGGCGCTCTTGTGAGGGATCGTGACGCGACGCCGGCGCTATGAGCCGCCATAACAATTTCATGACGCAATGATAAGAAAAGAGGTCGTTCCGCCACTCCACATCATTTCTTCCGGAATCAGATCACTGATGTCATGAATCTTCACATGCTCAAATGCCGTGTGATGGATGCAGCCCCCATGAATCGTGGCAAGGGCAGCATCGGAGGCGCCGAGCCAGCCGCCCGTGAGCGGTCGGGAAGTGCAGACTTGATTGCGGTCTGTACGGGAATGACGCAGCTTACACCCATTCTCCAAGATTATTGCGAAATGCGCTGTTGTCCCGCTGCATGTCATTCCCACGCAAGAGGGAATCCATTCTTCGTTTGCTGGATGCCGGATCGAGTCCGGCATGACAGACCAAATGCTGCGCAGTTACTAATTGATCCTCTCTCATCCGTGACGGAGACTTTGAAAGTCATCATATCACGCTGCGGCGCCCCTCATTCCGACAGAAATTTCGAGAAGCGCTCTATGCGGCGGCAAAACGATTCGTGAGGTATGACATAGCCTCTCATCCCTATTTTCAACAAAAATCAACGCGGCGGAGGAGCCTGCAATGCATACCCGTACACGTCGTTTGTTACTCCTGTTCATTGCGCTGATCGCGGCGGTGGCGCTGGCCGGCGTTCTGATTTTGTGGGTTGTTTATCCTGACGTCAACGTGACCACAGAAGGCGTAAAACTCGCCTTGGAAAAACTCACCAACAAGCCAGTAGCTCTGCAAAATGTGCGCATCGGTTTTTCGCCTACGACTTTTTTCGATATTAGCATTGAAGGTCTCGCCATAGAATTTCCAGAAGCAGAAAGCCGCGTTTCTATTCGGAGCGCGAACCTGAAACCGTCGCTCGCGAGTCTTCTTAGATTCGAGGTAGTTTTTTCAAGCATCACCGTAGAGGGTCTCCACGTTTCTGTCGCCGTCGGTCCAGGAGGCGTCGCGACAGCATTGCCCCTGCCGCTCCCTTTTGGGAGGGCAATAGGCGCGGAGACTCCATCTGGCGAGACGCAGACGGATCAGGTAGGCGGCCAACCCAGCCAAGAGCCGACGCCGCCATTGAAAGAGCCATCCCCCACGAAGTTGCGGATCGATGTTGTGCGCATTGTTGACGCCCGCATTGACTTTCTCTCGACCCGCGGAAATGAGGCGAAATCTGTTTTGGTAAGCCTCTCCGAGATATCAGGAGAAGTCCGAAAGGAGAGCGAGGGATCAAGGTACGCCTTTCAGTTCAAGGGCGACGTCGTCGCGGATACGACGAAGAGCCCGTTCCGCTCTCATGGCCTTTTCGTGCTTGCGGATCAAGCCGTTCCCCTTTCCGAAGCCAAGATTGAGATCGCGGCGGACGCGGCGCAACTCGGTCCGTGGTCGCGCATATTCTCGTCTTCCTCCTTGGATTTGGACGCCTTGATTGCTGAGCGCGTCAACATCACGTTGTCGTTTCAGACAGGTAAACCGCTGTTTGTCCTGCTGGACGCTTCACTCAAAGACCCTGCGGGCCGATCAGCGTCAATGAACGCAGAGGCCCACATTCAGCCTTCGAGCGCTTTTGACGCAATCGAGACGGTAAAGGCGACGACCCATATAAAGGATTTGCCGGCGCAGTTTTTAGGGGAAATTTTGGGGGAAAGGCTGCCTTTGATGTTCACGGACGGCGCCATCCATGGAGAGATGCAAGTCTTTTGGCAGGGTCATGGATGGTCAACCGCTGGTTCCATCCGGTTCGAGAGTCTCGTTCCGGAGTTGCCCTTTCTCGCCGGCGCTCAACCATGGGGCGGTATGGTGGAATGGCAAGGCGACTGCAACAAAATAACGCTCCAGAAAGCGAATATCGTCGCCAACGATGTCAGCCTTGGCCTGTCCGGCGACCTCGTCGAACCATTTTCCACGGATATTGCATTCAATCTCGAGTGCCGTGGAACGGTCGGTTCTTCTTTAATCGCTGCCGCGATTTCTCGCTCCTTGGACGTCTCGGGGACAATGGGGGTATCTGCCCATATCAAAGGCGGCGTGGACGATCTCGGCCTGGCCGTCAACGCAGATTTGTCCGGCCTCGCTTTGGCAAAGGGACCGTTCTTTCAAAAGAAAGCCGGTTCGTTGGCCTCGGCCCACTTTCATGGCCGCATAGTCAAAACAAGCGCCTCTTCCCGCGGCGGCAGGAGACTCGAGGGACTCTTGAAAGGCGCGCTCGCAAGCGTCGCGCTCGGGAAAGACGCGACATTGCCTTCTGCGCTCAATGTGCGAACCGAGTTCCAAGCCAAGGCGCTGGCAGACGCTGCGGCTATCGGGTTGAGAGAAGCGCTCGTCACGTTGATTCGGCCTGACTCTTCCCACAAGATATTGAGCATGACAGGAGAGGTGAGCAATGTCGGGTCAGCGTCCCGAAGTTTTCAGTTTCAGGCCAAGGCCACGGTGGATAAATACCTTCTCAACGCGTTTTCGATCCTGCCAAACGATGTGACATTGAACGGGAGCGCCGCCGCGGCATGCAAATTTTCCGGGACAGCCAAAGAGGGGCGCTGGGATGTGAACGCGGGGCTGAATACTATCGAAGTCAAAGTGGGCGGCTCAACGCTCAAACAGGCCGGCGCGCCTGGGAGCGTCACTACCGCGGGCTCGTGGCGAGACGGCGAACTCATCCTTAACAGGGGAGAACTCGCATTGCCCGGCGTCTTGGTAAGCGCAGTCGGTACACTCGTGGATCGCCGCGGCGCGTTCCAACATCTCGACGTGGAGGTCAAGAAGGCTGATCTCGCCCAAATTGGGAAACAGTTGCTCAGTCCGGCCTACGCCATGACCGGCGCCCTCGCAGGACGCCTCAAGATACAGCCGTTGGGGAATTCGATTGCCGCCGCGGGAGCGCTGCGACTGGCCAATGTCGGGTTGGCGCTGAACAAACCGAACAGTATCGGCTGTTCAGGGCTCAAAGGCGTGGTAGAAATTCAGGGGACTACCGTGCGCGCAGAAGAATTGACAGGGGCTCTCACGGGCGTCGTCGCAGCGCCTCTGAAACTCAAGGGACATATTGACGGCGTGTATTCTTTGGATAGCATGAATGGCGAAGTATTCGTCGAGACAGGCAAAGGGAAAATACGAACTGATTTTTTGGCCGCTGCAACCGCGATAGGCGACGTACTCGGGCCGAGAGCCGCGGTGACGCAGCAGATCCTCGAGATAACGGCCGGATCAGCTTCCATAAAAATAAATGCAGGCAAAGCCGAGACCCAGGACCTACGGGTCAAGGGTCCCGCGATAGCAGTTGGAGCCATGGGATCGTATCGATTCAAAGACAGCGCCATCAACGCCCTGCTCGCCATACAGACGAGGATGTTCGAGAACCTACCCATTGGAGACATACCAGTCGTGAGAGATTTCCTTAAACAACACGAAGGTTTTTTGAAAGCCCTCGGCGTTGACAAGGAACTGAGCAAGTATGGCATACGGCTGCCTCAGGCTCAACAAGGACAGTCCTCCGCCCCAACGCCGCAAAACGTCCCGCCGGTGACGGTTATGTTTACCCTGAAAGGCCCCATACACGGACCTCAATTGCTTCCGGTCTTGGAGTCGTCTCTTGACAAGAGCACGGTGGAGAGACTCAAGAAACTCTCGGAGTTGTGAAAACGATCTGTCGCGCGATTATTCAGGCGACTGAAGAGTGAGGAGGCCACTAGGAGGACGGCAAACGGGTTGGAGCTGCTAGTGGTTTTGTCTTGACACCGGCAGGCGAATTCGGTAACTATGGGAAATATAAACCCTTCCGCGATCGTTGTTCAACGAAGTAATAAATAACACACGTTAGAGGAGGAACCTGATGGCGAAGAAATTTTGGGATGAAAAGTTCGAAACCATGAACGAACGAGATATGGCTGCATTCCAAACCCAGAAGCTCAAAGAAACTCTGCAATGGGTGTACGACAGGGTTCCTTTCTACAAAAAGGCGTTCGACGAGCGAGGCGTCAAGCCTTCTGACTTTGTCAAATTATCTGATTTGCGTAAGTTTCCTTTTACTGTGAAGACAGACTTGCGAGATAATTATCCTTTTGGCCTTTGCGCAGTGCCTTTATCGGAAGTAGTCCGTATTCACGCCTCTTCAGGCACCACGGGGAAGCCAATTACAGGCCCTTATACCGCGGAAGACCTCGATCAGTGGTCCGAGTGCATGGCACGAGGCTTGTGGGCCCAGGAGGTCAGACCGGAAAGCATCGCCCAAAATGCGTATGGCATGGGGCTTTTCACCGGCGGCTTGGGCTTTCTTCAGGGGGCAATGAAAATCGGGTGCGCAGTCGTTCCATCGGGCAGCGGTATGACCGAGCGCCAGATCATGCTCATTCAGGATTTCGGGACGACCGCGCTGTTCTGCACGCCGTCTTATTGCCTCACGATCATCGAGAAGGCGGAGAGGATGGGCGTTGACCTCAAGAAGACTGCGCTCAGAACTGGGCACTTTGGGGCGGAGCCCTGGACGATCGAGATGAGAAACGAAATCGAGGCCCGGAGCGGGATCCATGCGTACGAGCACTATGGACTTACGGAGCTTATGGGCCCGGGCGTGTCTTTCACCTGCGAGCACTACAAAATTCATGTGAACGAAGACCACGTGTATCCTGAAATCGTGGATCCCGGTACGCTGGAACCCTTGGATCTGGGGCAGGAAGGGGAACTCGTCTTCACATCCCTCCAGCGACGGGCCATGCCGATGATTCGCTATCGCACTCGCGATATCTGCACCCTGAGACGTGAAAAATGTGACTGCGGCCGTACCCTCATCACCATGGATAAGATCCTCGGAAGGTCTGACGACATGATGATTATCAGCGGCGTCAACGTGTTTCCCTCGCAGATAGAATCGGTTCTGATGGAGTTCGAGGAAGTCGAGCCGCTGTATCAAATTCGTTTGCGGAAAAAGGGCTACATCGACCACATCATGGTGGAAACAGAGGTGAAACCGGCTGTATATCAGGCAGGCGCGGAAAAGGTCGAAGAGCTCGCGAAAAAGATCTCGGGCCGCATCCACCAGGTGATAGGCATCAACGTACCGGTGACCATTCTGGCCCCAGAATCCATCGAGAGGAGCATAGGAAAGGCAAAGCGCATCATCGACGAGCGCTAAGGGCGTCATAGCCTCCATAGCCTACACAACGGTTGTGAAAAGCCATCGTCAACGACCAGAGCGAAAAGGTCGCTGATAAGACCATGCAGTAGGAGCAAGCTCCCGCGGCGACAATGACGGACGCCGCCGCGGGAGCTTCGCTTTTCTTGCCGTTCTTGAAAATGATCGCGAATTGCGCTGTTGAGCCGCTACATGTCATTCCCACGTAAAAGAGAATCCATGAAGAGTTTCCTGGGCGCCGGATCGAGTCCGGCATG
>JBMFOE010000073.1:0-11246 GCA_049969795.1 Desulfomonilaceae bacterium
GAGGGCGAATTCTATGCACTGGAAGTCAGTCATTGCGATACGGAAGTCTTCCAGATTTTCCTCGATCATGCAAATCAAGACATCGAGTTGAAACGCCCTCGGAACATACTTATCATGGACAATGCTTCGTGGCACAAGAGCAAATCTCTCAACTGGGGAAGGTTTGAGCCGATCTTTCTTCCGCCTTATTCACCAGATCTCAACCCCATTGAACGCTTGTGGCTCATTCTGAAAGCGCAATGGTTCTCGGGATTCTATGCCAAAACCTTCGATGAACTCATTGACCGACTCACACTCGGTCTCCGATGGCTCATCGATCGGAATGAAGACAACATAAAAACTTGCTCCATTCCGACAGTAATTTAGAGAACCGGTATAATCGAGATCGAGAGGTAGTGTACGCGCTGCTTCACCCATTTTCAGACCTCTTTTCCACAGATATATTCGTAGTAGCGCGGCGTAATGATGCGCTTGAACTGATCAGACGACGCCCTGTGAGCGACCTCCAGGTAGCCCTCTATCTCATGCAGGGTCAAGTCCTTGGTCCTTGCATGGTCGAGGTCGAGCAAGATCGCTTCCTGGTTCCTGCTGGCATCCTTGACGACCTCTAGCCGGACAGTCATGTTGCCGTTTTTCAAGGGGAACACGACATGGTTCGCCACATATTCCAGTTCAGAGCCAAAAAAAGTTTCCATCGGCTCGGCAAACGCAAGAAAGTGTTTTAAGGGCAATACATCGTCGTTTCTCACAAAGGGTATAATATTGATATGGCGCAACCCTACCCTGTTGAGTCTTTCTATTGTGACAACGCTGTGGAACACCGATATGAGCCGCAGACATTCGTTCTTAAAAGATGTAAAGCCCGGATAAGCCCGAGAATAATAGGAAAAACGGTTCAGAGCGATCATCACGCCCGCGGAATGGTCTTCTCGTTCGAAGCGGTACGGTTCTAGCGCCAGATGTATGCCGTTTCTTGCCGCGGGGACAAGCAGGTGAGGATAGTCCGACCTGATCTTGCTCTGGATCTCATGGCGTTTGCATTCGACCGCCGTCTCACCTGGGAACCGCATTTCAAAAACCACTTCAGTGAGAGGCGAATTCGGGTGTCTAGGATCAGGGCTTAGTTCTTCGGCATTCGTCATCTCAGTACCTTCTAGTATTTCGCGCGGCCACAAGTCCTATTAAATATGAATTAACGCGGTATGGCAAGAAGTCACATCATTCTTGTTCTATGGAGCGGGCAACGTTTTCGGTCGTAGGCAGCTCCTCATAACTAATCGCCCACCGATGAGAAGGTCGTTATTTCGGTCGTTTTTGGCTCTGTCATTTCGAGCAAAGCGAGAAATCTTGGCCCGCAGAAAAAAAGACTCTTCAGTCGCTCCCTCTCGATTCGTTCGAGCCTCCGCGTCCTTGTAATGGCAAATGTTGACTTGTCGAGGCTTTCACAGGGATTTTCGGCGCTGCTCATGAATTTTGCGGTGCGGACCTCAGTCAGACACAAATTTCGGGCAACAGCGTAAGGACCAGACCTGTCTATTTGCTCAACCGCATCCACAAAGCCGTTTTTTTTTCGCTGGGTCTCACGGGTTGGCTCTTTTTTGTTGTGGGCTATCTGTTGATCAGCTTTGCGAATTGGCGCTCACGTTTGCTATAATAAGACATCTTGTAGGAGCCATAATTAACCAACATGGAAACAGGTCGCGATGCGGCCTCTGCCATTGCCGATCATTGAGGAATGCCGAGCTGGTATGCGGATGAAATAACACTGAAAAGTTTTTGGTGAACTGAAAATATGCGAGACCATTCGTAGGAGTAATGACTATGGATAAGACCAGTTCCATGGCTACTTTTCAGAAGGTGAGCGGAGAGGCGGAGAGACTCCTTGAAGCGCTGGAAATGTCCATCGACGAGTTGTCTGTGGCCGCTGCTCCGAGTGATGAGCTCTCCGCAAAAAGACGCCAGCTCGAGGACATCCTGAGCATGATACAGTCATGGGAAAAGAGAGGGGACAGCGTACCAGCCACATTCATAGAGCTTAAGAACACGCTTGAAAGGGAAGTAGCGGTCAAAGAGGAAGCCGTGCGCCGGTTGACTGACATAAGGGAAAAGCTTGGCGCTCTTTGCACAAAAACAGAAAGAGTTATTCCTCAAAAAAAGTCTGGTTCCCGAGTCGGTCGGCCGTGGAAACGAGCCACGTACCGCAGAGGCGCTAAGACCAGCCAGGCCGAATACATCCCGCTCATCATCGAAGCTCTGAAAGCGAGAAACGGCAGAGCTGAGGCGCGGTTTGTCCGAGATTGGATCAAGAAAAATAGGGAGCACCTTTTCACCCCTCGCGACAAGGAGAGACTCAATGATGGCCGGGGGGATTATGTCTGGTGGAATACAGTAAAATGGGCCCGAAACGAGATGGTTAAGAAAGGTCTCCTCAAGAAGAATTCGCCCAAGGGAATTTGGGAACTAAACGAGTGAGCTCGTTGTTTCCTGGGCGCATTGTATGTCCGGGATGGCTTCGGGATATTCCGGGTCGAGGATGTGGAGCTGTTTTCGTATGGCGGCTCTCATCTCAAGCGCTGGTCGGAGGCAATATCTTTGGAATGATTCCATATCGACACCCCCTGCCGAGGCCACGTGAGGGAAAAGGATTTTCATGAAGCCTGTAGCCAATCGCTTCACAGCCTCGGTGTCCCGGGTATCAGCGCCCCTCGGGACAGCGAGGAGATCATCAACTATGCTGCGATACTTCAGATCGCTTCGCAGCTCGTGCATAATCTCGGAGAAATACTCAACGTTTAAGCCCCACCCTTCGGCTTTCATATTCTCTCTCATCCGAGGGATATTCCAACCCTTGATGAAGCCGTGAAAGCGGTCCAGAAGGGCCGACTCCTGGAAGATTGCAGGCAGCTCTCGGAACATGTTCTTGTTTTCATCCATCAAATAGTCGCTTATGTTTCCGAGGAGCACGAAGCCCGAATCACCCACACCCCTGTAATCGCCCACGCGATATTCCCCGCTCTCGAGATACCCTTTCAGCGCGCCGCGAACCTCCTCTTCGTCAGGAAACGCGATGCTCTGGATCTCGTCAAGGGCCACGTAGTCGTAGCGACTCACTAGTCCAATGGCTTTTCGACTGACGTCGTAGAACAAGCGAGCGCGCGTGATGCTGCCCCCGCTGACCAACCAACCATACTTGCTGATCTGAGAAAAAACGTAGGACTTCCCCGTGCCTTTGGGAGCTAATTCAATGAGGTTTAGGCGCTTCTCCACAAATGGAAGCAACCGAGAAACGATGGTGAGTTTGTTCTCTTGCGCGCCAACCCCTTCTGGCCGATAGTCCATCGCCGCAACAACTATATCAACCCACTCGTCTGTGCTGAACTCCGCTCTCACTTCTTTGAAATATTGCAAGTCAACCTGGTATGGACGAAACGGGATGAAGTCAGTCATAAAGACTCTTCCCTCTTCTTTCAGACCAGTAATTTCTCGACGATCCCAGCTTAATTCAATGACCCCCCAGGTTTCAGTGGAGGCGACCAACGCGTCGCGCTTGTCGCGGAGAAGCTTCTGCGTTATCACGGCTTCATATTTTCTTGCAGGAAACCCCAGGTCCGGCAACTGGAAAAGGGCTTCTCCCGTCCTAACGTCTATCTCGACCCGCAACTTTGCCAACAAGCGAATGGACGCCCCTTCCCTGATCATAGCGGTTTTCAAGGATTCCCACTGCTCGCGTCGCGGGATAACTCTGTTCACGTATTCAGAAACCTGCTCGACGTCCACATCCCCCGTGTTCCTGTCAGCAAACTTCATTAAGAGCCAATCTCGGAGGTATGAGGGAATCCCAAGGGCATTCAAGAATTTGTTTTTACTCGGACTTTTATATACTAGTTGCTCAGGAAACAAAGACCTGAGTTTTTCGATGTACCCGTGACTTACTGCCGGCGCTCCCACACAACGCTCCTTCTAGATGCCAAGATCCTTTTCAGTCATTCCTCGAATAGCCGTGAAGGAGATCTCGCATAATCTTGTTCCTTCGGTCTCCAACACTGCACGAACATTGCCTGGCTGTAATCCTCGAACCTCAAAGTGCCATTCGGACTCTGAAATTCGCCCTCCTTTAACGGGAGCGGTCCCAATTCGCAGGTCGAGTTTTTCCAGGGGCCTCGGTATTCTTATTTTTAGCAAGCCTGCTCCTTTCACGTCGAGACGAACCGTCTCAGAAAGCAGTTGGATTGATGATGGATCAAGAGGCATCTGGGCGGCTTGCGTGTGTCTTCGGGTTATCACGAAGATGGGCACCAAGGCCTCTTCCAATGTTGCGCCGCCGTGTATTTCTTTTGCGGGCCCCCACCCGCCTGCAAACCGGCCATGGTGGGCAAGGATGACGCGGCCATTGTCAACAAGACAACCGGCGAGCGCTCGCTCATCAGGGGTCGCATTATTCTGCATCTCGGCATACCTTCCCCACCTCTGCACTTGGCAGCCCTGAGGCGTTTCCTGTGAATCCCGGGTCTTGTGCAAGACCGAACGGCTGAGACCGTGGTCAGAGGTGACAACGACCCGTGAATGTTTATCCAGCAAGTCAAGAATGGCGCCTACTATCTCTGTGACAACATCAATTTCTTTAAGCAAAGTGTCTGGGTACGAGTAATCATAGGCATGGGCGATCTGATCGAGCCCATGGTTGACTTCATTGTCACGGCCTCGTTCCAAATTACAGGCCGTGATAGTGGGGAGGGCCGCGCGACCGACTTTTAGCTCCACGAGCATGCCGCTCTGATCCGAGAGTTTCTGCCTTATTAAGCCAGCCCATTCCAACCCTAGACCGTCTATCCACAGGACCTTTACCGTTGGCCCTCGCAAGTGTTCAAGCTCACTCTCTCGTGTGGGGAATTTCCAAAGGAAGTGCTCGATGGCAAACCGACGCGCCAGCTCCAACAATTCAGGCGGCGCATCATCCAGTATTTTGCTTCGATTGTACAGGGCGAAGTATTCGATCAATGAATCGTCATCAAAGGGAAATTCCGTGAGATAATAGTACAGCTCAGGGAAAATAGACGCCAGATACGGCAACCAGTCGTCTTGATTTTGCCGCGACTCCACCAAAACACGCGTCAATTTTGCGATTTCCAGTTTCTCTGCTTTTGTCGCTCCGACCAACAGCTTTAACTTATCGATCGATGAGCGCAGGGATTGCCACCTGGGCCAGAAGGTATCAGGATAGTTGATTGGGCCTACACTCTTGAGCAGTTGTCTTCTTTGGGCAAGCATTTCGTCGTCTTCGACGGCATCAAATCCAGCTTGAATTAAGTCGTCAACGAGGGTCGTCGCGGAATCCGAATCTTTCACGGCAAGGCCCAGGTACGTGTCCTCCCTACACGTGCATTTCGACCACAACCAGCCAAGCCACTGATGATTCGGCGACCAATCGTTCCAGGACCTGAGGAGCCCCTTTGAATCGCATATTGTGAGGCCCAACAGACGCTGAACTAGGGAGGTAAAGCTCTCCCCTTCCCGCCACTTTCCGATGAGCCAAAGCCACTGGTCTTCAAGTCCCCATTGCGGTTGGCAGCCGGCGGGTAACTGGCGTTTGGAGGAGAGATAATCGAATGGGCCCGAAAAAACCCGAAGGTGAAATCTCCCTGCAATGTTCACAGGAGCGATGGGGGTTCTCGTGACCAGGGAGATCCGCTCGCTTCCTCCTTGTTCCCAATGTTCAAGGTAGGCTCGAACGCCATCGATTTGATAGCCGTGTGGGTCCGCCGCGCGAAAGCTCGTCACTTCCACCGATATGGCGCTGCTGCCGGTTACATGCAAAGGCTGGGGTAGTTCATGACTCCGGTATCGGTTCAGTTTGTTGATGGCTGATTCAAAGATGTGATCCACTTCAAGAAGCGGAATGAATAGACGGGTAGTATCGTTGCATTCGAGTTCAGCAAGCGCTCCAATTATATCGGCTCTGTGAGGGAAAAATCTCAGGATTTCTCCGAGCGGCGCAATCCAGCATTGCTGTCCCCGATGCTGCGATACGAGAGTCCGCAAATCTTCGTCATACAATTGTGGCCACACATCAGGGGCGGAGCACCTTGCCGACAAACGCTCGAATACAGGCAGTTCCGCTTTGAGAAACGGTATCAAGGCAGCCCACGCATCGGCGCCGCTCACCAGGATGAAACGCGCAGGAAAACGAGACGGATGATCCCTTTCTTCCCTTATGCGGCTGCCGACTCGGTCTAGATCTCTTGACGTCAAAGTGAGCGCCCCCATTCCTTGGCAGTCATCGCAAGGAGTCGCATGCCCACTGAGGGGTCTTTCACCAATTCTTTCAGTACGATGCGCGTCTTTTCAGCCGGCCAGGACTCGATGAGGGTGGAAATCTTGTGGAACCCGTCAGTCTGATAATTGCCAGTCAGCCACTGCATTGCCAAATCCTTTATTGCGCCAACGTGATCAGGCCATTGATGCACAGGACAAGCCAATTTCTCCTTAATGTAGCCCTTGAGACCCTGGATCTTGTCGTCGGTGACAAACTCGGCAAATTCGAACGCCACGTTTCGCAGAAACGCGCTATCGCTGCCCGCTTGATCGCTCAGCTCTGAAAGAATTCCCTCATTTTCCTGGAGCCATTTGAGCGCCTTTTCGACCTCTTGGAGGGCATATTTTTGTGGGTTCTCAGCTACATCCACCGTTGTTCGGAACTCAGATCCTTCGACCATCCATTTGACAGGCGTCATTCTGGATTCGCTCCAATCAGAAGGCGAATCTGTGCCCGTTATGGTTTTCCATGCATCTTTGAGGGATTCACAGAGCTTGCGGCTGCGCAGCTCTTCATACCATGTCGCAACTTTTTGTCGAAAAAGATCAGGATCATCAATGCGCGGATTGGCGGCGACAACATCGAGTAAGAGACGAGCGTCTTCCATCCCCAGGTCGATTCCTGTATGCAATCTTGTCCATTCTTTTAGGGCTTCTATCGCCCTGCCCGATACGGCCTGTCTGATTGCCTCTTTGTGCTGAACCATTCTGTCAACAAGCATCTCAAGGTCATGGGCGTGGATGGAAAAATTTGGCCACAGCTCATCCAACTGACGAAAAATACCCCCTACTTCTCCGTCAAGCGCCCCATAAACGAACAGGGGCAACGTGGAGGTTCTGGTCAGCCATTCATCCTTGACGTGGGCAACTGCGTCCTGGGGTGTATGGAATCCACGCGCCCCACAGAGATATCTTATGGCATAGACAAACCGACATTCCTGGATTATCGAGGGGAGCTGCGCCAACACTTCCTCTCGTTGCCATAGCCAACACTCCTCGTTCATGACTCTTCGCAAGCCGCCTAAAATGTCGTCGTATGATGCGCCTAGTTGTTCCAACAGACTCGGAAGACTTGGCTCGCACTCACAGAGAAACCCCCGAATGCCCTTTTGGTAATTGCCTTCACCGCAAAATTCTTTGAGCGCCGTAGCAGCTTCTTGGAGCGTCTCTGCGAGCTTTTTGGAGTCATCATCGGTCCAACCGCGATCATGCGAAGTGCCGACCAGAAGAAATTTGTCAAGTTGGGGCAAGACCCTTTCTAAAAGGTCTCGTCCTGCGTGGTCAGGCGGCGGCGCGTATTGAACCGCCCACAAGGGGGCGCCGACGCTTGAGAGCAATTCTCTCATGGCCTTTCTCGCATCGTCGAGAAATTCCGTTTTGGCGAGCGGGAGCCCGAATATTTCTCTCACCTTGGAACAGATCGTCTCATCATCCTTGGACATGCTTCTGATCTCATAGACAGAAGCCCGCTGCCCGTTCTTGACGACGTGCAGCACGAGATCAACGAGCCTTTCCTGGGTGAGCTGTAAACTGTTCACACCGTCCCACCAGTAATGATTGCGGCTATATTTCTTGAGAGAGAAGGCGAAGAGGGCGGCGCCTATCAAGCTTGGATAGAGCCCGAACGGCGGTTGCTGCAGCGTGGCCCACGCCTCGGAGAGTACGAGGCTTCCTCCCGGCGCGGCCGTCGAAGCCACTGCTTCGCACATCTCGTGCAGGATGGTTGCGACCTGGCTGCCGCTTTCTGGACAAGCCTCAAAATCTTCCAGCCGCGCCTTGAGCTCCTCATACTGTTTTGTCGTTTTCGCGGCGGCGCCCAACCCTATCTGAGCGGCAACCTTGTTCACCTGATTCAATTTGTACAGCGTCTGCAAACTGGAAATGTGTTCCGGCGACTTTGGGAAGATTTGATCTGTTATCTCCCGGAGACTCTGCATGTATCCTGCATTTCCTACTGCTCGAGTTTCAGTTCCCTGAAAACATACTGTCATTTGACAGCTCTTTGCCTCCAGGGTCCACTCTTTTACAAGAGCGGCTGCCTTGTTCCCGTAATATTGCGCGTTTTTGGAGTCGTTGTTCTCGTTGCAATAAAGGCTTTGCACAGAGTTTTGAACCCACTGTTCATAGTCTCTTTCGGTAAAAGGTTTGTGAATGACCAGGAAGGCAGTATTCGGATGGTTTCCGGAGAGTTTCCTGCATATTGTTTCCGAAAGGGGTATGTCCTCCTCGCACGAAGGCACGACTATCACCGTACCTAATTGGTATGCTTGCAGCGCCGGGATCACGCTGTCCTGTTTTCGATCGAGATGTTTCGCTGAACATACGCCCCTGACCTGCCTGTTGGCTAGCAGCTCGTCTGGAGAAAACGCCTCCTGTACTGCGCGACCGAGGTCTCCGCTCTCTCGTACGGGAGAGTAATAGGCGAAGCTTTCAAACGGATGTTCGCGTCTGAAGTCCTCCTCGATTTCCTTAACTTTTTTCTTGTCGAACTGGATGAGAGGGATCACGTATTCATGGAGGCCATCGCCGCCCAAGGGGAGCGCATTGAGTATTCCTTTTTCGCAGAGTTTGTTGAGGAGCTCGACCACTTCTTGCTGTTTCATGCAACCCCAGACCATTTTTTTGATGTTCAGATCGTCAGGTCGCAAGCTCGAGGTCTCGCGCCATAGAACAGTAAGAAGCATGACGATTTTGAAGACTATCCCTTCTATTTCATTGTCAATTTGATCCCACCGGGATCTGCAATGATTGATGATATCCTGGGCTGTCTGGGCAAATTCAGTAGGTTGTTCCTCAAAGAAATAGTCCCACAACTTGTCCGGCGTGAGCCACCGCCAGGCTTCCTTAGGATATTCCGCGAGAAATGTGGCCACTGAGTTT
Organism: Desulfomonilaceae bacterium; assembly: GCA_049969795.1. GTDB lineage: Bacteria > Desulfobacterota > Desulfomonilia > Desulfomonilales > Desulfomonilaceae > JAUPKT01. Next base: position 9,193 of record JBMFOE010000073.1, read on the forward strand.
TTTTCTTCCCCTTTTAAGAACCTGAAAAGCGTCCTCTGGCTCGATGAAAACTGGCTGGCGATCTTTGTCAGTATCCAGCCAGAATACGGGTGTATGGGCGTCAAGTCCTTGAATACATCCGGTTGGTTGTCCATGAGCAGCGGTTGGACAATGTGTTCGACATCGCTCCACAGGTTGTTCTTGAGACGTTCCCAGTCCTCACGCCGTTCCTGCTTCACTCTCAGGGCGTGACCAATGAGGCGATAAGCGGTCACGGGCTCGAGCAGCAGGTGCACATCTACGAATCGCTCGGCAATCTTCCGCATATCGTCGGGCTTGATTGTCTTAAATTGCTCTGGCGTTCTATGGGTTACCAGTATGAAGTAGAAAGGCGTCTCGCTGGAGAGATGGGCCAGTTCTTGGAAATCCGACAGGGCAGTATTAACGCTGAAGAAGTCGGTAAATTCGTCCCAGATGAATACCACGCCCCTTAACCGATTCGACTGAATAATGTGCTTGATCCACTGCTTGGTGTGTTCCGTGTTGTCGGCAAGGATAAGCCCTTCCTTTTCAAGGACGTCGGCAACGAGGACAAGGAGTTCTGGCGACCCTTTCTTGAGCCTTTCAATCACTTCATCGGGCGATGCAAATTCAGGGAACTTCTCTCTGTGATTCTGGAACGCCTTGGACCAATTGAACGAACTCTCTGGCTTTTCCAATTTGTCCAATACGCTCTCCAGCAACGTCTCTGGCGCGCCCCGCTGCAGTCCGCGCATCTCGAGGGCACTCTTTATGGCTCGCTGCACCTCAGCAATCAGTCTCAGCGTTGAACTGACGGAAGCGGACCCAGACTTGTACACAACCAGATAGTCTCCTGCTTCCCGCAGGCTCGTGAACCTTTTTTCGTATTGTTTCAGGAGAGGGTGAGAAAAATATTCTCGCACATCAGGCAGCGGATCTTCCAGGAGATGCTTGACTACAAAAGCGGCAAAGGTTTTTCCTGTGCCATATGCGCCGTGGACCCAAAGTGAGCGTTTGTCCGCGTTGCTCCCTCTCTCGAACGCCTTAATGAGCTTGTTCAGTAGTTCCACAAGCCCTTGATGAGGAATGAATGTCTTCCAACTCGATGGCTGTTCGCGGTCCATTTCCTCGGAAAAGATTGGTATAAAGTCCTGCTTGACCTCCAGATAATCAGCATATACCCACATGTGAGGCCTCCTGTAAGTTCAGCCGGATGACGGAATTTTTGGCGTCGATCGCGAGTAAGCGGGGGTATTCCATAACTGTTCTTTCAATGACGCGACTCTTGGCGCAACCGAAGACGATCCATGGCCAGGGCAGAGGCTCATCCACGCTCAGAGCATCGGTCTCTTGACGGTGGAACAGCGTAATAAATGAATGCGTTAACGCCGACAGGGACGGATCCTGCAGACCTTCCCGCGTCACCATCCTTGGACGCGCCGCGATATCTACTGCGCCCTGATTCAGTACGCCGCCGATTGGCGTGTGCTGGAAGAGTCCCACCAGTTCCAGAACCGCGTTTGTGATCGTCCGAGGAGACAAATGCGGACATCTTGCGTGAAGGAGCTGGCGCATGTGCGTCGCACTCCACTGTCCTAGACCGAGTTCGGTGACGTACCACATCGCAGTGGGAAAGTTGAATACGACGTTTACCCATACTAATTCCCAGGTCTGAAGGTCGGCGACGCCCTTTTCACGAAACAGGTCGCACAGCCGAGTCTCACGACCTTGCGGGGTGACTATCCCTGTCGTCTTCAACCACACATCCAATGATTGAACTTGCCGACTGCCCAGCGCCCCCTGGACACGCCAGTCATTCGGCGAACAAAGGTAAAGTTGCAACCACTCCGTACGAAGTCCGAAATGTTGATGACGAGAAACCCCTTGGCAGCAATAATTACTCAGCGATCTCGGCCAGGACACTTGTCGGGTCATGATTTGGCTCCAGGAATATGTTGTCCAAATCCTTGACGATCTCAACACGAATCAAGCTTGGATACGTGGAAGAGAGTCCTCTTAGACATGTCACCAGCGTTGGAGACGGTATGCCCAGC
>JBMFOE010000074.1:0-11057 GCA_049969795.1 Desulfomonilaceae bacterium
GTGAGTCGCCGGCGACGAGGCTAATCACGCCGCCCTCGAAAACGTTTGCCATAATGTCGCCGCGGACAGCTTGATCTTCATCAACCATTTATGGCCGGTTTGGGAATGGCGCACGATGTGATGATGCGTTGCCGTTAATGCTGAACTTTTAAGTTGCTTGATGGCGTGGCGTGAGCGCATTGGAACGGATAGACATTCGACGGAGATCATACCGCGCATGCCGAGGGGCTTTGTTCACGACTCCGCGTCCTAATTGAGACCAGCGGCTGCCTTCAGGGAGGAGATGGCGGCGGACATCGGTAACACCGTTCCCGCACTCAGGTTATCCCGGCATTATCCATGCCCCAAGAGCGGGTGATAACGGATCCCTCACCATTTGATTTTATGGTGCGCCCGAGACGACTCGAACGTCCGACCTCAACATCCGGAGTGTTGCGCTCTATCCACCTGAGCTACGGGCGCGTGTCATTACTCTACCCAAAAGGGTTGCGGGCGTCAACGTTGCATGCAAGTCTTTTCCAGCGGCGACGTCAGCGTCACGTCGTCTCTCTAGGGAGGCGGATCGTGAAGGTGGTTCCTTGACCTTCCTTGGTTGCCACTGCTATATCGCCGTTGTGATTCTTCACGATGCCGTAGCTTACCGCGAGTCCTAACCCCATCCCCATGCCTTCGGTGGAATCCTTTGTAGTAAAAAATGGGTCGAAGATTTTGTCCACCATATCCTCCGGCATACCGACGCCAGTGTCTTGAAAATCGATCTCGACGCTATCTGTCAAATCGCGAGTTCGGATAGTCAACGTTCCTGAGCCGTGCATGGCATCCAGAGCGTTGAGGATGATGTTCATGAAGACTTGCTCCATAAGGTTCGAATCCACCACGATGGGGGCCATGTTTGGCGCATAGTCCTTTACCAAGGTTATGCCGAAAAATCGCTGCTGATGTATGATAATTTGGAGCGTTTGATCCAATATTTCATGAACGATTCGAGGCTTTTTCTGCATGGGCATTTCACGGGCGAAATCGAGGATGCCCTGAACGATGCCGCGAATCCTGGTGGTCTCCCGGACGATGATCTCCAGGTCTTTCCTGGTTTGCTCATCATGTTGGAATTTCTTGAGCAGGAGATGCGCAAACGTGAGCACGCCGGTAAGAGGCTGGTTGATCTCATGGGCTATGCCTGCCGATAACTTGCCGAGGGAAGAGAGTTTTTCCGAGCGAAGCAATTGCTTTTCAAGTTTCAGCTTCTCTCTAAGGTCGGTAAATATCCCCACTGATCCGGCCTCGATCCCGTTTTCGTAGAGAATTGCGGCAGAGATGGACACCGGTATTTCCTGGCCATTTTTATCTATGAGCGTTACTTGCCTTTTCTGGAGAACGTCTTTACCGCCGTAATCAGGGGATTTGAGGTCCTTCATAATCTTTCGAGCACCTCCGGGCGGATACAGATTTACTATGTTCATCTTGCCGATCACTTCTTCCTTTTTATACCCTGTGAGCTTTTCTGCGGCAGAATTGAAGATAATGATTTCCCCGCCCTTGCGGATGCATACAATCGCATCAGGAGAATTTTCGATAATATTTTCTCGAAATTGGTAGGCGCGCTCCAATTCCAGGTTCGCTTCACGTACAAGGGTTTCAAGATTCCTCGTGTACTGTTTGAGCTTCTTCTTGAGCGCGACCTTTTCCAGCGATCGTTTTATGGACAGGGTCAGGAGTTCATCCGAGACGGGTTTGGTGAGGAAATTGGAAGCCTCTTTCCGGAGGCATTCCACGGCCATGTCCATGTCCCCATGGCCGGAGATGATGATCACTTCTGCATCCGGGTTCATTTCTTTGATGCGAGCGAGGACTTCGATGCCGTTCATTCCCGGCATTCTCACGTCCAGCAGCACGACGTCTGGGCCTTCGCTGTGAAATATCTTTAGGGCCTCAGCGCCGTTTGTCGCGGTCAAGACCTCGTATCCATCTACCTGCAAGGTCATTTTCATCATGTTGAGGATGCTTACTTCGTCATCCACGAGAAGGATCTTTGTCATCAGGGATCTCCGTTGAAACTATGGGGAATGTCAGTTTAAACGTTGCGCCTTTTCCTGGAGCGGAATCGACCTCTACTGCCCCCTTATGGTCTTTTACGATTCCATAGGTGATAGAGAGTCCGAGGCCTGTGCCTTCGCCGGGTTTCTTGGTCGTGAAAAAGGGGTCGAAGACCTTCTCGAGGAGATTTTCGGGGATGCCCGGCCCCGTATCCGAAACGATGACGACCAACCGATCCGCCTCAGTGAACAATTTTATGGTGATACGCTTCGGCTTCTGATTACCGGCTTCTGAGAGCGGCTCTCTAGACGATACCATCGCATCTCTCGCATTGAGCACGAGGTTGATGAAGACCTGTTCCAACCGGTTGAGGTCTCCCATGATCTTTGGCGCATTTTCCGGGAAGTCCAGCTCCCACTCAATGCCCCTCGCGGCGAGCTGTCTTCCTACGAGACCGAACACGTTGGTTATGGCCTCACGTATATCCACTGGGTTCATCGCCGCGTCAGTTTTACGACCAAATTGCCGCAAGTGGTTAATAATCTTGGAAGCTCTTTGGACGCTGGCGCTGATTTCCTCCGTGACGTATTGGAGGTCTTCGACATTGATCGCATGCCCTCTCTTCAAGCGCTTTCCAATGAAATCGCACCCGAGCATGATGACGTCAAGCGGTTGATTCAATTCATGGGCGATGCCGGTAGCCATTTCACCGAGGGTAGCCATTTTGCCCGCTTGGATCAATTTGGCATGCTTTTCCAGAGTTTCCGTGACGTCCCAGACCGCGGCGATTATCGCTGGCCGGTCTCGGAAACGGGTCATGCGCGCATGGAAATTTACCATGAACATCGATCCGTCTTTCCTCTTGTGCTGAATCACGGGCATGGGCGTATCATGGTCGGAGGTGAGGAGTTTGCGGATCTGCGCATCCGTGTCTGCCTTGTTGCTTTGCATACCCAGATCCGAGAATGTCATGCTCAGGAATTCATCCCTCGTAAACTGATATTCCTCCTCGGCCCGTGCGTTCAGGTCGAGGATCTGGAGGGTTTCAGCGTCAATGACAAATATCGGGGATGGTCCATTATCGAAGAGAAAGCGATATTTTTCTTCGGATTCTCGGAGCATAGTTTCTGAGGCTTTGAGATGAGCCAGCATGCGATCGAACGATCTTGTAAGTCTCTCTATTTCATCCTGGCCAAGTTCTTCTAGGGTTTCGCTTTGTTCTGGCCCCTCTGGAGGCCATGGTTTGGCGCTCACGGCCGATGCGCATGGCCCCGCGCCCCTGCTGATTTCATCGGCTCGTTTGGTCAATTCCAGCAGCGGCGACGCAATGGTCTTCGAGATCCGTTCAATAAACAACCAGCTTAGCACGATGATGGCGACGCTCGCCCCAAAATGGAGGGCCTTGAGATTGGTGATGATATTGGCGTCCCCGCGCAGCTTAGGAAAGATTGTGAGCTGCAGCACGACGCCCATGACCACGACAGCGCCGATGACAACCAAAAGAGTGCTCACAAGGATTCTATTCTTGAGGGAGGCGAACAATCTGGCTTTTGGAGCGATCTGACGTGCAATGAGGTCATCGATGATGGCCATCCGTTCTGCGTCGCCGCCCCTGTCCTTTTGCGACCCGCCGTCTTGGTTCGCGCCTTCAGTGGGATACGAAGACGTGGTAGGATTGAAGGCCAGCCTTTCTCCAGAATATGTTTTGTCTTCCATACTGCCTGGCATGGCACATTCCCTCGCGGCATCGGACGCGGTTGCTTGCTTATGAACGAATTACTCATGCCTTTTCAGGGTCTGGAGACGCTTCCAAACCCTCCAGGATACGTCAATACAACTTTTTTTGATGGCAGTCTCCATCAAGAGAGAATGATCGAGATCCGGCGGCGTCGCTCACTACCTGAATCCTCGAGAAAATGTTTACACCCAGCCTGTCTTATCGAAATAATCCCACAGGTCGTCGCGCATAGTTTCAAATTCTTCTTTTACATCCTGATACGATTTGGCGTTTTCTATTGCCAGCGCCACTTGCTCAGCAAAGCTGTAGAGAAACTTGGTCTCGTCTTCGGTGAAAGAGCGGGGTTCCGAGGTATAGACGCGCAACGCGCCAATCACTTTATTTCGTACGATGAGCGGTACGCTCAAGATCGACGCCACTCCTTCCCGCATTGCTTCCTTGGGATATTGGACTCGTGGGTCTGAGGTCGCATTCTCGATCCACACAAGCTTCCCGCTGAGCACAGTGTCGGAGAGGCTTTTGGAGATCTCCAGAGGCCCTTTGTCCACGTATTGCTTGCTGAGCCCGTGATACGCAAAGATTTTGAGTTTCTCACGATTCTTGTCCAGGAGGCTCAACGTGCTTCCCTTCACCTTCATTACCTTGACCACGCCCTGCACGATGAGGTCGAGCACATCTCGCAGATTGAGCGTGGAGCTGATGGCGTCAATGACTTCTGCAAACGTATCTTCCCGATACCGTTTTTCGAAGCGTTCTTTTCTCTCCGCCATGACTTTGGCTACCAGCTCGGAGAGCTGATCCGGGGTGAACGGCTTCCGGATGTAATCTACCGCTCCCATTTTCATGGCTTTCACCGCTGAATCGACAGTGGAATAGGCGGTGAACATGATGACGGACAGATCGGGATCGATCCCGAGAAGCGTTTCCATGGCTTGCAGTCCATCCATTCCCGGCATCTTCAAATCCGTGATAAGGATGTCGAAGCGTTCTTTTTTCAGCGCTTCCATGGCTTCCTGTCCTCGTTGGCATGTGACGACGCGGTATCCCTCCTCTTCCAAGATGCGAGAAACGCTTTCCAAAACCACTTTCTCATCGTCGAGCACCAGGATGTTCGCCTTTTTGTTATCCATGTTCTCCTCTCCAGAATCTCATAGAATTTCTAACGAACAAAAAAGAGCAGTACAACGTTGCGTTGTCAGGACGGAATTATGTCTCCTGCGCCATATTTTTTGCCACCGATGTCGGGATGTATTTTTTTAGTCCCTCGATATCTTTTCGCACATTTTCGTATGCCATGGCATTTTCCAGAGCGCGTGCGGCTTTGTCCGCGAATTTGAGGAGAAAATCCATCTCATCCTGGCTGAAAGTCCTCGGCTCGCTGGTGTAGATGCGAAGCGCGCCCAATATTGTTTTGTCTATCTTCAAAGGAATCGACAAAATGGAGGCGATGCCTTCCTTGCGTGCCTCAGCCGGAAACTGTAATCGGCTGTCAAAATCCTTTTCAAGGACCTGAATGGGTTGCTCTCCCTCGAACAGCTCAGCGACGCTTTTGTCGCTGCTCAGAACTCCTTTGTTGATATACTCGTCGCTCAAGCCATAATGCGAGGCAAGTTCGAGAATTTGATCCTTTTTTCTGAGTATCAGCACTGACGCGCCTTTCAGCTTGAAGAGGTTTACCACACTAGAACAAATGAGCCTGAGGACTTCTTGAAGGTCAAGACTTGACCGGAGCGCCTTCTCCGCATTGTCATAAAGTCGTTCCAGTTCACGATCAGACCGCTTTTTGGCGATGGCGGCCAGTGCCTTTGCGCACGTTTCCAACAGTTCATCCGGAGTGAACGGCTTGGGGAGGTAATCCAGGGCGCCCAGCTTCATAGACTGGACCGCTGAATCCACCGTGGCAAAACCAGTGAACATGACCACGCCCGTGTCGGGGTGGTCTCGAGCAATCGCCTCCACGACGTCCATGCCGCTTCGGTCAGGCATCATGAGATCGGTAAGTACGAGATCATAGGAGTATCGCTTGAGCAAATCCAACGCTTGATCTACTCTCATAGCGCTGTGTACTTCGTACGCCTCTTGCTCTAAAATCCTTTTTACGCTTTCGTGGACAATTTGCTCGTCGTCAACCACGAGGATTGTCCGTTTTGTTTCCGCAGCACACATATTGTTGGCCTCCTTTCCTACCGTGCCTCAAACAACATTGCATTGCAAGTCCACAAGAGTCCTCCACCTGACTCGCGGCGGTTCTAGGATGTCGTCTTTTCTCTGGTATCCATTTTCACCTGTGGTTGCGCGTGATGTGTTCTGTCACTTGTTGATACCGCGTTATGCGGCAACCGAGGTTGCCCAAAAAAACCGGAACGCACTCTGCGGCGACCGCATTACGCCGCCCTATTCAGAAACCTTCTTCAAGATCTTTACTCGGCATACGTTCGTATTTTCATCAAAAAGGCGGTACACCCCCAATTGAGGGAAATGAACCGGGACAAGGATCAGTCCTTGCGGGAACCGGTCGACGATCCTAATCGGCGTCTCGATGAACCCGGTTGGCGATTCTATTTTTACCACGTCCCCTTCGGAGAGGCCATGTTCTTGTGCATCTTTCTTGTTCAGTTCCGCGTAGCCGTGGGGGCTTAGCTTGAGGATATTCGCAGAGCGCGTCGTCATCGAGCCGAAATGGTACATGGAGCTGGTGACCATAAGTTCAAAAGGATAATCCTTGGCCAGGGTCTCCGGCTCTTCTCGCGTCCGGACGGGAGCAAACGAGAAAAGGCTTCTTTCGGGGTCTCGACGCCTCGGAACACGCTTCGGATCCAGAATCACCCCATCTGCAGGCAGCGTTTCAAACGACAGTCCCTTATATAAAGGGATAGTGTCAGTTATTTCTTGGAACACGTCCTGGACGTGGTAGTATCCCATGGACGAGCCCATTTCTCCGGCGACCGCCTCTAGGATGCCCCAATCAGGCATTGTGGGTTCAAGAGGAGGGATTGCCTGACGGATGCGCTGCACCCGGTGCTCGATGTTGGTCATAGTCCCTTCCTTTTCAGCGTAGGAGCACGCTGGAAAGACGCAGTGGGCGAGGCTAGCCGACGGCGACAGAAATATGTCCTGGGCCGCTACGAACTCACATTTGTTCAAGGCCCTCTCCCATCTGGCGGCATTGGGATAATCCGTGATGGGGTCAGCGCCCACCAGATATAGCGCCCTGATTTCGCCATTTTCTATGCCTGCAACGATTTCATTTGCCGTTTTTCCACGGGCATAAGGCAGACTCTTGCCCCATTTTTTTTCGAACAAGGGTCGGGCCACCGCGAGGTCTTGATAGCCGGGCATGTACTCAGGCATCACTCCCATGTCTCCCAGGCCAACCATGTTCCCTTTCTCGAAGATAGGGTACACGCCTCCTGTAGGACGAGCAACGTTTCCCGTAAGAAACGCGAGGTTCATAATGTTCATGACGCATTGCAGGCCGTCCTCGTGAAGTATCACGTCGCCGCCAAAGATGATGGCGACGCTCGATGCTTGCGCGATAAGGCGAGCGGCCTCCTGGAGAGTTTCTAGGGTCAGGCCGGTGCGTCTCTGGACCGCGGAATAGGGTACCTTATCGACAAGGTTTTTCATAGGGAGAAAATTGACCGTACGGTCTCTCACAAATTTATGATCCCAGAGATCCTCATCGAGTATTACCTTCATGAGACCGAGGATAAGCTCGCTCTCGGAGTAAGGTCTTATCCGAAGCCGCATGCGCGCAAATTTGTCCAGGCTCGTTTCACATGGGTTGATTACGATGACGTTCTTGTCGAACTTGCGCGCGGCGAGCTTTATCTCCCACCCGACAGCCGGGGTCTCTTGAACCGGATCAGTTCCCACGACTACAAACGTATCAGCGCGCAGCAGGTCTCCCAGCGAGCGAGAAAAAACCGGCTGCCCATAGGTTACTTCCAGGGCGCGCAAGACGCGGAGAAAAGTGAAACGCGCCTCGCTGTCGATATTGTTCGTCCCTATTACCGTTCGAAAAAATTTTTGGAACGCGTAGCAATCCTCATTGGAAAGGCGAGGAGACGCCAATCCCGCGATGCTATCTGGTCCTGATTCGTTTATTATGCGTTTAAATGTCGCAGCCGCTTGGCCGATTGCCTGATCCCAAAACACAGGACGCAACTCCCTGTCCTGTCTCAACAAGGGCGCAGTGAGACGCGAAGGGCTCTGCACAAGATCGTACGCGAACCGACCGCCCACGCAAAGGGTTCCGTTGTTATGCGATTGCTCGGTGGTGGTGACGCGAAAAATATTGCCTGCCTTCACGTTCAGTTCAAGGCGACAGCCTGCCGAACACAGGGGACATATTGTCGGGGTTTTCCTCAACTCCCAGGAACGGACCCATCCCTTGGATTCCTTGTATGACATGGCGCCGGTCGGGCACGCCTCGACGCACTCGCCGCAGAATTCACAATTGAGGACGCCGCCGTCTTTCGTTGTTATCCTGGCGTTGTAGCCAACGTCTTGTAGGGCAAGCGCGCTGGCCCCTATGACTTCGTGACAGACTTTCACGCACCTCAGGCACGTGATACAAAGATTGGGATTGTACTGGATCATGGGCCAGTTCCGTACGACAGGCCACGTCTTCCTCTCCATCGCGTAGCTTTGCTCGCTGAGCGCGAGGCGATGGGTGAGGAACTGTATTTCGCACTCGCCGGCTGCAGGGCATACAGGGCATTCCAACGGATGATCCATGAGGACCAACTTCATCACTTCCTCTCGAATCTTCCGAATTCGTGGCGTCTCAGTCCTGACGATCATCCCCTCTTGCGCAACAGTGTTGCAAGCCGTCATAGGGCGATCGATGCCTTCTATTTCGACGACGCACATTCGGCATGAGTCGGAAGGACTTATTTTCGGATAGTAACAAAGGGTGGGAATCCAGATCCCCACGCTCCGAGCTGCTTCCAGGATCGTCATTCCCTCTGAAGCATTCACTTCCATTCCGTCGATGAAAAGAACCGGCATGTCTTGATCCTCACAGTTTTTCTCTCGTCGGTTATTGCGGGCTCAGTGTGGGCTTTTTGCCGCGAGCAATATCAAATGAAAACACCTTAGACAGCGACTTGCTTCAATCACGGAACTCCTCTGTGTCAAGCCAGAATCCACCTCACGAAAGCTCGAGATGCGTTCTTGAATATCGAGTTTCGATCGAGTGGCTCGAGTGGCTTCCCGCGCGGGCACTCGCGCGGTCACCAATGTGCCACGGTCTTTCTCGATTTCTGTGATGAGGTCATCCATCCACTCGCTTTCGGACCTGCAACAAACCCCGTCTTTTAGGTATCGATGAATCATGTTTGCCGCGCGCTTACCCCCGGCTATGGCATGAACCACTGTCAAGGGGCCGCTCACTGCATCGCCCGCTGCAAACACCCCAGGGCGGCTGGTCATCATGGTGTGCGGATCAACCTTGACTGTGCCTCTTCGAGTTATTTCGACGCCGTCGTCAGGGGACAAGCAGCTTAGATCAGAGCCTTGTCCTATTGCGGGGATAAGGGTATCAGCGGGAAATTCAAATTCAGAGCCTTCGATGGGCACAGGGCGTCGTCGTCCGCTGGCATCTGATTCACCCAGGGCCATCTTGATGCACTTAAGACCGAGCATTTTCCCCTGGTCATGAAGGATTTCTATGGGCTGCGTCAGGAAGTGAAACTCGACGCCCTCTTCCCGAGCATCTTCGACCTCGAGAGGATCGGCAGGCATTTCCTCCACACTTCTTCTATAAATGACAGACACCTTTGAAGCGCCCATTCGGACGCACGTGCGCGCGCAATCTATTGCCGTGTTGCCGCCGCCAACTATCACCACATGCTCCCCCACGGTCACATCGTACCCTAGATTGATCTCTCTCAAAAAATCTATGCCTCCGGAAAATACGCCTGCGATGCCATCCTTTTCGCCTGCAAGCCCCAACGGAATGGATTTGTGAGACCCCACGGCCAACAACACGGCCTTGAACCCCCTGTCAAAAAGGTCTGACAGCGTGAAATCCTTGCCTAGCTTCCCTCGGTCAAGGGTCACTCCCAAATTGAGTATGATGTCTATCTCTCGCTTGAGCACGTCGCGGGGTTGACGGTACGGGGGAATCCCCACTCCAACCATCCCGCCAGGGTAAGGCAGGTTCTCATAGACCGTAACTGGATGGCCGAGCCTGTTGAGGTAATAGGCGCCCGAGAACCCTGCCGGCCCGCTCCCGATTACAGCCACAGGCTCACCCGTTAGTTCTACTTTTGCCAACGGCGGCTCCAACTGATGGATGTATTCATAGTCTGCAGCGACCCTTTTCAGCGTCCTGATGGGGATAGCTTCATCGCCCATGTTGGCAATGCTGCACGCTTTTTCGCACGGCGCGGGACAGATGCGGCCCGTGATCCCCGGAAATGGCATCTCTTCACGGATAATGGCTAACGCCTCTGTGTATCTGAGTTCTTGAAGCATTTCGACGTAGCCCGGGATATTGATGCGACATGGACAGGTGTTCATACAAGGGGCTGAGATGCTACCTTGATAGGAGACCGATCCCTTCTCCACCCCGTTGGCGACTGCTCGCTCAAAATGAGTTCGATAAAATTTTAGGCCGTCGAGCAATAACTCTCCCGCGCTCTGACACACGGAGCACTTTGCCGCGTCGTTGAGGAGCTCCCCCATCTGGGCAAGTATATCAAGGTCCTTTTCGTCGCCTTCTCCACGCATAATCCTGTCAAGGCTGAGGAGAATGAGCTTCGAGCCCTTGATCCCCGTGATACACTTCCCGCAACAATATTTGGATTGGATCTGGTGCACGTATTCAGCGATCATGGGTACGAAATCGAACTCTTCATCGAACTGAAGAAACCCCTTCCCGCTCATGAGCGCGATCACATTGTCAGGAAAGTGGTGTGGGAGCGGAAAGTCAGTCCCGAGCCGCTCAGAGATTTCACCTGACCCCGTTGGCTCGACAATGACCTGTTTGCCCCAGCGACCGCCTAGGACCTGTTTCATGGTTGCCTCCTCTCACTGGAAACCCGTCCTTTTTTCCAAAGGTCATTTTGTAAAGCTGTCCTCGCCCAGAATCACCGAGCGCGTCTGTGTTCATGTCGCGTTATCCTTACAAAAGCGGGGATCACACAGCCATGTGCTGGATCGCAGATCGAGTTCGTCACAACAATCCAAGAAGTGTATTGTGTACTGTTTCAGACATTTCAAGCAAAAAAAGTTGTTGGTTTCTGGTTGCAAAGGATTCGCTGTTGCCTTCTTTCGT
>JBMFOE010000075.1:0-10924 GCA_049969795.1 Desulfomonilaceae bacterium
CAGATTTGAATGAACCGATAATCGCGCCGACAGACCCGGGGCGCGGTTCGCGTGGTAGGGGCGACGCATGCGTCGCCCCTACGTTTTCGGTTATCACCAAAATCCCGTGGACGTGGTTGGGTATGATCACGAATTCATCCAAATCCACGTGTGGGAAATGGGACGGTATTTCCCTCCAACATTCTTCTGCTATCCGCCCCGCCTCATTCACACAGAACCTTCCGGATGCGCTACACATGCGACCCGAGATAGTTTGTCTTGTCTGTTGTCCTCATGAACAGGTATGATAATGATGCCGCGATGCGAAGGGAAGGCGTCCCTTTTTTAGGAGGTTCACATGACAAATGGTTCAGGCCAATGGCCTTTGTCGGATAGCGACTATCAAAACCTTGTGGCCAGCGGTTCGCTTTTTTTCATTGCTGGCCCCTGCGTCATCGAGAGCGAGGCAATGACCCTCGAGATTGCCGAGGAGATCGCGCGCATCCGCAATCGAGGCGCTGCTCACATTATTTTCAAGGCGTCTTTCGACAAGGCCAATCGAACCTCCATCGACTCCTATCGCGGCCCCGGGTTAGAGGAGGGCTTGAAAATTCTGGCCGGCGTGAGGGACAGGACCGGCATGCCAGTCATGTCAGACATCCATACGCCGGACCAGGCTGAAGCCGCAGGCAGAGTCCTCGATGTCATCCAAATACCGGCTTTTTTGAGCAGGCAAACCGACTTGTTGGTGGCGGCGGGACGGACAAACCGATGGATCAATATCAAGAAAGGCCAATTTCAATCCCCAGAAGATATTCAGTACGCCATCAATAAGGTACGAAGCACGGGGAACACCAAGATACTGCTCACGGAGCGAGGAGTGACGTTCGGATACAGAGATTTAGTCGCTGATATGAGGTCCATAGTGCGAATGAAGCGGTACGGCGTCCCTGTTGTCTTCGACGCAACGCACTCCGCTCAATTTCCGGGCGCAAGCGATGGCTGTTCCGCGGGAGATCGCTCGCTCGTCCCGCCGCTGGCTCGGGCGGCGGTGGCGGCTGGCGCAGACGGCGTCTTCATGGAGGTGCATCCTGACCCTGAAAAGGCCTTATGCGATGGGCCTAACTCGTTGCGTCTCTGTGACCTCGACTTTATGATCCAGAATCTGTGCGCCATACATGCGCTCGTCCCGCGCTCCTTGCCTTCAGATTCGTGCGCGGCTCAGGCTTGCGAGGCTCCTCGCCTACCGGATTCAAAGCTCGAAGATGCTCTGAAAAAAATACGTCTGATCATTTTCGACGTGGACGGCATCCTCACGGATGGTTCAATCATCTTTGCAGGGGCTTCGATCGAGATAAAATCCTTTCATGTACGTGACGGACATGGTATAAAGATTGCTAAGAGATGCGGTCTCGAGGTGGCGCTGGTCACCGGACGATATTCTGACGTGGTGGAAAGACGCGCCAGGGATTTGGGCATTGACTTGGTGCATCAAGGTATCTGGGACAAAAGGCCTGTGTTGCATGAGCTGATGACCAAGCTGTCCCTGGAACCCGAGGAAGTGGCGGTCTTGGGCGACGACGTCGTGGACATCCCTATAATGCGCCGCGTCGGCTTGAGCGTCACCGTGCCAGAGGCCCCTCACGAGGTGAAGGAGGCGGCGGATTACGTCACAAAGCACCCGGGTGGCAAGGGCGCAGCCAGGGAAGTCGTGGAGATGATTCTCAAAGGCCAAGGCAAATGGAAAGACGCCTTAGCTCGCTATTATGATTGAACCGGACGATATAAGACGGAGTGATCGCGCAACCATGAATCACGCGGAAATAGAGCGCTGGTATCGTCTTCGCAATATCAAGAAGGCTTCCCAAGTCATTATTATGGCCGCCGTGTTGAGCCTCTTGCTCGGATTTGGAGTGATCCAGTACCTCAAGGGCGCGCCGCATTTCGACGCCGACCAAACCGGCGCTAACGGTCAGATGCGCATCGAAAACTTTGTGTACTCTTCCCCCGGCGTACGCCCTTGGTCATTGAAGGCGGCCAACGCTATTGTGTCTGAGGCCTCCACCAAGATTAAACTGAGCGAGCCCACCGTCGTCTATGAAGGCGGCAAGGGAGGCAAAATTTACGTCACCGCGAAAACAGGCGAACTCGATAAGAATGCGAGTCGCATATCAGGCCATGGCCTCGTCACTATTCATTACAGGGACATGAAATTTACCACAGGCAAGATAGACTATTCCGATGAAAAGATGAGGGCTGAGACTACATCGCAGGTATGCCTTGAAACGACAAACCTCAGCCTGACGGGCACGGGTTTGTTGTTGTCTATCCCCAAGGAAGAAATCACCATCGAGGACAATGTAAAGGCTCGCTTATACGACGTAAAGTGGGTGGGACCCGGTCAGAGACTACCGATTTAGACAGGAGACTATCGCATGAAATTTCGGGTCTTTTTGATCGGCGCATGTTTCGTTCTGTCCCTTTTGTGGAGCCCGAGTATCGCCCAGGATGACAAGAAGGAGCTCAAGCAAAGTTCAGATGAGCCTCTTGACATCACGTCAAAAAAGTTCACGGCCAAAAACGTTCCCAATGGCCTCGAGGCCACTTTTGAGGGCGGCGTGAAGGTGCGCCAGGGCGATATGACGCTCACCTGCGATAAGCTCACCATCGATTATGATGAGGATAAGACGGATTCGCGGCAGAACCATATAAAGAAGGGGATTCGCGGTCTGGAGACCGCGGGCAAGATACGCGCCATTACTGCGTTAGGCAATGTGAAATTTGTCCAAGGGGAGAGGATTGCTGTTGCGGGCAAGGCATTGTACGATAATAACAAACGTACTATTACGTTGACCAAAGGACCTCCAAAACTGTGGCAGGGACCGGACGTCGTCGTCGCCGACACCATTATCATCTATCTCGATGAGAACAGGACCGAGTTGCTCGGCGGAGACGAGGCCGGGATCAGAGCGACCATCAATCCCTCGAAAATGAAAAAGGAGAAATAGAGGCTCTGGCAAGGGAACTGAAGGCTCGAGGTCTGGTGAAGAGGTACGGAGGTCGGCCTGTGGTCAACGACGTGAGTCTCACCATTCGCTCAGGAACTGTGGTCGGTTTGTTGGGGCCCAATGGGGCCGGTAAGACAACTACGTTTTATATGATTACCGGCCTTGTGAGACCCGACGAAGGGGAAGTGTACCTTGATGACCAGGACATCTCCCAGCTTCCAGTGTACCTGCGTGCGAGGCTTGGGCTGAATTATCTCCCGCAGGAGTCATCCGTATTTCGGAAACTGACGGTGGGCGAGAACATCATGGCCATCCTCGAATTGGTGGAGCCTGACAAAGGCCGCCGGGCTCAACGGATGGAAGAACTCCTGGCCGAACTTAATATCTCCTCCTTGAAAAATCAAAGGGCAGACAGCCTCTCAGGAGGACAAAGGCGAAGACTCGAGATCACGCGCGCCCTTGTGACCAGTCCTAGCTTCATCCTCTTGGATGAACCTTTTGCCGGTCTTGACCCTATCGTGGTTTTGGAAATCCAGAAAATCATTACCAATCTCAAGGAACGAGGGATAGGAGTGGTCTTGACTGATCACAACACAAGGGAGACCTTAGGGGTGTGCGATGTCATATATCTCTTGGACAAGGGCTGCATTTTGGAATGCGGCAATCCTCAAGAGATAGCAGCGAGTCAAAAGGCTCGTGAAGTGTATTTGGGGCAAAAGTTTTCCATGTAACAGGCTGGATTCTCATGGCGCTCGAAATGAAACAGCAGTTGCGTCAGACCCAGCAACTGGTGATGACGCCCCTGCTTCAGCAAGCAATCAAGCTGCTTCAGTGCAACCACCTCGAAATGCTCAGCGCCATCGAGGCTGAGTTAAGGGAGAATCCTGTTCTGGAGACTGCGGCAAATGAAGACGATGCGCCGAACGCGGAGTCCGCGGTGCGCAATGATCTGGACGCATTGCAAGACATGACGAGAGAGCCGGAACGACCGGAATCGGATGTCTTCGACATTGCATGGGAAAACTACTTGGAGAATTTCGGCGGCGACCGAGACGGAAGGCGTGCAGATGGCACGGATCGAATGCCCCTGGAAAACATCAGTTCAAAGACCTCCACCCTTTTTCAGTATCTTTTAGAGCAGCTCCGTCTAAGCGATTTGAACGACGCCGACCGCGCCATCGCCCTGGAACTTATTGGCAATGTCAACGAAGAGGGATACCTGGATGTCGATCTTGCTGAGATCGCCGAGGCCCATGGTATTGACATCGCTGAGGTGGAACGAGTTTTGAGGGAGGTGCAAAAGTTCGATCCTCCCGGCGTGGCAGCCCGGGATCTGCGCGAGTGCCTGCTTATTCAGGCACGGGACCTGCATCCCCCTGACAGTCTGGTGATCCGTATTCTACAGGATCATTTCGAAGCCTTCCGCAAAGGCAAGTTCGATGAGCTCATCCGGACGCTGAAGGTCTCCCAGGACGAGGCCAAAGACGCAATACGAGCCATTACCGCATTGAACCCCAAGCCGGGAAGCCTTCATAGCAACGCCGACACCGTTTACGTGACGCCCGATATCTACATCGTCAAAATCGGAAATGACTATTCCATCATCGTCAATGATGAAGGCATCCCCCGACTCAAGATCAGCCCGCTCTATCAAAAAGAACTTCACTCCAAGGATTGCTCTCCCCTGACAAAGGAGTATATTCATGAGAAGATGAAGGGCGCCGTTTGGCTGATCAAAAGCATCCATCAACGGCAAAGGACGATCTACAAAGTGACCGAGTCGATTCTGAAGTTTCAGAGAGACTTTTTCGACAAAGGGATCGATCATCTTAAGCCTTTGATTTTGAAAGACGTCGCCGATGATATAGGGATGCACGAATCCACCGTAAGCAGGGTGACGTCCAACAAATACGTCCACACGCCTCGCGGAATCTTCGAACTCAAATACTTTTTCAATTCCGGCATCCCCCAGGGAAAAGAATCCATCGCTTCTGAATCCGTGAAAAATCATATCATGCGGATCGTGAAGAACGAGGATCCCACGAAGCCTGTGAGCGATCAGGACATAGTGGAAGAATTGAAACGATCACAAATACATATCGCTCGGCGGACTGTCGCCAAGTACAGGGAGCTGCTGGGAATACCATCTTCCAGCAGAAGGAAGAAACGTTTTTGAACTCAACAACGCTTGATTTACGCCAAAGGAGGTAGCGACTATGCAAGTGTCAGTGACTTTCCGACATATGGAGCCATCGGACGCTTTGAAGAATTATGTCCAGGAGAGAACGTCAAAATTGACCAAATATATCGATAGGCCTCTCGAAAGCCAGGTAATTCTCTCTGTACACAAATTTCGCCATATCGTTGACGTCGTCATTAATGTAGATGGTCTTCGCATCGCCGGCCAAGAAGAACACGAAGATATGTATGCGGCCATCGATCTCGTCATGGACAAAATAGAAAGGCAGGTAAAGAAATATCGAGAAAAAATAAGAAAGCACAAACCCGCGCAAGGAAAAGAGATCAAATGGCGCAGGGACATTTACGAGCAAGATAGTTTTGAGGATGACAGAGAACCGGTGGTCGTCAAAACGGAAAATTATTTTGTAAAACCGATGTCCGTGGACGAGGCGGCCATGCAGATGGACCTCTCCCAGCAAGAATTCTTGGTGTTCAACAATGCTTCCACCCAGACAGTAAACGTCCTTTATCGGAGAAAGGATGGGAATTACGGCTTGATTGTGCCTCAAAATTCTTGAGGTTTATGAGCTTCGGCGCGACACTCCCTGCGCGCGTCCCCACGGGGAACAACGCAATGGGGAGTGCATGATCGCATTTCGAGGCGCAGTCGGTCAGAGAGTTTTCCATGAAAATCCTTGATTTCCTTCATCCAGACGCCATCATCGCGCAACTGAGGGCCTCTTCCAAGGAAGAGGTCCTCGCGGAATTAGTCCAGCCAATCGCTTCCATGAATCCAACGGTGGACAAAGCAATCCTCGTTCGCACCCTGTTGGAGCGTGAGAGTCTAGGCAGTACGGGAATCGGCGGCGGCGTCGCGATTCCCCACGGCAAAATAGAGGGCCTCGCCAGGCTGAGCGCAAGCTTCGGAAGGAGCAGCCAAGGCGTAGAATTTGGTTCCATGGACAACAAGCCCACCTATCTCTTTTTTCTCCTCGTGGCGCCTCGCAATTCTGCAGGAGATCACCTCAAGGCGTTGGCGCGCATTTCAAAATTACTCCAGGACCCTTTGTTCAAGAGCAGCATCCAACACGCAGAGTCCAGAGAACGGATCTTTGCCATCTTCGAAGAATACGACCGGCGACTGCCCTGATTCCCTCGGCTGCGATGGGCCCAGGGGCGACACGACCTCACCGAGCGCGTTCCCAAAACTCGCGAGGATGAAGAAATTGCCTGAATGACGAAATTGCTTGACATGCCGTCAACTGCACATTATAGGTCGCTTCACTATCGGCGCCATCTTAAGAATATTTTATGGGGAATGGTTTGATGCGGCGTTTTCTGACAAGTCGGACGGCCGCTTTCTTCAAGAATGTTGCCTTATGCGCTGCGGCCGTTATCGTTGCGGTTGCCCTTGCGGAAGCGGCGCTTCATTTGCTACCCTCCCACCGCACAATAAGCCACCGCAATTTTTACGAGAAAGACCCTCTCTTGGGGTGGAAAAAGAAGGCGGGGGCGCAACGACTGATCAAGACCCCGGAATTCACGGCCAACGAAATTGTCAATTCTCGAAATATGAGGGGCGAGGAGTATCCTTACGTAAAATCGCAGGGAGTGTTCAGAATTCTGGTGCTCGGCGATTCGTTCGCGGAAGGCTACACGGTGAACGATGAGGATTTGTTCTCACAGATTCTTCAAAATAAGCTAAACAATCTGCACAACGGACGCCGTTACCAGGTCATCAATGCCGGCACGGTGGGATACAGCACAGACCAAGAACTGCTCTTCTTCGAGACAGAGGGAAGAAAGTACCAACCAGACCTGGTCGTGCTCTTGTTCTACGAAAACGACGTGTTGGAAAATATCTCGGTCACAGAAATGTACAGTAAATACAAACCATTGTTTCGCATCGTGGACGACCGGCTCGTTCTCGAGGAGGCGCCCGCTGAAGGTTCCGCCCAAGCGCCGCAGACCGAGGATCAGACGAAAAACAGATCCTTTTTCCAGTCTCAGGTCCAAAGGTTGTTATTGTTCAGGTTGATAAAGGAGCAGTTGATCCGGCTAGGTGTCTTGAGCGCTCAAAACGACATACAAGAAAGCGATACACGTTATTTTCAAATTCTGGCGCGGCAGGACAGCCCCGAGGTGGAATACGCGTGGACCCTCACCACCCGTTTGCTCCAGGAGCTCCGCGACTTGGTGTCAGCCGCCGGCGCGCGACTCGTCGTCTTCTACATCCCTAGCGTCTATGCGCTGGATGACCAGGTGTGGTCAGTCACGTCGAAGCGGTACGGCCTCGAACAAGGACAGTGGGATCTGAGAAAACCTGAAATACGCCTGGGAAAGGTGTGCAGAACCTTAGGCGTCCCCTTCTGGTCCCTGGGCGACGCCTTTCGCAGTCGGGCGCAAGAAATGCGGGTGAGGCCGAGTTTCTTTTATCACATAGAGGATGGTCACTGGAACAGGAACGGGCATGCACAGGCGGCTCAAGCCATATTCGATTCTCTGGCCAGCGTGCATGCGTTCGAGCCGACAAAGAGCGCAGCGACTCGAGGCGCGGCTGAACGATGAACGACCCGCGGAGCCATTGCGACTGCGCGTCGAATCCGCGCTCTACAGGCATTCTCGAAAATAATCGCGAATTGCGCTGTTGACCCAATGTATATCATTCCCACGTAAGTGGGAATCCATGACGAATTTCCTGGACGCTGGATCGAGTCCGACATGACAAAACAAGGGCCGTGACGCCGACTTTGAAAACCATAGAGCCATTCTCGAAAATAATCGCGAAATGCGCTGTTATCTCACTGCGTGTCATTCCCACGCAAGTGGGAATCCATGGTCAGTTTCCTGGATGCCGGATCGAGGCCGGCATGACATGTCCGGCGCCCTGACATAGACTTTGAGGGTTCTCATATTCACCCTGCGGCGGACATCATTCCGACAGAAATTTCGAGAAATGGTATAATACTCACGCTGCGGCGCGTCTCATTCCGACAGAAGTTTCGAGAAGGAGTATATGGCCCCTCTTCTTTCTCGCAAGCGAGGAGTATAGCCAGTTGAAACGGTTGATTTTTTGGGTTCTCGCCTTTGTTCCCCTCTTCATCCTCGTGGAATTGAGTTCCTTTCTCCTGCTTCGGCTTATCCCTACTCGTATTCAGGAACGAGCGCATTACCGCACAGCCGCTGACTATATACAGGCGGCTCAGAAGGCGGCTTTTGTCGCGCCCCAGATCGAGGCCCCTGTCCGAGACTGCCACGAGGCGGGACAAACGTGCGTCAACCAAAAGATCTTCAGCAAAGAATTCGGGTGGTGTTATCCGCCGTATTTCGTGTTTCAAGACCAACAAGGCGTTACATACCGCCACGGTCAATACGGCGAGCGGCTCACGCGTACCTACTACGCGTTGGATCTCATCGCCTCATACGGCGATTCATTCACCCATTGCAATGAAGTCGGGGATGATGAGACCTGGCAGACCTTCCTAGGCCATATCCTACACAAGAATGTTGTCAATTTTGGCGTCGCGGGGCACGGCCCTGATCAAGCTTTCTTGTTATACGCATCTCATGAGGCCATGAGGCCGAAGGCCCAAATTGTGATGCTCTGTATTTTTCCTGAAAATATCAATAGAGTCGTGAATGTGTACCGAAATTTTTACATGTACAAGGACCCGCTCTCTCTCACGAAGCCCCGCTTCGAGTTTGTGCATGGCAGCCTCACGTTGTTCCAAAACCCTATAAAAACGGTAAGCGAATTGGAGATGCTGACCAAGCCGTCCTTTATCGATGAGATCGGCTCCCATGATTATTGGTACCAACTGGGTCGGCGTCTCCCACCCATCCGATTCCCCTTTACCCTTGCACTTTTTCGTTGGAAAGAAATAGTCTCGAGAAGCGTCAAGGCATCGTTATGCAGATTTTTACCGGGTATTGTGGCCCCGACGTTCAACCTCGATCTCTATGCAGAGCCTGAACCGCTGGCCACGCTATGCGGTATCGTGGACAGGTTTGTGGAAACCGCCTCCAAGCGAGAACAATACCCCATCGTCGTCTTGATACCCCATACAGATTACGTGCGAGAAGCGCTGGAGACCGGGGCTACGAGAGCGGATCCATTAATAAATCATATGAAGCGTCGGGGTTACGTGTTTTTTGATCTCGTGAGGGCCATGGCCGACCTGAAACCTTCTGCAAAACAACTTGATGCGTGGTACCACGGCCACGCCACCGCGGAAGGCAATCGTGTAACCGCCGACTTGATAGGCCGCTTACTCCACGACCAGGCAAAGAAGGACGCCAAACTGCAGGAAGCGCTCCTCCAACAATGACGGCTCGTCTCCTCACTTGCCCGTGAATAAGAGATAATAGTCAGACGTCGAGGGAACCTTGATCCACCCTTCCGACGCGAGGGTTTGGAATTCTCGTCCTCGCGCCGCGACGAATTCCACTGAATGCTCCCTGAGCCTTTTTTTGGCGATTTCACGATCGCGGGGCGCTGCTTCCAAATAATCTCTCATGCTCGGTATTTCTGCCACTATTTTTACCCCCGCGAGCCTCGCCCAATAGATGCTCATACTGTGACTGTCCACGATGGCACCCCGGGCGCTGCTTAAATTTTTTTGCCCACTGATATAATTCGCCATCGCCGTGTCTTCCCGAAAGACCGCTTCATAAGACGGCTTCGAGCCTGAAGGCGTCGTGGCTCTCAGAGCCTGGTCAATCGCGGACCACGCGGTGAACGAGAGAAACACGACGCATAACGCATAATAGGCGCAGTCCCGTACTTGGCCTTCTCGGGCGTCCAAGGGCTTGTACCGCCAGATCAGCGCCAAACCCGCAACGCCAAGAAACAAAAATGGCGCAACATAGCGCATCTCGACAAGCACCAGCAAAAATAAGAGAATCCCTGAAACGGACGCGGTGAGCAGCATGAGGCCTTCGGAAACCGGCAGCATGCTTCCCAACCTCGGTCTCGCCCATTTCAGTTGCACAAGGCTCCAGAACATTACGCTCAACCAAAACCAAGGGCTGTCTGAGACAATGATCCACAGGTTTCTTTCCACGGCCTTGAGCTGCGCATTCAGATCGAATCGTGGTCGTTTCCCCTCGGATCGCTTGGCGATATCCGCTCCTGGGGAGAAACAACTATGGGGAGTCTCTTCGAACAACAAGACCGCTGGCTTTGTGGTTAATTGAGCAGGAGGATTGACCGGCTCGCCCTCGCTCGCCACAAACAGGGCGTAATTGTAATTGCCCGCCTCTCCGTAGGTAAATCTGCCGAGATCACGAGACAGAGCAAGGATGAACGGCAGACTAATGGCCATCATAATGACTAGGGCTAAGCCTGCTCGTGGGACGGCCCTCCGGAGGCTGCCCACCGCAAAGCCCGCTAAGACCAGGATTATGCCCGAATAGACAAACATGTACGTCTTTGTGAGATACGCCAAACCCAGGACGCAGCCTAACCCGACAAAATTGGCGTACCCGAGCGGATTGGTTTTGATCCGCAGGATCAGACTCGCAGAGAGCAGCAGGTATCCAAGCATGAGCATGTCGGGAGATACCAAACGCACCCGTATCCAAACCAGCGCTGCGACCAAGAAAGCGCAGTAGATCACGAGGCGCAACAGTCGAAATGGCGCTGGCTCGGTGTTTCCCCCATATTCGTTGCTCACGGCGCCGCGAAGACTCGCGAGGAAAATGTCGCACATCCCCATGGCGAAAACAAACGTGAGGAAATTGACAATCTTGAGCCG
>JBMFOE010000076.1:0-10843 GCA_049969795.1 Desulfomonilaceae bacterium
CAAACACCCGATCGCCCTTCTGAAATATCGACGGCGCCAACACCGTCGCATACCTCCCAGGCTGACCACCAAATCGCACACCCCCTATCTCACATTCTCGCTGCTCCCTCTCAAATCTAAACATCACTGCCTCCTCTTCTGCCGATACGTTGAACCTCATTCCCAAGCTTTTCGAGGATCAACTTTCATCATGGTCGCCTATAGCGTGACAGGCGCCGCGTTGATTTCCTTTCCTCGGACATTGCCGCAGCGTTCGTTTTGGGAGCAATTTACGTGCCATGTCCGCGCATCTATTGGACTTATCAGATGAAAAATTTTTCCAACTTGAAGCCTTTCTGGGGACACGCTCTTTCACATCGCCTACACGCCACGCCATTACAAAGGGACTGATCCAATACAATAGTGGGCTTCTCCGTGTCCTCAAGAAGTGTGAGCGCTTTTTCCGGACATGACTTTACGCATTCACTGCACAGGATACACCCTTCCATTTGTACTTGAATGCGTTGCCCTATGTCAGAAATCGTGGTTAGTCCCAACGAACCAAGGTCATCAATGTCACGTCTCACTGTCCTGATTACTGTCGGGGCGTCCTCGATACCTGGGAGTTCAGGAAAGCCGTATTTTTTTAGAAATTTCTGATATTGCGCAAGAGGCATTCCTTCTGTCCAGTAGGCGAGCTCCAGGATATATACCTTCTCAAAGACCTTGGATTCTGCAAACATGCAGTGAGTTTGTCGCAGATTTTTAGCCAGGTCATTCATTGTATCCAATTTCTTGGTATCGAGGACCAGGTCTCTTGCCATGGCCAGAGACGTATTTCCGACTTGATAAATCGTTTTCACCCTCGGCGGCACCATTCCCAGATGCTGAGCCTTTATTGCATCCACGTAAGTGCCTGAGGCCCCGGACATGTATGCCGTAGCCACATCCTCTAGCTCTATGCCTGCCTCTCTGCATAGCGTAATGTGACCTGCCCGTACAGAGCCAATTGCTTTGCCCGCCTCCTTCAGATCTTCTTCGGTGAAGACGATGTCCGGACCAAGACGAAGTTCCGCGTCCAGATTATGTATTTTGGGGAGGGTTATTATTTTTTCATCGAGTCCTCGATACACGATGGCTACGGTACCGGTGCCTGTTATGCCTACGGGTTCAAGCACGCCACCATCGACAATTGTTCCGTTTTTTAGATCGAGCAGCGGCCCTTCCCTGGAAATCATTTCGTCATCGAGAATCATTATTCTGTCATAGCGATCCAAGCCGATGAGGTCCGAGATGGCCCCGGGCATTGCCAGCATCCCACAGGATATTTGCTGGCCCTCGAGTGCGGGGCCTGCCGCGGTTGAGCCAGTGATGACGCGACCGTCGTGATACAGCGCCATTTCTGCATTAGTCCCATAGTCTGTGGTAAGGGAAGTCTCATCTTTATCGAGCATATGGGTTTGTATCATCATGGCCAGGGCATCAGCTCCGATTTCGTGGCGCACCGCAGGCGGCACCACAATCTCCGCTTCTTTCGGGAGGAGAAGTCCTTCAATATCCGACACTTTCAGGATCCTGGCGTCGCGGTTCGGAGGAACAACTCCGAGCGACTCGAGTTTACGCTTCCCCGCGAAAGCGAGGTCGCGGATCTCCATCCTTTGGAAGAGGGAAAGCTGAATAGGATTGCCGCACACCGCCACTCTGACTACTTTCTCCAAAGGGACTCGAAGCCTTTCCAGGATCTTGTTAATTGCCTGGATCATGATGCCGCCGGCAACGTTTACACCCATTTCGAGGGCAAAGTGCAGATGGTCAATGACGTTGGCGCCGGGCAACGGATGGCGAGTTGTGATGGCGGTCGAAATGATTTCGCTGCTCTTAAGGTCTACTGCTTGCGCCCTGAAACCACTTGTGCCCAAGTCCATTGCAATCGCTAACAGAGGCATCGTTTCGGCTCCTTAGTAAATAAATCTTAACCATTGCCGAGCGTAAACGCCCGTCTGGCATGGGATTTGCTTAGTTGGTACGTGGTCAAAACACAGGGAGGCATTTCATGAGAGCGTGTGTTCGATGTGGGGCGTGGCATACTCTGGCCGAAGAATATGCAGGACGTTATTTGTCCTGCACCGAAGTCAAACAGTTTTGGTCCGACGTTAAACGTCTTCATCTCGCTGAATCTGGTCACCTGGCAGCGCTGAGAATGGATAAGAATGGCCACCACGTCGTATGCGTAAAATGCGGAAAAACGGTCATTCACCTTTAAATCCTACCAGGACAGTGCCCGTACCCCACTCGTCTCTCCCTTGGTAATAGTTTTCTTTAAGGAATATGTCGCCGGCCGTGGAGGGGCAACAGTACATGTAGTTGGTGAACTCTTGAAACGCTGGCGCGGATTTTTCACCCGAAAGAGCAGGCAACTCAAAACAGCATTTTTTATTGACTATGTCAGTCGGGAAATCCACCTTCTCCTTGTAAACTACAAAATTTTTGTGAAGAAACCACACATCTCCCCGTTGCTCGAGTTCTCTAATTCGTGCCGGATCTCGCACCTCTTCTCCGACAATTTCTTCATCCTTCTTTAATACGATTTGACCTTGTTGGCCCCAATCAAATTCCATATTAGTGATTGCTACCACAACAATGGGAAGTCTCAGGACCTCCCTGATCCCGCTGTTGTAGCACCTCCCTAACCCCATAAAGGCCTTCTTCTCGGCCTCGCTTTCCACCGAGAGAAGATTAAAACGGTCCTCATCCCTCAGAAAAAATGCATCCACAACGCCTTTGAGCCCCCGAATGCGTTTGAGAATCTCTTCTCTTTGCGCGTCGTCCTTCAGCACCTCAGAGCTCTCCTTTTTCCAGACATTCAGTTAAACAGGCTTCGACATCTTGCGTGTTGATTTCTCGACCGATGACAGCCACTACGCTGTTGTGTCCACAGGCAGAGACCTCGTCGAGCTGTACCTCCTTTGACGCCAACTCTAGTCTTACCCATCCTTCAGATGTCTGGAAGACGCCCTTCGCTCGAATAATTTCTCCGAAGTCCCCCTTCTTCAATCTCTCAAAGAAGGAAACCAAACGCCCTTTTGAGAATGAATCGACAAATTGCCTGCCATAGGATTGGAATTGATCCGCCAATCCGTGATCATGGTGGTGAAGGAGGTCGTCGTCGAATCGGAACGTAAAATCATCATCGACTCGATGAGGAGTGTCCCATATCGTCTCCAGCGTCGCGTCGTCCACACGACCGTAACTCGTTGGGAACACCTTTACGTTTGGATTGATCTCCTTGATCGATTCCAAGAGCAGATTCACCATCATTGGTTTCACCCGATCGACTTTATTGAGTAGGATGACGTGACTTTGTCGGATCTGGTTTTCCATGTAATGACGGTGCGACTTTATGAACGCCATGAATTCGGAGGCGTCTAGAAGGTGGACAAGCCTCACGTCTTTACAGATATGACGGAGATCTTCTCCTTCAAGTATATGCTTTATCTGTGCAACGCTCGCAACGCCGGTAGGTTCTACAATTACACGGTCAGGTCGCAACCGCTCATAGAGCTCCAACATTTGACGTCTGAAATCTACCGCCAAGGTGCAGCAGATACAGCCAGTAGGCAATTCAACAATTTCGCTCGCTTGTCCACCTTCACTAGACAAGATTAGCCCGTCAACGCCGATTTCTCCGAATTCGTTAACCAGGATGACGACCTTCTCTGCTAACGGTGGTTTTTCCATCACGTAACGTATGAAGGTTGTCTTTCCTGCGCCGAGGAAACCATGAACGACATTTACTATCATGAAAGACTCCGCAAGGCCTCAGTTGGCATGCTCTGCTGTTGTGAGTTCGAGGGTGGCAATCGTCGTTTGGTCAAGCAATTCGATGACATCGTCTCACGAGGCGAGGGATGTTGTCGCGGAGAGCCACCCTGTCTTTTTTCGGCAGTCGGCCCCTGGCCTTGGCAGCAAAATAATGACTGCTCTACCAAACTGCCCTGTTTTTTGGAATGGAAAACATCCGGCGGTCATCATGTAAAAAGCGGGTACCCATAAACCCAGGACAACCCATACTATCAAGGACCAGGCGAGTAACGAGCTTGGGAACTTACCGTAGGCGTTTAGCCACACCTGGAATGTCAAGACTGCATAGCCTGCGCAAGCGAAGGCAAGATAATTGCTTTTGACCAGCAAGGGCTTGCCGCCCTCCAAGACGGGCCCGCCTGTAATGAAGAGGATCATGTAAATGACTGAAACCAGCGCCGTATAGAGACTCACATTCCCTACAGACCTCAGGTCATCGAGCCCCGCTAATAACGCATACGCTACCGCGGAGTAAAAAAGGCCATGTGCGAATAACAGTCCAGCAACGAAAGGGTCTTTGAAAACAGCGGCTTGAAGTATCGCTCCTATAACCGTGACAGCGCCGACGAAACCCGTTATGGCGCCCGTTCCTTTTGCTTCTCCTTTGCCGAGAAAGAACAATGCCACAGAAAACCACATTGCTCCTATCGCAATAAGGACTGGCATAGCCATTTTCGCTCCCCCTTTCTAAAGAGCGGTTGCGACTACCAGCGCAACCGACGACAGTGGAGAAGTGGGCCTTCAAAATAAAGGCCGCACTTCCATGAGTTTTTCCCTACAGACCGTAAGCTTTAGGTTGGAATCCCTTTACCTTGGCATATTTTTTGAGGCACATGTCGATAAAGTCCTCTTCCTTGAGGGGCAATGCGTGCAAGTCCTTCATGTAGCCTTCAAGGGACTCCTTTTCGAATGCTGTCAGCTTGAGCATGGGATCACCTAGCATAAGCTCCCCACATTTTATAGCTGCAGCCCTCGCCCTCGCATACAGGCTTTCATTGTTTTCTACCATGGCTTTGCCTATCTGCCAGGCATTATCGGGACTGAGCATAAATCCATGGGGACCGCGGTATTTGTCAGAATTGACGAGACAAGCCTGGAATTCCTTCTGGTAACCCAAATCTATCGCTGCGTTCATAGCGGCGCAATCGTAGCCAAGTATTTCGGCAAATACTGCACTCGTGGTTCCGCCGAACATGTCGTGATATTCCACTGCCTCATTAGACCAACAATCTGTGACAGCAGCGATGACGTTGCCGCACAGGTCTGCGTGGGCACAAGCGCTCGTTTTCCCCTCAGAAGAAATTGGGACACCCGCAATGGACTTGATGATGGGGTTCTCGTAGGCGCAATCTTTGGTTGGGCCAGTGGCGCCGCATTCGTAGGCCACGAGCGTTCGGCTGGCGCAGATGGCCCTCGAGAGGGCCGCCAAGGTATGAGGAATATCCTTGGAAATATAGCCGCCCGCCATAAACATGGCGGTGTTTGCCTCCGCGCAGTTAGTGTCGCCACCTGGGATACAATTGTATTTCTTGGCTATCGCCACGATCTGAGTCCAGAGCCACTCCATATCCCTGCCACCGAGGACTGCTTGACCAAAGAGCAGCCCCGCGATGTCATTACGTATGATGGCATAGTCAAAAATTTCTTTGCCACCCATTGATTCAATAGCGACTATATCCGCATATTTTGCACACTCCTCAAATGTCTCCAGGACCTCCCTTGTATAATCGGAGTCTCTCATATTCACCATATCTGGCTTGCGCAGGTCAGCCGGCGTGGCCCGGTAGGCTGCCTTGAGCCCGTATTTTTGGAGGTATTCGTCCATCTGCTTGGCTGTCTGTGCGGCTATTTCTCCACCCCATTTCGGGTTATGCGTCATCTGAAATACATGTTCGTTTTCTATGATCAATTGAGGGTGGCCTACGATGACACATCTCTCTAGCGCGTCGCCGTTTGCCCTCTCGTACTCACGCAATAATGACTTCATCGTTTTTTCGCTGCCGGGCCGCGGATGGGGAACTATTTCGGGGATCACGTGTCCCCCTCCGAACACCAGACCTCGCTTCGATTTGACAGGCTTCTTGGCTGTTCCAAAGATCATCTCATCCGAACTCTTATAAGCCATTTCGCTACTGAACTTCATGGTAATTCCTCCTTGTTGGATCCAGGATTGATGTTCACTCGAATAAGCCTATTCGGTTACCCGTTCCACTTGGCCCGCATTGTTTGCCAAGTCTCGCCGGATAAAGCGTCCTCGGCCATACCAGGGGCCTGATTTGCTTCCTTTCCCCAGATGCCTAGTTCAAAACTCGTGACGTATTCTTCGCTCACTGCTCCACCGCCACACACAAAAGGAATCTCCAGTCCCATACGCTTTAATTGAGCCGCTATTTTGGGGAAGGCGGTCATCGTCGTGGTCATAAGAGCGGTGCCGGTAACCATTACTGGCTTTTCTACGCGACAGGCTTCTACGACTTTGTCAACTGGCACATCCGCGCCCAGATTTATGACTTCGAAGCCATTGGCGTTGAGGAGTGCATTTACAATCACCTGACCGATATCGTGGATGTCGCCCTCCGCTGTGTGTGTGACAACTTTGGCCTTTTTGTCCATGGATTTTCCCATAGCTTCTTCGCACAAAGCTATACCCGCATTCATGGCGTCAGAGGCCAAGATCACCTGAGGCAGAAAATAGACTCCCTCATCCCATAGTCTGCTGACTTCGTTCATTCCCGGAATGAGTCCTTCGTTAATGACGGTCATCGGAGATTTGGTTTTAAGCGCCTCTCTCGTCAGATTTGCAGCTTCTTCCTCATCCCCTTTCACGACGGCGTCTGCAACTTTTTGTAACAGCGCGTCTTTTGACACCGTACGGGCGGCTTGCCGTGCGACCTCGATGTTAAGGTCATACCGCGTGAGAATGTTCGAGTAATCCGTCAAGTACTTCATTTTTGCCTCCTTCTGTTTAAAGGGTTGGGGCTCATAAAGCGTTCCGGCCCTCCTGAATCCGTTGCTAAACGTTCTTGTATTGGTTAGCTACTTCAACCATGGCGAGAAGATTCACAGTCGGGGTACCTGGCGCTATCGCGCATCCCGGCGCGAGAATATCCAGTCCCATTTCTATTTGTTCGCGACAGGCCTCTTTCACATCCTCGGGACCCTTCATAAAGAGCGTGGTGCCCGGATCTACTCCGCCTATCAACACACCTTGTGGCCCAACCGTCGATCTCGCCAGCCTGATGTCGGATTTAGGTTCAAGGCTTATCGCTGCGCACCCCGTTTCGTGCATGTAACCTATTATCTTGTCTACATTTCCACAAATGTGGAGGATCACAGGCACGTTCAACGACTCAATTTGTCTCTTCTGATACTCGAGCTCCAAATCCCGGTACGTATGCGGGGCGATCAAATCTGGCGACGCCTGCATGTCTTCAACGCAAATGAGGTCCGCGCCTGCATCGATCAGCGCCTTTCCGAGGGTTGTTCCTGCTTTTTCCGCCACTTCCAGGAAAGGGTGAAGTTTGTCCGGGCTTCTGAAGCTCGCCTTCAGAATTGGTACGGCGTCGAGCATTGCTCCCGCAATGGTAAATGGCCCTATGATCCCTCCGATAACGGCGACCTGCTCGCCCACTGTCCGCTTCATTATCTTGATAGCTTCAATAAGCTGGGGGATTCGACCGCGTGCCAGAAAATCATCAGGGAACACTGGTTCGTCATCCAGCTTGTACAACGTTGGATGATCAATCCCAGGAATGTTTTCTCTGCCCCCTTTTTTAACCTTACAGCCTAGAGCCTCCGCTTCGACGGTCTGGCAAAACGGCGCTCGGACGGCGTCAAATCCGAGTACCGTATATGCTGCCATCGCCAGCTTCGCCATATCTTCGGCGCGTTCGTGGGCTTCAGGCCAATATGCGCCTACCTTCTCCATTTGCTCGTACGTAGGAGTCCCGTTCACGCAAAAACATGGCATTCGGTCTGGTTTTTCGTGATTGAAAACTCTCATCACTCGTTCTCTGCCTAACATGTTAACTCCTCACTCTTGCTCGACATTTTCACTGCAGTTTGGTCTGTGGACGCCGTACTCACCTCCTTTGTCGCCACTAGAAACCTTTTCCTTGAGGTATCACAATCGCTTTTCGCAAAAAGAGTGGCAGCTCGATGCTACTCACAGGCCGAACTATATTCTTCCATCCGGTTGTCTGTTTGATTTGATGTGCGAACTGGCGAGCCAATCCGCAGACAAGTAGGGTCCTGACTTACGAGCGCCGCCGCCACTGATTTGGTCGGCGCCTTCTGTTTCTTGAAAGGGGTGAGTCCTTTTTCGGGGATCGCATTGTTCACGGCGCATGCTTTTGGTAGAAGTCATGATTAGAAGCGCGGATGCGACGCTGTGATGTTTCCGCTCCTGTTGGATAATGTTTTCGGCAAATTCAGCGTAAGGTAAATACGCGCACGCGTGAGAATCGCAGTCAGCAAGATATCCGCCAGGGTTTCCTGGGCCTAGGGCATCGGGATTTGCAAGGTCCTGGGCTCTCATAATGCTTGCTTGTGACGGCCCGCGTCCGCTCTTCTGGCTGTCTTAGCGTCGCTCCTCGAAATGTGATGAGCCCCGCGTGGTTTACCGACCCTGAACTACATGCGTTTGCTCATTTTCGGTCGAGCAATAAATGTACCACTAGTGTGAGGATGACATTTTTTCTTGGGGGAGCGCGCAGCTTTTGACAGATCAAGGGATCGTGCACAGACGCGCTATATGTCTTCATAAAGGGGGCGAGACTCTTTGAGTCAGGGAGTCAGACATGTAAGGGGATGGCAAGGGAAAAAGGAGTCATATTGAAAAGACTAGCTTAGTGGCTCACGACGGGCGGTGCGTCCTTGACGTTAGGGGGAGCGTAGGTCTGCTAGGGTCGGTAACCGGAAATTGGTTTCGGGCATGGGTGTCATTATCAGACAATCAAGTCCGATGTGGGGATTCATCCGCGGATATCTTGAAATCGCCTTTGTTCAAATTGAATTGTTTCATCTTTCGTAGCACGGTCCGGACATCTATCTGCGCTGCTGCCGCCGTTAACTTTATCGAACCCCTGTGTTTGGTGAGGAGTTTGGTGAGATAAGTCCTCTCAATATTCTCCACCGCCCTATCTATAACCGTTTTCAATGGGACATCCACATCCAACTGAACGGCATCTGACGTTGCGGAGTCCCTCGATTCATAAGGGGAGTGGGAAAAAAAAATGTCTCCAATTAAGTCCCCTTCGGCAAGGATCATGGCGCGTTCGAGCACATTTTCGAGCTCCCGTACATTGCCTGGCCACGAATGCATCATCAAACTCGTCATTGCCTTTTGGGACAGTCGGGGTTTCTCCTTGTTGCTAGCCTTCGCAATCTTTTCTAAAAAATGGTCAACCAATAACGGCAAGTCTTCCAAACGCTCCCGAAGAGGCGGCAAGTGGATGGGAACCACGTTTAACCTGTAATAGAGGTCCAATCTAAAACGACCCGAGGCTAGTTCTTTGCTTATATCTTTGTTGGTCGCGGATATGACTCTGAAATCCAATGATATTAATTTATTGCCTCCCAATCGTTCAATCTGTTTGTCCTGGATGGTTCTGAGCAATTTGCTTTGCAACGCATATGGCATATCGGCAATCTCATCCAAAAAAAGAGTTCCCCTGTCTGCGAGTTCAAGCTTACCGATTCTACGCCTTTGCGCTCCGGTGAACGCCCCTTTCTCGTAGCCAAACAATTCGCTCTCCAGTAGTGATTCGGGAATCGCAGCGCAATTCACTGCAATAAAAGGCCCAGCCTTGCGCTGACTGTGAAAATGTATAGCTCTCGCCACCAAATCTTTCCCAGTCCCTGTCTCGCCTGTAATAAAAACTGCCGAGTCAGTGGTCGACAACGATTCAATGAGATTGAATATACTCTGCATCTTGGGGTGCGTTCCGACAAGGTTTTCGAATCGATATCGTTTGCGAAGATCCGCCCTTAGCTCTTTAACCTCTAGCTTCAAACGTTTTTCTTCGAATATGCGATCTAGGACGAGCAGTAATTTTTCTGGGATGACCGGCTTTTCGATAAAATCACTCGCCCCCAGTTTTAAGGCATTGACCGCGGTAGTTATCGAGCCGTATGCCGTGATAATCACGGCCAACAGCTCAGGGTTGACTTCCTTCGCCTTTTGTAAAAAAGCCAAGCCATCCATGCCAGGAAGAATCATATCAATAAGTAAAAGATCGTAGTCTCCATTAGCCAGCATTGATAAGGCTTCCTCGGCAGTTGGCGTGTAGTTCGCCTCATATCCTGAGGCTGCTAATATGCGTGTGAGCATCTTGGACGAATTTATGTCGTCATCAACAATGAGTAATCGTCTCTCCATTCGAGCCTCACCGAATCGGTAAATACATCATTACCTTGAGCCCCCCCTGACATCTGTTTTCTAGGGCCACGGCGCCTCCATGTAAGCTCACAATGTGCTCAACTAATGGAAGCCCTAGGCCGAGCCCACCTTCTTTTTTTGAATAAAAAGGCTTCATAGCCTTTTCAATTTCATCGGGCGCGATCCCAGGGCCATCATCCTGGAAGATTATTTCGGCAAATTCGAGCCGAGGTTCTGGGCCGTGTCTAATATGCATTTTTCTGGTGGAAACCCAGAGATGACCATTGCTACTCATTGCCTCGAATGCATTCCGAACGATATTTTGGAAGGCTTGATTTATGAGAAATACGTCGAGTTTGGTGAGAGGCAACTGCGGGTCAAGGAAGGTAATTATTTCTAATCTGGCCAGGTCAGACCAATCTTTGAAAGGGCGGAGGGAGTTCAAGAGGACCTCGTTGATAGACTCAACGCTAAATCTCGGCTCAGGGATCCTGGTGTATTGTATGAATTCGTTTATCGTCCTGTTCATTGTCTCTAGTCGCTCAGTCAGCATGTGGAACAGTTCTCGCTTCTCCGACTCTGTGGTGTGATCCTGTTGCAGAAGATGGAGACCGCAGACGAGGT
>JBMFOE010000077.1:0-10485 GCA_049969795.1 Desulfomonilaceae bacterium
ATTGTATGACGCCCCGCGTGAGCGGGGCTCGGTCTCGGCGCGCGTCCGTGGAAGCGTGTCATTCCCACGCACGTGGGAATCCATGCCCCGCTCGTTGGGCAGTCACCTCCCCAGTCTGTCATTCCCACGAAAGTGGGAATCCAGGGTCGGTTTGCTGGGCGCCGGATGGAGTCCGGCATGACATATCAGGCGCGGTTGACGCTTCGGGGCCGCACGCTTTCCACGAAAATAATTGCCTGAGCAGTCGAAAAAGACTTGCATTCCTGGCAGGAGGCGTTGCTAATATATCGCAGATTGTTGCCTTCGGGGTTATCCCTCATTCGCCGAATTACGGCCCGAGTACTTCCTGAGAAAGCGGCTCATAAAGATGAACATAAAACAGGGAGACGTCATTCAATCGGCGCGGTGGCCTGAGCCCGTGGAGGTGCAGCGCATCGATGACCTTGGGGATGGATATATACGCCTGATCGGGGTAACCACCGCGTCGCGCAAGGCCATCGACCAGACCCTCGAAGCGGCGGACCTGGCAGAAGCAGTGGTCCGACGCGCGGAGACCCTCTTCAACGCGAACCCGGTTCACGTGTTTCTCTCCCTCGAGGCCAAGCGGTACCGCTACGCTGACCTGTACGATCCCCTTTTGGCCATGAACTCCTCGAAGGTTGACCCGCTCCCCCATCAAATCGAAGCCGTCTATGGCCACGTGTTGAAGCTCCCCCGCATTCGGTTTCTCATCGCCGACGACCCAGGCGCGGGCAAGACCATCATGGCAGGCCTCATCATCAAGGAACTGAAGCTCCGCCGCCTGGTCAAGCGCATCCTTATCGTGGTCCCGGGTCATCTCAAGGATCAGTGGCAGCGAGAACTCAAGGAGCGCTTCGACGAGACATTCACCGTGGTGACTCGCGGATTCATTGATGGATTGTTCGGCGAAAACCCATGGGAAAAAGCCCATCAGATCATCACGTCCCTTGATTTTGCCAAGCGGGACGAGATCCGCTCTACCCTGAAACTCACACGTTTTGACCTTGTCATAGCCGACGAGGCGCACAAGATGAGCGCCTATCGCTACGGAGACAAGACGGACAAGACCGCCCGTTACCGGCTCGGCGAGACCCTGTCCCATATTGGCGAGCACCTGCTGTTCCTCACCGCCACGCCCCACAAAGGCGACCCGGAAAACTTCCGTCTCTTCCTCGACCTCCTGGAACCGGGCTTTTTCGCAGACGCCGACATGCTGCAGGAATCCATCTCGTCAAAGAATAATCCCCTGTTCATTCGCAGGGTAAAAGAAGACCTCAAAGACTTCGACGGCAAGCCTCTGTTTCTCAACCGTTATGTCAAGACGCTCCCGTTCAATTTGGGGGTGCATTCGCCAGACGAGAAAGACCTCTACAATCGTCTCTCGGAGTATGTGAACACCCAGTACAACAAAGCCCTTGTGGCTGACAAAAAGAGAAATGTGGCGTTTGCGTTGGTGATCCTTCAGCGGCGGTTTGCCTCGAGCGTCTATGCCCTGCTCAGGTCCCTCGAGCGCAGAACCAAGCGGCTCACGGAAATCCTCCAAAATGTCGAGGAAAAAGACCAGAGGGAGCCAGGAATCCTCGATTTCGAAGAAGCCGAGGACCTTAATGAAGAGGACCGCTGGAAAGAGGAGGAATATTGGGAAACCCTGAGCGTGGCCAAGAATAAACAGGAACTGCAGAGGGAGATACAAACCCTGGAATCGCTCGCCCAAGAGGCCAGTCGCATCATCCAACAAGAGAGCGAGTTAAAGGTGCGTGAACTGAAGAAGACCCTCGAGGAGCTCAGCGACAAACATCCAGACCAAAAGATTCTCATCTTTACCGAATCGAAAGACACCATGGAATACTTGACCAAGAGGCTTCGCTCCTGGGGCTACACGGTAAACAACATCCATGGCGGCATGAGGCTCGCCGACCGTATTGCAGAAGAGAAAAGGTTCAAGAACGAAACCCAGGTCCTCGTGGCCACCGAGGCGGCGGGAGAGGGCATCAACCTCCAGTTTTGCAACCTCATGATCAACTACGATATCCCATGGAATCCCAACAGATTAGAACAGCGCATGGGTAGAGTACACCGATACGGTCAGATGCGGGAAGTCTATGTGTTCAATCTCGTGGCAGAAGATACACGCGAAGGAAAGGTGCTCAAAAAGCTCTTCGACAAACTGGAAGAGATCAGGGACGCCATGGGCAGCGACAAGGTGTTCGACGTGCTCAGCGAAGTCCTCTATGGGAAGAACCTCGCACAGATATTGATGGAAGCAGCCGCCAACGCCAGAACGCTGGAAGATATCATCAAGGAAATAGATATCCGCGTGGATGACGCATACGTTGCACGGATAAAGGAAAACCTCGGCGATACGCTTGCCACGAGGTATATCGATTACACCCGCATCAAGGAAATGGCCCAGAAGGCAAAGGAATCCCGCCTTATCCCCGAGTACACGCAGGCGTTTTTCGAGAAGGTTTTACAACTCGAGGGCGGCAAGCTCTCCAAGCGAAAGGACGGCCTGTTTGCAGTGGAGACAGTTCCGTTCGAGATCCGGCATGCCGGAGACGACGAGGCGTTCGCCATGCGATTTGGTTCGGTCGCGCGAACATATCCGAAAATCACCTTTGACAAAGACGTCGCCTTCAGGAATCCCGAGGCCGAGTTCCTCTGTTTTGGCCATCCGCTCTTTGAAGCGGCTATGACATACGTTGAACGCCGCTTCGCAGACGCGGCCCGTCAAGGCGCGGTATTCGAAGACCCGGATGGAAAGCTGGACGGATTTATCCTCTTCTATGACGGCGAGATCGCTGACGGGAAAGGCGGCGTCGCCGGAAAGCGGCTCTTCGCAATCTATTTGCAGCGCGAAACCATGGATGCCGCCTTTGTCAATCCCGCCGTGTTGTGGGACCTCGCGCCCTCGGACACGCCAGACGCGTCCCATTCCCTTGCCCAAGACGACTTCCATCAACTGCAACAAAAGGCTTCCAGAAGCCTGCTCCCCATACTCGGCGAGTATCGAAAAGAACTTCAGACCGAACGGGCACGGCAGGCAGGGGTCAAGAAGAAATACGGGATTGCCTCCCTGGAGTCTCTCATCCTCAGATACGACCGGGAACTCATCGATCTGAAGGACCGCAAAGACAAGGGAGAAAATGTAGATCTGGCCATCCGAAACAAAGAGTCTGGAAAGACCTACTATGAAAAAGCCCTCGAGAAGTTAAAAAAAGAGATCGATCAAGAGCAGACCCTTACCATGGAGAGTCCTCGCTTTGTGGGCGTCATCAGAGTTGTCCCGAAACAGTCTGATTCCCCCGGCATGCGCCGAGACGACGAGGTAGAGGCCGTTGGTATGCGCGTTGCCATGGAGTATGAGGCGGCCCACGGGCGCATCCCCGAGGATGTCTCGGCCCAGAACATCGGATTTGACATACGCTCCACCGACGCCAACGCCGGGGTCCGCTACATCGAGGTAAAGGCCAGGGCCGCCACGGGCGACATTGAATTGACGCAAAACGAATGGTTCAAAGCCAAGCGCTTTGGCGACGACTATTACCTGTATGTGGTCTTCAATGCCTCTTCCAAACCAGAGCTTATCGCCGTCAGGAATCCGGCAGTCAATCTGGACGCCATCGAGAAAATAGAATTGGTGCGCTATGTGGTTGACGCGGCGCAGGTGTTCTTGAGGGGTCGCACAACGTAGGAAGTTTTTCCACGGGAAAGGACTATTTTCATGCCTGTGCAGCTTACCGCAGTTATTGAACGAGAAGATGATGGTTACGTTGCCCTCTGCCCTGAACTCGATATTGCAAGTCAGGGCAATACCGTGGAAGAAGCCAAGAAAAACCTTGCGGAGGCCTTGGAACTGTTCTTTGAGTCTGCATCCCCGGAAGAAGTAGGCAATCGATCCAAGGATCAGGGTCATGGCCTCGGAATAATATGAAAGGAACAACTCATGGAGAACGAAAGCATCAAGCGCATCGAAGACTATCGACAGTCGTTGGAACAACTCTACTCGGAGGTTCGATCATGGGTCGAAGCAGAGAGCTATAATACCCAAGAAGAACTTATTGAACTGGATGAACCCCGTGCAGGTAGGTACCAAGTTCCAAAATTGACCATACGTAATTCCAGTGGAAAAGCTTTGGCTGAACTCGTGCCTGTGGGCGCATGGATCATCGGGGCGGATTGGCGCGTCGACGTTGTTGGGCATATGCAAAATGAGGTCCTCGTTTACTGGCGAAGCGGCGCTCCGGAGCTGGACATCCCCGAACCTGAGAACGGAGCCAAGCGGAAAGAGAGATTGTTCAAAGGGGCGGACAAAGAAGGATGGTACTGGATCGAGGACAAAAAATTTGGCAGGGCGCGTCCAGTGGACAAAGAACTGTTGCTAGACCTCATTTCGGAGGTACAGCCGCTATGATGTCGAACGGCAACCCATTGGACCCCGTTTGGAAAACCTATCAAACCACGAAGGATTGTTTCAAAGTAACTGACAGGGTAAGACGGAGCAACGAAATCCAATTCCTTCAGAAAACGGATTTTATCGCCATGGAGGAAGACCAGGCAATCGAGATAATGCGCGATTGCCATAAAAAGCTAGGAGATTTTGCTATCCTTTCTTTGTGGGCGGTATTCGAAAGATTCCTCATTGACTACATTCAGCAAAAAGGCGACTGTCTCAGGACCGTCGAGCCGAACTTCCTCGCTGCACCGATTCTCGACAAATTTGAATTTTCGGTAGAGCGTTTATGGTTGGACGATATTCTTGAGTGGCTCAAGAATAATGTCGTCGATGGCCAACTCATTGGAGAAGCAAAGAAAATCAAGAAATTCAGGGATTATATAGCCCACAGCAATCCAAAAAAAAAGCCCGCCGACAACATTGATCCGAAGGCAGCTTATCAAACACTGTCAAAGATAATGCGCGCACTCGCGGAGAATACTTAGCCGCGTGAGATGAGTTTGTCAGTCTTAGAGCGACACATCTTCAATTGTCTCTTGAGGAGTCCACATAGATGTCAGAGAAACTAAACCGTCGTTTCATCGAGGAATCCTTTCCCGTCAAAGAAGTGAGCGTTGAATCCGCAAAGGAAAAGAATGTCCGGCATGGCCATATCTCGACCCTCCATATATGGTGGGCAAGAAGACCTCTTGCGTCATCCCGGGCGACCGCTTACGCGGCCCTTATCCCTGCGCCCAAAGATGATGTGGAATGGCACAAGAAGCGACAGTTCATCATAAATCTCTGCAAGTGGGAAAACTCGAACAATAGACATCTGATCGAGCAAGCGAGGAAAGACATACTTGACGCCTATGGGGGCGTCCCGCCAAAGGTGTTGGACCCGTTTGGCGGGGGCGGCTCGATACCCCTGGAGGCCCTCCGGCTGGGGTGTGAGACCTACTCCAATGACCTGAATCCCGTGGCGGTCCTCATTCAAAAGTGCACCCTTGAATACCCCCAGAAGTTTGGCGGCAAACTCCTCGATGACGTGAAGTACTGGGGCGATTGGGTGCTGGAAGAGGCCAAGAAAGAGTTGGGGCAGTTTTATCCCAAAGAAAAGGATGGATCAGTCCCCGTCGGGTATATATGGGCGAGGACTGTCCCCTGCCAGAATCCCTCATGCCGGAAAGACATTCCCCTGATGCGGCAGTACTGGCTTGCAAAGAAGGACAAGAAGAAAGTCTCGGCGTACCCGTATGTGACCGAGGAAGGGGTGGCATTCAAGATCGTGGGAACCGGTTACGAACCCATGCCCGAGGACTTCGACCCGGAGAAAGGAACCGTGGCAAGAGCGGTGGCGGTCTGTCCCTGTTGCGGGACCACGATCGATGCAAACACCACTCGGCGGCTCTTCCAGGAGGGCAAGGCTGGCCAGCGCATGGTCGCGGTGGTCACGCACAAGGAAGGCGTGACAGGCAAGCGGTATCGTCTCGCAACGGATGAAGACGCGGCCATCTTCAAAAAAGCAGAGGAACAGCTAACACAGAAGCGTCAGGCCCTTATGGATCAATGGGGCATCGACCCGGTACCCGATGAACCTTTACTTCCTGCCGGAACCTTGGTATTTCGAATTCAAAGATATGGCATGAACGCCTGGGGCGACCTGTTCAATGCCC
Source organism: Desulfomonilaceae bacterium (assembly GCA_049969795.1). Classification (GTDB taxonomy): domain Bacteria; phylum Desulfobacterota; class Desulfomonilia; order Desulfomonilales; family Desulfomonilaceae; genus JAUPKT01. Next base: position 6,133 of record JBMFOE010000077.1, read on the forward strand.
GGCAGAAGCTGGCGCTCATCACCTTTGTGGAGAAGGTAAGGCAGGCCATCGCCAAGATGCGGGACGAGGGGTACGAGGAGGAATACGCGAAAGCAGTGGGGAGCTACATGTCACTTATAGGGGACATGACCGCCGCCTTTTCAAACACTCTCGCACGCTGGGAAAACACCTCCGAAGCAATAAAGCACTTATATTCTAGACAGGCGCTGCCAATGATGTGGGATTATGCCGAAAGTAATCCTTTCAGCGGTTCTTCTGGAAGCTTTGGGACCGGGCAAGAATTTTACCTCAAAGTCATGAATCATTGCCTGAAGTCTGGTATTATCCCGGGGCACATAACACATTCATCTGCGACCAACCTGGTATTGTCAGATGATTATTTCGATGCCGTGCTCACAGACCCCCCTTACTACGACAACGTTCCTTATTCCTATCTCTCCGATTTCTTTTACGTATGGCTCAAACGTACGCTCGGGGATGTCCATCCTGAGCTGTTTTCTACTCCTCTGACGCCCAAGAAAAACGAGATAGTGGCCTATTCAGATGTGCCAAAGGATTTCAAGGATGGCAAAGACTATTTCGAACAGATGCTGAAAAAGGCCTTTCAGGAGATACAGAGGGTCCTGAAACCAAACGGCATTGCCGTGATTGTATATGCGCATAAATCTACCCATGGATGGGAGACGCTCATAAACTCCTTGCTTGACTCAGGCCTTGTGATGACAGGGGCGTACCCCTTACGTACGGAAATGGGGGCGCGACTCAATTCCCAGGAAACCGCATCTCTCGCGTCCTCCATCTACATCGTGGCCCGTAAGATGGAACGGCAACCTACGGGTTTCTATAACGAGGTGAAAGAAGAGCTGAAACGGCATCTGGACAAAAAGCTCAACCGGCTTTGGGAAGAAGGCATCGGCGGCGCGGACTTCTTCATTGCCGCCATCGGTTCCGCCATAGAGGTCTTTGGCAAATACGAACAGGTCATGGATTACGAAGGGAATATCGTAAGGGCGGATAGACTCCTGGATGATGTGCAGGAGATCGCCACCAACTATGCGGTGCGCCAGATACTCCACAACGGCTTTGCCGGAGAAATATCCGACCTCACCCGGTTCTATGTCCTGTGGAGATGGGAATTCGGCGAGGCCAAGGTCCATTTTGACGAGGCCCGGAAACTCGCCCAGTCCTGCGGGATTGACCTCGCGCTTGAATGGGGTCGCAACTCCTTCATCAAGAAGGAAAAGGAGTTCATTAGGGTGCTCGGGCCGGATAAGCGTGACATCGACGGCCTGAAAAAGTCGCCTGAGCTGATCGATGCGCTCCACCATGCGCTGCTGCTCTGGGAGAAAAGCAGACGGGATGACATGATGGCGTTGCTCCAAACCAGCGGGTACGGGCAGAGCGAGGCGTTCTACCGGGTCGCGCAGGCCGTGTCTGGAACCCTGCCCATGGGAAGCAAGGAGAAGCAGCTCCTGGATGGATTCCTTTCCGGCAGGGATCGCATCAAAGAGGACATTCAGCGGGAATTGACCAGCGACAAAGGCAAGCAGCGGGATCTGTTCAACAAGTAATCCCTTGTGTTCGTGTGTGAGCAAGCCGGCTCGACGCCGCGTCAACTCCGGCGTGAGCCATCACTGAAAGGGGGCGCCTGAATGAAACCGTTCCATACCATTGCAGTTCCCCACAAGGACATCCTCGAGGGACGGCTCACCATGGATGTCTGGGCGGCTAACCTCTGGGAGGTCTCCCAAGGAAGGGGCCCTGATGAATATCGAGACCCCGTACGCTTTTTCGAGAAGACCTTCCGCACACAGGGTCTGGAAAACCTGATCACCATCGTTGGCAAGCGGCTCGACGGCGCGGGCGGCGATCCGGTCGTCCAGCTCAAAACCCCCTTCGGCGGGGGCAAGACCCATGCGCTTATTGCCCTGTACCATCAGTATGCGGCGGTAAAGCCGGTGGTTATGGTGGGCACGGAAATGGGGACGGATACCACTCCCTGGGGAATGCTCGAGGAGCAGTTGACCGGCAAGGTCGAGCGATTCAGCGGCCTGGTATCCCCGGGCGGCGACGCGATCCGTCGCTTGCTCGCTCAACGCCAACCAGTCCTTATCCTCATAGACGAGCTGCTGGAATATGTGACCAAGGCCGCGGGCGTGGCAGTCGAAAAAAGCGTCTTATCCGCGCAGGTCATGGCGTTCTTACAGGAAATCAGCGAGGTGGCGACCACGCTGGATCGGGTAGTTCTCATGGTCACGCTGCCTGCGAGCGTGATGGAACACTATGATGAGCAGGCGGAAAGACTCTTCACCCAATTGCAACATGTGACAGGTCGCGTGGAGAAGATCTACACCCCTGTCCAAGAGCATGAAATAGCCAGCATCATCAGGCGGCGTCTGTTCTCCTCGGTGGACATGACCAAGGCCAACGCGGTGATCAAGTCGTTTGTGAGCATGGCAGAAAAAGAAAATCTCCTTCCTGAAGGGATGGAACCGAGCGAATACAGAAGGCAATTTGAAGCGTCGTATCCGTTCCTCCCTGACGTCATTGACATCCTCTACCACCGTTGGGGAAGTTTCCCTAATTTCCAGCGCACACGGGGGGTGTTGAGACTCCTGTCCCTGGTGGTGCATTCACTCGTCACCAGCAACCTGCCCTACATCAGCCTCGGGGACGTCAATCTTGCCAATCAGGACCTGAGGCAGGACCTGTTGCGACACATCGGGCCGGAGTTCGACAGCGTCATAGCATCCGATATCACGAGCTCCAACGCAGGGGCCAGGAAGGTGGACGCATCCCTCGGCGATTCATACAAGGGCCTCAAGATAGGGTCGAGATCAGCCACCACAATATTCATGTATTCATTCTCCGGCGGGACAGAACACGGGGCCGCGCCCACCGAGATCAAGAGGTCCGCAACAACCTTATCCAATCCATCCAGCCTGATCGCCGACGCCCTGGATAAGCTCAAGCAAACCCTGTTCTACCTGCAATACGACGGCCTCAAATATATGTTCAGCAATAGGCCCAATCTCAATAGGGTCCTGCAGACAAAAATGGAGAACGTGGACCCCAGAGATATCGCGGGCCTCGAGTCGGAACTGTTGAACCGCGCGCTCAAGGGCGGAAAACTCAAAAGCCAGCTCCTCCTCTCAAAACGGGTGGATGACGTTTCCGACGGCCCCGAAATGAAGCTCATCGTGATGAACGAACGCGATGACCGCGTTATCAGAGAAATCATGGAGCGCAAGGGTTCGACCCCGCGGGTATATCGCAATACGCTGTTCTTTTTAACGCCCATTGAAACCGAAAAGCCGGCCTTCCACCATGCGCTCGTTGCAGCCCTTGCATGGCGAGGCATCCAAAAGGACCAACATCTTGCGTTGACGGACCAGGACAAGGCCCAAGTGAACACCAAGATCAAGGAAGCCGAGAAATCTATGCACGAGATGCTCAGGAGATGCTACCGCCAGATCCTCGTTCCGAGCAGAGACGGCCTAAGGGCCTTGGACCTAGGCATAGCCGTTTATGGCGAAACCAAGGCCCTCGATGACGAGGTGTATGAGAAGCTCAGATCAGAAAACGAGCTCATGGAGAAGGTAGCGCCCCTGGTCATTAAGGCGAAGTATCTCAGCGGATCCGAGGACTACGTATTCACCGAACAGCTCTACCAATCCACGCTCCGGACGCCCGGCGAGATGCGAACGGTGGGACGTGACGCGTGGGAATCGGCGATCAAGGAGGGCGTCGGCGCAGGCCTGTTCGGCCTGGGAGAGATGGAGGGCGACAAGCCGGTTTGCAGGTATTTCAAACAGAGCCCTACGGTGGCGTTCAGCGGCGGCGAGGTCCTGATCAAGGCCGACCTTTGCCGCGTGGAACCTGCAAAAGAGTCGGCGCCGCCGGACGAAATCGCTCCAGGCAGTGATTTCCCGCCAACCGCGAGCCCGCACGCTCCCGATGTCATGTCGGACCTGGCCAAGCCGCAAGAACAGAGAACTTCACGGATAAAACTGCGGTTTATCCTCCCCAAAGGAAAGGCCTCGAACCTATTAGGCGTCATCAATTTCATTCAGACCAATTTCGGAGAGCTGCGGGTGGAATTGCACGCCCAAGACGGCGGCATGAGTCAGCAAGACTACGAGGACAAGGTCTTGGAAGCATTCCGGCAGATGGGCGTCGAGGTGGAGGTGGGCGAATAAGGCGCAGACGGACAGGACTAAGATTGTTTCAATGGAGGGGTCGGTGGCGTTCCAGAATTGGACCGTGGATTGGCCCTTCCGTGGTAATGGCGGAGTACGGGACGCTGTGGCTTGCGCCATCATTTTCGAGTCCCCAGGGCGCTGCCCTGGGCTA
>JBMFOE010000078.1:0-9986 GCA_049969795.1 Desulfomonilaceae bacterium
GCCGACAGCTCAAGGTACTGTTTCGAAGCGCGTCATCGCCGTCATTGAGGTCCCCCCCATGTGGCCGCGTCGTCCGTGCAATCCTTTTCAGCAGTAGCAAGCGGTCTTCTTTCGTAGGGAGTTCATCCCACGCCACACACATACCAAAGCGATCGATGAAGTGGGGAGAGAGGGCCCCTTCTTCAGGATTCATGGTAGCCAACAGCAAGAAGCGGGCGTCGTGTACCCGCGAAAACCCCTCCCGCTGGACGATATTTGCCCCTCTATCATGCACCTCGAAGAGGCAAGCCAATGCCTCACTGGAGAGTAAGTTGATGTCATCGACGAATACGACGCCGCCATGGCCGCGGTCCAAAATGCCTTCCTGAAATGTCGTTTGACCGGATTGCATGGTGGTTTCCAGATCGATGGCGCCAAGGAGCGCGTCTTCCGTTACGTTGAGGGGGACGTTGAGAAATGGTGTACCGGGGGGCAGCAGCGTCGGAAAAAGTCTGGCCAAGGTCGTCTTGCCAGTCCCCTTCTTGCCCACGAACAATACGCCGCCGCATCGCGGCTCGATGGCGTTGAGCATCAGAGCGAGACGCGCCTCTTCGCGTCCTACAAAGTCTGCGAAAGCAACCATGTCAGAGACTCTCGAGCGCAGCTTGTAATTTGTCAGTTTCGCTGCCCATCTCCTCGAATGGCAGACGCTTCATTCGGTGGGGCAACGCGAGAGCCGCGGCGTCGCGTACGTCGTCAAGGAGCACTGCTGGATTCTTTCGCAGCGCTGCCAGGGCTTGAGACGCCCTCAAAATTACTATCTCGCCTCTATGACCGTCTAGGTTCAGCTCCATGGCGACGTCAACAATCTTTTCCAGTATCTCTTCAGAAACCGTCACGGAGGGCAGCAGTTTTTGCGCTTCAGATATGTCCGCCGCCAACTGGCGCTGTTGGTCTGCCCACCGAGCAAGAAACCCGCCTGCATCGGCGTCGAAAGCTGAACGTCTCTTTAGTATCTCCTTGCGCCCTTGTCTCTCGTTGAGCGCCTCAATCCGCACACACAAGCCAAATCGATCGAGGAACTGAGGCCGCAAGTCCCCTTCTTCGGGATTCATAGTACCCACCAGAATGAACTGGGCTGGATGCGCGAAGGAGATGCCTTCGCGTTCCACGGTGTTGACGCCCATTGCTGCTGCGTCCAAGAGTAAATCGACAATGTGATCCTCCAACAGGTTCACTTCATCCACATAGAGGAAGTTTCGATTGGCGTCTGCGAGAATCCCTGGTTCGAATTTTTTTTCTCCGCGCTTGATCGCATGCTCGACGTCAAGGCTTCCCACCAGTCTGTCTTCTGTGACGCCTAGGGGCAGCTCCACCACCTTCATCTTCCGCTTCTCCACAAAGAGTCTTCCTTCTTTGTGGAATATTTCCTGGCACGAGGTGCAGAGGACGCCCTCGGGATCGCAATTGAACGGACAACCCTGGGATGCGGATATTTCCGGGAGGAGTTCTGCCAAAGCCCGCACTGCGGTGCTCTTCGCTGTTCCCTTCTCCCCCATGATCAAGACGCCGCCGATGGATGGGTTGACCACATTGAGAATCAGAGCCAGTTTCATCTGATCTTGCCCCACGATGGCGGTAAAGGGAAATACGGTCATAGGACCTCCTCCATCTTTTTTCTCCAAGCCTCGACCTCCGCGGCCGTCACCACGTCTATGCCGCCCCCCTGAAAATCTCCTTGAACGTCTCCCATATTTTCTTCAATCCAGCCTTCGATCTCCACATAGATTTCTTTCAACGCATCCTTTACATCAGAGGCGGGGTTCCACAGCTTTCGCTCGGCGGCCTCGATCAACCGCCGCGCAATCTCCTCTAATGCCCAGGGGTTGTTCTTTTCGAAGAATTCCCTGTTTTCTTTGTCCATGAGGAAAGTACGCGCAAGGTCATCGAACACAGAGTCATCGACTACCCGCGCTGTAGCCTGCCACCCATACACTCGGCCGACGCGCTTGCTGATTTCGCTGGCTCCTCTGTATCCGTGCTCTTTCATCCCTTCGATCCACTTTGGGTTCAAAATTTTGCCGCGGGCGATACGACGCATTTCTTCTGAAAGCGTCCTGACCGTGACCTTTTCGAGCTCCCGCGTGTCGCCGTAGTAGTTGGCTATTTGTCGTCCGGAAACAACTCTCGCCGCCGTAATCATTCCGCCATGAGCTCCGAAGTAGCAACAACAGCCAGTGAGATCGTATTCATCGGTGACGGTCTTGTTGAAGGTGCAATCTACGGTCCTGAGGGTATCTCGCAGGCTGGAATGCGCAGCTTCTCCGAACACGCCTTTTCCGTACGCATAGCCATTCCAGTAGAGAAATATATCTGAGAGATCTTTTTCCGTTTTCCAGGCAGAGGCATAGACGGCGAGTTGCGTTCCCGCCTGGTACGTGCCGGGCATGCTTGCGAATATACGGTATGTGGCTTTTCTCAATGCCTCTGAATCCTTCTCCGAGGCCTGAGCTAGGCGTTCAAGGGTATGCTGCCGGACATAGTTCAGCTCAAGGGGTTCATCGAGCTGCGCGACGGCTTGGATTATCTCGTCCAGTATATCGATGGTAGAAGGGAAGTTGTCTCGAGTGATCCCTGAAACCCTGATGGTGACATCTATCCTCGGCCTTCCGAGTTCTTGCAGAGGAATTATCTCGAATCCTTTGACGCGGCCGTTTGAGCGCCAGACTGGCCGCGCTCCGAGTAAATACATGATTTGGGCCATGCCTTCCCCATCAGCCCACATGATGTCAGAGCATTGCCAATAGAAGGCTATGTTTTCCGGGTACGTCCCTTCCTCGTCGCGATACTTTTCGACGGTCTTGTCAGCCAGCTTCATGCCTACCTGCCACGCCGATGGCGTGGGAACCCGCTGAGGGTCGAGGGAGTAAAAATTGCGGCCGGTCGGCAAGATTTCCGGGTGTCCGCGTGTGATCAGGCCGCTCGGCCCAGGCTCGATGTACCCGCCAGTCAGCCCGTTAAAAAGCGCTCCAATCTCGTCAGTGCTTTGAATCCGGTTCACCACCTCATGAATCATCTTGTCCAACTGCGCTACAAGGGGATGCAGCTCCCGGGACAACGCAAATCGCCGCTCCAAACAGCTCAACAGAGAGTCCCCGTTTAAGATGATTTCGCGGCAGATGGCGTGGCATTCATCATCGGTGCGCTCAGAAAGGGCATCCATATCCAGCGCTCCGGCGCCGCCGATAAGCTCTCCTAGCAGTCCTCGAAGCGACCCCTTCGAGGCGTCGAACCGAACTATCGCATGGACAAAATCTGCGAGCTTCTCGCCGGTCGGTATGCGCCCGAACACGTGCATCCCCTTGGGGATATGCGTTTCCTTTAAGACCTGCAGAGCATCATGCAAGTCCCGGACGTGTTCCCCAAAATTATGATGGGATAGTTCCTTTCCATCGAGCATGTTGAGCCTTTTGGCCTGGTCTATAATCATGTGCTGTATAGTGTGCGCGCGAGCAGGCTCGGTGGACGCGAAACGATCATACTCGTCAAGGAGCCGCGCCATCTGATCGAGGTCGCCGTAGAGCTCGCCTTTTACCATCACGGTCTGCATATGATCGATAAGAACAGCCGCACTCCTCCTTTTCGCTATGGTCCCCTCCGGAGGATTGTCAGCGTTATAGATATAGAGGTGCGGCATCGAATCGATGCCTATATCCGGAAAGCATCCCGCGGAAAGCCCTGTAGCCTTGCCGGGCAGGAATTCCAGAGTCCCGTGGGTTCCAACATGGACGATGACGTCAATGCCAAACTCTCGAGACAACCATTTATAGGTGGCTATATATTGATGAGGCGGAGGAACGTCAGGATCATGTAAAATCTTGCATACTTGACCATCGCATCGCGCGCCCGCGCACCCGCGCTTCGGTTGCACACAGACCAAGACATTTCCAAACTGCAAGCCGGTTATTATAATCTGTCCGTCGTGAATCATGGCCGCGGGGACGCCATTCTTTGCCTGTCCTGGCGGATCCCCCCATGCGTCGCGCAACCTGCTCTGTGTGGACTCTGGCAGTTCCCTAAACCATTCTTCGTATTTGTCCTTGGTTACGCGAGCCAGGACTCCGCCTTTTTCCACGATCTCCTCGACGGTAGTCCACCGGAATTCCGAGATAGCCTTCCGGTCCATAATTGCGTCGATGAGAGCCTTTCCATCTGCCGGCGGTTCGACGCAATAGCCAACCTGCGCCATTTTTTGCATTATGTAGGCTACGCTTTCCAGAGTGTCGAGGTGAGCGCCACCGCCGACAGAGGCCTCCACTGACGTACAAGGGTTATTGTGGAGTATGAACGCCACGCGACGTTCGCTGTTGGGTTTCGTCTTGAGTGAAACCCAGCGGTCGATGCGACGGGCAAGCCGTTCAGCCCTTTCCGAAATCGCCTCGTAAGCATCGCGTTCTGGCTCATGAACGCCCTTCGAGGCCCCGACAATGAGCGGCTCGATTACCCCCTCGAACTCGGGCATGGCGATGCTCCATGCTACCTGAGAACCGAGGGGATTGGGGTCATGAAGCCACTGTTCAATATTCGTGTAATAGGAAACAACGGGATTGAACAGAGGCGCGTTCAGGCGCTTCATGATCTCCGAACCAGACAGCGCATCGGTCGATTGTATCTCTGCCCTGGTATTGCCAAGGAAAAAGACAGTCAACTTGACTATGCCATCGACGATTGGTTCGCCGTCTCTCAAGAAAAATTTCTCTATCGCTTCTACGCCGCCGAGGTTCCCTAGCCCCTGGTCCTTGAGCCCGTAGAAAAAAACAGGGACCACCCCCAAATGTCTTGCCTCCAAGGCTCGAATAAGGGTTCGTTCGATGTCCAAATTCTCCGTGGCCCATGACGACCGCGGATACAATAGCCCCACGAACTGTCTCGGTTCGAAGGAAAGGCGCGCGCGATACCACGACAAGTAAGCGTCAGTGTCCTGGAATACTTGCGGCCATTGCGGGTGGCAGATCCCCTCCCACGAAACCTCTGCCGGGTCGTCAAAGGCGACAGAGGCGTCAAACAGATGATGGACAAGAAATCGGAGCATGTTCAATATGTTGTCTTTTCCGTTGTACAAGATATATCGATACACTGTGGCAACGGCTTCAGGAGAGACCGAGGAGAGCTCCCAAAACGATGGATCGCTGCTGATCGAGACAACGGGAATGCGGCTGCGCAGCTCCCTGATTTCCGGCTCAATTTCATCCCAAAAGGAATCGTTTGTGCGATAGACCAATATGCAATCAGCGCGGGAAAGGCATGCCCGCACCTCGTCAATAAGAGCCGGGTTGACATTCAGTTGTTTGGTGGAAAAGGGAGACAAACGAATATTCAGCGTATCCGCCGCCTCCCTCATCAACGGGAGATAGTTCGCCCACATAATAGAAACGATATGCATAGCAGCCTCGCTTACTGGAAATGAATGACGAATTCCTGTCAGCCGCTGAGGGCGACGGGAGATGACAGCCGTTTTTGAGGATTTCTCGCAATCGACCCCTCACACTATGCCCTCGCTTCCTTCATATGGAGAGGAGCTTCATGCTGCGGGAGCCTTGGCATGATCACACGGTATCCATTTGTCTCGATCACCGACACGTCAATGTTGTACACCTCCCTCATGGCGCGTGTTGTGATGACCTCCTCAGGCGTTCCCGATGCCACGACGCGGCCATTGCTGATAAGGGCCACGTAGTCGCTAAAGAGGTTGGCAAGGTTTGGGTCGTGGATGGTCATAAGGGCAGCGATCATCTTCTCTCTGACTATTTGACGTACTTGGGTCAAGACCATGATTTGATTTCGAAAATCAAGATGAGACGTCGGTTCATCCAGGAGCATGAATGGCGCCCCTTGGGCCAAAGCTCTGGCGATGAGGACAAGCTGCCTTTCGCCCCCGCTTATTCTCGTGTAACGTCTCTGTCTAAGCTGGTCGATGCCGACAAGGGAAATCGCCTCTTCCGCGAGCTCGTAGTCCCGTTTGGACGGCGTAGAGAAAACGCCCACGTGGGCCGCTCGCCCCATAACGACGACATCGAGGACGGTATAGGGAAAAGGCGGGTCGTGATCTTGAGGCGCCATGGCTACGATGCGGGCAAGCCGGTTATGTGACATATTTCTGAGGCTTTGGCCCTGGAATACCACGTCCCCGCGCTGGGGTTTCCACAGGCCGGCGATGCATTTGAACAGGGTCGTCTTGCCTGAACCGTTGGGGCCCAGGATTGTGGTGAGCGTCCCTGGCGCAGCTGCGAGGCTCACATCTGTCAGTACCGCATGCTCCGAACCCGGATGGGTGTAGGAAATGTTGCGAACCTCTATCATTTGCCCCAGCTCTCCCTTCCTCCCCTCCTCATGAGAAAAATAAAGAAAGGAGCGCCGGTGATGGCGGTTATGATGCCCACGGGCACGTCAAAGGTGGTGAGGCTCCGAGCTGCCGTGTCCGAAAGGATCATGAACGCAGCGCCCGCGGCCATGCTCAATGGTACAAGGGTTCTGTGATCCGGGCCCGTAGCCATCCGCACAAGGTGCGGCGTCATGAGCCCAACCCACCCAATAATGCCGCTCACTGATACCGCCACACTCACCGCCAACGACGAGGCCGCGATGAAAATGATCCGATCCCTGCGCACATGAACCCCGAGCGTCCTTGCCTCGTCTTCTCCGAGGCTGAGGATGTTGAGCCGCCATCTCATTAAATACGGAGGGACGAGACCGATGAAAATGCCTGCCGCCGCAACGCCGACAAGGTTCCAATCAGACAATGCAAAACTCCCCATAAGCCAGAAAACGATGCTCTGAAGTTTATGAGGATCAACGAGAAATTTGACGATGGAGACCATGGCGGTGAAAAAAGCCGATACGATGACGCCGGACAAGATGAGAGGCAGCCGAGATACTTCACCTTGGGTCTTGGCCACTGAATAGGTGAACAGCACTGCCGCCATACCAAAGGAAAAGGCCATCGCTTGGACAGGAATCCAGGGGAAGAAACCCACTGCAAGCGCGCATCCCAAGGCCGCCCCAGCCGATATCCCCAGGATGAACGAATCCACGAGTGGATTGCGGAAGATCGCCTGAAGCACAACCCCAGACCCGGACAAGGCAATTCCAACCAGACCAGCGAGTATCACTCGCGGCAACCTTATATCGAGAATGATTGCCCTTTCTGGGATATCCTCTATCGCCAGACCCGACATCACTTTACTCAGCAGTATCTGCACTACTCCCCACGGAGTGACATGATACGCCCCAATGAAAAGAGCGAGCCATGCAGCAATAAAGGGAGACGCGATGATTGCGAGCGATGCAAAAGATTTATTCATGGGCGGCTCTTATCCTGGCATAAGGGATATGGAAAACGTTGCGGTAGAACGCGTCGAAAACCGCTGTCATATCCAGATCGCTGTACAATTCGGGATGAATCTTGCTGCCCATCCACAGCCCGAGGAGCGCCACGCGCGGGGACCACGTATTCCAACTTGGGGCCTTGAATACGTTGCCGTTCTTGACCGCCTTGACAAACCTCCATTGGGGGCTGTTGAGGATCGCCTCGGGCTGGTATTTGGCGTGGCCCCAAATGAAAATCACCTCGGGATTCCAGGCAACTATCCGCTCTATTGATACCTCCACATTGCCGCCTTGCAGCGATCCTGCGACGTTTACCCCGCCACTCATTACGATGAGTTCATTGGTGAGGCCGTCGCCGCAGGCTACATTGGTGGGCTTGCCCCCTATCCACAACACCCTTTTTTGGGGCAGCCCCATAAGAGCCTTCCCGCGCTCACGTGCGATGTCAAAGACAGCTTCCATCTCGGCAATACACCGCCGAACCTGCGCTTCCTTTCCAAAGAGCTTTCCGTGGACCTCCATGACTTCATAGAGCTCTTTCAGGCTATCAGGGTACACGCTTATGACCGTGAAGCCTTTTTCCTCCAGGAATTTGACAACTCCCGGCTGAACAGTCCAGGTAATGATGACCTCCGGCTTAAGGGCCATGAGCGCTTCGAAATTCAAATCGAGGCCCGCTCCGGCAGAGGGTATTGTCTTGGCGATGTCTGGCTTGATAGCCTTGATCAAGTCGTTGTCATAGGCATATCTCCCAAGCCCCACCACCTGATCCCATATGTCCAAGGCAGGTATCATCTCATAGGTCTGAAAAATGACAGCCCGCTTCACGGGCGTCTTTAGCCCAACGGTTCTGTGGAGTTTATCGCGATATGTGAACATTTCAGACGCGGCGCGAGGGAGGGCCGCGAGCTGTATTAAAAGAAAGGCAAGAAAAGTGAAAACGATAAGTCGCCATGCCTTGTTGCACGGCGTCTCTTTGAAGGCCGGCGTCGCGGCCATTCGCTTCCGCGGTTCTTCAAAACTCGGATGAGCGTTCCACCAGTTTCGCATGGATAATCCTGAATCTTCGTGATCGTTGTCCGACTGCACGCATGGCGTCATTGTTTTGACGAAGACGCGTGCGAGGCGTCTCTGGTTCTCTTCTCCTTGAACATTATGGGTACCTTGAAATTGAGGTCTTGGGCGCTCATCCATGAAGGGGGGCGTGGGAATGCGACCGCCGCCTTCCGAATAATCTCTTGCGCGGCTTTGTCCAAATACGGAAACCCGGAGGGACGGACAATGTCCACCTGTTCAAGCGCGCCGTCTTTGTTCAAAGAGAAGCTCACGACAACTTCTCCATGTTGTTTCTCTTTCAGGGCCTCTTGCGGATAGTATGTTGCCTGGCGTATCGCGGCCAACATCAAGGCCCGAAAGTCCCGCAGCTCGCTGCCCATGGCGCTGCGTCGTCGATACGCATCGCTTGCTGCATGCGGCGCGCTTGGAGCGGATTCTCGCTCACGCGTGGACGCGTCTTTATGAACCGTCTCGACGGGCTTTTCCGGCGGCGGGGTTTCTGTTTCTTCCTGCGACGTCATAGCCTGGGCAGGCGTCTCCATCTCCTTTGCGGCAACAGGCGGAACAGGGTCCCCCTGTTCCTTTTTCTGTTGTGCATGAGCTTCAGCCGACGCTGGGGAGTCAACCGAAGCCGGCGCCATTGCGGTTGGCGTGGAGTCGCTATCCGAAACCACGGTGACGAACACGCTGTCTGGGTCGCCTTCGGAGAGACCGGCAATGCGCTGACTTGAGGGGTACAAGACCGCGGCCATAAAAAAGGCGCAAAGGTGCAGCGCTACGGAACTCACTACAAAAGGAAACAGGTTGCCCATCCTCAGCGCTCCACGCTCATCTTTCTCGCCTCGCCCTCTTCCTTTTTTTGGTGCGTCATAATGGCTATGCGATGCAATCCCGTTTTTTTGACCGTTCCCAGCAAATCGACCATGGTCCCAAAATTCGTGTTTCGATCGCCCCGAATAAAAACCGTTCTTTCGTTGTCCTCCTGAGCCAGCTCTCTCAGCCTCGCCTCCAGCGCTGACCGCTCGATGGGTTCTCTATCGAGAAATATCAGACCGGCCTGATCGACTGCGATCACGATGTCCTTTCGTTCCTGACTCATTTTTTGGGATGACGCCTCCGGCAGATCCACCCTTACACCCGGCAATACGCGAAACGTCGTTGACAGAAGAAAGAATATAATGAGCAGAAACACCATATCCACAAGAGGCGTAATGTCTAAAGCGCCTGCCCGGGCCTTTTTTTTTTGCGACCACATTTGTCCTTCTCACGTAGCTCGTATGCGCCAAACGCTCAAGCGAATGCGTCTCGTCTTTTACGCGGCGACCTCATCGATGGACGGCGGGATGCTTTGAGTGACAGATCTGTCCGCGCCTGCCGAGCGTACAAGGACCTCGGTCAACGCGATGGACTTTTTCTCGAGTTCCAACGCAATGCGATCAGCGCGACTTTGTATGTACCTGTCCATGACAACTGCAGGAATAGCCACGGCCAGACCCGCGAACGTCGTGATCAGCGCTTCCGATATACCCGCTGCCAGAAGAGGCGGATCCACCACCGTGTGCTGC
>JBMFOE010000079.1:0-9702 GCA_049969795.1 Desulfomonilaceae bacterium
CGCTGCTCCTTTCTCCACCCTTAGTTTAGAGCAGCTCATCCACTTATGTCATTGTCCAATTTTTCCAGACCACTTCTATTGGCCGCAGGGTCTTCTTGAGCCACAAAGCGACTGGAATGAGGAAACCCCGCTTTTTTCGATTGATGATTTCCGAAGGCAAAATGCCTTTCATCGCCTTCTTGAGGAGATACTTGCGACGTAGTCCCCTGATCTTATTGCGAGAGGGCAGACTAAACACATATTCGACGAGACTGCGATCCAGAAACGGCGCCCTCACCTCGAGAGAATTCATCATGGAACACCTGTCAACTTTGACAAGTATGTAATCGAGCAGATATTGCCTCGCCAAGAGATAGAACACTCTGTCGAGCGCTTTGGAAGCTCCAAAGGATTCATAAAGTTCAAGGGTTTGACGGTACAGGATCGTTTCGTCTTGCACGGGCGCAGGCCAGTCAACCCAGAGACGCTTTTGCAAGTCACTCGAGTATGCGCCAAGCCATTTTTGCGTTCTCAGCCACTCCGGCGCATACACGCCGGAAAAAAATTTCTCGGCCACGTGTCGAGGGCTTACATATCCTGCGCTGATGGGAAGCTTTGTGGCGACGGCTTCAATGAGTCGTCTTCTCAACCCCTCGGGCAGCCTTCGGTAATAATCTGCCAAGATAAACGCGGTGTAATATTCGTAGCCGGCAAACAATTCATCCCCGCCATCGCCTCCCAACGCCACTGTCACATGCCTTCTCGTGATTTGTGAGAGAAGATACGTGGGCACGATAGACGGGTCGGACATGGGTTCGTCTTGCCTGGCCACGATGTGCGGGAGCAGTTCTCCAGCTTTCACGGCGTCAAGGATTTCCTCCGTGTGCGCGGTACCTATCCGCTGCGCCGCCAGCCTCGAATAAGGGGACTCATCGTAGCTTTTTTCGGTAAACCCAATGCTGAAGGTTCGTATCGAATGCGCAGGGACATGCTTCGCCATAAGGGCAGCGACGGCCGAGGAATCTATGCCGCCGCTCAAGAAAACTCCCAGAGGCACGTCGCTCACGAGGCGTTTCTGGATCCCTTTTCCCAGCAGATCCAGGATCACGGCGCAGCAGTCTTCATCGGAATCAGCGCAGCGCTCCGAAGGAACGGGCAAATCCCAATATTGGCCGGTATGCAATTGTCCATCTTGAAAGGTCAAGAAATAGCCTGGCTTGAGTTTATAGACATTCTTGAAAATGGTGTTCGGAGTCGGCACGTATTCGTAGGCCAGGTATTGAGCAATGCTGTTCTTGTCTATCTCGAGTTCCAAGAATGGCAGCCTCTTGAGCGCGGTAAGCTCTGAGGCGAACACAAATGCGTCTTTGTGAAGGGTATAGTATAAGGGCTTCTTGCCCATCCGATCGCGGGCGGCAAAGAGACGCTTTTTTCGCGCATCCCAAATCGCAAAAGCGAACATCCCGTCGAGGTCTTCAAGGCAAGCCGTCCCCTTGGCTGCATAGGACATGAGAAGCGCTTCTGTATCTGAGCGTGTCCGAAAGACGCACCCCCGGTTGCCCAGTTCCTTCCTGATCTCCTGAAAATTATAGATTTCGCCGTTGAATACCACGGCATACTGCCCATCGGGCGTGGTCATGGGCTGGGCGCCGCCGGCGAGGTCAATGATGCTGAGGCGGCAATGGGCGAGGCCGACAGGGCCGTCCAACAGAATACCCGAACCGTCAGGGCCTCGATGACGCAGGCTGGCGTTCATGTCTTTCAGCCATGCCCGCTTGTCGTCGTCGCTCCCGGGGGCGTTGACAAAGCCTGCTATCCCACACATCTGCCGCCGTCATCTTTTGGCTGTGGGGGATAAATCAGTGCTCCCAATGAACCAGCGAACATGATCCGATGAAAAGCCGCCAAATTAGGGAGCAGGCGCGGTCCGCGCCGCGCAGGCCTAGCCCTGCTGTGCGAGGCCGACGTGAGAGAATCCCACGCGATGTCCATGGACATCATGATCCATAAATCCTGTGGTATCGATGAACACAATGGCAATTGTTGCTCACGCTTTATGCGAGATGACATAGCAACCTTTTCCGGCCATCCGGCTTACGTATATGGGATTCTCGAAATTCATCACGAGATTGCTTCGCTTCGCTCGCGATGACGCATCAACAACTTTTTTCGTCATTCCAAGGAGCCCAAGGCGACGACGCTCTCTCGACTCACATCGCCCGGGCAGAAACGCGTCCGCACAGCTCGTCATTCAATTCGAGAACTGCTCTACCGGCGTCACGCGTCCATGTACACGACCTACGACGAGTTGCACGGATTCGCGAGCGCCGTCCCACACGCTATAGCACAAAAGAGCGCTCTCTGGCCACTCATTCAAGGACAGTAACACGCAGCAGGCGCTTTAGCCCTTTAGTCGCGACTCGGCAGCATCCACGATTTCTTCGAGCTTTTCCCTCATCTCATCATTTCCATAAAAGGTCTCTGTTGCGATCCGAGATTTGAAGTAATCCAACCTGCGCTCGAACTCCAAAAATGTCCGGACGTCTGGATGAGGAGACAGAGAAAATTGTCCATAGCCCAGTTCTTGTATCATGAACGCGTTGAGATACTGTTCGTATGCCAGCCTTATGGGAAAACACAGAATGGGCTTCCCGTAGTACAGGGCCTCGGATATCACGTTGTGGCCGCCATTGACGATTGCGTACCGACAACTGGCCAAGTCTTCCAAAAACCCCTCCACAGAATTCGGTTTGAACGTGATATTCTCGGATGATTCTCGAGGCCCAAATCCATACACGATCACCCGAGCCGGTAGCTTCTTCAGCGTCTCCAGCAAGGGCAAGAACGACGGCGAGGTTTGATACACCAGAACATGTTCCCCCCATGTGGGCCTGTAGTTCTTTACCACAGGGCGCAGGACCGACGGAACGACCTGCACCTTATCCGGATTTTTTGGAGGCAGCCGAAAAAAGGACGCAATGATATACCTCTCGGGCCTGCTGTACATGAGTTTCAGGGGCGCGGTCAACAAGAGTCGGCTGAGGGCATGGCCAGGATTCACTGGCCACACACAATGGGTCAGGATGTGCTGATGGTCGATGCTGATGCACGGAATGCCGAGTTGCGCCGCGGTCAACGCGGTGAAATATTCGTAATTGGTCAACACAAGACAAGGGTCAAATCGTCTTATGGCCTCCGACGCCTCGCGCACCACGTGAGACCGCCGCAAAAGCGTTTTTGCGCCGTTGGTTATCGTTTGTCTCAAATTGACTTGATTGTTCGTGTAGTACGTGGCGAGCATCGGGAGCTCGACCACCTCATAGCCCATGTTCTTGAGCATCGAGGTCTTGCCGCCCCCCATGAACAAGAACGTGTGCCGCGGCAGCAGCGAGGCGATAATGGAAGAAAAGGTGATATGTCCCATGGCGTCGCCCATGACGCCGAATACAATCCTGGCCAATTGAGACCGCTTTCATGTACGAGGTGCGATTCGCTTCCCCGCCGGGGAAACAAATCGATAAATATCCGTCCCGCGGATCCTCAAGACCCTTCATCACTAAAGCATTTCTTGCGACCCTGTCAATGCAGGTTCAAACGAGACGTCTTATGGTGTAGGATTACCTTTGACCTTCGAGAGACGGAAAGGCTTCCATCATTGCAGAAGGGCGGCCCGCAGCCCCTTGACCTCAAAAAAGGCCGCGCATCCAGCAAGACGCGGAAAAAATAGACGCTCGAACATGGTGCGAACGAAAGGAGACAAAGCATGGACGACGCCAAACGAAAGTACATCACCGTCATGGACGATCATTTCCCCGACGAAATGAAGATTATCTTTGGCGACCAGGCGCTGGTGTATCGAAAACGTGCATGGAACATCCCTGACGCCTCGGGGACCATGGTGAAGAAAGGCCTGCGTTATGGAGAAAACCCAGGTCAGGAAGCGGCTCTCTACGAACTCGTAGGCGGCAACCTCGTCTTGGGCGGCTGCACGTTTATCGGGCCGGGAAAAGGTTTGGTGAGTTCATTGACCGAGGCGCAGATGCTCCAGGCCGGAAAGCATCCAGGCAAAATAAACCTTACCGATGTGGACAACGCCCTGAATATCTTGAAATTTCTCATGAATTCCCCCGCCTGCGCGATCATGAAACACAACAATCCCTCGGGCGTAGCCCTCGCCGACGACCTTGTAGATGCTTACACCAGAGCCAATCTCGCCGACCGCATCGCAGCTTTTGGGGGCGCAGCGGTGGTAAACCGGTCCCTGGATAAAATAACCGCGGAACGCATGGCGGAGAATTATCTGGAGGTGGTGGCCGCGCCTGATTTTGAGGAGGGCGCGGTGGAGATCCTCAAGAAGAGAAAGAACTTGAGGATCATGGCCATTCCAGGCATAGAAAGGCTGCAAGAATACGAAAACCTGCGCTTTGTGGATTTCAAATCGCTCATAGACGGCGGCGTCATTGTCCAACAGTCAGCTATCAACGCGATTCGCAAGCCAGAGGACTTGGTCCCTGCCAGCGCGACCTACCAGGGCAAACGCTACGAGATAGAAAGGATGCCAACGGATCGAGAACTCAAGGATATGATCTTCGGGTGGGCCGTCGAGCAAGGCGTGACCTCCAACTCCGTCCTCTACGTCAAAGACGGCTGCACCGTCGGAATAGGCACGGGCGAGCAAGATCGCGTGGGCGTGGCGGAGATTGCCGTGGCCAAGGCGTACGTAAAATATAGAGATCGCAGATGCTTCGAGAAATATGGCAAGCCGTTCAACGAAATGCGCGATGAAGCCATTCGGGCTGAACTGGACACAGAAACAAAGGCGTGCAAGGCTGGCCTCGTCGGCTCTGTGATGGTCTCCGACGCCTTTTTCCCCTTCAGAGATGGGGTCGATGTGGGCATCAGGGAGGGAGTTTCGGCCATCGTACACCCAGGCGGCTCCGATAGAGACTACGAGTCCATCATTGCATGCAACGAAGCAAAACCCAAGGTTGCGATGATGTTTACGAATCAACGCGCCTTCAAGCATTGAGGCCCCCGGCGAGGGTATATCTTTTACTGAGATGCGCAACGCTATGTTCAAATTATTGTTGGCCTTGATTACGGCGGCGCCTGTGTTGATAAGCGCGCCGGCTCATTGCGCCTCGTCCTTCGAGGAGTTGGATGAAAGAATCGCAACATGCAATGTCGTATTGAAGAGCATGCTTGCGATGCCGGACGCGGCGATTCCGCGAGACATCATCAAGAGATCCCGGGCGGTGGCCATTTTCCCGAGATTTCTCAAGATAGGGGCCTTCGTGGGAATCGGGTACGGCAGCGGCGTTGCGCTGGGAAGATTCAAAGAATCGGCCGAGTGGTCAAATCCGGTGTTCTTCCGCATGAAGGGCGGCAGCTTCGGCCTCCAGATGGGAGTACAAAGTACAGACATCGTCCTTTTGGTAATGACAGAAAAGGGATTCGAAGGACTCTTGGAAGATAAAGTCACGCTCGGCGTGGATGTCTCGCTAGCCGGCGGCCCACTCGGCAGAGACGTGTCCGCGGAAACCAACCTCCGCCTTGACGCAGCATTTCTGTCCTATGCCCGTTCCCGGGGTTTTTTCGCAGGCATGTCACTCACCGGCGCGACCTTGGAATCGGATACACAAGCCAATTCGGTCTATCATGGCGAGGGCATTTCCGCCCAAGACATCTTTTTCGAAGGCAAAGGGGTCTTATCCGAGCGCGGCAAGATGCTCATCCAAACCCTGGAGGAGGCCTGCGGGAAATGAAGCTTGGGTCGTGTCCATTGACCGGTTGTCGAAGGTAAACGAGGGAGGGAGTTTTTCAGAAGATGCGATTGAGATAAACGTAAGAACTTTGTAATTTACGTGAAGGAGTAGGAGTCGCCACCTCAAATTGCAAATGACAAAGTTCGGGCATGGGTGTAATTTCTTCACAGCAGCACGTGGACAAGCTGTAAGCATTGGGGGTGCTCATGAGGTTTAATCTTTTCGTCACGTTCGTAGTTTTGCTAACGCTTCTGTGCCAAACTGATGCGGCGCCAGGCGACTCCAATATGCCAAGTTTAAGATGCATTTACGAGACCTGGTTTGGAGTCTTCATAGAAAGAGATGGAAAACCGCAATTAGCTGAACAGACACGCGAAATCAATGAAAGACTGCTACCGTCTTTTTCTGGAGATCCGACCCAATACAGTCGGACCGCCAACGATTTAGCCAACATCCACAATTACTTCGGTCGATACGACCGAGCCCTCTATCTCTACGAACTGTCGGCCAAGATTTGCAGAGAGAGGGATGACCTTTGGAGCGAGGGGATTGTAATTGCCAATATTGGTACGGTACATCATGCGCAAGGCAGATACGAGCAGGCGCTGTCCTTGTACACCAAAGCTATCGATATTGCTGAGAGATTTGAAAACACCAAGGTAAAAGGCGTGGTGTTGGGCAATCTCGGCGCGCTCTATCATGGCCTTGGGGACTACACCAAGGCAGCTTCTTATTACAAAAGCGCATTTGAAATAAGCAAAATGGTCCCAGGCCACAAACACCAAGACACGGACATCTATGGGCAGGGTCTGAACTTGGGTAACCTGGCCATACTCTATCGGGATTGGGGCGACTACAAAGAATCAATGGAGTATCTGCGCAAGGCGCTTCAGATCAAGATCAGGGTTGGTGATCAGTCAGGGCAGGGAAGTACCTTGGCCGATATGGCAAGAGTATATCAGTGCCTGGGCCAGGATAAAAAAGCACGAGAATACTACGAAAAAGCAATCGCTAAGAAGGTCGCTGCCCAGGATAGAGCTGGCGAAGGCGATGTGAGAATCCGTATGGGGGAATTCCTTGCCGCTTCAGGCGAATACGATGAAGCGATTGGCGCTATGAAACAAGGCCTGGCCCTCTGGCATAAACTGGGCATCCCAACCGACAAACCACAAAAATTGCTGGCAGCCATCTTTGTGGACAAAGGGGACCCGAAAGAGGCGCAGCGACTTAACAAGAAAACACAAGACCAGGGCGTTAAAGGACGGCTCAGCTTAGTCAACTCCGACTACTCGGCGGCGATTAAGCATTTTCGGCAGATGCTGCAACAAGCAAAAAAGAGCCGAGATATCAATGACCTATTCATATCACATACTGGCCTGGGCTTGGCGCATGAGGCGCTAGGGGATTACGAGAGCGCTGAAAGAAATTATCGAGAAGCAGTTAGGTTAGCAGAGGACTTGCGTTCGAGCGTGGAATGGGATCAGAGAGAAGGATTTTTCCAGGTAAAATTAGAAGGTTTCTATCGAACCACCCCCTACAAAGGATTATCACGGGTACTTCTCGCAAGCAATCAACCTCATGAGAGTTTTCGCAGTTCAGAATTCACGAAGGCCAGGATTTTTGCAGAAAATCTGAGCAGGCGTTCGGCGAATCTTAAATTTTCTCTGCCTCCTGATGTCCTCAAGCTCGATCAAGAACTGAACGATAAAGTGTATGCTTTGAAGATAAATAGACGACGAGCTTTGGAGAATGATGATAAAGCACTCGTATCCAACCTGGAGGCGCTGTTAATAGAAGCAGAGAAAAATCTCGCAAACCACGTAGAAATGCTACGATCACGGTATCCTGTTTATGCAGCCACAAAGTATCCACTACCAATGGACGTTTCGCAGCAGTCCTTAGAGGCTGGAGAATATCTTATTTCCTACGAAGTTAGCGACACCGGCATCATAGCTTTCTTGTTAAACGGGAAAGAACTTGTCAAATCAGAATTCAAGCCCATAAAACGCTCAGAACTTGCCACGTTGGTGCATAAGTTCCGCCAACCTCTAGAGGCGATAGCGTCAGGGGGTGGCGTTAAGAATGCGCTAGCTTCATTTGATTTCCAGACAGGGAAAGCGCTCTATGACTTGCTACTGGGCAATTTCTTGAACCTTATACCAAGAGGCGCACCATTAATCGTTGTACCTGATGACTGCATCGGTTTGGTACCTTTTGAGGCTCTCGCGCTAACGGCAGGAGGAGCGGTGTCGTTTGAAGGTTCGACAATCCGCGTTGATGGTACAGATTTCCTTGGTGATCGTAACCGCCTATCGTACGCGCAGTCCGCTACTGCACTTACCTTGGCAAGACAAGCAGGTAAGAACAAGAAAATAGGACAAGCTGCGCTAGTTATCGCTGATCCCGTTTTCTCGATGCGGGATGAGAGGGCCCAGTCTGTAAAGCAACGCGAAGTGGCTTCTGTGGACGAAGACCATTATGGCGGGTTTATGGCCAGCATAGAAGATACGTCCAGTTGGTCACTTCGTTTTGGGAGATTGGCCGGCACCTCGATACTTGCCGAGAACCTGTCAACGCTTTGCGGAAATAATCTTGTCAAACTGACTGGCTTACAGGCGACCAAGAATAACTTCCTTAAGACTTGTGCGAACCTAGAAAAAAGCTACCGATGGATTGTAATCGCCACACACGGATTTTATGGAGGTGGCACGAGAGCCCTAGGTGAACCCTTTCTTGCCTTGACCATGGTGCCGCCGGGAACCGACGGCCTTTTGACCATGACAGACGTCATGGGCTTAAATCTGCCTTGTGAGGTTGTGGCGTTGACCGCATGCCAGACCGGATTGGGAACAGAGTTGTCAGGAGAGGGTGTTATGAGTATGGGCCGAGCTTTTCAGTTCGCCGGCGCTCAGTCTGTCCTTATGAGTCTCTGGTCAGTGGCAGAGAAATCCTCGGTGTTGCTTGTTGAGAATTTCCTCCGGTATCTGGACAAAGGCCTGCCAAAGTTGGAGGCTCTTAACATGGCCAGGCAAGACGTGAGAAAGAGCGGTTACGACCATCCATTTTTTTGGGCGTCGTTTATATTAGTCGGGGACCCAAAGTAGCGACCTTAGCCGGTCCGGCCTCTTAGGACAACCAGAAGCGATTTATAAGTGGTTTGCCGCTGGTTCATGCTATCGCCGGGGTTGGCGGCAGGGCGCCAAATAGACCTTGCCGGGCGACCTTCCGTCAAGACCCTGGCGCCCTTTCCGGTGGTTGTAATACAGGATATAGGTCTCCAATTGGCTCAGGTCGCACCTTTTCATCATGATCCACTTCTTCGAGTGGAACCTACTCTCTCCTTCCGCCTTTTAACCAGACTGTCCTCCAGGTTTGCGTTTTCTGGATTTCTTAGGCCGTTGAGGTTTTGGTTTCTTTCGAGGGCCATCCGAAGAAGGAGGTTTGGAGGAATTGGAAGAATCTCTGGTGAGCAGAGCGATCTTACGTTCAAGTTCTGCAAGACGGCCTTTGAGAATCTCCACGGCCTCATTCGACTGAATAATGAGATCAACCGCCGCTTCGGGATTTCTACACACAAGGTTCTTGGCTTCCTCCCGTGTCATGGGGTAAGCTCAACCCTAATTCGCCTAGTCAATAGGAGATTCAAAAAAGGACGCGATATCGCGCGAGGAGAAAAACCCGAAAAATCGCCATCCGTCGAAATCCACCACTATGAGGGGGGACCCCGATGAACGGTTACTTTCCTGGATTCCCACTTGCGTGGGAATGACAGACTTCCACGGACGTGCGCCGAACCTGAGCCCCGCTCCTGCGGGGCGTTTTTTCATAGCCCAGGGTGAAGCCCTGGGGACGCGGCATCCGAAAGCCTCTGTGGCCCCCACGTGCGCCCGCGATTGTCATTTTACCTGAAAATGACATACTTCTTTTGAGAACGGTATTTTCATCCCCCGTTGCGACC
>JBMFOE010000080.1:0-9699 GCA_049969795.1 Desulfomonilaceae bacterium
CTTGGCGGGTACGGTTCGTGTTGGGCGTCTGCCTTGTACGAGGCGCTTGAACAAGTCGCAAAAGAGAATAATCCTGCGCCGCTGTATATCTGTTGGCTTCTGACAGGGCTGCCGCGACTAGCGGCTGCGGCGGCTGAAGGCGGCTGGATTCCAGGTTTTGCCGCGCACGTCCGAGTCCGGGAATGTCTTGCATCAGGCGACGCCAAGGCCATGGGGGCGTCTGGCGTTGAGGCCGCGGCGCCGCTGATCAACGCGGCGTTGGTAATTGACGGGGAATACGGTTCTCGCGCGGCGGGGTGGCTGCGCGATCTGTCTGATCCGGCGGCCGTTGATTTCGTCTGCCGAGTGTGGTTGGAACATCGGGAGCCGCTGCTGGCTGACATTATCAAAGAGAGTCGATATATCGCATCAGGGCCTTCTCGGGCGCGGATTGGCTCCGCGCTTTTGAACCGCGATTTGATTGTCGCGTCCGACGTTGACGCAGTGGGCGTCGCCGAGCTCACCACATTCCTCGGCGATGACGATGACGCAATCAGGAGCGCGGCAGCGGCTGCCCTGCTCATGTTGAAGAACCCGGAAGCTATCAACGCCTTGGTGTCCGTATGGGCCTGCCAGAGGACGCCGGAGTTGGACGGCATTGTCGGGACCGCCGGATACGTGGCCACTGATCCTCCGCCGCTCAAAGTCTTGTCCGCCTTGCGCAACGAGCGATACGACGAGCTGCGCGAAGGCGGCTCATCCTTGATCCTCCCGCTGCTCATGGCGTTGCGCGATGAAGACGGCGAGATAGTTGACAGGGCCGCGCAATTCCTCCCGACCTTGCTCGACTCGGAGGAGGCGGCTGACGCCTTTTGCCTTCACGCGACGAGGTTGGGCATCCCGCTGGCAATGGACATGGCGGCGCGTCGGGGTCTTGTTCCCCAGAATGCGGCCGAGCGCGCACTCTTTTTCTTCTTGACGGAACAATGGGACGAATACGAGGCATGCGATTTCGACCTGAGCATATTGCGGCAGTGGTTCGAACACGGCGGCAAGGAGCTGCGCTTGCGCATTGGCGAGACTGCTCGTCGGGCGGGTCGTCTCGAGCTTGTGGAGCTGGTCTCTGGGGTGAGGCATCGCCGAAAGATGGGGGAAATGACGGCTCGGGAGTGGCAGACGGCCTTGTCGATACTCCGTGAGCGGGGAGACTGGGAGACCATGTGGCGTATGGCTGTCGCTGCGCCCGCGGTCTGGGCTGTGGAGGCGCTCCGGGAGCTCAGGACGCGGGGATGGGCGCCGGCAGACGGAGAGCAACGCAGCGGGTTTGAGCGCCTCACGGCGTACGCGCTGCGCTGCGAAGGGGAACCGCCGACTATCGGCATGGACACGCGGCCCGCGTATCACTTCGTTGCCCATAAGAGGCGTGTGAGCGCCCTGATCGTGAGCTCGTATTTTCATCGCGCCCTTGCCACGGCAAGTTGGGATGGAAGCGTGAGCGTCTGGGACATGCGCGACGGCAGCTTGACTGCGTCGTTGCAGGCATATTCTCATCCCGCGGCCGCGATCGCAGCGACGCCGGACGGCTCATGGCTCTTCGCGGGTTCAGGGGCGCATTCGACGGTGGTAGGATGGACAATGCCCGATGCCGCGCCTCGCTTTTCCCTCACCGGCCATGCAAAAGGGGTGGCCTGCCTCGCGGCGAGTCCGGATGGTCGGATGCTCGCGGCAGGAGGCTACGACAACGTGATTTATCTTTGGCGTTTGAGCGACCAGCGGCTCATTGCTGCGCTGCGCAGCCACGCCGCGGCGGTCAGATGCGTCGCGTTCAGCCCGGACGGTCAATTGTTGGCGTCGGGGGCTGAGGATGGCGAGCTACGGCTATGGGACGTTCCGGGTCAAAGGCTGCTCTCCGTGTTGACTGGGCATAGACTCGCCGTCCGCAGCGTTTGTTTTAGCCCAGACGGGGATACGCTCGTTAGCGGGTCGTCCGACAACGAACTGATCATATGGGATTTGCCCGGGCGAGGCCCGCGTCATGTGTTGCGCGGTCACCACAACGTCGTCTCCGCCGCAGCCGTCAGCGGCGACGGGAGGGTGGTCGCGAGCGCAGGGTGGGATGAGCGGATCCTTTTATGGGAGCTTGCCACGGGGGCGATCCTGGGATCGCTGCGGGGACATGCCGGTCCTGTGACGTGCCTGGCCACGGACGCGGAAAGTCGCGCCTTGGTCAGCGGCGGGCACGATTCGCGGGTCTTTGTCTGGCATTTTCAGTCAGGTATATTCCGGCGAGCAACCCGCCGCGACGAGATGGAAAAGGTCGACGCCATGCTGAGAGAATGCTCGGACGACGCCGCGAGACCATGGCTCGAGTTTCTGCTGGCGCAAATGAGACAGCGGTGGAGGTTCGACATCGAGATTGCGGATGGCCCGCCTTGTATGGAAATAGGGGAGTTTGACATCGAGATAGGGGAGTAGCTATACCACTTCTCGAAGTTTCTGTGGGAACGAGGCGCGCCGCGAACCGAACCCAACGCCTTTTACCTGAAAATGCCACAGGTCTCTTCAGACCGGCATTTTCATCTCCCGTTGTGAGGCCCCTTGTTATGGGAGTTCGTGGAATGACGCCGCACGGAACGCTGCAGCGTCTCGCGCCGATGATCGAGAATGGCGTTAAATTATAATCAAGGGCGCGTAGGTTTCTTCTGAAGGAGACAGTGTTGCCAGTAGGGTTGAGCGTCGATTTTGGGACATCGAACACGCGGGTTGCCGTCTGGGACGAGTCCGAAGGCGCGGCGCGGCCGCTGTTTATTCCGGACATATCCATGACAGCGGTACAAACGTCTTGCGATGGGGCAATTTCCGAGGTTCCTTTCATTCCAAGCCTTATCAGTTATGACGGGAAGCACACTTGGATTGGCAAGCAGGTGGTTGACCGCGGCCTTTCCACGTCCACCGCGACGTTTCGCTGGATGAAGAGGTACATCGCCAATCGATTAGACCTGCCGAGAAAGGTTGGGGGAAGGTCTGTGCGGTACAGCGAGGCGGGGCGCGATTATCTTCTGCATTGCATTGCGCACGCCTTGGCTGCCGCGGAAATCGAGGACGTGGAGGCGGCTTTTACCTTGCCGGTGGAGGCGTTTGAGCATTATCAGGAATGGCTTTCCCAGGTATGCGAGCGGGCGGGGCTCACGAGATTTCGTTTTATCGACGAGGCGTCAGCCGCGGCCCTAGGATACGGACTGCGCAGCCAGTCGGGTCAGGTATGCATGGTGTTCGATTTTGGCGGGGGCACCCTGGATGTGTCCATCGTGCGCATGGACGAGAAGGGGGAAGGGTACCGGGAATGCCATGTGCTCGGAAAAGGCGGCGCAGATGTCGGCGGCGCAACAATAGACCAGTGGCTTTATCGCGACTTTCTCGCCAAGAACAAGACGTCAGTCGAACAAGCGAGCCGCTTTTCCGGAAGCATCTTGAATGCCCTCCAACAGGCCAAGGAATCGCTCACCTCGTTGGAGCGCATCGACGTCGAAATTCAGGACCCACAGACAGGTGAACGCCTTGCCGCTCAATATTCGAGGTCTTCCCTGGAAGATTTGATGGAAGAGAGGGGCTTGTTTGAGACAATCAATCGAGCGCTGGACAGGGCCCTCTTTGACGCCGCTGAACGTGGGTACAGCGCGGATAGCATTGAACATGTCCTGCTGGTAGGCGGGGCCAGCCTCATGCCGTGTGTGCGACGCTCAGTCCGTCAGCGCTTTGGGGCTCGCGTACGATCGCATCGACCACTGGACGCCGTGGCGCTGGGCGCGGCCGCTTTTGTCGGCGGGGTTGAACTCTACGACTATGTGCAGCACGAATACGCGCTCCGCTATTACAATCGCCCCAAAGGGAAGCATGAGTTTCTTACGATCGTCGAGTCCGGGACGCCCTACCCTTCCAAGGGGCCCGTCCGGCAGGTAACGATCTGCGCGTCCTATGACGGCCAGGAATATCTCGGCCTCGAGGTATATGAAATTTCCCCAGAAGACGGCAGCCATTCCGGCAGCGGCGCAAAATTCGATCTGATTTTCGACCCGTCCGGCGGAGTCCAGTTCCGTGAGCGTGAGGCCCGAGACGAGACGGTAAGATATTTCTGGATCAACGAGAAATGCCCTTCCTTTGTCCACGCCATGCCTTCGGCCCTCCGGGGCGAAAAGCGTTTTCCTGTCTCTTTTACCATCGATACGCACAAGAGGCTCTGCGTCACGGTGCGCGACTTGAGAACGGGTCGCTTGCTCATGAAAGACGAACCGTTGATCAAACTTCGATAGCATCACAAAGCCAAGAGGAACCAATTATGTCGCATTTTACCACACTCAAGACAAGGATCGTCTCGAAGGAACACCTCCTGGAGGCGCTGGATGACCTCAACTTGACGTACGAGACCGGCGACCTCGAGATACGCGGTTATGACGGCATAAGGACGCAAGTCGAGATCAGGGTATTCACTGCGAATCCGGATTACCAGATTGGATTCAGGAAAAAAGGCGACGCGTACGAAATGGTCGCCGATTGGTACGGCATAAAAGACATACGTCAAGAGGAATTTCTCGCGAAGGTCACCCAGCGTTATGCGTACCGGGCCGCGCTGAAGCAGTTGGAGGCTCAGGACTTCGCGGTGGTGAGTCAAGAGATTGGCCCGGACAATAGCATTCACATTACCCTGCGCAGGATGGTTTAGCCATGGCTGAGTTGCAAGAAATAGAAGTGGTGGTAGCTGCGGACGGCTCGGTGAAGCTCCACGTCCAAGGCGTGGCTGGTTCCAAATGCCTGGCGGTGACTGAAGAGCTGGAACGCATCCTCGGGAACGAAATCACCGAACGAATACTGACGGACGAGTACCTCGACCAAGAACAGCAGGAAGAAGAATTCGTTGAAATAGGGCTGAAAAAACCTTGACAATTTGGTCGAGGGACCGCAACGTTAAGAGAGAATATGTTGCAGCATGGGAATGCCGCAAAGCGGCTCTTCAAGGCAAGAATGAAATGATCGAAACGATCGTGATCGCGCTTATTTTCGGTATCGCCCTGTTCGTAGTGGCAAGATTTGCCGTGCGCTCCCTCACCGCGCCGCCCAAATGTTCGTCATGCGCGGCGTGCAAATTGGCGAGCTCATGCGATCATCTCCAGGCCTCGGACGCCGAACCGCCGCAGCCAACCTGACTTCCGTACATTTTTGGTGAAACTGTAGTGATAGCAGGATGTTAGGCGTTCTTCTGGGCGCTACATTTCTGTGGATTCAGTAGTCCATTTTTCCTGGGCGGTATGATCTGCATGGGGACGTCAATAAGGCGATAGAGCTCTTTTTGGTGGGGCACCGGGCTGCTGCATTTTCGTATGCTCAGGATTCGACCATCGTCTGTGCGCATGACAATGGTGCATACCTGATGAGCTTTGAGGGCTTCTCGGGCTGCGGCAAAAGAAATGGGACGCCCCTTATCCGATAAGGTCTACTTTGGCACCCTGCCGGAGACCCCGGCAGCAGCATGAAGGAGCGCCGTACCACTTATAAATCTCTTCCAGTTGTCCAAAGAACCCCGACCAGCTATGCGGGGAGCGCCGACACAGGCGCGATATACCGGAAAGCCCGTCGCCTAGCCGAAGAGTTTCTGCGGCACGTAATCCGCGCCTCTGACTTCGACCATGTCAATTGCCTCTGAGGGACAGGTGACCATGCATAGGCCGCAGCCCATGCATTTGTTTTGATCCACCACCGCAGGGCCTTCGTCTCCGAGGGTAATCGCGCTGAAATAGCATCGGTCAAGGCACGTCCCGCATGAGGAACACGCCTCGGGATCAACCGAGGCTGCAAATCTGCTGGGTTCCACCACGCTGATACCCTTTTGAATCAGAATCGGCATGGTCTGACAACAGCAGGGGCAGCAATTGCAGATGAATTGATCCACTTCCTGTTTATTCATCACCACATGGATGAGGCCGTCTTGTTCGGCTTCCCGCACAATGTCCAGGGCTTCTTCTTTGGTGAGCCGTCTGCCGGTTCCCCGCGTGATATTGTATTCTGCCCCGCGGTTGATCTGGAGACACGCTTCGAACTTTTTATCGCATTTTTGGGCGGTGAGACGGCACGTGCACTTGGTCACCGAGATGGTTTTGGCGTTTTCGATGATCTCCCTGACATCCTCGAAAGCGAGGATATGAGTTTTCGCCTGAATGGTGACGCCCACCGGGATGACGCGAGTAAATGGTCGCGGCATGATCTGACTGAACGTGATTGCGACCTCTGGCCACTCGGCTTCCATGAAGTCTTGCCATAGGTCCAAGAATGCCCGAGGCGCGTCCGGCCACAGGATGGAGGCGTCGTGAAACTGAACCAGGTCTCGCGACATCTTGTACGTAGGCGGATCAGTCTTGGCGGAAGGGAACACGACGCCCTTTACAAACAGGGCTTGCAGCATGGCCGCGACCTCTGGCTCCGGCATGCCAAGCTTTTCAGCCAACGCAGGGGCGTTCCCAGGCAGGGCAAGCAGCAGTCTGGCTTCATCCGGATTCGCGATGAAGCGCCAGAGGTCTGCTATTCGCTGAGACTGCCCCAATCCAATGCGCGACGCCAATTCTTTATATACATCTTCCATGCCATGGACCTCCCACCCTGCAATGTGCACTATGATAGTCATCGCCAGGGATAATTTTTTCTGTCTAGCGACTCTTGTGATACTCTTACCACAGACCCTCGTGTATTCCCAGTGAAATACCAGTCGTCCGAGGCGTTTGCCTCAAATCTATGCAGATATGCATGGCGACCATCCCAGAACAGCGCAGCAGAGGTGCACCATGAACAAAACGAAAGAAGTCATCTCGACCAGAAACGCCCCTGCGGCAATTGGGCCGTATTCCCAGGCGGTGAGAAGCGGTCATTTTTTGTTCGTATCGGGGCAGATCGGGCTCGATCCTGACGCGGGCGTTCTCGTTCCCGGCGGCGTCGAGGCTCAAACGGATCAGGCATTAAGAAACATCAAGGCCATACTCGAAGCCGCCGGCTTTGGCCTTGCGGATGTGGTCAAGACCTCGTGCTTTTTGCGAGACATGGCAGACTTTCCTGCATTCAACAAGGTGTACGAAACTTACTTCTCGTCAGAGCCGCCCGCGCGGGAAACCATCGCGGCGGCAGATTTGCCCAAGGGGGCCTTGGTTGAGGTTTCCTGCATCGCGCTCGCGCCGGCCTCGAAGAATGGGTAGTGTAGTGTGCGGCGTCGAAGCCGGGACGCGGTTCAGGCGTCCAGGAGCACCAGGATGGTCACGCGACGTGGGCCGTGCATGCCCAGCACCAGGGTCTTTTCGATATCCGCGGTCCTGCTGGGACCAGTGATGAAGGTGATGTTTCCAGGAAGTTCCTTGAATGTCTTCACAAGATCGAGAAAGGTCTCATGAATGCCGCTGGCCCTTAGCAGGGCGATGTGATGTTCCGGCAGAAGGCTCGTGTGGAGCTGGCGTCTCGTCGCTCCCGCGCAGACGAGGGTTCCGGTTTGGGCGACGCCCCAGGCGACTTCTTCCACGGCAGCGGAGGCTGAGACTACGTCTGCTGCTTCGCGGGACGCTGGGATGACAATCGACCGCTCCAGCGCTGTGAGTTCCGGGCAAAAGACGGCGTCTTGCTCATCGAGGAGGCCGTCAACCGCGGCCTGAAGTCCGTCCCGCGAGTCCACTACCAGACACTGCGCGCCGGATCGGGAAGCGTTCTCGACAAACAGGGCAGCGAGTTCATTTTTCATGCCGGAATCTCCTGTGGAACGGAACTCCGCGACCCTTGGGCAATCTATGGAATATGGCGGGGAGGGAACGTCGCAACGCCGCTCGGTTCAACAGTGAGGTCACGGCCTGCTGGGAAAATCGATACGCCATGGGAAACCCGAATGCACGACCGAGGAATTTCATGCCGATGCGATCGGACGCAGGGATAAGCCCCAGGTGGATTCTTTCACGCCTCAGACGCCCAATCAACCGCGAGAGAGGAATTGCCACGGGACACACCTCATCGCACGCCCCGCACAAGGTGCACGCCTCGGTCAGTTCGTGATGGGCCTCCATTCCGAAAAGAAGGATGCTCAACACTATCCCCATAGGTCCCACGTAGGTGGAATTGTAGGCGTGACCGCCTACTGACGTATAGACCGGGCAGACATTCATGCACGCGCCGCAACGAATACACGTCAATATGTCGCGATAGTCGCTTTGGGCAATGTTCGAACGGCCGTTGTCCACAATGACGATGTGCATGGCGCCGTCTGCAGCGGCTTCGGGGTCGCTCCTGCCGCCGGTGATGATGGAGAGGTATGTGGTCAGGGTTTGACCGGTGGCTGACGCGGGCAAGAGCTTCATGAAGACGTCTAAATCCTCGATGGAGGGGATGATCTTCTCCGGAGAGATCACTGCGATATGGAGCGGAGGCAAGACGGTGCACATCCGACCGTTCCCTTCGTTGGTGAAAAGGACAATGCCGCCTGAATCCCCCAGCGCGAAGTTTGCGCCTGTGATCCCAGCCTGAGCCTCCAAGAACGCGAGCCGCAGTCGCTGCCTCGCCACGGCCGCCAACTCATGGGGATCGTCGCTGTACTGCGCGCCCAACACCTCGTGAAATAATTTGCCCACTTGGCTTCTCGTCTTGTGAATCGCGGGCGCGGTGATGTGGGAAGGTCGTTCGCCCGCCAAACTGACGATGTATTCACCCAAATCTGTCTCAACGACCTCGAAGCAGGCTTCTTTGAGGCACTCATACAGCCCCATCTCTTCGGTAACCATAGACTTGGATTTGACGACGCGGGTCGCGTCGTACCTGTGGAGGATTTTCAGTATGGTTTGATTAGCGGCTTCGCAAGTATCGCACTCATGCACGTGCGCGCCTCTGCCCTTGGCCTCGGAGGCGAACACTCGGACGTACTGGGGCAAGCGGTCCAGCACCGAGAGGCGGATGGAGCGCGCGTGTTGTCTGAGGCGCTGAAAGTCCACCGTGCCGAGCGTTTCTTGACGTTTTGCCAGGGCAGTGCGTGTGGCCTTGAGGAGCGCCTCGCGCATGACAGGGTCGTCCAACGCGAGGCAGGCTCTCGCACGAAAGCTCTCAGCTCTTTTGCCCACGGTCATGGCGCTCGGCGGGGTGTTTTGCTTGGGCATGGGGTATGAAAAAAGCCCTCATTTCGTATGAAAGGAGGGCTCTTTGTGGTGAATCCCGGCGACGACTTACTCTCCCACGCGGTCGCCCACGCAGTACCATCAGCGCTGGAGGGCTTAACTTCTGTGTTCGGAATGGGAACAGGTGTTTCCCCTCCGCTATGGTCACCGGGAAGGTGTAATGACGTAATAGTGCTTGTGCACGGCGTTTGAGGCCGTGCACGTGTATATCAACCAAATAGGGAGATCAAGGATACAGATATGTGTTGGGAATCAAGCCTCACGACCTATTAGTACCGGTAAGCTCCATGCGTTACCGCACTTCCACACCCGGCCTATCTACCTCGTCATCTTCGAGGGGTCTTCAGGGGCCGAAGCCCGGGATATCTCATCTTGAGGTCGATTTCCCGCTTAGATGCTTTCAGCGGTTATCCGATCCGGACGTAGCTACCCGGCTGTGCCGCTGGCGCGACAACCGGAGCACCAGGGGTCCGTCCATCCCGGTCCTCTCGTACTAGGGCCAGCCCCGCGCAGTGCTCTAGACGCTCAGAGCGGATAG
>JBMFOE010000081.1:0-9596 GCA_049969795.1 Desulfomonilaceae bacterium
TCGCTTCGTTCGAGTCCGGCTCCTTTCGAAATGACAAGAGGTGACTTGTCGTAGCTGTCACGCAGTTCTCAAAGGCGCCCAAGGAGTACATGATGCGGACGTCATTCCGACAGAAATTTCGAGAATCAGTATAACCACGAGAGAAGGACCCTTGTGGTGTAGAAGGAGCCATGCTCGAGCGAAACAAGAGGGAGCGACTGTAAAAAGTTTTTCATCTGCGGCGGCCAGGATTTCTCGCTTCGCTCGCACTCCCATGACAACGGGTCGCAACGGGAAATGAAAATACCGTTCTGAGAGAACCATGGCATTTGCAGGTAAAATGACAGACAATGGGGTGCTCGAAATGACAGCGGACCGACGAATCCGCGACTAGTTCTGAGACCCGCTGCATGATCCTCGAGCTGCGCCTGTCGATTTCTGCGCGAGTTCATGTTCGAGCCGCTCCTTATATTCCAGGCACGCCCGAATGTATGAGGAAAAGAGCGGATGAGGATTCATGGGGCGAGACTTGAACTCCGGGTGAAATTGGCATCCTATAAACCACGGGTGATCCCTGTATTCCACTATTTCCACGAGCCTGCCGTCCGGCGAGAGCCCTCCGGCGCGCAGCCCCTTTTCTTCAAGAGCTTCACGAAACGCGGGGTTGAATTCGTACCGATGCCTGTGCCGTTCGCCCACCACATTATGGCCGTAGATTTCATAGCAAAGGCTGTCCGGGGTGATGACGCACTCGTACGCGCCGAGGCGCATGGTGCCTCCCTTATCCGTCACGTTTTTCTGTTCGTCCATCAAGTGTATCACCGGATAGCGGGTATTGGGATCAAACTCCGTGGAGTTTGCCCCTGTCATACCGCACACGTTGCGGGCGAATTCTACCACTGCCATCTGCATGCCCAAACAAATCCCGAAGAAAGGGATTTTCTTTTCCCTAGCGTATCGCGCCGCCTGTATCTTCCCCTCGACGCCCCGGGAGCCAAAACCGCCTGGGACGAGAATGCCGTGCACGTCATCGAATTGATGATCGACGCCCTCTCGTTCGATTTGCTCTGAATCGATGAATTTGAGATTCACGCGCGCGTCGTTTCGGACGCCGCCCGCGAACAATGCTTCGTTGAGGCTCTTGTACGATTCCTTCAGGTCCACGTACTTGCCCACGATGCCGATGGTCACTTCGTGTCTCAGCGACTTGACCGCTTGTATGAAGGCCTGCCACTCGTCGAGACGCGGGGCGCGCGTCCAGATATTGAGCAACTCCACGATCTTCTGATCCAAACCCTCGCGATGGAGATTGAGCGGCACCTCGTAGATGCATTCAACGTCTTCAGCGGCAATGACCTCCTCGGGCCGCACATTGCAGAACAGGGCTATTTTCTCTTTGACGTCGCGAGATATCTTTTTTTCTGTACGGCAGATGAGGATGTCCGGTTGAATCCCTACTTCGCGCAATGCCTTGACGCTGTGCTGGGTCGGCTTGGTTTTCACCTCTCCCGAGGCCTTGACGTACGGCAGCAGCGTCAAATGAATGTACAGAACGTTTTGGGGCCCCAGGTCGGCGCGAAGCTGACGAATGGCCTCTAGAAAGGGGAGACTTTCTATATCCCCAACCGTACCCCCGACTTCCACAATGGCCACATCGACTCCATTACCCAACTCGCATATTTTGCGTTTTATCTCGTCGGTAATATGAGGAATAACTTGAACTGTAGCACCTAAGTACTCGCCTCGGCGCTCCTTTTGGATTACCGAATCATATATTTGGCCGGTGGTAAAGTTGTTCTTTTGCCTCAGCACCGCGTGGGTGAAGCGCTCATAATGTCCCAAGTCGAGATCAGTTTCCGCCCCGTCGTCTGTGACAAAGACTTCTCCATGCTGAAAAGGATTCATGGTGCCCGGGTCAACGTTGATGTACGGGTCCATTTTCAACAGAGTGACTGTGAGCCCTCTGCACTCCATAAGCGCGCCGATGCTCGCTGCGCATAGGCCCTTACCCAATGAGGAAAGCACCCCGCCAGTAATGAAGATGAACTTGGTGCTCTTGTACACGACACGCCTCCCTCGTTAATTGCCGTCAAATGCCAAAGAAAGCTCCCGACTCATGGACGGGGGTAATCTCTTACGGAAGCCGTTCAATGTCAAGGTCGCGTTTTTCAGGTTGCCGCCGCGGGGTCAAGGCCGGATTGCGCTGTCGTCAAACGATGTTTCAAAGAGGGACAGCTACGGTACCGGACGCGCGTGGCTCATTCGGTGGCCGCGGCAAGAGACTCGCCTGTAAGGATCCTGTAGAGATCGAGATATTTCTCCCTCGTTTTTTCAACGATGTGATCGGGCAACCAGGGCGCGGGCGGTTTCTTGTCCCATTCGAGGGTCTCGAGATAATCCCTGAGAAACTGCTTATCGAGAGAGGGCGGCGAGGCCCCAGGCGCGTAGTCGGAAACAGGCCAAAAACGAGACGAATCCGGCGTGAGCACTTCATCCACAAGCCGCGGGCTGTCGTCGATGAGACCAAATTCGAATTTGGTGTCCGCAATGATAATGCCGCGCTCTAACGCCCATTGCGATCCAAAAAGATACAATTCGATGGTTTTATCCCGAAGCCAATTGCCCATTGATTCTCCGACCATGTCCTTCACTCTGGCGAACGAAATGTTCTCATCATGATTCCCCAGTTCCGCCTTGGTCGAGGGCGTAAAGATAGGTTCGGGCAGCTTGTCTGCAAGCCTCAAGCCGTTGGGAAGCGCTATGCCGCACACCCCGCCGGTTCGTTGATAATCTTTCCAGCCGCTTCCAATGAGGTAGCCTCTGGCCACGCACTCTATGGGAAAGACCTTTGCCTTTTCCACCAGCATGCTTCGGCCGCGTAGTTGCTCGCTCTGCTGACGCGCTGGTTCCGGGTATTGTTCGATATCCGCGGTTATAAAATGATTCTGCACGATATGACTTGTTTTTTTCATCCAAAAGATGCTTAAATTGTTCAACACAAGGCCTTTTGAGGGGATCGGATTGGGCATTATCACGTCAAACGCCGAAATCCTATCCGTGGAAACAATGAGGAGCTTGTTGTCAACCTCGTAGATGTCTCTGACTTTTCCTCGGCCAACAAGGTTCAGAGAGGGAAGATCGGTTTCCTTCAAAGCATGGTAGGTCATAAAAAATCTCCCGGTGAGCGTCGTGCATCTGCGACTGGCATTTCAAAACAAGGTTTTCGGAAGAATTATCATTCTAGGTGTTGTCATGCAATCAATTTTGGGAAAAGAAGCTCATAGAGCCGGCCGGTGTCCAGACTGCAAGATGTGCCTGCAGTGCTCGGAAAATAGGTGCGCAGCATGTCGAGGAGGCTCACGGAAAAGTCCCAGCATAAAGATGTCCATAAGGGATCAAATAGCCCTATATGAAAGACTCAATCCCCACATCAGCGCGACCGAGGATGATCAGGCGTCTCGCCATGCCACGTGTGCATGCGCGCGCAGAGACGGAAAAGGTCTCGATCGCCGAGGATAGAGCAATTCTCGAAAATGATCCCAAGCTGCGGTGTTGACCCGCTGCATGTCATTCCCACGTAAGTGGGAATCCACGAAGATTTTGCTGGGCGCCGAATCGAGTCCGGCATGATAAATCAGCCGCCGTGACCCAGTCTTTGAAAGTCATCATATTCACCCCGCGGCGCGCCTCATTCCGACAGAAGTTTCAAGAAGTTCTATAGGGCCATTCTCGAAGTGAACAGCGCATTCAACGCGTCTCTGTTCCGTTGCGCTGAGTTGGCATTACTTCGGCGCGTTCGGCGACTTGCCATGACAAAATGGTTATACATGCCTCACAGCGAGCCGGCAAGGCAATCACCTGAGAGACTGTGAGAAAGACCAAAACGCCATTCTCGAGAGCATCACGAACTAAGCTGAGCGCGCTCAAGCCGGTCATCCCACGAGCACGAGGTGCACATCCATCACATTGGTGAGCGTGGGACCCGTGACGAAGAGGTCCCCGAGCGCCTTGAAAAAGTGATACGAGTCGTAACGGGTCAGGTATTCTCGCGGATTGACGCCTCGCTCTGACGCTCTGTTCCACGTTTCGCTGTCCACCATCGCGCCGGCTACGTCAGTAGGGCCGTCTGTGCCATCTGTCCCGGCGCTCAAGAACACGCACTCTGGGATCTGCGCGGCTTCCTCCACCAGGGAAAGTACGAAATGCTGATTCCTCCCTCCCAACCCGTCTCCCGCCACCCGTACAGTGGTCTCGCCGCCGCTCAACAGACACGCCGGGGGCGACAGGGGATTTCCCGAATTGCGGATTTCTTCTGCGAGGTATGCATGAAACTTGGCCGCCGGCTCGGTATCTCCTCGTATTGTGGAGGATAAGATAGCCGATCGATACCCAAGGCGCCGCGCTGCTTCCAGCCCGGCCTTCAAAGAAAGGAAGTTGCTTCCAATCACGACATGACGAACGCGATCAAAAACCGGGTCGCCTTGTTTAGGCGTCTCTGGTACTTTTCCGTCCCTGCCCTTGGTGAGCCGCTCCACTATTGCCGCCGGCGCGGCCTCGACAAGTCCATATTTTTCCAATACCGCCAAGGCGCCGTCGAAGGTGGTCTGGTCAGGCGCAAAGGGTCCCGAGGCGATGGCGCTGGGGTCGTCGCCGATGACATCGGAAAGCATCGCATTCACGACTGTGGCCGGATACGCTCGCTCCATCAATCGGCCGCCTTTCAATTGGGATATATGTTTTCGGACAGCGTTCATCTCGAAGATATCGGCCCCAGATGCAAGCAGCTTTTCCGTCAGGTCGATTTTTTCGTCGAGGGTTATTCCTGCCGCGGGCAGCGTCAAAAGCGCGGAGCCTCCTCCTGAGAAGCAGCCGATGACCAAGTCCGATTCGCCGAGAGATTCTGCGAGTTCCACCATGCGCGCGGCAGCGGCTTCTCCTTCTTTTGTGGGGACAGGGTGGCCGCTCTCGACGACGTCAACGCGTCTCAACGTTACCCCGTAGCCTCGTTTTACTACGACAAGCCCGCCTGATACCCGGTCGCCCAACAAATTTTCCACGGCCCGGGCCATTGCTGCAGACGCCTTTCCCGCGCCGAGTACGGTAATGCGGGTGAATCGCGAAAGATCCACCGAGTCATGCTCGCCGATTCGGAGCATGTGGTCTTCCACGCGCAGATTCCTCATCACTGCGCGCTCG
This sequence comes from Desulfomonilaceae bacterium, assembly GCA_049969795.1. Taxonomy (GTDB): domain Bacteria; phylum Desulfobacterota; class Desulfomonilia; order Desulfomonilales; family Desulfomonilaceae; genus JAUPKT01. Next base: position 5,176 of record JBMFOE010000081.1, read on the forward strand.
GGGTCGGCAGCCGCAACGCACTCGTTGAAAATAGCTACTGCGTCTTGTCGGAGTCGTTTGAGGTCAGTCATGATCTTCTCACAAGAGCCGCTTCTCCAGAAACCCGGGAAGCAATCCGTGGCTTTTTATCGAGAAGCGACGAGAGTTGGCAAAAATACAGCCCCCTGAACATTCATGATCGCGATAGGGTACTCCCAGTTCTTTCAAGAGATCGCTCGGCTCGCAATAACGCATGGACAACTTTTTGTCATTGCGAGGAGGCGACAGCGATGCGTCAATCTCACCTCATCTCGATCAAGCAAAGAGACTTCCTTATAATAAGCGATTCATTTCGCAACCTCCTCTCACATGAAGCGTGAATTCTAGAAAAAACGCACGGCTTGCTTGGAAGGGTACATCGTTGCAAGGAAGCGCTCTTTCGCCTCCTACCGGAGGAGCGAAGCCTAGGGACCGAATCATCCGACAATTCGCGTTTGCCCTTGAAATTGCGATAGAACATTCCCTTGAGCATGGCAACGTTTAGCCGCTGGGAGTAGGAAAAGGTTTTGCGGGTGAGGCGGTCAAACGCGTTCTTTCACGACATAGAATGTAAGATGAGACGCCGTGACGGCGCTCCTTCCGGTGAAATAAAAGGCGACCAATCCGGCCAATGGGAGGAGAATAATGCATACCGGATCCCACAAGAAAGCGAAACCTTTCAGCAGCTCAGGCTGAGGAACGATATCCATCGGCGCAAGCAGCAAATAACCCCAGGCCGCCGCCACCGAGGCAACTGCCATCATCTGATAAGCAGAAATTTTACCGTCTCCCCGCCAATCTGCGCGCAACGTCTCCGAGACGACGCGCCAGCCCTGCGCGCCGCAAAGGGAAACCAAAAAAGCCGTGGTAAAAAAACCCTTAAGAAAGCACAGCATGCTTACGAGACCCACGGCGATGAGCACAATGGACGTCAAGGCTTGTATGGGAAAGAGTTTCCTGCCTTCTAAAACGCCTTCGTAGGAGACTTTCCGCGTCTTTTCAGCAAACACAAAATGGTAAGAGCGACACATTTTTTGCAGCCAGGGAGCGACATCTTCCAAAGGTTTCCCGTAGCAGCAGCCAAAACTGATGCAGGCAACGCGGCCGAGCCCCTCCCCAAAAGTGTACGCGATACTCAACGAGGCCACGGTAGGCATGAAAGAGAGGCCTTGCAGTTCCAAAGAGGATACAACCTCATTGATGAACGCGATTAACAGGGGAGCGATCAGTATGGCCACAAAAGCCGCCCCAGCGATAGAAAAGGTGTGTTGTTTTTTCTCGACGATTCGAGCCATCCATCGAGCGGCCGGCATACACACAAAGAGGATGCCTGCTTCGAGCAGTATTGCGCAAGTCAGGGAGCCTCCTATGGTCCCGATGAGCAGGAGCATCGCCGCATTGGCGACGGCGACAGACAATCCAATGAACAAACCGTAATAAGTGAGATTTATTCCCCGCCACGTGTCGTTATCGTTTTTGTGATAAGGAACTGACGCAAGGATTTGCCATCCTTCGCTTGGAAGCGTACGAAAGGCCCACCTGAGAAACAAGAAAGCCAATACCCCAATTGTGGCAATGAAGCACTCAGCGTTCATGACATTGTCCTCCACGTTTCACACCCGCAGCCGACGGGATTGCCCGACCTATTTGCGAACGGACCCGCACCTCGGTTTCCACAAGACATGGGCTGTCCAGTCCACGAGCAAACCTGGTTTGAACGTCGTACCTGCGCAGATTTTCGATCAAGTCCTGAGAAAAACGCACGCGATCTTTCTGGAACAAGAGAATATCCGTACTGCTGCCTGGCCTATAAAGGCTTTTCGGGCAGCCTCTCTTGAGAAACATTCCTTTTTCTATTTGACGGGGCGATTCATAACGGTCTTCGCTATAGCATTGCACTATGTCGCCGATCATGAGCGCGACGACTTCTATCATCGTGACAAGACCCACGCCCGCGCCGTCCGGCACATCGGTGTCGATAATCGTGATGACTCGCTCGTTCTTGCTGTAGGGCGACGCGATAGCGACGAGCGCAAAAGGATTGCACGAATGATATTGGCCAGAAATTCTGTAAGTATCCAATACCCGTCCGGCAACAGGCGTATGATTGAAATGGTACTTTTCAGGGGTAAGTCTAAAAATCGCAAAATCTCCGTCTTTGAACGACTCTATCCAGTAATTCTTGTGCGCGCCCAGAAGCTCGGAAAGGGAAAAGAATTTTTCTTTCACATAGAGATGCGACTGCTCTCTGAATGAACCAAGCAACACCTTGGAATCCGCTGGGGAAACGACGCTGTCTTGCGATCCTTCCAGGGGCCGACATTCCCAATATCTTATTTTCCTCTCGAAAAGCTTTCGAAGGGTGGTCACCTCGTTGGGATCGACGCACTCACTCAAGTCTATGTCTTCAAGACCGGTCTTTTTGAGAGATGTGAGAGGGAGATCGTACATCAGATAGGCCAACACAGCGGACGCCCTTTTTTGGGTCAAGAGATTGAACAGCGAAGGCGCATGTTCCCTCACTGTAGAGTAAAGCGCTCGGACAGGACCGTCGCCCAAAAAATGTTCGGTCTTGATCGTCTTGCTCGACCTCTCAACGTACTGATGGAGATAGCGCATAGATTGGGGGATTCTCCTTCATGATCCGCGAAGCTTTTTGCGCATTTTCTGTGATGACCATGAGCGTCAACTCAATGAAGGCAACAACGTCCTCGAACGACGCGGAGCCGTGGACGATGGCCTCTGTTCGTGAGGCGACAAAAGAAGCTAGGTCCTGCATCGGGCAGGCTGTTAGGACGCGAAAAAGACATGGAGTTGAGCTTTCGTGTACTTCGCAAGAGAGTTTGTGAAGATCTTGCTCGAGAAAATCAATAGCTTCCGCGAGAAGATCGTACCGCAGATCAGTGCGATAGTACTCTTCCGCGGCGCTGTTGAATTCATCGCCGCTCACACAAAGCGGATTATCGATCCCTAATCTCTCTGCGATGGCGTTTTTCAATTTGCCCGCGACAGACAGCTCGTCGTAATTCTCCAATCGAGCCGTGAGGTCCGCGATGGTGGGCTGTAGTCCAAGCAGTTCGATTATGTCTGCCCCTTCCTGAATTAAAGTTTGTAAGAGAGCTTTCTGGAAAGGAGCATGGAACACTTTTATGTATCGACTATACCGGCGACTGAACGCAGCTCCGGCTGTCCTTTGAATGATGTCCTTCAAAAGCATGTTTCGGGATCCATCGTGCACGTAAAAAACAGGCAAGCCGATAGCGCGACCAAAAAAAATCTGTCGTCGTTCGCTCTCCGTGGAAGGGTCGTCAGGAATATCGCGATGGGTATAACGGCCTTGCAGAGCGAGCTTAAAAGCAACGGTCAAGATGAGGTTCTGCAAATTGATTGCATGGCTCAAATCATTCTTGAGCGAGGCGAACAAGCTGTAATAGCGTCCCTCAAAACCAGAGAAACCTGCATGGGAGAACTCTCGGAGTCGACACAGGAGGTAGGGACTGAGTCTGTTGTCAAATACGCCGAGACTCATGAGATCATCTTTAAGTCTGTCAAGGTTTCCTGGGGTTCCATCGAGCCCAGGGCTGCGGTTGGTGCTCATGAGCGCCACGAAATAGTCAATCAAACGAAAATCTGGGACAAAATCGCCTCGCAATCTCAAAAGAGAACTCACCATATGATCGAGGGTCTTCACCCCAAACGGCGTGATGGAACGACCCAGAAACTCGAGACGGGCTTTCTTCTTCCAACAACGCCAAAGCATCCGCAACTGCGTATAATCCAATTCATGGGGTAAGAAGCCCAATACTTTTTCAGGATGAAAGTCGCAGAAATCTAATTTGAAGGGCGCTGCAGAATAGGTTGCTACAAACAAGGGAAGAAAATGCTCGGCAATCTTTACGACGAGGTCCCCGAGACATTTTTCATGAGCGCTGGTGAAGCCGGAACTTGAGTCTTGGAGAAGCCCCGTGAGTTTGAGGCTTCCCAGGCTTACATGGGCGCCGTTGTTGGAAAGACTAGTACTGGCCAGGGTGGGGAAAAAGACGAGCTTGCGCGTCATAATCCCCGATTCCCGAAGCTTTGCTGTGGCGTTGAGCTGACTACGACTCAACACCTCATGGCACAGGTGCATGTAGGCCTTTTTGCGCTGCCCGTCATTCCATCCGGACAAACAAGGACTCATGAACAGTTCTCTATAAAACGAATCGGAAACACATTCACTAAGCTTTTTCTGGCGCAGAGGTGGATGGGGAGACATATACACCACCGCCTCTTGACCAATTTCCTTTAATCCGAACTTGTGATTCGCATAAGAGACGAGGAGATGGGTATAGCCATTCTCGAAAATAATCGAGAATTGCGCTGTTGTGCCGCTGCATGTCATTCCCACGGAAGTGGGAATCCAC
>JBMFOE010000082.1:0-9367 GCA_049969795.1 Desulfomonilaceae bacterium
GTTCAAGCCTGCTGATAAAACCAAGAAGCTGTCCCAATACGTAATCGATGAGGTGCGGACCGCTATTCTTGACGGCCGCTTGAAACCAGGGCAAAGACTCGCATCGGAAAAGCAACTGACGGACCAATTTGATGTCAGCAAAGGAACCATGCGGGAGGCTCTTAGATGTCTGGATGCCATGGGACTCATAAAAATGAAAAAAGGTCCCAAGGGAGGAATTTTCATCGCCGAAGTAGACATGAACACCACCGTGCACAGTCTGCTGAATTTCCTCCACTTTAGGAATGTGTCAGTCAGTCAAATTACCATTCTCAGATACTTGTTGGAACCTTACCTGGCGGAAATTGCCGCGCCAAAGATTTCTCAAAGTGATATTCACATCTTGGCATCAGTAACGAACGAGGAAGCCGGTTCGCAATGCTGCGAAGTCCCCAAAGGAATAGGATTTCACTACCACATTGCCCGATTTTCGGAGAACCCCTTGTTTATTTTGTTGATGGATTTTATCGAACACCTATTGTTTGATCTAAAGATAAAACTGAGACCTGATGCTGACTTCTATCGAATGGTAACGGATGACCATTATAGAATCATTCACTGCTTCCAGAATCGAGACGGAGTGGGGGCGAGGTCAGCAATGGCCAAGCATGTGTTACACGTGGGAGAGTATCTGGCCAGGCTAGCTGGAGAGACATATGCGGATGTCTCAGCAGTCTCGTCCTCTCGCAGACGTGATATCCCTGCAAGCATGCCAGCGCATTTTGAGACGTTAGCTTCGGAAAGGTCCCCCGAACTAGCGCCATGTGTACGGACAGAAGGGGAAAAGAGGACGCCAAGCATGTCACACTCGCTAAGTTACGACGTCAGGTCCGACAAACAAGGGCCGACTACGACGTCGGATTAGTTCAACTTGCATCCTACAAGTGCAGGAGACGACGCGTCATCGAGAGGCCTAAATGAGGCGACTATCAATTAATAGTGAACACGAAAATAGAAATAGAGGAGTGTAAAACTGATGGCAGTGACAACGTTAAAAAATTTCATAGATGGAGAATGGGTTGATGCTCACGCACAAGAACATCTTGACGTGATTAATCCAGCGCGTGGAGAAGTGTTGGCAAGAGTTCCCCTTTCCACTCGCGAAGACATCGACAGAGCGGTGGCGAGCTCGAAACGAGCGTTCGAAGAATGGCGGAACACCCCTCCACTTGCCCGCGTCCGATACTTGTTTAGACTCAAGGAATTGATGGAAGATCGTTTCGATGAGCTCGCGAAGGTGCAAACCCGCGAACACGGAAAGACCATCGACGAATCACGTGGCGAGACCAGACGGGGCATAGAGCAGGTCGAAGTAGCCACAGGCATACCGACTTTAATGCAAGGTTATAATTTAGAGGACATTGCCAGCGGCATTGACGAGCATTGCATCTATCAGCCGCTAGGCGTGTTTTGCCACATTGCGCCATTTAATTTTCCATTCATGGTGCCCCTGTGGTTTATGCCTTACGCCATCGCAACCGGTAATACGTTCATTATTAAGCCATCTCCTAGGGTACCGCTTTCGCAGACTAAGTTAATGGAACTGATCGAGGAAATAGATCTCCCGCCAGGAGTGGTAAATATGGTGCATGGAGCGAATGAGGCTAGCAATGCCCTACTCGATCATCCCGACATAGAAGGGGTCACTTTTGTCGGCTCCACGCCGATAGGTCGTGACGTGGTGTACAAAAAGTGTGGGGAAACAGGCAAAAGAGTGATTGCCCAATGCGGCGCGAAGAATTTCATCGTGTGCATGGACGACTGCGACCTGGAAAAATCACTCCCCGGTCTAATGACCTCCTTCTTCGGTAACACGGGGCAGCGATGTCTGGCTGGCGCGAATCTTTTGGTAGTGTCTGAAGACGAGCGCTCGTACAAAAGAATTGTCGACGCGTTTATTGAAGCGGCTGCTAACATCAGGGTGGGAGACGGTATGGACGAGGCGGTGCAAATGGGGCCGCTTCAAAATGCTGCGGCAAAACAACGGGTAATCTCTTACATAGAAACGGGAATCCGGGAAGGCGCTACACTAGCCCTGGACGGCAGGAACGTCAAACTTTTTGGGAGTGATCCCTTGCCGCTGGACTGCTTCCTCAATCCGTCCGTCTTTATAAACTGTACCCCTAACATGACCATTGCTCGAGAAGAAATCTTTGGCCCGGTAGCTTGTGTCCTGAGGGCGCGTACTCTAACCGAGGCCATCGCCATGATTCATTCGGTCCCGTTCGGTAATTCAGCCGCGATCTATACAAGCAGCGGTAAGGCCGCACGGGAATTTCGCCATGAAGTGCGATGCGGAAACGTAGGAATCAATGTGGGCATTCCTGCGCCGATGGCTTTCTTCCCATTCGGGGGAATGAAAGATTCTTTCTTTGGGGCTCTACATGGACAAGGCAAAGATGCAATCCGATTTTTCACGGAATGCAAGGTAGTCATTGAAAGGTGGTTCTGATGGAATTGACGACGGCGTCAGGAATCATAAATTTCGTCGAGGCATTAGAGGATACTTCGGCAAAATTTTATGAATCTGCGGCCCAAAGGCACGGGCCCTTGACGGACATTTTTATATCGTTTGCCAAGGAAAACAAAAAAAATGTCCAGGCAGTAAAAAGAGCGTACTACAGCGTGATCAGCGATGCCCTAGAGGCGTGCTTTTCGTTTGGAACGCTTTTAACCACATCGTACGAAATAAATGTTGGTCTCGACGACGTTGTTACGCGAAATGAGCTGTTGCAGCGAGCTATCGATATCGAGAATACCATTCATGCCTTTTACAAAAAAGGCGGAGAAAGCGTCGTGTCGCATATAGAGGACATAGCGCGGATTTTTAAGCGTCTCGCCCGGACACACGAGAATAGGGTGTCTAAGCTACGGGACTTGAAGGGATAACTTGCGAGACAACGCGCGAAGGACCTTCTAGAGATAGCGTTTGTCAAGCCACGTGCATTAAGACGGGACTGGCGCGGCGTTGTATAGGCAGGCCAAATCACCTGTTTCAGGAAATGCGCCCCAATGGGGGCGACGCTGTTCCGATGTAGGGTTTTGGCAACATGAATAAATTGAAGGAAAATACTAACGAGGAAAAGAGCGACGGCTGCAAATACTTTTTTTATGCTACGCTCTCCTTCCTATCGGCAATTTAAGAAAGGAGGCCAACATGCCTGAAATAAGCGGTTTACAACCACAGCATAGCGCCGGGAGTGGAAAAACTCCCAAAGTTGACCACGTTCTCAAGGAACTTCAAAAGATCGTGGGTCCTGCCAACTGCACGGCCTCGAAGCACATTCGTTATGCTTATTCATACGATTTGACATTTGTAAAACCAAGGATGCCCGACTACGTTGTGTTAGCTCAGACGGTGGAGCAAATTCAGCAGCTTCTCCGTTTTGCCAACAAGGAAAAGATCCCTGTCGTCCCTTACATTGCTGGTACGAATATCGGAGGGTTGACGATACCGGAACGTGGAGGCATTATTCTCGATCTGAAAAGAATGAATAAAATAATATCAATAGATCCAGAATCTCACGTTGCGGTTATTGAACCAGGCGTATCTCACGCAAAGTTGGCGAATGCTCTGTACAAATACAAGTTGAGATTCGGGTATCCAGTAGGTCCGCCATCAGGTAGCGTCTTGGGATGCGCCATCTGCCACGGCATTGGCGGACTTAACGCCAAGTATGGATTGAATAGCCAAGAAATCACGAGTATGGAAGCTGTTCTTCCGACCGGGGAGTTAGTGAGGGTAGGATCCTGCGCCATTCTAGAAGATGCGTGGCACAGTTGCCTGCCGATGCCACAGCTTGATGGTCTTTTCAAGGGTTGGCTGGGCACAACTGGAGTGGTAACCAAAATAGGGATCAATGTGCATCCGGTACCACCTCTTCTCAAGGTTTTTACCGTATCATGCGAGAACGTAGAAGATATGTACTCGTATATGTTCAATCTAAGTAATTATGAAATGTGCGATGACCTGACCGCCGTTTCATGGTGGCTAGCCCAGGTACCTATTCCATATCCTTTCAAAATTAAGCCTGATAACGCTCCGGAATGGTTCAGTTTCGCCACCACGACATCCTGGACAGAAAAGGAAAGGGATGCGCGATCGGAAATCTGGGAAAATGTCTTCGAGGAAGAACAGAAAAAGGGCAGCTCGATCAAGCAAACGGTTTATCCCGAAGAGGCTCTGAAAGGAAGGACTCAGCTTCCTAGTCAGGTCGTCGGCTCTACAAAGAACTACTGCAAACAGGCGGGGGCCGGAATATCCTGGCCTGGCACCTTCACGCCGGCAAAAGTGTGGGCCCCTGTTTATAACAAATGGAAGGAAATCCTCGTCGAACATAACCTGTCGCCTGCCGTTCGGATGAGCATGTATCGTGGGGTCCATTATGGCATGTTGAGAGCCATGATTCCTTTTAATAAACAAAGCCCGGAGGAAACCGAAAACGCCAGACAGGCAATTGTAGAATGCTTGAAGGTAGACCTGGATGCTGGTGGAATTCCTTATAAACCCCCGCTGGATTTCGTTCATGAAATTAACAAACGTGCCCACCCCGGATATATTGAGCTCCTGAGGCGAATCAAAAAATTGCTTGATCCAAACGACATAATGAACCCCGGGAAACTCGGTATCTAGGTGAAGGGAGCCAGTGAGAATTTTCAAATGGAGGAAGAGTTATGGAATGGAACATACATGACCTGAAGGAGCTCGAAGACATAATATGGAAATGCACAGCGTGCGGCACCTGCAAAATAGCGTATGACTATGGGCCGCCGCCTGTTTATGGGGAAATTTGCCCGGCAGGTGTTGAGTTTGGATTCGAAGGCTTTATGGCCGCGAAAGGAAAGATTGCCTTTGCGCGCGGCATATTGAGTGGAGACCTGCCTTGGGACGAGGAATTACTCGAGGCCATCTACAAATGTACGGTCTGCGCCGGTTGCCAAACCCAGTGCCAGCTAGATCATAAACCGTACATTCCGGAAATTATAGAGGCCATGCGCCGTAAGGCTGTGGCTGACGGCGTGGGACCTATGCCCCTGCAAAAGAATCTGATGAAGTCAATGAGAAATTATGACAATCCGTACCAGGGGCCTAGGCGAGTACGAACAGACTGGACACGCCCGTTCAAAAAAGCGGGAAGGCCCATAAAAGATATAAGCAAAGAACCGGCTGAAGTCCTCTATTACGTCGGATGTACTGGCGCTTTCAATATTGCAGCAAGGAGCGTGCCCACTGCTACCGCCTCCATTTTTCAAAAGCTTGGGATGGATTTTGGCATACTGGGAGAAAACGAGCTCTGCTGTGGCTCAACAGTGATGAGAATAGGAGACGCAGAGGAATTTAAGAGGGTAGCTACCCGTAATCTCGAAACGTTTAAGTGGCTTCATGAACAACGAGGCGTCAATACTATCGTAACGTCTTGCGCCGGCTGTTATCGTGCGATCAAGCGAGATTACTCTCTGTGCTCAGAATACGACGACGTCATGAATGGGATCGAAGTGATACATACCGTAGATTATCTCAATCGGCTCTTCAAAGATGGAAAGCTGAGACTGAAGGGCAATTTGCCGTGGAAAGTCACCTATCACGATCCTTGTCATACGGGGCGGCATATGACCAAATTTGTCATTGATCGAGAGGGTAAGGAGTTGTGGAAAGGTGCATACCTTAAGGCAGACGAGAGTGAGTGCTTATACGACCCGCCAAGGGAACTACTGAGTGTTATCCCCGGAATCGAGCTTGTTGAAATGGAAAGAATTCGTGACAACTCTTTCTGCTGCGGCGCTGGTGGAGGTGTGATGACTGGTTTTGGGGATTGGGCTGCTAAGAATGCGAGTCAGCGAGTGCAAGAGGCTTTGGATGCCGGGGCTCACAGAATAGTATCCATTTGCCCTTTCTGCCATTTCAATCTCAAAGAGGGAACCAAAAGCGTGACCGAGGCGGTTACCATTCATGATCTCACGGAGTTGATCGATCAAGTACTTGAGTAAGCGGATAAATTAGAGTGACTCACTGTGCCTTACACGACAGCGCCTCGTGTCCATTGAGACCAGGCTCTATGTGACTGGGACTCATTAAGAAGAAGTTAACAGGGTCCCAGTAATATGCATTAACCTCGTGGCACGGCAATACCGACTAGTGGAGTTGGGTGAGCCGTATATCCGTTTGGTAACCGGATAGTCTGACGATAACGGAAACTAGGCTATACCCCTAGATAGGATTGTCAGGATGCCCCCAAACATGGAAAGGAGGATTGCGCGCACAATATACTGATACGTACCCTTTTATGGCACAAGCGATGGCTGGCGCCATGCAATGGCTTTTGTTCACTGAAGTGAGATCTAAGGAGGGAAGAAAAGGGAATGTCTACGACGAGTTCAGGCGTAGGAGGAGCGGTAGGACAGACACAGTTGTCTGAATTGGCGCGGGAGATGCTTCGTTACCGTTGGATATGCTATGGGATGTTGTTGCTGACATACATTTTCGTCTACTTTGACCGTGTGTCACCTGCGGTGATAGCCCCGGAATTAATGAAGGAATTTAGTTTAACAGCGACAAGCCTCGGAATATTATCGTCCATGTATTTTTACCCCTATGCAGCCATGCAGATTCCATCGGGAATACTGTCAGACAGGCTTGGTCCTAGGATTTCAGTCACAATATTTTTTAGTATAGCGGCTATTGGAACAGCATTGTTTGGCTTGGCTCATACCTTCGGAACCATAATTCTTGGTCGCTTTCTCATGGGAGTGGGCGTTGCAGTTGTATGGATTCCCTGTATGAGAATATTGGCCAACTGGTTCAGACCAAATGAATTTTCGACGCTTACTGGCGTCATGCTCACTGTCGGCAACGTAGGGGCTGTGCTCGCTGCGGCGCCCTTAGCCTTTCTTGTAGGGATTGTTGGATGGAGAGTGTCTTTCTACTGGCTGGGCGGTTTCATGTTGCTCATAGCGCTGTTGAACTACGTGGTTCTGAGAAACAAACCACAAGATAGAGCTTACCCCACGGTGTCAGAGATAGACGGAATCGACTACTACTCTGTCCAGACCACTGAGCAAGTGAGTTTTGCCGAGAACGTCAAAAAACTGTTCGGGCTCAGAAACTATTGGCTTATTGCGATCTATGCCTTTGTCATCTATGGGACGGTCATGGGATTTCAGGGATTATGGTGCATACCGTACTTGGAACAGACGTACGGCATGCCGAAACAGCAAGCCGCCAACATTCTGATGTTATGGCCGATCGGTATGGCCCTAGGCTGTTTTGTAATAGGGTTGATATCTGATAGGGTGCTTAAATCTCGGAGAAAAGCGTCCCTCTACGGCATGATTATCTATATTGTTACCTGGATTCCTCTCGTGCTATGGCCAGACAAGATCCCTGTGGGGTTCTTTTATCCTCTCTTATTTATCATGGGCTTTTTTTCGGGGGCTTATGTGCCGAACTACGCTCATATTGCCGAAGGACAACCCCATAGCTTTATTGCGACAGCTAACGGCATGCTCAATGTGTGGTATTTTATCGGTGGAGCAGGTTTTCAGTCGTTCATGGGAGTAGTCTTGGATTATTATGGGAAGGTGGGCAACAAATTCCCGGTGAGCGCCTACCAAATGACCTTTTTGGTGTGCCTCATAGCTCTCGTGATCGGCGCCATCGCCATGTACTACACCCACGACAGTCAGGCGCTACAAAAGGTTCAGAAAAAGTCATAACCGTAGCCACGCTCCCATATATGGTTAAGCAGGCAGGAGGAGAAAAAAAATGACACTGAAAGAAAAATTTATGAAACGCTTGTTTGGTAAGGGCGATGACCAAGTTATGTGTGGGTCGACCACCACGTACGGCGTCGTGGATTTCATGAAAAAGTGCGGCTACGAGAGACCACTAGCAGACGTTGACCCTCTCGCAATGACGGAATTAGCCTTAGCAGGCCCACGCTATGCTGGTTTCGAATGGGTGAAAGCTATGGGGTGGGACATCACGGCAATCAGCGAGGCGCTGGGATGCCCACTGGGTGAACCCGAGATAGATCGCCAGTTCTACATCAAGCAGCATCCATACGCTGAGAGTCTGGAAGGACTAGATTTCCCCTCGGATTTTCTACAGAGAGGCCGCTTTCCCATGTACAAAGAGCATTTTCGCATGCTTCGCGAAAGGGTGGGAAACGAGATGGCCATATTTGGCGAAACAGAGGGCCCGTTTACAGCCGCTGCAAACCTAGTGGGCGCTCAACAGTTCATGAGATGGACTATGAAAGAGCCTGACAAGGTATTCAGGGTCCTCGATATTACGAAGGAGGCGGCAATCGCGTCCATTAATTTCGCCTTTGACAACGGCGCCGATTATTACGTGTTGGCCGAACCAACCTCGGGCCCTGCCCTTATGAGTCCCAGAGCTTGGTCAAAATACATGCTCCCGCTGATGAAAGAAGTTGTTTCTCGATCCAAGGGGCCGTTGGTTCTCCACATTTGCGGTAATACCGATTTGATCATAGCGTTGATGTGTGAGACGGGCGTTGCCGGGATTAGCATCGAGGAGCAGGCTGATATGAAGAAAGCAGTAGAAATAGCTCATCCCAAGGGGGTAATGGTGTTCGGCAACGTTGCCACGGCCACAACGCTTTTCATGGGAACGCCAGAACAGTGCTATCAGGAGGCATTGGCGGCGCTGAAAAACGGCACGGATTTCCTTTGTCCAGGGTGTGGCATTGCCCCACGATCACCCTTGGAAAACGTGTGCCAGTTAAGAAGGGCCAGAGACGATTTTTATCATCTGACCTCGTAAGAAGCGAGGCGTCGTTGCTTGCCAAAGAGGCGTGGCGTATTGAGCGGGCCGAAACCAAGAGTTCCTAAGCCGACGCGGTAAATTTTCAGACGCGGGGAGAAACTGCGTCAAGGCTGTACCTCATTGACGTTACAAAAAGAGAGGCGCGCCGCTGCGGAATCCCATTCGGGATGGAGGCTGGGTACCTTTCTGGCCAGGAGAATATGTCGAGCGTGGCAACAAATAGCCGTCTGCGTCCCCCACGCCTCGCCTCGTAAACCTGTGTCGAGTGGTTCTCCAATAAAAGGTGGATTCATTGAGGGAGACGACTGGTTCCGTCGTCACGAGGAGCGCCGCATGGAGATTGCCGAGATCCTGAGTAAAGGCAAACAAGTTACGTTGGCATTGCCCCTGCGCAAATGAAACCTGATGGGGCAGGCTAACGGTTTCAAGAAATCAAAAACGAATTTATGGCAGTGTTTCTGCAAGGAGGCAGTGATGTTTAGATTTGAGAGGGAGCAGCGAGAATGTGAGATAGGGGGTGTGCGATTTGGTGGTCAGCCT
>JBMFOE010000083.1:0-9086 GCA_049969795.1 Desulfomonilaceae bacterium
ATACGGGTGGCTGGTTAGGCCTTACCCGACAGGGACTCTCACCCTGAAAGAGACGCCAAGCTTCGCCTGGCGCACTACCCCTTCTCGAAACTCCTGTCGGAATGCGGCGCCGTGACGTGAATATAACGACTTTCAAAGTCTGAGTCCCGACGCCTGATATGTCATGCCGGACTTGATCCTGCATCCAGGAGAGCGGGCATGGATTCCCATTTCCGTGGGAATGACAGGCAGAGGTACAACAGCGCAGGTCGCGATTGTGTTTGAGAATTACTCGAAGAGTTCTGTGATCACTCTGAGGTCATCGCTCCTACGACCAATTTTGGGAAGCCTTGTACTTGCCGTCGAGGGCAAGCCCACGGGATTCCCCTACTCCGTGGGCCAAGCGCTCTCGTCACACAGCGGGTCACCCCCCGATATCGCGGGCCAGTTGCGCCGCTTCTTTCTTGACGTCGTCGTGTAATTCCTTGGGCGTCTGAGCAAACCCCACATGCAGCACACCCGCGGGACGGCATTTGCAGTAGGTCATGAGGTTTTCGTAGGCCTTGATGAGCAGCTCCGCGTTATTTTCCAGTCCTCCAGCCGACGTCGTGACCAGGGCGGCCTTTTTCCCTTCAATCAAAGACGTCCAACCGTCAGCGTAGGCATTCTTCACCAGGCAAAAATGGCGGTCGATGAGGGGCTTGATTTGGCCGCTCCAGGACCAACAGTACAGGGGCGAGGAATACACGACGGCGTCGGCCCGAATCATTTTGTCGAAAATTTTCAGGGCGTCGTCTTTCTGTACGCAGCCTGGTTCATCGAGCTTCTTCTGGCATGTGTAGCAGCCGAGGCAGCCTTTGACGCTCAGAGCCGCGGCGTCGATGCGCTCGACATCGTGGCCAAGGCGTTTCAGTTCCTCTTCCACCCAGCCGAGGACCGCGGCGGTATTTCCTTTTTTGCGAGGGCTGCCGAGGATGGAGACAACTTTCATGACCGAAACCTTTCTTGTTTAGAGGCTTTTGGCGAGCTGATTCGCCGCGGTGAGCAGGGGGTCCCACACCGGCGAAAAGGGCGGCGCATACGCAAAATCGCATTGGAAAAACTGCTCGACCGTCATTCCTGCGTGAAGCGCCACAGCAAGGGCGTTGATCCTATGGGCGGCTCCTTCGCGGCCGACCATGCTGCCTCCCAAGAGTTTACCGGTTGGTTTGTCAGCGACCAGGTTCACATGAATCGTTTGGTTGCCTGGATGGGCGTGGGCCCTGGAACGGCTTTTGATGACCACATCAACGGGCTGAAATCCGGCATCCACGGCTTCCTGAAGGCTCAAGCCCGTACGGGCGACTTCGAGTCCCATGACCTTGAAGACAGCGGTGCCGGCTACGCCATCTACTATGGACTCGCTGCCGGTGATGTTGTCGGCTACGGCCCAACCGGCCCTGTTCGCGCGCAACGCCAATGGTATCCATACCTTTTTTCCCGTGACGATATGGAAGGCGTCGGCGCAATCGCCTGCCGCGTAGATGTCCGGATCGGATGTCTTCATGGTCTTGTCCACAGCGATGGCATTTTTCGGCCCGAGCGGCAGGCCTGCTGCCGCGGCCAATTCGGAGTTGGGGACAATCCCGATGGCGACAAGGACGAGGTCCACAGCGATTTCGCCTCGATCCAGCATGACGTTCAGTCTGCCATTGCGGGGTTCCAGCCTCTGGAGTTGTACGCCAAAATTCATTTCCACGGCGTGGTCTGCGAGTTCTTTTTGGACGACGTCTGCCATATCCTGAGGGAGCCACGGCAGAAGCCTCGGCAGCAGATCGATGGCGTGCACCCGAAGGCCCCGGGCTTCCAAGGCTTCTGCCATTTCCAGCCCTATGTATCCCATCCCTACGATAAGAGCGTCTTTCACGTTCCTCGAGGCGAGGTCCTGCTTGAGGTTCCTGCCGTCTTGCAGCGACTTCAAGACATGGACGCCCGGCAGGTTCAGGCCGGGGATTTGAGGCCTGATGGGACGGGCGCCGGTTGCGATGAGGAGTTTGTCATAGCTCACTTCAAACTCCTTCCCGTCATGGGTGGTTCCGAGGGCCAATTTCCGGCCCTTGTCCAGGGCCTTGGCCGTATGACCCAAGCGCAGGTCTATGCCCTGCTTGGATCGAAAGACCTCTGCCTTGCGCACCACGAGATCGTCCATGATCCTTTCCGGCTGCGCGATGTTGTAGGGCATCCCGCACGCCGAATAGGACACGTCTGACGTGGCTTCCAGCACAATGACCTCGAGATCGGGTTGGTTTCGCTTTGCCTTGGACGCTGCGCTCATACCTGCAGCGTCTCCGCCTATTACCACGAATCTCATCGCTTTACCTCCGGGGATGGGCTTGCGCATGGCAAGTCGGTTTTTGTCGCGGTCATGGTTTCATCAATTCTTTCAGCGCGAGCCTCACGGCCTCTGCTGGCGTGATTTCAGGATTGGCATCTTTGAGCACCTTTTTTGCGACCCTCGCAGCCTCACGATCTTTGTATCCGAGGGCCACGAGCGACGATGCGACGTCTTGTTCCAATGTCGCTTCGGGCCGCGGCTGCGGTTCGCCGCCCCCTGACAGTCCGAGTTTCAGGATTTTGTCGCGCAGCTCTACCACGAGCCGCTCGGCGGATTTTTTGCCGATGCCCGGGATCTTTGTCAATCGATCTGTATCGCCGATGAGTATGGCGTCGCAAAAGCTTTCTGGGGAGATACCCGAAAGGATGGTGAGAGACGTGCGAGGGCCGATGCCGCTGACAGATATGAGCAATTCGAATATGCGCTTTTCGTCCTGGTCATGGAAGCCATAGAGTTCGAGGGAATTTTCCCTCACAATGGTGGCGACGTGCAGGAAGACATCTCCGTCCGTGGGCAGACGTTCCAAGGTGTTCAGGGAGATTGCCACCTGGTATCCCACGCCTCCCACGTCGATGATCACGCTGTTCATGTCTCTTTTGAGTATGGTGCCGTGAAGGGACGCAATCATCTGGCAGCCGCTCCTGGGAGGCTTATATGTGAATGATAGAGTGCGAGGGCCAGGGCGTCCGCCTCGTCAGGGGATCGGAGGCCTTGCAGGGCCAAGACTTTTGCGACCATGAATTTCATTTGGTCTTTGGTGGCCGCGCCGTATCCGGTGATGCCTTTCTTGATCTCCATGGGCGTATATTCGTAAATGTCCATCCCGTATCGCGCGCCCAAAAGCAGGATAACGCCGCGGACTTGACTCAGTTTGATAAGACTCTGGCTATTCTTGAAGTGAAACAGGGATTCGACCACGAGCACCGCGGGATGTTCTTGGCGCACCACGGCTTCGAGTCCTTCGTACACGATTCTGAGTTTTTCGGCCTGGGTGCAGTCGTGGGCAGGGTGGATGACGCCGCTGGCTATGCGAATCGAGCGCGACCCGGATTTTTGGACAATGCCGTACCCTGTGGCGTTGCTTCCAGGATCTACGCCCATGATAATGGTGGTTTCGGACACGTTGCTCGTTGATTCCTCGCCCATGGATTGGCGGCCGCGCGGGATCAGGCGGATATTTTCATCATTTCTTCATCAGCGATGTCAAAGTTGGCAAAGACGCGTTGAACGTCGTCGTGGTCATCCAGGGCGTCCATCATCTTGAGCATCTGTTCCGCCTTTTTGCCTTCGAGCTTTACGGTATTTTGAGGCGCCATGGTGACCTCGGCCATTTCCGTTTTCCAACCTCGATCCTCGACGGCCTTTTTCAGCGCCTCGAAATCCGACGGGTCTGCGGTTATTTCGTAGGAGTCGTCCTCATGCTTGACGTCCTGGGCGCCGGCTTCGAGCGCCAGTTCCATGACTTCGTCTTCCTGGAGTCCCGCCGCGGGGACGACAACCAGACCTTTTTTCTGAAATATCCAGGCCACGCATCCGGATTCGCCGAGGTTGCCGCCGTATTTTTCGAAGATGTGGCGTATCTCGGCCACTGTCCTGTTCTTGTTGTCAGTCAACGCATCCACCAGGACCGCAACGCCGCCCGGGCCGTACCCCTCGTACGTGACTTCCTCGTACGCCGCGCCCGCGATCTCGCCTGTACCTCGCTTAATCGCGCGTTCTATATTGTCCTTGGGCATATTCGCGGCCCGCGCGGCGTTGATGGCGGTGCGCAAACGTGGATTTCCATCAGGATCGCCGCCGCCTACTCGCGCTGCGATGGTGATTTCTTTGATGAGCTTGGAAAAGATCTTTCCCCTTTTTGCATCCATGGCCCCTTTTTTGTGCTTGATGGTGCTCCATTTATTGTGGCCTGACATACCTCGGTCCCTCCCGATGCTTTCGGCGACTCCATCCCGTCGTCCGGAAACTTGCTTTTTTGGAGATTTGACTACCATGGATAAAGAGAACTTTCAACAAACATGTGCGACTTGTGGTAAAGTGCCGGCTCGGGGTCGCTCCGGAGAGGACGCTCAGGGCTCGGTCGCCCGGTTCGTTGACCTTGGGCTCAACGGGCGCGGCAGGGCGGCGAAACATGTCGAGGAAAGAGGCGGCTCATGGGAAACGCCAGGGAAGGACGAAAGACAAAGGTGGACCGCATGGTGACAGCCAAAAAGATGATTGACGATGCAGATACAGAAGGCAGCCTGCGGCCGAGACGGATTTGCGAGTACATCGGGCAGGAAAAAATCAAGGAGAACCTCTCGGTGTTCATCGAGGCGGCCAAGCGCCGTGAAGAGGCGCTGGATCACATCCTCTTCCACGGCCCCCCGGGTTTGGGAAAGACCACGCTAGCGCATATCATTGCGCGGGAGATGGGGGTTCAAATCCGCACCACGTCAGGCCCGGTCATCGAAAAACCTGGCGACCTGGCAGCCATTCTCACCAACCTCGAGAGCCGGGACGTTCTGTTCATAGACGAGATACACCGCTTGTCGCCGGTGGTGGAAGAGATCCTTTATCCCGCCATGGAGGACTACAAACTCGACATCATCATCGGCCAAGGACCGAGCGCTCGCACCATCAAGCTCGATCTCGCGCCCTTTACGTTGATAGGCGCGACGACCCGCAGCGGGCTGCTCACAAACCCGTTGAGGGACCGTTTCGGCATTGTCTGCCACCTCGATTTCTATTCCGTGGATGAATTGAAAAGCATTGTCAAACGTTCAGCCGCCATCATGAACATCGAGATCGACGAAGGGGGGTCCGAAGAGATCGCGTCGCGCTCACGTGCGACTCCGCGGGTGGCAAATCGCCTGACCAGGAGGGTGCGCGACTTTGCCCAGGTGCGCGGCAATGGGATGATCGATCGAGAGATTGCGCGGCAGGCACTTGAAATGCTCGAAGTGGATGAATTCGGCCTCGACAAGATGGATCGGAGATTTCTCGAGACGATCATTTACAAGTTTGACGGCGGCCCGGTGGGCATAGACACCCTCTCATCCGCGGTGGGCGAAGAGCGGGATACCTTGGAAGACGTCTATGAGCCCTACTTGGTCAAGGAGGGTTTTGTGGATCGGACGCCCCGAGGACGGATCGCCACGCGCAAGGCGTACGCCCATTTCAAGCGCATCGGCAGTCAAGGCACACTATGGGAAACGTCATAAGGGTACTTGACGAACAGGTCATTAATCGCATTGCCGCGGGCGAGGTGGTGGAACGTCCTGTGTCCGTGGTCAAGGAACTAGTGGAAAACGCCATTGACGCGGGCGCTACCTCCATAAGAATTGCGATAGAGGACGGGGGCAAAAAGGCGATTGTGGTGCAAGACAACGGCGTAGGCATGAGCCATGATGACGCCTTTCTCGCTTTGGAACGCTACGCGACCTCTAAATTGAAGACGGAAAAAGACCTGGTGGGCATTGCGACCATGGGGTTTCGCGGGGAGGCCCTTGCCAGCATTGCGTCTGTTTCTCGACTGAAACTCCTGACCAAAGACGAGACCGAGGACCTTGGCACTGCGCTCGTTGTGGAGGGCGGCGTGCTGCGGCAATCTGATCGCGTCGCCATGAATCGCGGCGCCTCCATCGAGGTGCGGAACCTCTTCTTCAACACGCCGGTGCGCAGGCGATTCCTCAAGAACCCTGCGCTCGAAAGCGGCTATATCCATGAGCTTGTGACGCGGTTTGTCCTTGCCTTTCCCCACATTACGTTTTTGTATTCGGAAAACGGCAGGGTAAAGATTGACGCCGCTGCCTCGGATTCAGTGCTGCAGCGCATGCAGAGCATGTTTTCCAAGGATTTGAGGGAAAGTTTCGTCGAGGTGGACCATGTCGTAGGCGAAAGCCGAGTCCGGGGGTACGTCGCAAAGCCGCCGTTTAGCCGCTCGAACATGCGCTCGATGCTCACCTTCGTAAACAGGCGTTCCGTCAAAGACAGGCTCGTCAACGGGGCGGTGACAAAAGCCTTTTCAACGCTGCTCGACAAAGGGCGATTCCCCATCGCTGTGTTGTTTCTCGATATCCCGCCGGAGGAAGTGGACGTCAATGTCCATCCCCAAAAGGCCGAACTCCGTTTTGTGAAGCCAAAGCTTGTGTACGACCTCGTGGTGGAGGGAGTTCATCGGGCGTTGACCGGTGCGCCCTTCAGGGCTTTTCGAGACGCGCGCGAACCGTGGATTTCAACGTCCGCGAGGACTTCGATCCCTCGCCACGTCATGGCCGATGCGCAATACGGGCCTCATGAGCCGCCTGATTCGTCGGCGCCAACGCCTGCTTCTGCCGGTTCCGCCATGCAACAAATCAGTTCGGCTGCGCCGCGGCCAGATTCGTCGGAGGCGTTCTCGACCCTGGGCATTGTGGGGAGGCTCCCAAATTCGTTTCTCGTCCTTCACAGCGCCACTGAATTGATTATCATGGACCACCACGCGGCCCACGAGAGGATCGTGTACGAATCGCTCAAACGATGCGCCTCTGAGGACACGCGGCCCGAAATCCAGGAGCTCCTTATTCCGCACCTGCTCACCTTCTCTCCCGTAGAAGCTCGAATACTCGCCTCGCATCTCGATCTGCTGCGGAACGCCGGATTCTTGCTGGAGGAGTTTGGGGAGGCCGAGTTTCTCCTTCGCGGGGTTCCGACCTGGTTCAAGGCGTCAGACATTGCTGAACTCGGGCAGGAATTGATCCAGACGATGATGGACACAGGGCTTCGGGGCGATCCCGAACGGTTCAGAGACGAACTGCTCAAGCGCATCGCGTGCCACGCCGCGGTAAAGGAGACGGACGCCTTGGAGCTGCTCGAAATCAAGTCGCTCTTATCGCAGCTCGATTTCCTGGAGTCGCCGCCGGTATGTCCCCACGGCCGGCCTTTCCTGATGCGGATTCCCTTTCAAGAGATCAGGAAGAAAATGGGGAGGTAGGCGGGGTCTCGATGCGAGGAGGCTGATGTGCGTGGGTAAACCATTCCCAAAAATAATCGAGAATTGCCGCGCAGTCCCCTGTCCCGTCATTCCCACGCAAGTGGGAATCCATTCTTCGATTCCTGGATGCCGGATCGAGTCCAGCATGACCTATGAGGCGCCGTGACCGTACTGATTGATTACGTCGTCGCCGTGAGACAGACGCTGAAGGTCACCGTATTCAGGCCGCAGCGCGGCTCATTCCGACAGAAGTTTCGCGAAGTGTGATAAAGTACTTCCTTTTTTGGCGAGACCTCATGTCATATTGTAATGAGGTGTTATTGAAATCCGGTAGCGTAAGAAAATTTTGGATTTCATAGCTTCGGGAGATGCCAAGGCGCGGAAACTTTTCCCGGCGTGGCTTGAAGACACTGAGGAAGCACAATGGCATAACCCTATAGAAGTGAAGGCAAGACATCCAAGAGCTGATTTCTTGCCCGGCAACAGAGTCATCTTTAACCTTGGCGGTAATAATTATCGAATCGTGACCGAGATCGACTACGAAAGGCAGGTTGTCATAATTAGATGGGTTGGCTATCATAAAGACTACGATAAGACAGATGCGAGGACCGTATAGCCATCGGGCTGAGGAGGTCGAGCCGTGCAGATGAGACCAATCCGCACAGAGGAAGAATACGAAGCAGCCATGAAGCGAATCGATGAGCTTTGGGGTACGCCCGCCAATGGTTCACCGGAAGCTGAGGAGCTCGACGTCTTGCTGGCCTTGACGGGGGCTTATGAAAAGAAGCGACATTGTTGCCCACCGCCGACCGCATCTGATCTGTACGAGTATCATTTGGATCGGCTGGGCTTCACCAGCGAACAAATCAGCAATCTCATGGCAAACAGGAAACAGTTGGCGAAGATTATTGTTGAGGCGATCGGTCTCTCACTCGATGAGGTAAAAAGAATGGGAGATCTCCCGCTCAAGGTCTTCACTGCAGAATGAGCCTTGCAGTCTGCCCTCTTTCTTCCTGCTTGCTCTCAGGGCCATGATTCGGCGGCGGAAAGCTCGTTATAGCCATTCCCGGAAGTAATCGAGAATTGCCATAGAGTCTCGTGCTCTGTCATTCCCACGCAAGTGGGAATCCATTTTTCGTTTCTCTGGGCGCCGGACCGAGTCCGACATGACATATACTGATTCTCGAAGGTTCTGTCGGAATGACGTCCGCATGATGCAGTTCTTGCGCGCCTTCGAGAACCCCTCTGACGGCCACGACAAGCCACCTCTTGTCATTTCGAAAGGAGCCGGACTCGAACAAAGCGAGAGGCGGCGACTGAGAAATCTTGGTTTTGGGCCAAGATTTCTCGCTGCGCTCGAAATGACAAAGACCAAGGCGCCTAGAGCGACCGCCGCCTCGTCCAATTCGTGATTTAATGTGGGAGCCCATATATTCCCGGATGCGGTCCAGAGATTCATCGTTGCGGGTGACGTGTTCGTAATAATTGCGTTGCCAAACGGAAAGGCCGGGGGTGTTGCGTAATTCATTGATGCGTTTGGTCGCGGCAGATTTGAATGAACCGATGATCGCGCCGACAGACCTGGGGCGCGGTCCGCGTGGTAGGGGCGACGCATGCGTCGCCCCTACTCGAAATGACCGGCGCATCGACGAACCTCAAGACTAGGCGGACATCGCGAGAGGGGGCTTGAGCCCCGCTCTTGCGGGGCGCCATAGAATAGCCTAGGGCAACGCCCTGGGTAACGGCAATGGCTCTCACCTGGCTTGAGCCTCGCTCCTT
>JBMFOE010000084.1:0-8909 GCA_049969795.1 Desulfomonilaceae bacterium
GGAATGACATGCACCGGGACAGCAGCCCATTTCGCGATTATTTTCGAGAATGGCTCTACTGGGTTTTTCTTTTTTGCCGGAATGGCAGGTTGAATCATGATACGAGACGCCTCGAATTTGAAGAAAGGGTCATTGAGTACCGGTTGCGAGCCGCGGGAGTCAGGCCTGAACCGGTCGGAAAAGTGATTGACAAATCAATCAATTCTTGATACATGTCCGCCATGACGCCCCTCAGCAAGTTCAACCACGAAAGAAAGGACAAAGAAGCCATTATCTTTGACGCCGCGTGCCGCGTCATCCGCAAGAAGGGCTTTCATCAAGCCCGCATCACGGACATCGCCCAAGAAGCCGGCATCTCCTATGGACTCGTGTACCATTATTTCAAGAGCAAGACGCAGCTTTTTGACGTCATCCTCGCGGAGTGGTGGAATGGCTTGTTTGCCAAGATGGATGAGTGCGAAGCGACGTTTGATCGCGTCGAGGACAAACTAGGCGCTTTGGTGACCTACTTTCTGGATCAGTATGAGAAACGGCCTGATCTCGTTCATATATTCATCACCGAGATTTCTCGCTCATCCACGAACCTCACGCCGCCTCGCCTGGTGTATTTCAAGTCTTTTATGGACAGGGTGGAGGGGATGATTGCCCAGGCCCAAGCAGAGCAGGCCGTGAGGACTGACATCAAGCCGAGGTATCTGACATATATATTCTTGGGAGCAGTGGAAACCTTTGTTTCTACTATGGTTCTCGAGAATCATCCATTGAGGGGCAAGAACCAAAAACAACGGATCGCCAAGAGTTTATTGACCGTGTTTTTTTCCGGGGCACGTCCCCAGCCCAGCCACAATGAGGATCGACAATGGACTTCGAGTTAACGCCTGAACAGCTCCTCTTCAAAGAACAGGTTCTGAAATTTGCCAAGAAGGAAATTGCGCCTCGCGTGCAAGAACACGATCTGCGCGAGGAATTCGACTGGCAATCGTGGAGGAAATTAGGTGAATTCGGTATCTTAGGGCTGCACTTTCCCGAGGAATTGGGAGGCAGCGGCGCGGACGTGATGACGTCAGTGCTGGCCGCGGAGGCCCTTGGCGAAGCGGGCGTTGACGGTGGATTGACCTTGAGCTACGGCGCCCACACCTATCTGTGCGCGGATACGATCTTTCGTCATGGGACGGATGAACAAAGGCGCGCGTACATACCGAAGCTTGCCTCGGGGGAGTGGGTAGGCTGCATGGGCTTGACCGAGCCCGGCGCAGGGTCCGACGTGGCTTCCATACGCACACGGGCTGTGCGCTCCGGAGATAACTGGGTGCTCAACGGCTCCAAAATGTTCATCACCAACGGCGCGATTGCGGACGTGGCTGTCATCTACGCCAAGACCGACCCCTCAGCCGGGCACGCCGGCATATCTGCATTTATCGTGGAAAAGGGGACGCCGGGTTTTACGGTGAGTAGAAGTCTCCATAAGATGGGAGTGCGCACTTCTCCGACGTCTGAACTGGTCTTCGAAGACTGTCAAATCCCGTACCAAAATCTCCTGGGTATGGAAGGCAACGGATTCATGATGGCGATGCAGACGGTTGAATGGGATCGCAGCGCTTTGCTGGCGCCATTTTTGGGCGCGGTTTCCTTTCTTCTGGAGAGGTGCAGTCGATACGCAAAGCAGCGGGAGCAGTTTGGAAGGCCGATAGCCTATTTTCAAGCGGTCAAGCACAAGCTCGCTGACATGAAAATATTCCTGGAGGCGGCTCGATCTTTAGTTTACCGCATCGCATGGTGCAAGGATCAGGGAAGACCGTTGAACCACCTTGAGGCCGCGGTGGCAAAACTCTTTATCGGGGACTGGTCGCTCAATCCCACCAACGACGCGGTGGGCCTGATGGGCGGGTACGGGTATTGCCACGAGTATGACGTGGAACGGGTATTTCGGGACAGCCGGCTCGCTCCCATCGGAGGCGGCACATCTGATGTGCAAAAGGTTCTTATCTCGAGATTAATGTAAGGCGACGGGCATGAATTTTGACTGGCTCGCGGAAGATCATGAACTGAAGAAAAGGGTTCTGGCCATTTTTGACGCTGAGGCGGTGGGCGAATTGGAATCGATCGAGGAGTGCGACTCAGAAGCCCTTCGTCACATCACCAAACGTTTTCTCGGACGCCTCGGCCCCACGGATTATTTGCGCCTTGGGGTTGGCCCGGAAGGGTCGGCGCAGACGCTTCATCTCTTAGCTGCGCAGGAGGAGCTCGCAGGGATATCGCGATCGCTTTTCGTGTCAATCGAGGTTACGGCAAGACTTTTCGGCGGGCTGCTGAAGGGTTTTTGCCGCAGCTCGACAGCCGCCGAGATCGCACAATCGGTTGCAGGGGGAGGGACGATAGGCGCTGTTGGCATCACAGAGCCGCCGCGTGTTGACGGAGAAGCGCATGCGGCCGCCTGCTCTCGAGTCGGGGACCGGTTAATTGTGAGCGCTGATAAGGACTTTGTGACGAATGCGCCTATCGCAGATTGGATCGCCGTCGTCTTGGACGAAGGCGGCGACAAGACGGTGTGCCTGGTCAGACCGGAGCAAGAAGGCGTGACGGTGGGACCGAGGATGAAGACGCTTGGATATCGTGGGCTTGCGGTGTCGTCTTTGACGCTGCGCGACGTAGAGGTTCAACCGGAACTCGTGTTCGGCCCCTTCCACGAATCGACGCTGCTGGATTTCTTGCGTCAAACCGAGGACTTGATCCTTTCGGCGGCGTCAGTCGGTCTCATGAACGCGGTCATAGCCAAGGCCAAAGCGTACGCCCAGTCGCACCGCCGGGGCGGCAAACCTATCTTTGCCCACCAGGAGATCCGCTTCAAACTCGCGGAAATGCTCACGTTGTATCAATCGGCTCAGTTGCTCGTATTTCGAGCAGGCTGGATGATTTCCGCTGGCAAGGAGGAACGGAAAACGCTCGTGAGGTGCGCGAAGGTGTTCGCTTCAGAGGCCGCGGAAAAAGTTGCGGGTATGGCGTTGCAGATTTTGAGCGGGCAGGGCTATCTTTCGGGCAATCTCATCGAGCAGGCCTATCGGGACGCAAAATACAGCGCTATCGCGGGCACGACGTCTGAGCGGGCTCGTATGGAGATTGCGGACGATGTTCTTGCTCGATACGGGTGAGGCGGAGTCGATTTGAAGCGCGGGGCGCTCGACTTTGCAGCCCCCGGCAAAATGATGATCCGGGTAAACATGCTCGGCTGCGGATCGCAGATGCTGGAACAGGCTCAACACTGGCAGGAAGGCGAGTTCAATGGATGTCATCGAAACGAGAATTGATGTCAAGAGCGATGAGTTCAAGGCCAATTACGAGGCCATGGCCTCGCTGGTGGCAGACCTCAAGGCAGAGCTGAAAAAGGCGAGGGAGGAAAGGTCTGAAAAAGCCATAAAAAGGAACCAGGAATTAGGAAAATTGCCGGTTCAGAAGAGATTGGACCTGCTCCTCGATCCCAACACGCCGTGGCTCGAAATCGCTCCTCTCGCGGCAAAAGGCATGTATGACAAAAAGGTGCACGGGGCTGGAACGCGAGCCGGCATCGGGGTCGTCGCGGGTCGGGAAGTGCTCGTCCATGCCAACGACCCCATGATCAAAGGCGGGACTATTTACCCCATGGGCGTGAAGAAGACCCTTCGATGTCAAACCATCGCCATGGAAAACAATTTGCCGGTCATCATGCTGGTGGATTCCGGGGGAGCGTATTTGCCGCTGCAGTCGGAGATATTTCCTGACGCGGACGACGGCGGGAGGATCTTTTACAATCAGGCCATCATGTCCAAGATGAACATCCCCCAGATTACCGCGGTGATGGGGCTGTGCACTGCTGGCGGGGCGTACATCCCTGCTATGTCGGATCACGTGGTGCACGTCCAAAAGACAGGGGCCATTTTCTTGGGCGGGCCGCCATTGGTGAAGGCGGCCACCGGCGAAGAGGTGACCGCGGAAGAACTCGGCGGCGCGGACGTGCACTGTCGCCTCTCAGGCGTATCTGATTATTTCGCAACCGACGACGCCGACGCCATTCAAATCATTCGGAATATCGTGGAGATGTTGCCGACGAACCCAAAAGCCGTCATCCCTCGACGGGAACCGTCCCCTCCCCTGTACGATCCCAAGGAAATCTGGGGGATTGTTCCCCGCAACATCTCGACGCCGTACGACGTGAGAGAGATCATAGCTCGGATGGTCGATGGATCGGAGTTCTTGGAATTCAAGGCCTTGTATGGTCCCACGTTGGTGTGCGGCTGGGCCTACATTCACGGATACCAGGTCGGAATCTTGGGCAACAATGGCGTGCTGTTTTCGGACAGCTCATTAAAAGCGACGCAGTTCATTTCCCTATGCGATCGGCAGGGCATCCCCCTTCTTTTTCTCCAGAACATCAATGGATACATCATCGGGAGGGAATACGAGCGGGGAGGCATCACCAAAGATGGGCACAAGATGGTACATGCGGTATCGACCGCTACTGTGCCCAAGTTCACCGTGATAGTAGGCGCGTCTTTCGGCGCGGGTAATTACGGCATGTGCGGCAGGGCCTATTCCCCGCGTTTCTTGTGGATGTGGCCCAATGCGCAAATCGGCGTCATGGGTGGAGAGCAGGCCGCGGACGTGCTCGTCTCGGTGAAGAATGATCAGCTTGCCAGGGCCGGTCAGCCGCCGCTGCCCAAGGAGATCGTTGACGGCATCAGGGGGCCGATTATCCAGTCTGCGCTGCAGGAGGGGAACGCGTATTACAGCACTGCCAACCTCTGGGATGACGGGATCCTTGATCCCGCGGACACGCGGGATGTGCTTGGCCTGGCCATATCAGCATCGCTCAACGCCCCCCTGGCGGGCAGAAAACAGGGACACGGAACATTCCGCATGTAGCTGAGGTAGCAATGTTCAAGAAGGTGTTGATCGCGAATCGGGGGGAGATAGCGTTGAGGATCATGCGGACGGCCGCTGAGATGGGCATGCGGACGGTTGCCGTCTATTCGGATGTTGACAAGGCGTCGCTCCACGTCGCGGCTGCGGACGAAGCGGTCGCGCTGGGCGACCCAGAACCTGCGTCGAGCTATCTGAACATAGACAAGATCATCTCCGCGGCTCACGCGACGGGTTGCGAGGCCATCCATCCCGGGTACGGGTTCCTCTCGGAAAACCCTGTCTTCGCCAATCGGGTAGCCTCGGAAGGGCTTACGTTCATTGGTCCTCCCGGCAGCGTCATGGCCGACCTCGGAGACAAGACAAAGGCTCGGGAGATTATGAGCGGCGGGGGTGTGCCGGTCATCCCTGGAATGATAGAGTCCAGCGACGATCCAGCGAGGCTCTTGGAAACGGCCCGCGCCTTGGGCTATCCGGTCTTGGTAAAGGCCGCGGCAGGGGGCGGCGGCAAAGGGATGAGGATCGTGTTCGATCCTGAGGAACTGCCAGACGCGGCGCGATCTGCCTCGAGCGAAGCAGCCACGGCCTTTGGCGACGGCCGCATTTATCTCGAGAAATACCTGGATAGACCCCGGCATGTCGAGTTTCAAATCGTCGGAGACTCGCACGGGAACCTGATCCACCTCTTCGAGCGGGAATGTTCCATCCAGAGAAGACACCAGAAAATCATCGAGGAGACGCCGTCAACTGCGTTAGACGACGATCTGCGAGGTCGCATGGCCGAGGCCGCGCTCGCCGCAGGCAAAGCAGCCGGGTATGTCAATGCCGGCACCGTGGAGTTTCTCTTGGATTCCTCAGGCAGATTCTATTTCCTAGAGGTCAATACCAGGCTGCAGGTCGAGCACCCTATCACGGAGATGACCACCGGCGTCGATCTCGTTCGGCTCCAAATGCGCGTGGCTGCAAAAGAACCTCTCCCCATGACGCAAAAAGATATAGCAAAACGAGGACACTCCATCGAGTGCAGGATTTACGCGGAAGACCCGGAGTCAAATTTTATGCCGACGCCAGGGCGAATTCTTTACGCCAAGCCTCCAGAGGGGCCGGGGATACGATTCGACCACGCCATTTATTCAGGTTTTGAAGTACCGGTGCACTATGATCCGATCCTCGGCAAGCTCGTGGTCTGGGCGGAAGATCGGCCAGCCGCCATCGCCAGAATGATCCGAGCCCTCAAAGAGTGCGTGATCCTTGGCGTCAAGACCCAGATCGAATTCCTGCTGGACGTACTGTCTTCAGACGCGTTTCGGCGTGGAGATATTCACACGCATCTTATCGACGATGAATTTGCCGGATGGCAAGTGAACAAAGACATTGACGCATTGGCCGCGGTCGCGTGCGTCGGATACGAGATGGCGCGACCGAGGACCGCAGCGAGACTTCAGGAGGGTTCAGAAAAGATCGGGCTCCCCTCTCCATGGCAAACGCTCGGTTCATGGGATTTTTGCCGATAGCGCGAGTTCATGACGCACGCCCTCGGTAGGCTTGCAGCCATTCTGGAAAGAACTCACAGCTTGACGGCAGTCTCGAGCGACGGACGCCCCTTCCTACGAAAGAGAACGAGTGAGATGGAATACAACCTGAGAGTGCATGACGCCGCGTATCGGATAGAAGCCGACCCGCTGGACAAAACAGGTCGTGCGGCGGTCTCCGTGGACGGCGAGACGAAGCAGATGGTTTGGACGGCCTTCAGCGAATACGATCTGAGCATCGACATAGATGGTCAACGCATGAACGCGTCTTTTGCCAGGACCGGCCAGGGGGTGTGGGTGTGGCTCGAAGGCCGTGCGAGATTCGTGCAGGATGCCAGCCAGCAACGCCGTCGAAAAAGGGCTGATGAGGTCATTCCGTCGGAGGTGACGCCTCCTACCCCGGCGGTTGTCGTGCGCGTCTTGGTGAATGTAGGCGATGTAGTCGCCAAAGGACAAGGGCTGGTGGTAGTGTCCGCCATGAAAATGGAAATCACGCTCTGTGCGCCCTACGCAGGTACTGTGGTCTCGATCAATACGTCCCCGGGCAGCCAGGTGAAACCGGGCGATATTCTGGTGGAAATAGATCGAGCGACTGAGGAATGAAGCCATGAACGAACCCGATCTCTTGTACGAAAAGAAGGATCACGTCGCCTGGATCACCCTCAACAGAGAAGCGAGACGCAACGCCCTGAGCATGGAGATGATCGAACTGTTCTTGGGTTGTCTTGATGACGTTGCGGATTCAAATGACGTGAGAGTAGTGTGCGTGACTGCGGTGGGCGACAAGGCATTTTGTTCAGGCGCCGACCTTGCCGGAGGGGATCCTCTGCAAGGCGCAAAAAAATACGCTGAATTGCTGAAAAAGATGGCCGATTGCCCCAAGCCCATAGTGGCGAAACTTCGCGGTCATTGTATGGCTGGCGGTATGGGGCTCATGCTCGCATGCGACCTTGTGTACGCTGCGGCTCACGTCAAATTTGGCGCGCCTGAGGTGAAGGTTGGCCTTTTCCCCATGATGGTCACGGCCCTGGTCATGAGAAATGCCGTCAGAAAAAAGGCCATGGAGATGCTTTTCACAGGAAATTCTCTCTCGGCTCATGAGGCAGAGCAGATGGGATTGATCACCCGGGTGTACGATGCAGCGGAGCTGGACGCCAAGGTGTCAGAGATATTGTCCACCATCGCATCCAGAGCCCCTCTGGCCGTCTCCATGGGTCGCAAGGCCATCAGGGCCGTCGAAGGCAAAGGGCTCGATGAAGCCCTCGACTATCTGTGTAATCAATTGGCGGCGCTGGCCGGGACTGAGGACGCCTTGGAGGGCATGACCGCGTTCATAGAAAAGAGACCACCAGCCTGGAAAGGTCGTTAAGGAGGACAAATTCCCCATGTCATCGCTCTGGACTCGAGAAAACCAAGATTACGGCAAATCATGTATCGTCACGTGCGCATTGTCAGGGGTAGTCGCCAATAGGGCTCAATGTCCGGGGATCCCCTACACCCCTGAGGAATACGCGGCAGAAGCGAAACGAGCGTATGAGGCAGGCGCCGCGGCAGTGCATATCCACGCAAGGACTCCGGATGGTCTGCCGAGCTACGAGGTGCAAGATTATCAAAATATCTACGACGCGGTGACGGCTGCGTGCCCCATTGTCATCAATTTTTCAACGGGCGCGATCAGCATTACGACCCAGCAAAAGATAGCCCATATAACGGCGATAAGACCAGCCCTGGGCGCTCTCAATATGGGGTCCATGAACTACGCGAAATACAACCCCGCAAAAAAGAGCTTCGTTTTTGAGTTCGTCTTTCCCAATCCTTTCTCCGAGATTGTCCAGATCGTCAAGGCGATGAACGAAGTCCAGACGAAGCCGGAGATGGAATGTTTCGACATGGGGCACATCGGCAATTCCTATCCACTCATCGATATGGGGCTCCTCACGCCGCCTTATCAATACAGCCTGATAATGGGAGTCGTGGGGGGAATCCCGCCCACCATCCCGAATCTGGTGAGCATGGTGAATCTTTTGCCGCCCGGCAGCGAATGGGAAATCATAGGCATTAGCCTTGATCAATGGAGGCTTGTGGCCGGGGCCATCGCGCTCGGCGGGAACGTACGAGTGGGGCTTGAAGACAATTTCTATGTGAGCAAAGGCGTTATGGCCGCATCCAACGGCGATCTTGTGGAGAAAGCAGTCCGCATGATCAGGGATCAAGGGAGAGAACCCGCGACGATACAGGAATGTAGAAATCGTCTCGGGCTTGTAAATCGATAGCGATCTCGGGAAGTTGTGCCAAAGCCGCGTGTCCGAGACGCGAATCGAGGCAATGCGCGCGGCGTTGGTAACGAGACTGTCCAGGCCAGGGCTGTCCTGATCCTGGAAGCTTCCGCGGCAATGGGAGCCCCTCATCATGTAGTTTGTGGCTGCTTTCGAAAACCGCGGCGGCAGCCAGGAAAAGTCGGCTTTTGTCATTTCGAAGCAGCCG
>JBMFOE010000085.1:0-8739 GCA_049969795.1 Desulfomonilaceae bacterium
CGAAAGAAGGCAACAGCGAATCCTTTGCAACCAGAAACCAACAACTTTTTTTGCTTGAAATGTCTGAAACAGTACACGATTTTCATCGAGCCTGGAGAAATCGCTTGGGGTGATCGATGTGGTTTACAAAAAATCATTTTATTATAATATTATTCTTGACATGCCTTTTTGCCATAAGTAACATACAACTTCAACATCGCAAATGTGATAAAATAGAAAACCTAAGAGGAAGAACAGGCTCGACTATCGCTGGCATTTCCCCCCAGACCACTGGCAGTACAGCCTTGCTGTCGTTCCTCCAAGGGCGCGCTCTTGATCCATTCAAAAATCGAAAGGAGAATCGCCATGAGAGTCAATGTGGAGGCGCAAAAATGTATCAGTTGCATGGCGTGCGAGATCGCCTGCGGCTACCACAGAGATGACGCTTTCGCCCTGCTATCGTCGTGTATCGTCGTCTACAGAGGTCGTGAGAAGAAGGACTATTTTGGTGTCTTGGTAAAAGATGAAACGAGCTTATTGATATCGAGACCTGAGGGACTTGAAATTAAGCGAATTGGAGCGGTGGATGAAGAGAGCGAGTCCGGAGACAAGAAAGAGGCGGATGCGTCAGCGAAACCGATGCTCCTTCGAGAACCCTGCGACTTGTGTTCGGAAATGAAATACGGGCCGATGTGTGTGAAGATTTGCCCTACAGGCGCAATATCATTAGTAGAGGGAGGTGAATGACATGGATTATTTGTCGTCGAACAGGATACTATACGTGGACTTGGGAACGGGAAACGTCTCTCACGAAGATATATCTGATGAGCTGGTAGAGGCAAAGGTCGGGGGTGTCGGTATTAATACGTATTTATATGAGCGCAACAGGGATAACCACCCCATTATCTTGGGGACTGGTTTGCTTACAGGGACTTTGTTCCCAGGCGCCGCGCTGGGCATCGTTTCAGGTGAAAGTCCGAGAACTGGCGGGTTGGCTCACGCGCCCATCACATTGAAAGCCGGGGCGGAGTTGAAATACTCGGGTTTTGATTATGTGGTTATAACTGGCAAATCGGAAAAACCGGTTTTTTTATGGCTTCACGACGGGGTCGCTGATGTCCACGACGCTTCTCCACTTTGGGGACGAGACGTGTGGGAGACTACTGACGCGATACGAAAGGAAATGGGGGACGATCTCATCCAGGTGCTTGCCATTGGCAAGGCAGGCGAATCTGGGACAGAATTGGGTCAGATCTGCATCAATTATTGGGCAAGTGGAGACTACTGGGGATTCGGCAAACTTTTCGGCGATAGTAATCTGAAGGGAATCGCAGTGAGAGGCATGGGATTATTGGAAGTGGCCGACCCAGAGGGATTCGTCGACCAATGTTTCGATGTGTTTGGTCGCATAAAATCAGCCGCCTATGCCGACAAACAAGGCATCGGAGATATCCTGGAAGGGATGGGGGAGAAAGAGGTTAGTGAGTGGTTAGGTCCAATTGTTCACAGACACAGCGCTTGCTATAACACCCCCTACGCGACGAACACCTTTGTATTTTTGGATGACGACCCGAAACTGCTGACAGAATCTATTCATCCCGAACCAGGATTCCTGATCACCGATCCCTGCGCTCTCCTGATTCTGAAAAGGTTGCAGATAACAGCGCGAGAGGCTGCTGCCTTTTTGAAGGCGTGCGCAAAAAATGGCGCAGACGCATGGGCCGCGGCGTCATTGTGCGAAAAATCAGGCCAAGGAAATCTTAGTGACGTCCTGCAACAAATTGGCGAGCTCAAAGGACCGCTACCTCCTCAAGAGGAGGGCCGGTTTAGTCCTTGGTGCCCGCAACACCCACTTTTCTCGACGGCGGAGACGACGGATTCAAAAAAAAATCGGGAATGGTGGACGCGAAGACAGGCCCTAGCTTATCTCTTTGGCATCCACCCCATCTTTGCAACAATGTCCCCCGAGATATCTGAGGACATCCTAATAGACGTTTACAACAAAGGGACAGGTCTCGAGCTCGGGTTAAGCGATCTCAATGCAGTGGTCGAGTATGTGTGTGGATGATCGATCATTGGAGGTCGGCCGGGGATAACTAGAGATCAAGAGAGGGAAACGGGCAAGCTCGCGTGAGCATGGCGTTGAACAATCCCGCCAGACACTACATATGTGAGAAGCGAGGCCGTTTGAGGCTCGAACATGTGTTCTGCTAGATTCAAGGTGCATCTTAATGCCTGGTGAAGCGCCGCGCATTGGACTATACGCGGGGACAGGGACGTCGCATTCCTGGTTGTGGTTTGTAGAGCTGTTTGACAGGATGCTGCTTCACGATGTGGTTATCCTGAACGAAGACATGGTGAGGCTTGGCGTCCTTGAATCCCTAGATGTATTCGCTATGTCCGGAGGCGACACGATAGGGATAGCCCAACATTTAGGATCAGAAGGGGCCAGAGCATTAGGCGCCTTCATTGGCAAAGGGGGACTTTACATAGGTTCGTGCGCCGGCGCGTATCTCCCCATGCGATCTTCGAAACAGCACTTAAATTTGTTTAATTTCGCGAACATCAAAATTGCCAACGTATCCAAGGTGAGGCCGCAAACAAGACAGCAAACGACGAAGGCGTTCACTTCATACGGGTGTGACTACGTGTATCACCCTGTTCGAGAAGATGTGCGTCTCAGATTGACCAATCAAACGGCAGTTCTGACCTGCGATACTTTTTTGGCGCCCCTGTATGGGGGACCGTCTATGATCGTTGAGGACACTTCAGAAATCCTCGCCTACTATGACGGGTTCACTCAGAAAACCAAGTTTTTGGTAGATCGGGATTTGGCAGAAGACACGTTAATTGGCAAGGTAGCTGCGGCAAGGCTCCAAATGGGAGATGGAAGGCTTTACCTGTTCGGGCCGCATTTTGAACATCCGAATTTCCCGATGGCTAATGCATTTATAGCTGCCATATTGTCTTCGGACGTGTGTAACGGTCCACATCAAGGGGACATAAAACGCAATGGCATGGTCAATGTGGAGGGCGAGGTAAAATATCGCTTTATTGAAGAAATCAGGCGGGAAATCAGCAATTCACGAATCGTATCCATAGGGCTGGAACCGACTAATTTGGAATGGACAATAGGACACAAAATCTATCAGCCGGAGAAGATTCGGGTCTTTCTCGAGTCTATTTGGAAACGCATTGGAACGCTTGAGCGGTTGCACAGATTATGTATCAAATATGGGGCGGATGTTCACCTGGTTAAGCTCGCGCGAAGGGTCAAAGAATTGCTTCGTGAAACCAAGCAGAGGATCGATCAGGCTAGAGACACAGAAGACATTGGGGTCGAGATTTTCAGCTCGCTACGCGAGTTGGCGACGCTTTTTCTTCAGATATACTTTGATTCCGTAAGATTCAATAACCAGCCATTCCCATATTACGGTTCCGCAGCCCATGCACCTTTGTGCGTGCGTGAATTTGTGTGATCTGGGAAAGCGTTTTGGGTAGTCGCCCTTGTAGGGGACAGCGCGCAAAAACGTGCGCAGTTTCTAATGAAGGTGAGAGACAGAAAGAGGAGTTCATTTTGGAGTGGTTGCGCATCTCGTGCCAGAAGTCCGTCGCTGAGCAAACAAAGTCGTTCCTAAAGTTGTGCGGAATGCTGCTCACTGTCATCCTAATGCTGACAGCGCATATTAATGCGAGGACGGCCTGGGGACATTTTCTTGGTTCTTCGCTCCCTCGAGTTGACTGGTTCGTAGACATGGAGAGATTTTCAACAGCCGCGCATGGCGCTCTGAGATGTGAAGTGTGCCACACTGAGTTTTTGTCGAAAGATTACGTTCATCCGAATGTAAAAGATCCTGCCGCATTAAAGAAAGATCCGGTGAGGACGTACGATTACAAACGTTGCAGCTCGTGTCATGTCTCCTCGTATAACCGGTATATAACCGGCGAGCACGCAAAGGCTCTTGCCAAACAACAGCTCCAAACAAAGGAGTCTGAGAACACGGTTCCACCGGAGAGATCTGCACCCACCTGTGGTGATTGCCATGCATCCCATTATGTGCAAGCCAAACAATCGCGAATAGCGTTGGGACAACAAATGATTGGAGTGTGTGGAAAATGTCATGCCTCACAAGTGGCCACCTATCTCAATAATATCCACGGTCGGCTTGGCGTTTTTCTGGACAAGAAAGCATCCGCGTACTGCACGGACTGCCACGGGGCGCACGCCTGCGAGTCGCTGAAAGATAGGGAGAAGGCTCTCATCGCCTGTAAGCGATGCCATCTGAATGCGACAGTTAATTTTGCCGCGATAGTCATCCATGCCGGTCTGGATGATGCATCAAAGAAAGATTCTGAGAAGCAGGGGCAAATACGTCTGATGCTGATTACCAAGAGAATTGGGCAGGTACTGATTGGAATCGTCATTGTTTTTTTTGCAGTTCAGACCTTCGTATGGATATTGCGTGAGCTTCACAACAAATTGAGAGGTCGCTGATATGTCCACCAAGAACGGCGCCCAGATCATATTGTACCGATTCAATGTCTTACATAGGATTGTCCATCTCATCGTGATGGTAACATTTGTAGGGGTTGGTTTGACAGGATGCTCAATGGCGTTTAGCTCCACGAGCCTCGCCCAGTTCTTTGTTCAGTGCCTCGGAGGAATTGATAATACACGAAGTCTCCATCGTTTCTTCGCTGTGACGCTCTATTTGTGTGTAGTCACTGAAGTTGTCTGGATAATCTACTATAAATTCATGCTGCGCGGACGAATTTTGGGGCCTGACTCCATGTTTCCCTCCAAAAGGGATTTTTCATGTTTTTACCATCACATGCAGTATATCTTGGGTCGGCGCGACGACCCTCCGCCCTTTGAACGATTTGCATGGTGGGAAAAACTGGATTATTGGACGCTCTTCATTGGCATGCAGACGATGAGTCTAACGGGCTTGTTATTGTGGTTTCCAGAATTTTTTTCTAGCTTTCTTCCTGGCTATTTTATCAACTTGGCTCAGGTGCTCCATGTGGACGAAGGCGTTCTTGCCGTATTGTACAAGTTTTTTATCCACACAACAGTGCGTCATTTCAGACCTGAGGTGTATCCTGGGGACTGGACTATCTTTACGGGAAAAACGACGCCGGAAAAGGTGAGGCGCACCCACCCCGGCGAGTGGGCTCGATTAAAGGCTGCCGGGAAAATGGGTGACATCACACCGCATGAAGCGGCTACGGGGACTAAAAGATAGGCTAGCTTATGAATGAGAAAATTTCAAAAGCAATATTAGCGATAATAATTTTGTCATTTACCGTCTGCGACGTAGCAGCGCAACAATCTGCTGACGTGAAGGAACCTTCGCAGTGCCTGGATTGTCATCGGGATCGAAATTTGAATTCCAATGAAGGAATCATATCTTCGCAGGCTTTTTGCTACGGATGTCATAATGAGCCCTCATCGATAGAAGTCTTTCGGAATGTAAAAGTTTCCATGCAAGTAAAACCAGAATATTTTAAAGACTCGTCACACCGTTATGTGGCCTGCACACAATGCCATACGGACATCGCTCGATCACCCCATCGTTCATCGGAAGGAGTGCAGTGTCGTCAGTGCCACATGAACTTTTACGGTAAAGCTGGGACGCACGCTGAGCATATGCGAGTCCGTTGTGAGGCATGTCACGTGGACTCCCCCTTTGTGGAATATGATAGAAAAACAAATGAAATTAAACTGTCACGCACAAATGCAGCGTCCGAACCTATAAGCCTGTCTCAGCACAAGACAACTAATGTAGCTGGAGATTCATTCTGCAGAAAGTGTCACAATGCCAACAATCGAGTTGGAGCGCCGCCCTCGGTAGTTCCCCATAAGAGTTTTCTCTGTATTGTTTGTCATTACTCGCCTTTTGCGCTTGGAAGCGCTCTGTTTCTCATACCTTTAATGATAGCCTGTATCGGCGGAATAGCCATCCTAGTATTTTGGTTCCGTTCCGTGGGGTACGATACGCCGACCCTTCATCAGAAGATTCAGACGGCATCGGAGGCAGTGTGGGACGCCATTCTTTCCCGCGAGATTTTTCGGGTTGCCAAAACGTTTCTCTTGGACGTTCTTCTACAACGTCGCATTCTCGCAAACGGTTTAAGCCAGTGGTTCAGCCATTCGTTCATATTTTATCCATTTCTTGCACGGTTTGTCGTCAGCTTGTGTACGCTGATCTTGCACACGGCGGCGCCTGAAGCCCGTCTTACTCGGGAACTGGTCAATAAAGACAATCTTTTCATGTTGTTGTTCAATGATACTACTGGGTTGTTAATGCTTCTTGGAGTAGGGTGGGCTATGGGAAGGAGATACATTACCAAGCCGAGACATGTCCTCACGCAGGAGCAGGATACGCTGGCGCTGGTGATTATAGGCGCAGTAGCTCTCACAGGGTTTCTCATAGAAGCAACACGGATATGCCTCTGTGAGATCCCCGCTCGTTTTGCTTGGCCAGCCTACGTAAGTTATTGTTTGGCATGGCTTTTCTCAGCGCTGCATTTCCCGTGTCAGGCAATGTTCGGCTACGCATGGGGCATGCATGCATTGTCATGGAGCTTGCTGATTGCCTATCTTCCGTTCGGAAAATTAAAACACATATTTATCACAGCGTTAAGTCTTACAATAAATTACAAAAAGGAATGATCTGTGGAACGAGGGAATGAAATAACGGACACACGGTGTTCAGAAGAGGGTCAGGAGGGAACAAACCTTCCCGCCCCTGTTATTCCGCTACATAAGATAGGGATAGCGCAGCTCGTTCAGTTAGAGGCTTGCACCCGCTGTGGGGAGTGCCTACGCTGGTGTCCTGTGTACGATCAAGACTCGCGAGAAAATATCTTACCACGTCAAAAGATCCTGGATTTTCTCAGTATTGTAAAGGGGCAACGAAGCATTCTCGTTTCGCTGATTCAAAACCAACGAATTCCTGCGACCATCAGAAAACTGATCCAGTCGCTTTTCCGTGTATCACAAATCACAGAAGCCGATATCCAGAGGTTCATTCCTAATCTGTATGAATGCTCTACTTGTGGGCAGTGTCATGTTGTCTGCCCAGCAAAAATCGACACTGTAGAATTGTGGGAGAGTATTCGTGAACTTATGGTTGCGGCTGGCTACGGTCCTTTGCCTGCGCAAAAAATTCTCGCAAAAAGCGTCATGTCATACGACAATCCTTGGCAGCAGCCTCGGCAAGCGCGCACAAAATGGGCGCGTCGGGCCAAGAAGGAAAAACTAATTCCTGATTTACCACGGGAGATAAAGAAGACCGGCAGTAAAATTCTGTTGTTTCTGGGATGCACCGCGGCTTATAACTTAAACATCCGTCAAATTGCCATAGACACGGTCAATATAATGGAAATCTTGGGCATTGATTACGGCTGCCTTGGGGAAAATGAGAAGTGTTGCGGCAGCGTACTGCTGAGAATGGGCGATCCAGAGTACGAGCGGATCGCTTCCGACAATATTAAACTGTTAAACAGCTTAGGCATCGATAAGCTTGTAACTTCATGCGCTGGTTGTTTTAAGACCATCAAACAAGATTATCCTAAGATAGGAAAATTGCATTTCGAAGTTCTTCATACGGTCGAATTCTTGCATCGTCTAGTTCAAGAGGGAAAACTCAAGTTCAAGGCTCCTGTAGAAAGAGTGGTGACGTACCACGATCCATGTCATCTTGGCAGAGCCTGTGGCGTGTATGATGCGCCAAGGGCAGTGATGAAATCGATTCCAGGGCTAGAATTGGTGGAGATGCCTCGTCATGGGTCATATTCGCGTTGTTGCGGCGCTGGTGGAGGAGTCAAGGCAGGTTTTCCAGACCTTCAGAATAAGATGGCTCAAGCCAGAATACGGGAGGCGGAAGGAACCGGGGCAGAAGAACTAGTCAGCGCCTGCCCTTTTTGCTACGCCGGTTTGCAAGTCGGGATTGGCGCTTTAAATTCTTCCTTGGTGATGAGGGACGTGACTCACCTTGTAATAGCCTCCCTCTCTCACGAGGAGCAGACTCCTCGGCTCGCGTTGCGTGAGAAGCAAGATGATCACCAGTGATTATCAGAAATTTGTTTATTGGTTAGACGAACGGACATTTGAACGGTTTGCTCAGACCGCCAAAGACGCCGGTATGGCTTTGATTGAAACGAAGCGAGCCGCCTGTGCCCCGCTCGCTAGACGTGTGGACCTAGCCTATGTGCGGCCTAGCACGTGGTCGCGTTTTCAACTGTGCAAGAGGCAGCTGTCCTGGTATCGCCACTCAGGCTATTCAGATAAAATTCTTCTCGTGAGTTCTTTTGATTTACGTGAACACGGAATCCAGCACGATGGGGTGATCCGGCAGAGTAGTTTCAAACCGCCCAGATTGCCCTCCGACGATGAGAAGAAATTACTCATTCAGCGAAGGAGCTACCTCGAGTCGAGCCCCCCAGAATGGGATAATATATCAGACTCGGCAGAGCAGCAACGATGGTTGAAGGTGATGGGGCTGAGAGGCATAAAATTTAAGGATCTGTTCGTGTCTCATTGCGCGAATCACGCTAATTTTATTGAGCCAATTTTTTACATTAATGGAGACAACGAGGTTATTCCTTATTCAATCTGCAAAACATCGCATGTGTGCTCAGCCTGTCTAGAATTGTACAACATAATCGGGGGGGCTTTTTGCAAAAAACTCGTGGTTCCCTGTCCAGGAGCGGTTTTATTTGCGGGACTTGTGACGAATCGTTATTACGAGGTAA
>JBMFOE010000086.1:0-7114 GCA_049969795.1 Desulfomonilaceae bacterium
TTTTTCGCGGTCTCTACGGAGGGACCTTCGGCGCCCCACCCGATCATGGACCATCCTGCAACTTTCGATGTACGGCTCGCCTGCGCTATCAAATTACACAATCCTTAGGGTCTTCAACAGGTTTTCAAATTATTATTGATGTATAGATACCACCAACGAGAGTCGGGTGTCAAACAGAAAGAAACGGGCCTCTCTCCTGTTTGATCCGGGGCGTGTTTGTGCTAGACTCGTGAGCCAATGGTTGCCGAAACTCGTCACGGAATGCGTCGTGTATAGTCCATGCTCTCGTTCATGCGAATGCTCATTGTCTTGACGTGTCTGGCGCTGCTTCTCATGCTTGCGTACTACTTCTTTTCGCCGGAGAAGGATTTGGTCACGGGCGCGGCGCTGCGGCTCCGCATCAAGACCGAGGCCTTGTTGACCGTCTTTGATCAAGAGGCCGTGAAATCTTACGAAAAGGTCCTGCGGGCAAAGCCGGACGAGCGGCTGCCTGTGCTCCGCAGCGAAGCCGAGCGCGTTTGGCGCGCGCTGCAAGACGCATACAAGAAGAATGCGTTTCTTGGCTATGTGAACGATCTCAAGACCATGACAGCGGGCTTGCTGGGGACGGCGAGGGAGGAGATCAACATTCTAGGAAGTGGGGACGGGGCAAAGATCGGTCAATCCACGCCGACGAGTGTGCGGGATTTTTCTCGCGCGGTGAAGACTTGGCTCGAGATGAACGAGAAGCGGGTGCACGCCCTCTCGGGCGTCGAGGGCGACGACGCGGAGACGAAGGCGAAGGACGAGCTCGCCAAACTGCAGGGCGAGCTTCGCAAGGCTTCCGAGGAACTCGAGAAGCGGGTTGCCGCTGTTCCAGACACGCGCAAAGGGTTTACGCCCGCTTCCTATCGAGGGCCAGGGGTGGTTCGAGAGGAGAAAGCCGTTGCGTCAAGAGCGCCGATCCCTGGCGCGGACTCGAACAATGTCGCTCCAGCCCCCGAGCAGATTTTGGAAGCTTTTCGAAAACGTTACCTGAATAGGGAACTCCGAAGGACGCCATATCATTTCAAGGACTTGAAGATCCTCAAGAGTTCATACGGGTTGATGCCTGGGCTTTACTGCATATCTTTTTCCGCGGAAGTGTATCACAATCATGATAACAAGCGCTGGGAGAAGTCGCCTGTCGTACTGAATGTGATCGCAAAGGTGGGCTCGGACGGGATAATGTCCACGTATGAAAACTTTGCCAAGAATCCATGGGACTACCCCATCAGCGGCTCGTGCGTGAAGCCGATATGGGGCGTTCATGAGTATGAATGGGACAAAGTGTGCCCGTATCCGTGTATGGGAAAGTAAGCGCACAATGCGA
Organism: Desulfomonilaceae bacterium; assembly: GCA_049969795.1. GTDB lineage: Bacteria > Desulfobacterota > Desulfomonilia > Desulfomonilales > Desulfomonilaceae > JAUPKT01. Next base: position 1,352 of record JBMFOE010000086.1, read on the forward strand.
AACCTCCCCAGCGACCACTCGCTGTCAGAAAACGACCCTGCACGTAAAGACAAGGTTTTCTCGAGGACAACGACAAGGACGAATAGCGTAAGCGAGCGCGGCAATGAGTAAAAGACGCAGATTTGGAGTGATTGTAGCTGCCGTTATAGTTGCGATGGTTTCCTCGTGTAAGATGCGAGGGGTTTCCGAGCAGGAAAAGGTGGATCTCGGCATACTTCTCATGAAGGCGTGCTGGGATTCCAATGCCGCGCTTGCGGAACTCCTCATCAAAGACGGCGCTGACCCAAACACCACAGACGAAAACGGGGTTACCGCGCTCATGCTGGCAGCCAGCAACCCTCGCGGGGACAACGCGCAGCTCGTCAACATCCTTGTGGATCGCGGGGCAGACGTCAACGCCAAGGATAAGGAAGGGCAAACAGCTTTCAAGCGGGCCTTCGACAAAGGGTATCTTGGGGCTGCATGGGCGTTGCTTCACAAAGGTGCGAACCCGAACATTACCAACGACAAAGGCCAGACGCCGCTCATGGTCTATGCGGAGAAGTGGAATCCCAACGCGGGCCATCTCGAGCCCTTTATCCAACGGGGCGTGCCCATCAATGCCCGGGATAAAGACGGAAGAACCGCGCTCATGATTGCCGCGGAAAGCGTGAGGAACGACGTGTGGGGCGTTGACGCAGTGGCTCATCTCATTTCCAAAGGCGCGGATATCAATTTCCAGGACAATCGAGGAAGGACGGCCTTGATGTATGCGGCCGGGCATGGTCGGCTCGAGATTGTGAAGCTGCTCTTGAGCAAGAATCCGACGATCGACGCCCGAGACAAAGAGGGAAAGACAGCTCTCATGATCGCGTTGGAGGAAGGCTACTTTCACGTGGTCGATGCGCTCGTCAAGGCTGGCGCGGATGTCAATGCCAAGGACAACGCGGGTAAGACCCCGCTGATGTACTTCGACGAGCGCGTGAAGGCGTTTCGTCAGGACCTCGCGCCCAAAAAGGCTGGGGAGTAGCCATGGTTCTCGGCGAGTGGCGCCCTGCAAAAGCCGGCTCCATGGCCTTCTGAAACGACCTGTACGGAGTTCTATGGGTTCCCAGAATAAATCACGAATTCGTGAGGCGGCGGCGCTTCCGCTCCTGGGATAGCCACGCCCTGTCCGTATAAGGATCAGGAAAAGGCGGAACTTCAAATTGCTCGCAACTGTCCTATATTTTAGTCGGATAGCATCGAGTCGCCGCGAAGGGAGGTGGAACAAGGTCGCCGGAGAGGTAAACGCTGCCGCAGGCAGCGGCGCTGGGACAATGCTTGTATGATTCTGTGAGGTGGAAAGGAGGTCAGAGAGTCGAAGCGACGCCAAGCGACTGAAAACGCAGATTTACCGCCAAAGTGACAACGAGAAACGATGATCTGACGCATCGAACCCTTTGGAGAGGTTCATCGCTCCAGGGCCACGAGCGCCTTTTGGCATGCATAATGCGGTCTTTGGAAAGAGAGGTACTGTCATGATCATTGAGCGAGCCGAGTTGTTTAGCGATTTGAGCGTAGAGCTGATCAACGACATCAAGACCTTCGTATCGGAAGAATCTTTTGATAAAGGCGCGATACTTTTCCGGCAAGACGATCCTGCAGATTATTTTTTCATCCTTATGGAAGGAAGGGTCGAGCTTGTCATCGGCACACAGGGGCAAATTGATTACACGGTCAGTCATCCGGGGGAGATATTCGGACTTTCGAGTATGGTTGATCGAGAGACATACACTGCTGACGCGAAGTGCGCGGCGCCCACAAAGGTGGCAAAGATCGACAAGAAGAGGCTTACACGACTTCTCGAGAAATATCCCTCTGACGCCATACTCTTTTATAAACACCTCTCCCAAATCATCATGAGAAGGTTGGTCACCACGTACCAGGCGTTTCTTCTTCAGGGCGGGTCCCAGGGGGTCACGTATGGCACTGGCCAAGTAGCTGGAGACAGCGAGGAGTGAGGTCGGGCAGAATTTTGGAAGAGTAGGCTGCGGTGAGAGATTCGCCGCGATAACATACCTTATAGGACTTCTCGAAATTTCTGTCGGAATGAGATGCGCCGCGGCGTGGATACGATGACGTTCAAAGTCTGCCTCACGGCGAAGACATAATCAATGATTACCGTCACGGCGCCCTGATATGTCATGCCGGACTCGATCCGGCATCCAGTGAACTGACGTGGATTCCCACTTTCGTGGGAATGACATGCAGCGGGACAACAGCGCAATTCGCGATTATTTTCGAGAAGGGCTATATGATGTAGGTTGAGGACGCAATCACGGCCCCGTGTGAAAGGGATATGCGACAAGCATTTCCGAGGCGCGGGGCCAATTGCAAAAAGAGGGAGATGTCTTTACATGGGACATGATCGAATATACAACTTCTCCAGACTTCTGTTGGAATGACACCCGCCGCGGCGTGAATATGATGACTTTCAAAATCTGCGTCACGGCGCCTGATTTGTCCTGCCGGACTCGATCCAGCGCCCAGGAAACTCGTCATGGATTCCCACTTACGTGGGAATGACATGCAGCGGGTCAACAGGGCATTTCGCGATTATTTTCGAGAACGGCTATATGAGACATGGGTTGGGGCTGGACGTTAAAAATGGCTGAAGGGACGCCCCGGTCATTCGAACCGCATGGCGGTGACGATGTCCAGACGGCTTGCCTGCTGTGAGGGATACAAGCCTGCGAATACGCCGATAAGGGTGGTGACCGCGAGATCGATGAAGATGCTTGTGGACATGACGTAATGGGACACCTCGACGCCCAAGATGTCCTTCAGGAAGTTCACGCCGAGTATGCCGGCGATCACTCCCACCAACCCCGCTCCGACGCTCACGAGCACGGATTCCAGGAGAAACTGGAGTCTGATCATGCTGTCGGTGGCGCCGACGGCCTTGCGCAAACCGATTTCCCTGGTTCTGTCCTGAACCGCGGCAAGCATGACGTTGGTGAGACCGACTTTACCTAATACGAAGACCACGGCCAACGAAGCGTACACGAAGATATTTACCACATAAACCAGCATCTTCACTCGTTTGACCCGGGCAGGGTAATAAAAGATGTACAGACCGCCTTCGTACCCCTTATGGTTGTGCGTCAGGACGCTCAATACGTTTTGATACACCGACTCTACGTGATCCCAGTTGTACGCCCTTATATAGATGGTGGTAATCTTGTCCAGTCCATTGAAACTGTTTTTTGCAGTCGTGATAGGGATGAACACCCCTGAGCTGATGTAGTCGTGCTGAAGCCCGCCGAGGACTCCGATGACCCTGAACCATAAATGATCTATGCGTATCTCTTGTCCCAGCGGGTCTGCCCCGCGAAAGAGATTCTTCACGACGTCTTTGCCGAGTATGCAGACGCGTTCGCGGTTTTCGAGGTCAGCGTTGGTGAAGAGCCGGCCGCTGACCAGATAAGGGGTCTGAGTCCGCCAATAATCCTGGTCAACTCCCTGTATTTCGACGCCTCCCATCTCATAGCGTCTATACGTCGCCGTGATGTTCTGGATATGCATCACAGGGGCCGCCGCGACGACGTGGGGAATTTTTCGGAGCATCTCTATGTCTTTCTCGTAAAATTCCCCAGGATGGAGGTTGCCGAAGTGGTTGCGCCATTCCGCCTTCAGGACAGTGGCTTCTCCCAGTATTTCCAGGTTTTCCGCGAGCTTACCCTCAACAGAATCCCCCATTGTCCGAATGATGATGAATCCTATGGTCCCCAAGGCGATGGCCGCCATGACAGCCCGATATCGGCGTCGGTTTCGAAAGACCATCTTTCTGGTCATGGTTATGATGTCGCGAACTTCCATGCCGTCAGTCCTTAGTGCGTCTCTCGTAGATGACGAGCGTCCGTATGCGGCCGCACGCCTTCACCCCTGGTTTCGGTTTACAAAATCAAGCCATCCAAGAGCTATTCGAACCTCATGGCCACCACAGGATCGAGACGCCCCGCTGTGCGAGCCGGCAAGACGCCGGAGACCACTCCCACGAGAATGCCGATTATCACTGATATCACGATACTCTGGAACAACATACCGTATGCTACTTTCCCTTTGATCATTGCGGTCGCGATGATCTCCACGAGAAACCCACCGGCTATGATTCCAACCACACAGCTCATCAGGCTTACCATCAGGGATTCACACAGGAATTGGGATACAATCGCCCCGTCGGTAGCCCCGACAGCCTTTCGGAGGCCGATTTCGGTGGTGCGTTCCTTGACAAGGGCGAGCATGACGTTCGTCACCCCCAATCCGCCAAGAACGAGCGTGACCCCTATGGCCGTGTAGAGGAAAAACTTGAAGGTATCGACGGTCTTTTTCATCACCTCGATGCGGTCTGCGTCATAGGTGATGGACTGCCCGTATTTCGGTTGTCGGCCGGTGAGCAGCGCGGATACTCTCTTTTGGACATCTTCTGTCATATACCAATTTTTTGGGATAATGTACAGCTTTCGGATGGGAAACATATCCGGAATTTGCGATCGTCCGAGGGAGATCGGCAACAGGATCGTCTGGCCAAAAAGCGGGTCTTCCGGTTGCGCGAGGACGCCCACGACTCTAAACGAAATGCCCAGGATGTCCACAGACTGACCTATGGGCGACTCATCGGGGTCAAAGAGCGCTTTTCTTACCTCATCTCCAATGACGCAGACCGCTCTCCTTTTTTCCGCGTCTTCTCGCGACAGGGGCCGACCTTCGGCCAGGGGGAGATACACTACCCGAAAGATATTCGATTCGACTCCGGCCAGCCTCACCCCATATTTGACTTTTTTACCGTGGGAGACCAGACGAACGTCATGAAAGACCGCAGGAGACGCATCCAAGACGCCGGGCAGTTTTCGGACGTCTTCGATATCGTTATGTCGAAAGTAAGAATAGTCGATGGTGGCCTTGACCGTGGTCGCGCTTCCGAGTATCCCGAGATTTCTCCCCAGGTTTTCCTCAACCGAATCTCCCACGGTCATGACGGTAATCAGCCCTGCAGTCCCAAGCGCAGTGCCAATGACAGCGCTGCGGTATCTCCTCCGCAGTCTAGAAACCTGACGAATAGATACGAGGAGCAGATCAATAATGCCCATGCCATATACCTTCGTACGCCTCATGAAAGGCTCTGCTATGAAATTATTCGTCGATATTGCGCCTTGTCAAGGGAGAGACGCTTTTCCCTTGCAAATCAGATGCTTGGGGAAGGCCGCGGTATTTTCTGACGAAACGCAGGAGACTCCGCACATGGACGCCGAAAAAGAAGAGGCTCCTGTGGCTTTCTCGCTGTTCGCAATGCCGTATGACCACTTTTGGATAGTAGTGAACAGTATATCCATGCATATGCATCTGGGCGCAAATGTCCACGTCCTCGAAATACAAGAAAAACTGCTCGTCAAAGGATATGGGATAAGGGAACAAGCTGAGTTTCAGAAACATTGAACTGGCGTTGGCCCATTCGGCGTCAAAGCTTTGGGTGAGATCGCGATCCAGGTAGTAGTGTTTACGACGATAGATATGCGGGTTCCGCCTCATAAACCAGATTCGTGATTGTGCAAGAGAGGTCCAAGTATAGAAGCGGCGGCACACAGGTATTGTGTGGGAATTGTCGTTCACTTGAGCAGGAACGAGGCAGCCCCATTGGGGATGGTCCTTGAACTCCCTTACCGCTTCCGGCAGCGTCTCGGGAGTGAGAATTTCTATGTCGGGATTGCAGACAAGGGCCACGGCGTCGAGCTCGTCCACGGC
>JBMFOE010000087.1:0-7087 GCA_049969795.1 Desulfomonilaceae bacterium
CTGGGCGGGAAACGTGCCGGGTGTGACGGACACCGAAGTCGTCATCGGCTGCACCACCCCGCTGTCTGGTCCTGCAGCGCTTTGGGGCACCACTGGGATGGGTATGAAGGCGTGGGCCGACTATATCAATGATCAGGGTGGCATCCATGGGCGAAAAATCAAGTTCATCATGAAGGATGACGCCTACAACCCCACCCGCGGATTGGCGAATCTTCAGGAGATGAAGGGCAATGTCTTTGCCGTCTGCGGAGTACTCGGAACAGCGATCCTCAATGCCTCAAAAGATTTTTACGCGGAAAACAAACTTCCCCTGATCACAGCGTACGCGGATATCCGTATTTGGCAGGCCATGCCGAGGGACAAACTCAAGTACGTCTTTATTGCCTATCCAGATTACGGAGACGAAGCGGAATACCTTGCAAAGTATGCAATGGAAAAACTCGGCGCAAAGAAAATAGCGCTCTTCTACCAAAACGACGACTATGGAAAGCACGCCTTGGAAGGGCTCAACAAGGCCTTGGCGGAAAGCAACGGCAAGGCGCAACTTGTCGGGACGGTGCCATACGAGCTCTCTGAGCGCGCCCTGGGCAACCACGCGCTCAAACTGAAAGAGAGCGGCGCGGACACCGTGCTGATCTACACGACCCCGACTCACGGGGCTTTGATTCTCAAAGAAATTCACAAGATAGGGTACAAACCAAAGGCGCTCACCACCTTTACGCTTGGCGATCCCATCATGTACAAATTGGCAGGGGAAGTGTGGGAAGGAACCTACATAGCGCTGCCTGGCAACTCAGGTCTTCCGGGGGCCGATCCTGAGTCGGATCGCGTTGTTGATATCCTCCTGAAATATGACCCAAGCCTCAAAGGCAAGGAATATCTCGCGATGTTCGGCGCGGTGTCCATGATGCACGCTGTCGAGGGCTTGAAGAATGCCGGCAGAGACCTCACGCCGGAAAGCCTCGTAAAGGGCATGGAAATGATCAAGGATTGGAAGCCGGAAGGCCTCGGCGCGCCGGTGACTTACGGCCCAGATAGAAGGCATGGGGTCAACGCATCCCGGATGAGCCAGGCCAAAGGCGGCAAGCACGTGCCGTTGGAGCCGTTCACGATCTTTAAACCGCGGTTCTAACCCATGGCGCTCTTGCAAGTCGCCAACTTATTCATAAGTTTCGGGGGGATAAAAGCGCTGTCAGGGGTCAACCTCTCGCTCGAGGACAACGAAATCCTGACAGTGATAGGTCCCAACGGCTCAGGGAAAACGACCCTGTTCAACTGCATCTCGGGTATATATCGCCCAAACTCGGGAGAGATCACCTTCAATGGGGAGAACATTGTCGGGGTCTCTCCCGGCCGCATCGCAGAGCGCGGCATAGCTCGCACATTCCAGAATCTTCGTCTGTTTATGCACATGGATGTGGTGGACAATCTCATGCTGGGCAGGCATGTTCGCTTCCGCCGCAACCCCTTGCACGCCTTTCTTCGGATGCGTCGTGAGGAGATACGGCATCGGGAAGTAGTCGAAGAGCTGATCGATTTTCTCGATCTTCAGGCCTATCGCCATCTGCTTGTCGGAGACTGCCCGTACGGTGTCCAAAAGCGGGTGGAAATAGGTAGGGCCTTGGCCACGGAACCGAAGCTGCTGCTCTTGGACGAGCCCATAGCAGGTCTTACCTCTGAAGAAAAAGAAGAATCCGCGTATCGCATTACCGAAATCAGAGGCCGCTTCAAGACAGCGATATTGCTGGTGGAGCATGACCTCAGAATCGCATCCAAGCTCGCCGACAGAATGATCGCCTTCGACCTGGGGCTCAAGATTGCCGAGGGAAAGCCGGAAGAGGTGCAGCGGCATCCGGAAGTGGTGCGGTCGTATCTGGGGGAGGGATAGGGATGACGGAAACAAAAGACTCTGAGGCCCTCCTCAAGATCGAGGGCATCGAAACCCTCTATTTCGACAGGATATACGCCCTTCATGGCCTTAGCCTGAAGGTAAAACAGGGTGAAATATTCACCGTGCTCGGCCCCAACGGCGCCGGCAAGACAACGCTGCTCAAGACCATAGCCGGGCTGCTCAAAGATCAACCCAAAAAAGGGCTCATCGAATTCCAAGGGAAAAGGATTCACCGCTTGGCGCCGGAAAAGATCTCATCCCTGGGCATCGTGTATGTACCCGAGGATCGAGGACTTTTTCGTGAGCTTTCTGTCTGGGAGAACCTGGAACTTGGATGCTGGGGCCGTCGTGAGCGTGATGCCAAGGAGGACATGGAACGGGTCTTCGGCTTGTTCCCTATCCTCAAGACACGGCGAGACCAGCAGGCAGAGACGCTCTCCGGCGGCGAACAGCAGATGTTGGCGATTGCGCGAGCGCTTTTGAGGCGGCCAACGCTGCTAATGCTGGACGAACCCTCTCTCGGATTGGCGCCCATGGTCGCGCGCACCGTCTATGATGCGCTGCTCCAGGTAAGCAAAGGGGGCACGACAATCCTCCTGGTGGAACAAAACGCCCGGCTGGCCCTGAGCATCGCCCATTATGGCTACATTATGGAAAGCGGCAGAATCGTTCTTGAAGGGACGGCAGAAGAGCTTTCTCAGAACGAGGATGTGCAAGAGCTCTATCTCGGATTGGGTGGAGAAGCTGCGGCGTCTCCAAAAGGCTGGCGTCTGTACAAGAAGAGAAGGAGATGGTGATGGCAGAGGCGCCTTCGACCTTTCCAGAACTATTTTTCAGGCAAGCGGCGCGCAAGGGCGACGCCACCGCGCTCAGGCATAAGGAGTATGGCATCTGGAAGCGGATCTCCTGGCGCCAGTACGGGGACATGGTGGTGGAAGTCGCCGCTGGTCTCCTTGCCTTCGGACTGGCGCGTGGGGACAAGGTCGCCATACTGGGGGACAACTGCCCTGAGTGGCTTGTGTGTCATATCGCAACCATGACTGTTGGGGGAGTGACGTGTGGCGTGTACCCCACGTCCGCCCCAGAACAGATTGCCTACGTGGTGGGGCATTCGGAATCTAAAATATTGTTCGTAGAAAATGAGGAGCAGGTTGACAAGGTCCTTCAGATCTTGCCTGAACTCAAGGTCACGACAGTGGTCGTGTGGGACCCAAAGGGGCTTTGGGGGTTCAGCCACCCGCGGATCATCTTTTACGACGATTTCTTGGACAAGGCCCGAGAGAAGCTTCGCAATGAACCGGGCTGTGTGGAACAGGCGCTTCGACAGGTGCAGCCAGACGACACCGCGATGATCATTTATACCTCCGGCACCACAGGCCGTCCCAAAGGCGCCATGATCTCGCACCGCAACATCCTGGGCATCACCGAGAGTTTCATGTCGGTAAACCAGGCGACTGACCAAGACGAAATGGTCTCATACCTCCCTTTGGCCCACATCTACGAAAATCTCATGTCTCTTTTTCAAGCGGTTTGGGCTGGCGGTACGGTGAATTTCGTGGAAAGCATGGATACCTTGGCGCAAAATCTGCGCGAAGTATCCCCTACGATCTTCGCGAGCGTGCCTCGCATCTGGGAAAAATTTGCCTCCATGATCGAGATACGCATGTCAGACTCTACTCCCTTGAAAAGGGCGCTGTACCGGCTGAGTGTTTTGGTGGGAATGAAGTATGTGCGAACCCCAAAAGGCGGCGGAGCTCGATTTTTGTGGTCGCTTGCGTACTGGCCGCTCTACTGGTTGGTGCTGTGTCACCTCAAGCGGCAGCTCGGTTTTGAACGCATCCGATGGGCCGTGTGCGCCGCTGCCCCAGCGTCGCCGGAGCTTTTCGAATACTATAACGCCCTCGGAATCCCCTTACGCGAAGGGTACGGACAGACAGAATCCACAGGCGTCATCGCGTTGCAAAGAATAGATCGCCCTCGGTGGGGCTACGTCGGCGAGCCCATCGACAACATGGAGATTAAAATTGCAGACGATGGAGAAATCCTCGTGAAGGGGGTGGGGGTTTTCCAAGGCTATTACAAGGATCCGGAGTTGACCGCCTCCACGGTGGTGGATGGCTGGCTTTACACCGGCGACGTCGGTGCTCTGGAGGATGGTTTTCTCAAAATCCTCGACCGAAAAAAAGACATCCTCATTACTGCAGGGGGAAAGAATATTACACCGGCATTTATCGAAAACAAGCTCAAGTTCAGTCCCTATATTCAAGACGCAGTTGTCATCGGAGAAAGACGAAAATACTTGGTCGCCCTCATACTCATCGACGAGGATAATGTCACCAAGTACGCCCAAGACAACCGTATCCCATTCACGACGTTTGCCGATCTTACCAAGAATCCGGATATCAACAAATTGATAGAACAAGAGGTTGCCAAGGTGAACAAGACCCTCTCTCAGGTGGAGAGCATCAAGAAATTCGCGCTGTTGCCAAGACGCTTTTACGAGGAAGACGGCGACGTCACCCCGACGAAAAAGGTCAAGAGGCGATTCCTCGAAAAACGCTACGCTGATTTGATCGAATCCCTGTACAAGAACTGAGCAAGGATAATGGATTTAATAGAGAGCTATCGTGAGGAACTGCAGCTTGTTCGGAAGACCTGGACCAGAATCTGGGTCAGCGGCATTGTGATCGCGTTGGCCGCGCTTCCATGGTGGGCGCCGGAGCACATCGCCTACCTTGCGACGATAATCTGCATTTACGCCATCGGCATCCAAGGACAAAATCTGCTCATAGGCTATACTGGTCAAATTTCTTTTGGTCAGGCAGGTTTTCTTGCCATCGGCGCGTACACCTTTGGTCACTTGTCTCGGATGGCCGTCCCGTGGCCCGTGGCTCTCCTGTGCGCGGGATTCGTTGCCAGCCTTTTTGGCGTTATTGTGGGATTCCCCTCTCTGCGGCTCAAAGGCCCGTATTTGGCGATCGCCACCATGGGATTCGGCATCGCCGTGTACCAAACATTTGCCAACTCGGAACTCCTTTCCGGGGGACGGATGGGCCTGACTGTGGCCAAGCTAGAGCCATTCTGGGGTATCTCCAAGGTGACGTTCAATTACTATTTCAATTTCGGCATTGCGCTGGTGTTTACCCTGTTGTCATACAACATCATATCATCGTACATGGGCCGCGCCTTCATTGCCATTCGCGACAATGACATTGCAGCAGAGGTTATCGGCGTCAACCTTACGAATTACAAACTCCTGTCATTCGCCATCAGCTCCTTTTACACCGGTGTACAAGGCGCATTATACGCTCAATTCTTAGGATTCCTCGAACCAAACATGTTCACCTTCATGGAATCAATCACGATTTTCGTGGCAGTGATCATCGGCGGTCTTGCGTCAGTAGAAGGAGCCATCATGGGCGCTGCGTTCGTGATCCTTGTGCCGCACGCATTCAGCTCTTTCAAAGAAATGGTTCCAGTGGTGTTTGGAATAACCATCCTGGTGGTGTTGATATTTGAACCCATGGGGCTCGCAGGACGATGGCTCAAGACGCGCCTTTACTTCCGCAACTGGCCTTTCCGATAAAAAAGGCCCAAAAGGGGAACTCCTGAATGGACCAATTACTGCAATACACGGTCACGGGTTTGTCAACGGGCAGCGTTTATTCCCTGGTCGCGATTGGACTGGTGGTCATCTATCGCTCGACCCGTATCCTCAATTTTGCGCATGGAGACATCGCGACGGTGGGAACGTTTGTCGCATTCGCCCTCTTGGCTCGGCAGATACCCTTCAGTATGTCGGCGGTGTTGGCGATCTTGGCTGGCGCTGTCGTGGCGATGTTGTTTTATTTTGTCATCCTCGTGCCCGCCCAGCGCCGGGATGCGACTCAGCTCGGTCAGATTATTTTGACATTGGGCTTGGGGCTCATCCTACAGGGAGGGGTCCTCTATTTCGGCGGCACAGAGCCTCATTCCTTCCCTTTTCCTTTGTCGGAGTTCACCCTGTATCAATTCGGGCCCATGAGCATCAGCCAATTGAGCCTGGGTACGTTGGTGATAAGCCTGCTGGTGTCCTTCCTTTTTTATCTCCTGGTGCAGAGGACCAAAATCGGGCTGGCCATGAGGGCCACCTCCGAAAATCTCCCTGCAGCTCAGACGTTGGGGATTCCCACGAGGCGAGTCCTGGCCTTTTCCTGGGGGCTCGCTGCTGGCCTCGGCGTCTTGGCTGGCCTTTTTCTTGCACCAGCGCTCCTGATCGATCCCTTCTTCATGCTGGAACCATTCCTCAAAGGCTTTGCCGCTGCCATCCTCGGGGGCCTGAACAGCCTTCCCGGCGCAATTGTGGGCGGGCTTATCCTTGGGGTCGCCGAGGCCCTGGCCGGAGGTTTCCTCTCAATCGCCTTCAAGAATACCTTGGCGTTCATCATCATCATCGTGGTGCTGCTGGTGCGGCCGGAAGGCCTGCTCGGCGAGGAGTTCAAGGAGCGCGTCTAAGGCGTGCTGCTTGACTTTACGGCGAGAATGAGAGAAGCAACGGAACAGCCCACGGCGCCGACGAGACATCTCGTATGCGCTTTGCCATGAAAGGCGAAAAGGAGTGGGAACCGCAATGACGGAAAAAAACCTCCTCCAGCTCTTAGAAACCACCGCAACTCGACTGGGCGTCGAGATTCGATACGAAAACTTGACCCTGCCCTTTGGCAGAACTCAGGGCGGATACTGCAAATTTGAGGGGAAGCCCCTCATCATCATTGATAAAAAGCTATCCCAGCGCAGGAAGATAGCCATAATTGCCAAAGGACTGAGGCGAATAGACGTGGGGAGCGTCTTTGTCCCGCCGGCTGTGCGCCGCGTCATCGACGTAAGTCAATCATAGCGCCCCCACCTTGTTGACCGCCGAAGAACATATTGTATCATCGCGCTCCCAAGGGCTCATGACTTCGATAATTCGGTACCCAGTTCGCGCAGTTTGTCGCGGTTCCCAGATCGATCGCATATTCGATCAGCGGGCCGTCATTTTGAGCGCTTCACTCCCTGTCAATTGACCTGAAAATAGCATGGTTCTCTTCGGAACGGTATTTTCATTTTCCGTTGTGACCCCTGGTCATGGGAGTCCGAGTATTCCCCCCTGTCATTTCGAGCAAAGCGAGAAATCTTGAGCCGAAGGCGAATATTTCTCAGTGGCAGCCGCTCACA
>JBMFOE010000088.1:0-7081 GCA_049969795.1 Desulfomonilaceae bacterium
GGATTGGCGGCATTCCAGAGGGAGAGGGGGCCTCATCAGACGAGGCAACTCATCACCCTCACCCCCACCCTCTCCCAGAGGGAGAGGGGGTTGGATTGGCGGTATCTTCACGGGCGAGCAGCCGCTGGTAACGCATGTGCAGCCGCGCCTGAACGTCCCTGTCCAATGCGCGTTTCGGTTGGATAACCACTCCGTCAGGAGCGCCACCTCAGCGCGCTGAAAAAAAGGCCAAAGGAGGCGAAAAACGTGTTCGGTCTCAAAGATTTGATGCAGCAAGCCCAAGGCCTGCAAACCAAGATTTCGGAAGCCCAAGAACTTCTCGCCGAGATGACCGTCACAGGGACGGCCGGCGGGGACATGGTTCAAGTCGTGGCCACGGGGCTGCAGGAAATTATATCGGTGCGCATCGAACCCCAGCTCCTGGAATCCCCTGACCCTGAACTCTTGGAAGACCTCATCGTCGCCGCAACCAACGACGCATTGACCAAGTCCCGGGAACTCATGACCCAGGAAATGGGCAAAATCGCCGGCGGCCTGCGCATCCCGGGTCTCACGTAATGGCCAATCCCCTGGACGCGCTCATTCAGGCCTTCAAACGCCTCCCCGGCGTGGGGGAGAAGACGGCCCTCCGGTACGCCTTGCATGTGCTCAACGCCCCGGGTCAAGAAGTGGGCGACCTCGTCGCCTCGATCCGCCGCGTCCGAGAGGAATTGAAGCTCTGCTCCATCTGCTACAATCTCACCGACGTGGATCCTTGCAATATCTGCTCGGACCCCAAGCGCGACGCCTCGAAGCTTTGCGTCGTGGAGACGCCGGTGGACCTCATTGCCGTGGAGAAGTCGGGGCGGTTCCGCGGGGTGTATCACGTGATGCACGGCCTCCTGTCTCCCCTGGACGCGGTTGGCCCCGACGACATCAAGGCGCGTGAACTCTTGCAGCGGGTCGAATCCGGCGACGTGCAAGAGGTTATCCTCGCGCTGAATCCCACCGTCGAGGGCGAGGCGACCGCGAGCTACCTGGCTGACCGCCTCAAGCGAAGAGGCCTCACCGTCACTCGCATCGCCTACGGCATCCCCATGGGCGGGTCGCTGGAATACACGGATCCCCTCACCCTGAGCCGCGCCTTCGAGAATCGGCGGGGCATGTAGGCGCTTCTCGAAATTTCTGTCGAACTCCCATGACAAAAGGGGGGCGCAACGGGAGATGAAAATACCGTTCCGAAGAGAACGATGGCATTTTCAGGTAAATAATCGTATCCTTGCACTCGCATCGATTGGCGGCGATGACGTTTCATGTCGTATCGCATCACATGCACCTCCCGTCGATGCGCTCGCCCGCGGATTCCATTTCCGATGCGGTCAGATGCTTCATGGCTCGTCTTTTTATATCAACGACCTTTTCCACGAAGGGAAGCGACACGTGACGCTGCTCTGTCATTTCGATGAAGCCGCGCGACCGCGCAATCTCTACACCTCGATGACCAAGTGGTCGTAGGCCTTCACGATCTCCCCCCGGTATTCCGTCGCAGCTTCTTGCACCACATCGGTCTCGTCGCATGGCGGGTAGAAATGGGTGAGGATCAATCTCTTTGCGTGAGCCTTCTGGGCTATTGCGCCGGCCTCAGGGGGCGTGAGATGCCCGGGGAACTTCAAGCGCCCGGGGAGCGAGCATTCGCAGATGAGGCAGTCCGTGCGTTCTGCCAAGGCCACAAGATCGTCAGAGACGTCTGTGTCCCCTGAAATCGTGACCGACGCGCCTTGCGATTCGATGCGATAGGACAAGCTCGGGTATGAATGGGGCGCGGGAACCGACTTGATCGTTGCGTCTTTGATAGTCAGCTCGTCGTAATTGTCCGGGTCCAGCTCCTCGAGTATGAGCCGATCTCCCGATGGTATCACCCAGCTCCCGTATGCTTGAACCAGGGCGTCGAAGAACCGCTTCAACCCGCGGGGCCCCACGAGCCAGAAAGGGGCGCTCCGAACAGGGCCGTACGCATAATTCGAGGCAAAAAGAAACGGCGCGACATCAGAGACGTGGTCGGCGTGAAAGTGGGTCAGGAGGATCACGTCAATGGATCTCGTATCGACGCCTGCCTCGCACAGCCGTCGAATCACCCCGGGCCCCATATCCACCGCGATGACGGCCTCCTCGGTGTGGACGAGGATCCCTGAGGCGTTGCGATGGAGAAGAGGCGTGGCGGTTCCGCTGCCAAGGATGGTGATCTTCATGAAGCGGCCTCCGAGTTGGTTCTACCCATTCTCGAAAGTAATCGCGAAATGCCCTGTTGGGCCGTTGCATGTCATTCCCACGCAAGTGGGAATCCATGACGACTTTCCTGGATGCCGGATCGAGTCCGGCATGACAAATCAGCCGCCGTGATGCACTTTAAAGGTCATGATGTTCACGCCGCGGCGGAGCGCCGGATTCCGGCAGAAATTTTGAGAAGTGAACAGCCCACCGCAGCCGCCCTGGGACCATGGGCGTCCTCCCTTGTCACAACCCTGCGTTCCGCCGATGCCTGTCTCCACATGCCTCCTCGCAACGACCAAGGGCGCTCAACCGCCCGACGCATCCAACGGCGCCTCGGGGGATCGAACGCCCTCGACTATGGTCTATGCGCGACGCAATGCCTTCGCGCACAAGAAAGCTCAATCTTTAGAAATTCACGAGCAACTTGGTCTCCACCGAGAACAGGCCGTCGATCTCTCGGCCCAGCTCCCATGTGGCGTTGGCCTCTCCCACAGCCGTGTTGTTGGGGTTGGCGTTCGCGCCGCCTGCAGGATTGAGCCGATACAGATACGCGGTGTTGGGATACGCGTAGCTCCACCAATTTCCCGGCTTCCAGTAGGCGAAGGTGGTGGACCATGTCAGGCCTTCCAGGAGCTTCCAGTCCACGCCAATGTCAGTTTCCCAACCAATCTCGCGGGCGCTATCCGGTACGGCCTGACCTCGAAACGTCCCCAACTGAGACAGCCTGATGTCTTCGTTGGTCCATACCTGGGCGCGAATGCGGTAGTCCCCGCCGAGTCGATACGCGTTGGGCTGATCCCGCCAGGCCCGCGAATAGACGAGGTTCACGTTGAGGTTGGAGGCGATCGCGTAGTCGATCCGCACCCCTGCATGATGGAAGTTGGTGGGTTGGCCGTAGCCTGCTGCATCCCAGCCGTCGCCCGCGCCGTACATGTAGTACATCAAGTAGCCCCAGGGTTTGATGTACGGGGAGCTCACGCCGTCTTGACAGTCGATGGCGTCGTCGGTGGTCTTGCGGGTGGATGGGTCGTCTCCCATGGCCCTCACGTAGCTCAGGGTGACTTTGGCAGGTCCGGAGAAGGCCCCTATCTCCGCGCCATAGACCCACGCATCGTTGTCCAGTCCTTCGCGGACCAACGTTTCCGTTTGGCCTACGCCTCTCCCAGATTGCCAGCGATTGTACCAATCCGCTTCGCCGTTGAAGAAGACCCTGCCATCAGAGTATTTCAGGGCAAGCCCGAATCGATACCGGAGGGTGTCCGCGGTAGGCGTGGCCCGTGTGAGTCCTCCGCCTCGGGTCGTATTGGTAATGGCAGGCGAGCTTGGTTGGAAGTAGGAGTTGGACATGAATTGGAACTCCAACGGCCCTGACCGATAGGTGATTGCGCCAAAGACGGCTTTGAAATAGTTTCGGCGGTTATCCTGCCGCTGCACGGAGGTAGCGCCGGTGATTCGCGTCGTGCCCCAGCCGGTGGCGTTTCGGCTGAAATACGGGGCAAATACTATTTGGAAAGGCCCGTATGGTATGGCAACGGCGAAACTCGACGACGCCCTGTTCAGTCCGTGCATCCACAACCCTATGCCAAAGGCGGACGTCCTGTACCCCAGGCTGAAGTTGGCCATGGGCGTCTTCAACACAGCCCGCAGCCACTGGACCGTGACAAAGGTGTTGGGGATGTGGCTTGCCAGGGGTCGATCGCCGATGGGGGCGTACGTGTCCGTAATCCATCCAAAATCATTGGCATTGGCTGCAGTGGGTTCAAAATACGGCTTCCCGTTCGACCATATCCCGAGGGACGTGACATTCACGGATGCATCCACCGCGATGGCGGGATTCACCGTGATCTTGGGGTAGATGGTCATCCTGTTGTCGGTAAGGGTCATGTCCGCGCCGTAGTTGTTGTCGCCGGCGAGCACGCCCCCAGGGGAATTAAACCCAAAGCCTTTGGTGTTGATCCTGTTGGTGGTGGCCCTGGTGGGAAATACCACGAGATGGTTGATGCCAAGATTGACGAGCGTATCGTCCATCTCACCGAAGATGTCTTGGTTGCCTGTGCGCGTCCAATAGCGGTAACGCCACTCATAATCCCCCTTCATGGAGAATTCCCAGGCGAGCGCCTGGGACAGCATCGCCGCCGCCAACACCGTCATGACGGCCGTCATAAACCATACCCGTTTCATCATGATCCTCCTCATCACATGTCATTTCAAATGTTCAGCGCCCCGCGCCAGAGGGGCCGCTCGCTATGCAGCGAGGCCCCGCGGCCATTGCGGGAATTGCCAGGTCATCTTTATTTATGGATTTTGACGTGAAATATATCTCAATGAGGAACAGGGATGCAACCCCTTTTTTGGTTGGGGGGCGAGAAATATGGCGGCTTGAAGCGATTGCCAAAAGATGCAGGAGGGGTTGTTGAGACATGCGCCTGTCCTAGGGCGCTGCGCTGGGCTACACTATGCTGCCCCGCACAAGGGCGGGGCGTCCGCGTCATGGGGAGAGGCAATCTCGGTTCGGGTTGAATCATGCCCCCAGCCAAGCTGACATTGCTTCGCTTCGCTCGCAATGACAACCCCGTGTCTATCTCTGGCGTAACGGGGCATTCACGAATAGCTCGTCTTGGGATTGGGAGGTTTTGAGCCCCGCTCCTGCGGGGTGTTTCATAAATAGCCCAGGGTGAAGCCCTGGGGAGGTAGGGCGCGTTCCACCCACCGGAAATCTGGTTCCATTTAGGAACGAGACAGCAACCGCAGGCCGTCCTACCGTAATGTCATTGCGAGGAGCCGTGAGGCGACGTGGCAATCTCGGTTCGGCCAAATTATCACTCTGTCCGGTCCGTAGAACCGTTGACGTTGTCCGCGGATTTGGCCAGCACCCGTTCGATGACGGTGCATAATTCGTTTACGTCATAGGGTTTTTTGATGACCCCGGAGAACCCATAGTCCTGGTAATTGCTCATGATGGGAGCGTCCGCGTAACCGCTGGACACGACGGCGGTGACCTTCGGATCGATTTCCAAAAGCCGGCGTATGGTCTCCTCGCCTCCCATGCCTCCCGGTATGGTCAAGTCCAGGATCACCAAATCAAAGGGGCTGCCCGCGTGCAGGGCGTCGGCGTAGATTTCGAGGCATTCTGCGCCGTCTTTGGACGCCGCGGGTTCGTACCCGAGCATGGACAGCAGGTCGCAGAGCAGGGATCGGATGGAGTCCTCGTCGTCCATGATCAACACCTTGCCGTGGCCCATTGAAGGCGCAGCGGCTTCACTCGGCATCTCCATGGGCTTTTCGGTGGAAGCGGGGAGATAGATCTTGAACAACGCGCCGTGGCCGGGCTCTGATTCCACGGTGATCACGCCGCCGTGATTTCGCGCCACCGCGTACGCCGTAGCCAACCCAAGCCCGCTGCCTTTGGGCTTTGTGGTGAAGTACGGGTCGAATATCTTGTCCAGATGCTCGGGATCGATCCCGTGGCCTTGGTCTTGAATGGAGATTTCCACGTACCTGCCGGGGGCCAGCCCTGGGATGTCGCCAGCGTGGAGCTCCTTGTTACGGGCGGAGATGGCGAGAAGGCCGCCGTGGGGCATGGCCTGCACTGCATTGATGCACATATTGGTGACGACTTGCGCCAACTGCCCTCGATCGCCTTGGACCGCCCACGTCGCTTCGGGAAAATCTATCGCCAGCGTACACGGACTGCCCCGCAAGCTGAATTCGCATGCGTCTCGGATGAGATTTTCAAGATTGAGGATCTCTTTGACGGGCGCGCCGCCTTTGGAAAACGCGAGCAGTTGCTGGGTCAAGTCCCTGGCGCGGTGGCACGCCTTTTCCGCCTCCGCCAAACGCTGGCTCGAGGGGTCCCTTTGATCCAGGGTCATGCGCGCCATGGAGATGTTGCCCAGGATGGCGGTGAGCAGGTTGTTGAAATCGTGCGCGATACCCCCGGCAAGCACGCCGATGGACTCCAGCTTCTCCATCTTCACCAGCTCTTCTTCCATCTTGCGAGCCTCGGTGACGTCCGTGAAGAAGTTGAGTCCCGCTGGCTTGCCTTCCCACTCCACCGGCGCGCCCTTGATCTCAACCCATCTGTGCGAGCCGTCTTTGTGCAGGATGCGGAACAGGACCGGCTCCGGCTGAGATTCCCCGCGGTGAAGAGCTTGTTGGAATCCCCAGGCTTTGTCTCGGTCTTCGGGATGGACAAATTCAATGGCTGGCGTGGCGCAAATCTCCTCAGCGGTGAACCCTGTCATGCGTTCGAGAGGCGGGTTGACGAACTTAACCCTATTGTCCTGGATCACCGCGATGCCTTCAGCCGCATTATCGACGACCATCCGGTATTTTTCCTCGGACGCGCGCAGCTCCTGCTCCGCCCTGACCCGCTCCGTGACGTCGGTCAACACGGTGACAAAGCCGGTGACCTTTCCGTCCATGTCTCGGCGGTAATTCCAATCCGCCTGCACCTCGATGAGGGTACCATGTTTGGTCTTGCACCGGCCGTACCGGGGCCCTGGCGAGGGTTGGTTCTTGAATACCTCGACGGCGAATGCAACAAACTTGTCTCGCTCCTCTTCATCGGCGAGAAGGTCCACGACCGATAATTCCATGAACTCTCTCTCGCTGTACCCAAAGAGACTCGTCATGGCATGATTCACAAACGTGATTGAACCGTTAACCCCGCTTTCTATAATTCCGTAGGGCATTGCCTCGACGAGAGTCCTATACCGCTCCTCACGTTGCGTGAGCGCAGCGAGCATCTTCTTGCGCTCGGTAATGTCCCGATAGATGGCGAGGACGCTCTGTTTCTTATCGTCGAGCGCCACTCGCACGCCGACCACGC
>JBMFOE010000089.1:0-6923 GCA_049969795.1 Desulfomonilaceae bacterium
GAATTGACCGCTCATGCTGAGCGGCTCCACGCGTCTGCCCGAGAAATTTCAGAAAAGGAAAGTCGCATACGCGAGCTTCTCGAGTCGGTCGAGAATCTCAAGAAGGAGGCAGAAGCCAAGGAAAAAATCCTGGATGAGCGCCAATGGCAGATATGGGCGCTTCAGTCTATGGTCAAATCTCGGGATGAACACATCCAGCACCTCTATCAATCCACATCGTGGCGTATGACCGCGCCCGTCCGGTGGATAGGCGGCAAAATAAAGAAGGCCCTGCGCCCTCACCCGAGAATCCGGAAATTCGCAAAAAGTCTGAAAACCAGAGCAGCGAACCTCCGGGTCCGAAGAGCGACTGCGTCCCAGTTGCCGAACCATGACGAAGGACGGCGATCTTCGGCAGACAGCGGCGTCGGTGCCAAGGATGGGCAAAGACACGAATCGCGAGCTGGGAACTCGTCCGAACAGGCAAGACATCCGGACGAGGCGCTCCTTTCCATGAACGGCCGCGAGCAGACGGCGTCTTGTTGGAAGCGCATCAGCCAAGAAGACATCGCTCAGCAGGCGTCCAGATTCACCGAAGACGTCTCCGACCTGCTCGAAATCATTGCCGCCGCTGGCAAGGACTGTCCGGCCTCAGATCCCATGGTCTCAGTGATCATTCCGGTACACAACAAATTGGTGTACACGCTCAATTGTTTGCGATCCCTTATGGAACATGAGTCTGTGTGCACATTCGAGGTCATTGTGATCGATGACTGTTCAACAGACGAGACGCCCAATATCCTTGCCGACCTGCCCCACGTGAGATGCTACCGGAACAGCGAAAACAGGGGGTTCATTCACTCCTGCAACGAAGGCGCCCAGAAGGCCAAAGGCCAGTACCTCGTGTTTCTCAACAACGACACCCTTGTGCTTCCTGGGTGGCTGGATGCGCTTGTGCAGACGTTTGAAATATTTCCCACCGCTGGCATGGTAGGCTCCAAATTACTGTACCCGGATGGCCGCCTGCAGGAAGCCGGCGGCATTGTATGGCAGGACGGCAGCGCCTGGAATTATGGGAAATTCGATGATCGAGATAAACCAGAATACAATTACGTCAGAGAGACAGATTATTGCTCAGGGGCGTCTATCTGTATCCCCAAGGACCTATTTCAAAATCTAGGATGTTTCGATGAGCGCTATTCGCCGGCCTACTGCGAAGACACCGACTTGGCCTTTAAGGTGCGGAGGGCTGGCTTTCGTGTGTATTACCAACCATTCTCCGCGGTTATCCATTACGAGGGGGTCTCCCACGGAACCGATGAAAACGTAGGACTCAAGCATTATCAAGTCGTGAACCAAAAGACATTTCTTGAACGATGGAGCGAAGACCTCATTGAAACCAACTACCCCCCGGCCGCTGAAATCATAAAAGCGCGGGACAGATCGCGCAACAAACCCATGGTGCTTGTCATAGACCACTATGTCCCCCAGCCTGACATGGACGCCGGCTCGCGGACAATGACCATGTGGATGGAACTGCTCCAAGAACAAGGCATGGTAGTAAAATTCTGGCCGGCAAACCTCTGGTATGACCCGGTCTATACCCCGCGCTTTCAGAAACGCGGCATAGAAGTGATTTACGGACCTCACTACGCTGGCAAAAAGGGATTCGCCAGATGGCTTGAGGAATCAGGTCGATGTCTAGACCATGTACTGCTGAGTCGGCCGCACGTTGCCGTCGAATATCTCCCCGCGCTGCGAAAATATTCAAAGGCAAAAATTCATTACTATGGCCACGACATCCACCACCTCCGAATCCGCGAACAGCAAAAAATACAGCCCCACGACCCGAGCCTTCAAGCGCAGGAGGCCTATTGGCGCGACTTGGAACATCGCATCTGGGGCGCTTCAGATATCGTGTACTATCCATCCACAGACGAGGCCGACTATGTGACGGCGTTCCTCCGTGAACAAAAAAGTCTGGGCGTTGCATGCGCTGTTCCCGCATACTGCTTTCGGTCATTTTCCCACGTGGATCGTGACGCCATGAAAAAGAGGAGAGGCATACTTTTCGTTGGAGGCTTCCAGCACCAACCGAATCATGACGCCGTACTCTGGTTCGCCTCTGAGATTCTGCCATTAATTAAAGCCGGATTGCAAGACATTCATTTTTACGTCGTCGGCTCAAACCCTACACAAGAAATATTAGAACTGCAAACCGCGGACATCACGGTCACAGGCTTTGTCGAGGACGCCTTGCTTGCTCGATATTACGAACGCGCACGCGTGGTGGTGGCGCCGCTCAGGTTCGGCGCCGGCGTCAAAGGGAAAATCGTGGAAGCCTTTCGCTTCGGGGTGCCGGTTGTCACCACTACCACGGGACTTCAAGGCCTTTCACAACTAAATGGCATACTACGCGTGGCCGACGATCCGAAAACGTTTGCATCGCACGTCCTTGAAGTCTATAAGAATGATGAAGCATGGCTGCGAAGCGCAGAAGACTGCCTATCGTTCGTGATGGCTCATTATTCGAAGGAACACGTAGCACGTGAGTTGCTGAGACATTTTTTCTGATCCCATCGTGTGCGTCCTGATGGACGCCGCAAAAAAAAGATTGATGCGGTGCGCCTGAAAGGAAAAGTGTAATAGCCATGACAAAGCAGCGCGTGGTACGAAGCCGCGCTCCCTTGCGTTTAGGACTTGCCGGCGGCGGCACGGACCTGTCTCCGTTTTGCGACGAGCACGGGGGCTACGTCCTCAACGCCACAATCAACATGTACGCGTACTGCAGCCTCGCGCGTCGGAAAGATCGAAGCGTGTGTTTTCAGGCTACGGATCACAACGCAGAATGTGTTGAGAGAATTTCCGAAACCTTGCCTCACGAAGGCCCGATTGGTTTCCTGGCCGGCGTGTACTCGCACTTCATGAGGCGCATGTACGGGAACGAGTTGGTCCCCATAGACATGGCGACCTATTGCGAAGCGCCGCCCGGCTCCGGTCTGGGGTCGTCGTCAACCATGGTCGTGGCCATCTGCAGAGGGCTTGCTGAACTACTTGGCATACCCCTTGGCGACTATGATCTCGCGCAACTGGCCTACCTTATAGAAAGAGTCGATCTCGGACTCCAGGGCGGCCGGCAAGATCAGTACGCGGCGGCCTTCGGCGGCGTCAACTTCATGGAGTTTTATGCAGACAATCGCGTGCTCGTCAATCCGCTGAGAATCAAGCCATACATCCTCTCGGAATTAGAGGCGTCTCTATTGCTATACTATACAGGCCGTTCTCGCGCCTCGGAGTCCATTATCAAGCATCAGGTGCAGAATATATCGGCGAAGAAAGGCCGGGCCCTCGACGCCATGCTTCGGGTCAAAGAAGAAGCGCTGAAAATGAAAGAGGCGTTGCTCAAGGGCGATTTCGAGAAAATAGGCTCGATCTTGAAGGCCGGCTGGGTCGCAAAAAAGAAGACCGCCCACGAGGTGACAAATCCTGATATCGAAAGAATCATGAACCTTGCGCTCGGCAACGGCGCCATAGCCGGCAAGGTGTCAGGCGCAGGCGGCGGAGGCTTTATCATGTTCCTCGTGGACCCGTTGGCAAAAGCTCACCTGAGCAATATCCTCAAGAGGCAGTCGGGAATAGTCTTTACCTGCTCCATGACCCGCACGGGCGCAGAGGCGTGGAATCTCCCTAAAGAAGCGTATAAGAGGACGTCGTTAGTGGCCGCGCGGGAGAACCATCAATAGCAGACAACAACGCTCCATTCCTCGGCCTCGTACACCGAATCTTGAGGCGTGGGCGTGGACGAAAAATCGGAGTGTGTGAATTTCTTCATGGAAATAAAATTCTCTCAGAGCATTGGGCTTTATCCTGAGCAAGGCGCCACATTCTGGCTCTCAGGTCATGCTAGCACGCTCATTACTATGAGCGGTCCAAAACAGAAATCGACGCAAGCCGTCCTCGCGCTGAAATTCACCGCCGGCCCCGCCGAACTCTACCGGTATTTCCCATTTCTGGTTCACATCTATGTAAACGGTCGTTGTCGCGAGATCTTGGAATTCACGGACGCGTTTGAATCCCACCAGGTAATACTTGGGCTTGGCGTGGGCAAGATCTTGTTGGCTGTACATTCTGAGCAGAGCTGCATACCTACCCGTAGAGGCGTCGCGCCGGACGAGAGAGAATTAGCCGTCCTCATGGAGTGGGAACTGCGCCAACCCCATGCAGAAGACTTGCCCCCCTTGAATCTCTCAGTTCCCCGAGCTCCACGGAGAGGAGCGGCTGATCCACGGCGCGCCACCTCGGCTGTCCTGCCGCGGCCCATCTTTATTATTGGCATGTATCGCTCGGGCACGAGCATCCTCACCTGGGCGATCGGGCGTCATCCCAACGTATTTCCACTCGAGGAAACAGGTTGGCTGGGGCCTGCCGCCTACGGTATGCTGGCAGGACTCGATCTCGCGAGCCAGGCCAAGCGAAGTTTTTTCGACGTGTATGACGCGAACAGAGAAGACGTTATGAGCAGATTCGGCGCCTCCATCGACAGAATGTTAAAGGAGGTCGCCGACAAGCACGTCCGCCGGACATACCTCGCGAGGCTCAGCGGCTTGGACCGAGAATTCCACTCGGATTTTGCCGTAGGACGGTCATTGGCATTCACGTACGACCGGTGGGTCGATGGAACGCCTGAAAACACCGGCTATGCCTATTTGCTGCGGAAAATGTTTCCGTTCGCCCAGTTCATTCATATCGTGAGAGACCCTGCCGACGTCGTTTCGTCCATCACGCGATTCGACCGGGTCGGCGGGGCGCCCATGAACATCGAAGAAGCCCTCGATTTCTGGCTGCGATATACCCAGTGGGGAGCGCATATGGCGCTCGCATGCGGCTCCGATGTCGTGAAAAGAGTGGCCTACGAACGCCTCGTGCACGAGCCGCCTAAAGTGATGGATGAAATATTCGCATTCCTCGGCGAGCCGCGCTTCCACCAGGCAGTCCATATCTTTCAAAACAGAATCAACTCATCTCGCGTGACAGAAGATGAACGCCAAGATATAAAGCAACAGCTCAGCAGCGTCGCCCGGTACACAGACGCGGTAGCGTTCTATGAAAAGTGTCTGGCTCTGGCCTCGCGTGATTGGATACCGCCAGATCCGCAGAGCGAGGCCATACTCCAAGACCAAATCAACGATGTGGAGACATCGTTGATGGGTATATTCACAGGAAAACCAATGACCCGTAATGACTGAATGAAAGAGGAGGTTTTTATGAAAAAACTTATGACCACATCGAGCATGATCCTTACGGCTGCGGCCCTGATAATGGCCGCGTGTCTTGTCGGCTGTACGGAATCCCCTAAAGAAAAGGCGGCGGGCCCCAAAAAAGAGGGCGCGGTCAGCGCGGCAAAGCAAAGCGTCGGAAAGGCGTCTGAAAAGTTCCAGACCGCCTTGAAAAAAGCCCAGGAAGGCGACCCGAAGAGTATGGGCGAAGTGGGCGGCATGTACTTGGATGGAAAAGAGGTAGAAAAAGACCCCATGCTTGCCATCGAATGGCTGACAAAGGCTTCCGAGAAGGGAAACGAGTGGGCCGAATTCGGTTTGGGGAGAATCTACAAAGAGGGCATGGGTGTACCGCAGGATTATGCAAAGGCCCTGATATGGTTCAAGAAGTCTGCGGCTCGAGGTAACCAGGCGAGCCAATTAGCCATCGCCGACATGTTATTAAAAGGAGAGGGCGTCAAAAAGGACGTCGAACAAGCCCTGCAAATGATGCGGCGGCTGGCAGATGAGGGGTACGTATGGGCTCAATCTTCGCTCGGAACGATATACGCAGATGGCGTTTATGTACCAAAGAACACGAAAGAGGCCGTAAAATGGCTGCAAAAGGCGGCCCAGCAGGATAATGAGGCAGCACGCAAGTGGGCGCAGGCCAAGCTGAAAGAACTGGGGGAATGATGAGATAGCCCACCTGGGACGCCGCAGAGGTAGCGAAGGCCTTCAGGAGCCGTGAAACCTTTTATTTCAGAACACCAGCTAGTTTGGCCGCTAAACGCCCGTCTTGACCGTTTCGAAGCGTGCGTGGTACGACATTTGGCCAATTTTCCAGGGCGTTGCAACCTTTGCGGGCAAGAGACTGACTTCCTTGTCGAGTCAGAAAACCTCCGTGAAACTGTCTTGTACCAATCGTGTGGCAGCTTCAACAGACAGCGTCAGTTGGTGAGCGTCATCCTTAATTGGATGAATTCTCGTGTGAAAGAGCGGACCTATTCGTCCTTACAGGACGTTGCAAGATACGGGGATATCGCCATTTACAATACCGAAGCGGACAAAGCCATCCACAAGATCTTGAGGAATCATCCGAAATATGTGTGCAGCGAATATTTTGGTCCAGGCGTCAAAAGCGGCGCATATATCCACGGCATAATGCACGAAGATCTTATGACGCTTTCTCTTGAGTCCGAATGCATCGACCTTGTGATCTCTTCAGATGTCTTTGAACATATCCCGGATCCATATAAGGCCCACGAGCAGGTTTATCGCGTCTTAAAAAAAGGAGGCCGTCACATCTTTACCGTCCCGTTTTACCAAAACGAATATGTTGACGAGGTGCGTGCGTCCCTGGGGAGTCACGGAGACCTGACGTATCACAAGGAGCCGATCTATCACGGCGACCCTCTGCGGGAAGAAGGCGCCTTGGTGTTCACTATCTTTAGTCTCGAGATGCTCGTACGATTAGCTAAGATTGGCTTTCGGACACAAATGTGGAAGCTCAGAGACCCTGATTCTGGAATTCTAGGCGGGAACGCGATTGTCTTTGAAGCATGCAAGGACTAGCGACAAGACGCGCTTGTCGACGCGCGCGATTAACGGGACCGTGGCGGCCCATATATAATGTAACTGCGCGGCTGAAGACCCTGAAGCCGTCTCTGCAGATCTTTCACAAGACGG
>JBMFOE010000090.1:0-6470 GCA_049969795.1 Desulfomonilaceae bacterium
CGCCCCGCAGCTGCGGGGCCCACGCGGATGCACAGACGCCGGGAGGACGCGGCATCCCTGGGCCCAGGGCTTCACCCTGGGCTATGAAGAAACGCCCCGCAGGAGCGGGGCTCAAACCCATTCTCGAGAATAATCGCGTATTCCGATGGGGTCCGGTGCCCTGTCATTCCCACGGAAGTGGGAATCCAGTCCGATTCCTGGATGTCGGATCAAGTCCGGCATGACATGTCGAGTACCGTGACGGTACGCATTGATTATGTCGCCGCCATGAGAGAGATTTTGAACATCATCACATTCACCCAGGGGAGCGCCTCAGTCCGACAGAAGTATCGGGAAGAAGTTTAAAGCCTCGACGCCTGAGATTGCCCCGTAAACCAGCGGCGTCTCGCGATGGCCACAGCGACGGCGCCGAGCCATATATAGGCCTCGCCGGTAATTCCTTGACACACACGCGTGAAATGCGCTATATTTGCGCTTGATTATTTGTTTTATGCGGCTTTCCTGCATCTTTCCTTTGAGGTATGGTTTGAAGGCAACGACGCACATCTTAGCGGTTCTCGGCCTTGTGTTGTGCCTCGCCGCGACAAGCTTCTTGCTCTGCCCATCACAAAGCTCCGCCCAGGCTATGCCCTCTTGGCTCGGCGGCGGGAGGATATGGGACTGGTCAGATTTCCGCGGCAACGTGGGTTTCCGAGTGTACATGCCGCGACTGATAACAGGCAGCGTTCAATTAGATGCGTTCCAATCTTCTTTACAACAGAATGCACCACCTCCGGATAAATATTGGTCGGAAGACTATGAAATGCTGAGCACTGGCAACGTCAGTGACCGGCCCCAGCCCGACTTTTTTAAAGAAGGATGGTTCATTCTCTACATAGACCGGTTGGCCCTCAGAGCTCATTTTGAGGAGGACCACCGATTTCGGGGTGTCGCCTCCTATGACAACGATAGTAACCAAACGGCGATATCCGAACTGGACGTGGGTTGGACTCGATTCGGACTTGACCTGGATATAATTCGATATCCCTTTTTGAGGGTCGGCATCAACTGGGATCGGCACTTCGAGTCCGTGATTTATCTGGACAGGCGTCACAAGTGGCTAGTAAACTGGCCTGACTCATCGAGACAGGCCGTATTCGTGCCGAAGCTCACCACCCGCCATCCGCCGGTGACCATTGGGGTGCATGGGTTTGCGTCGCCTGGGCGGGTGTTTGGCATACCGGTCACGGCCCAAGCGCGTGCCCGGTTTCCATTCCCGTTTCTCGCCAAAATTGTCGGCGATTCGTCGGAGGCCCGCATCACGGAGTGGGAGGTATGCGTCGGCCTGCGTCCCAACGTCTGGAATACGAGCCTGTATGGATATACGACCTTTGCCATGGGCATCGACGTGGGATTCAAATCCACCTACCTCGACATGGTAAATGCTGGAGGCGCCTTCAAACCGGATTCAGAGCACATCGTTCGATTCGACGCCAACGTGAAGGCCCATTGGGAGGGCCCATACGTACAGGTCGGTTTGTATTATTGATCCTACCGGCACATTGCTTCATGAGCCCCGCTCCTGGGGGGCGTCAAACCATAGCCCAGGGCAACGCCCTGGGTACGGGAGCCACGACGCCAGCCCCTCTTCGTTCATGCAAACGCCGCCCCTGAGCCAGCCTCGATGCGCCCAATGCCTCACTCGTCCCTGACCTGGGAGCTTGCCAGGCCCAGGAGCCGATAGGTGGGGTACAGCGACGACACAAAACACGCGGTCATGGTCAAGAAAAAGGTCTTGGCAAACACCCGTGGATCCACGGCGATGTCGATGGACCACCCAAAAGACCGATAATTGATGGCGTACACGATGATGTAGGTCAGGGCCAGGCCGCAGACCACGGAGATCAAAAACGCGGCGACGCCCATCACCAGCGATTGCCATATATTCATGGCGCCGAGCTGCCGCGGGGTGAGCCCCAGACAGCTCAACACGGTCATATCCCGGGAGCGTTCCATGAGGATCGCCATGAGCGCGGTGGCCACGCCCAGCAGCGCCACCAGCAGAGACACCCCCTTCAGGGCCGCAGTGGGCGCAAAGGTCTTGTCAAAGATAACCAGGATATTTTCTCTCATGCGCGTGTTGGTGGCGATGGCGCGGTCAAGTCCGGGGAACATGTCTTTGATGGAGTCCCTCACCGCTTCTATGGACTCCCCAGGCTTGAGGAATATGGCTGCGGACTGCACGCGATGGTCGTTCCAGAACTTTTCATAGACTTCCCGATGTATCTGGATGGTACCCTGATCCGATGAATAGTCTCGCACCTCTGCGACGACCGGGAAGCGCTTCTGGCCCGTGGGGGTAGCCAGTTCGATGGCGTCGCCCACTTTGTAGCCGAATTTGAACGCCAGGGACTCCGAGATGAAGACGCCTCCGTTTTCCATGGCCTCCCATGCCCCTTGTTCGCGGCTGAGGAATCGGAAACGCGCATGGCGCTTCAACACCGAGGCGTCGATCACCCGCAGCTTCACGGGCCTCCCGTCGAGATAGACGGTGTAGGTGGCGTACCGCTCGACCCCGTCGATGCGCGGGTCTTGTTCGAGCCGCTGGATCAGCGATTCGGGGAGGGGATGATCCCATTTGGTGGTGGCGGGCGAGATGTAGAGGTCGCCTTGCAGCGCGGCCTTGAGCCATGCAGCCACTGACGTCCTGAAACTGTAAATCATGGTATCCACGCCGATGGTCATGGCAAGGGCCGACGCCAACGCGGCCACGGCAATGCTCGTGCGGCTCAACGACGCCTTGATGGTGCGCGCGGCGAGGAAGCCCTCGATAGACCCGGCATACTTCCGGAGCGCGGCCCCGAGATAATGGGTAAAGGGCGAAAGAAACGACGGGGTAAACAAGGCAAAGGCCAGGGTCATGACAAAGGCCGATGCGAAGCCCCAATACACTGAAAACCGCGAGGCCCATGCCGCCGACGCAGAGACCACGACCAGGGTCAGACCGCATGCAAGGAGCAATCCCTTGAGCCCGTGGGCGCGATCTTCGATGCTCTGGCGCTTGAGCCCTATCACCGGCGGGGTCGAGGATACCTCGAGGGCCGGGATGAGGATGCCGAGGAAGGTCGCGGCAAACCCGACGCCGAGCCCGCTGAGCGTGACGCGGGGAGTCAGCGTCACCGCCCGCGCATCTACTTGAAAATAGAGCTCGCTAATGGTGGAGGAGACCCGGTCGATGCCAAGGGTTGCCGTGAGGTAGCCGAAGGCAACGCCAATGACGCTGCCCAACGCGCCCAGGAGTAGAGACTCGCCGATGAAGGCGACTACTAGCTCCTTGCGATCGACGCCGAGGGTCATCAGGAGCGACATATCTTCCCTACGGGACAACACGGAAAACATCGAGAAATTGTATATAAGGAAAACCCCGACAAACAGCGCCAGGAGACTCATGGCCGCGAGATTGAGCTGGAACGAGTAGAGCATGGATTCCAAGACAGCTTTTCGGGATTCCGCGTCGGTAAGCATCAGGCCGGGGGGGAGGTCTGCCGCAAGCCGCTTTGGGTCGCCTTTCACGATCACGTCGATCCTATCCAAAAAGCCTTTGCGGCCAAACACGTCTTGGGCCGCGGCAATATCCATGATGGCGGTATTTTCGCCGAGATTCGCCTCCGCGGCGCTGGGCAAGGCTCCGAGGATTCGCGCCTGTTTTTCGATCCCCGCGGTGAGCACGGTGAGGCGCTGCCCGGGTTTCAGCCCATGCCGCCGCATGAACGACGCCGAGAGCCATACCGCAGGGCCATGCGCGCCGAGGAATTCCGCCAGGAACGCTTCATCTCCCGAGGCGACGGCCGCGGGTCTGAAGTCCGCGTCCAGGAATGGGTCGATGCCGAGGAAGCGGATCGTGTCCGAGCCGGTTTCCAGTGTCTCGGCCATGACATCCACCACCGGCGCCACGGCCTCGACTTGAGGATGCCTCCATATTCGAGCGAAGTCTTGTTCGTAGATGCGGCCGTATTGGGACGCGATGGAGTGGGTTGCCCGACCGGACAGGGCGTCCACCGACCGGGAGAAGGATGAAAGCGCTGATTCGTTGATGAGTTCCACCGCGACCACGATGCCGACCCCCAGCATGATGCCGAGCAGGCAAAGCAGCGACAGGAGGGCATGCCGGCGGTAATATCGGAAGTTGAAAGCAAGGAGCGGACCGAGGGTCATGGCCGTGGCGCGACAGCCGCGTGGCCTGCGGGCTGACCAAAGCCCTGCCCCAGCGGCTCTTCCACAAGCAGGCCGGCCTTGAGCCGATACACCCTGTCCGCAAGCCACGTCGCCTCCTGACTGTGGGTGGCCATGATGAGCGTGGCGCCGGTGTTGCGGCATACGTCATCAATGAGGTTGAGGATCTCGTTGCCGGTGTCCAGGTCGAGATTGCCCGTGGGTTCGTCGGCAAGTATTATTTTCGGGTTCTTTATCAAGGCCCGGGCGATCGCGACCCGCTGCTGTTCGCCGCCGGAGAGCTGCTCCGGGAAGCGCTTCCAGACGCCGTCAAGGCCGACAGCTTCGAGCAGTCCCCTGGCCTTTGATTCGTCCGGTCTGCCAAGGAGGTCAAGGGGGAGCATGAGGTTCTCGCCCACCGTCAAGGTGGAAAACAGGTTGAAGGACTGGAAGATGAACCCGACCTGGGTCCTGCGATACTGGGCCAGCTCGGCAGGCGTCATAGCGGCCAAGTCCCGGCCGTCGAAGAGGATGGCGCCGGACGTGGGACGATCCACGCCCGCCACGAGGTTGAGGAACGTGCTCTTGCCGGAGCCGCTCTTTCCCAGCAAGATGATGCGCTCCCCGGCCTCTATGGTCAGGCTCACCCCGTTGAGGGGGAAGATCTGGCAGGCAAGGCCCGTGTGATAGCATTTTGTCACAGATTGTAAGGTAAGCAGAGGGGCCATTATGGTTGTTTGTATTATCCTCCATTCCGTTGGCGCCGCCCTGGGCTGATGTACTGCGCCCCGGCGGATCGGGGCTTATACTGGTTCTCAGAATGCAGCACGAATTCGACGAAGCGGCCATCATTTTGAGCGCATTCAACTGTGTCATTTCGAGCGCAGCGAGAAATCTTGGCCCGAAGACGAAGATTGCTCAGCCGCCGTCTCTCACCTCGTTCAAGCCTGGCGCCTTCGCAATGACAAGCGTTGACTTGCGCTGGCTGTCAGCCAGGTTTTCGAACGCGCTCACAAAAACTACATGATGCAGACGTTATTCCGACGCAAATTTCCAGAATCGATAATATACCCTTTCTCGACATTTCTGTCGGAATGATGTCCGCCGTGGGGTGAATATGATAGCTTTCAAACTCTGTGTCCGCGCGCCTGATATGTCATGCCGGACTCGATCCGGCGCCCAGGAAACTGACCATGGATTCCCACTTGCGTGGGAATGACATGCACCGGGCCAACAGCGCATTTTCCGATTATTTTCGAGAATGGCTCTATGAGCCGTCTCCTCACGCGCGCGCTTCATCCGTCGCGATGCAGCAATCCCGCAAGCGCCCGCGTGACGTTATGATCCCGCAAACGCGCCGTGTTGTCTCGCGGCGAGCCGGGCGGTCATGCTCGGGTCACCGCCGGGCAGGCGTCGACGCCGAGGCCGCAGCGCCGTATATCCGCTGGAGTCGTTTTTCGAAATACGCGCTGCGCTTCTTCCGAAAAAACATGTAGTCCCGTTCGGTCGGGAGCGTATTATCGGTGACCGTGAGCCAGACGCTCGTGACGGTGACCTGTTCCAAAACCCACCCGAGCCGCATGCATATCAACTCGCCTTCGGAGAGTTCCCCCATTTCCTTGTCAAGGCCCGCAGCCGTTGGTTCGCAATAGCGATAGATGGCGTCCCGAAACGCGGGGTTGGGGATTAGTTCCATGGGATGTTTGCCCTGCTTGTTGGCCAGGAATTCAGCGGCGTGCGCGACCCGCACGAAGTCCCGCTTTATCAACGGGATGCCGTAGGAGATGATCTCCCTGGTGGTCTTGCTCAACCCGAGGATCTTCTTCTTTTCCCCGGAGGAAAAGACGGTGGAATACGGAAAGGAGTCGATGTTTTCCTGCGCGTCTTTGAGCCGATGCACCCATTCCTCGAGGAAGAAGAGGCTCTTGAGCGGGCCGCGATCCACCTGTTTCACGAAGAAGATCAGCGAGGGGTAGTCGTTCAGGAGATATTTCGTGACCTTGTCGTTAACCTCCCGCAGTTCACATTTGAGGAACTCCTCGACGATGGCCTTATTCTTCGGCTTCAGGATTTCTTGGGCGACCTCTGCGTCGGTGAGCCGCTTTGTCTGAGCAGACGCCGGGGCGCCGATGGTCAGCAGGGCCAGGCAAAGCGCCAAGAGTGTAGCCAGGCGCCAAGAGGAGCGGGCCGTCGAGGCCGGGACGGCCCGGGCCATGGGCGGAGACGGCCCATCTTTTGGGGCCGCGAGCGGTGTTGTCGGCGATCCATGCAGCGTCACG
>JBMFOE010000091.1:0-6333 GCA_049969795.1 Desulfomonilaceae bacterium
AAATAGGGGCAGCGCCATCCAATACGTGATCAATTCTGACGTCGGTATCCGCGCGTACGCGTCAATTGCCGATCAGTTTCGCGAAACCCTGCGGACAGAACGGCCCCCGGCAGAACAAAGAAAAGGCCGAGCTTCCGCCCGGCCTTTCTCGGTCTTCTTATGACGCCAGCGATTTGGCGTGTGTGCTTCTCGTTATCTGACGACCTGCTTCTTGACCATCTCGTAGGCCAGGCCGCTCGTCATGCAGGGATTGCAGCCCGGAGAGATGACCTGAAACTTCTCCGTGTTGCTCACGAGTTTTGAGTTAGGCGGCATGGGAGGCGGCGCGCCCCAGGCAACCGGTCCGCCATATGCGGGGGCCACGAACTTGGGCGGCTGTACCTGCACCTTCATCTTGCAGGTGGTTCCCTTCAATACGCCCCAGGGACGGAAGCCAGCGGTATATTGCTCACAGCCCTTCATGAAGAAAGAGGCATCTCCGCCCGGGGTACCGCCCGTTGTTCTATCAAAGGTGTATGTCACCTTCATGGGGATCATTATCATGTCGCCGGTAGTCGCAAAACCAGGGCTCATGCCTGAAACCTGAGCCGATGATGCGGCTGCCATCGCCATGACCAGTGCCATTGCGCCGAGCACGACCATCATTCTTTTAACCATACCCGAATCCTCCTTTTATTAGGCCCCAACGCTCGACAAGCGCGGAACCGAATTCGATATTATAGACAAATATAACCTGATTGCCATCTTGATTATCAGAATGAACGTGATAAGTCAAGACTTTTTTTCCGGCCTCTTCGTCGTTTATCCGGAAGTGATCTCAGCATACCAGAAAATTTCTCGGAATCAACCCCTTTTTCACAAAAAATTATAAAAATTAGGGCCAAAATCTTCACGCGGCCTCCCAAGGTCAGCCGCCGGTCCCTGCCAGCCCTCACCGCGCCTCCCTCGGGTCGGCCAAACAGCCTGCCAGCGCGCTCGCAGCCGCGGTCGCAGGCGACGCCAAAATAACCTCGCTCTCCGCATGCCCCATCCGACCTACAAAATTTCGGTTGGTGGTGGACACTGCGCGCTCGCCCCTGCCCAAAATCCCCATATAGCCCCCGAGACACGGCCCGCACGTCGGCGTCGAAACCGCCGCGCCCGCATCCAGGAAGACCTCGATCAACCCCTCGGAGAGCGCCTGCCGCATGACCGTGGGCGTCGCGGGAATAATGATGACGCGCAGCCCCGGCGCTACTTTGCGGCCTGCGAGCAACCCGGCTGCAACCCGGAGGTCTTCTATGCGGCCATTGGTGCACGAGCCAATCACCACTTGGTCGATGGCCATGCCCTTTACCTCAGAGATGGGATGCACATTGGACGGCAAAAAGGGCAGCGCGACCATCGGCTCCAATGAACTCAGGTTCACCTCCATCACATCCGCGTAACGCGCATCTGCGTCCGCCTCACACGCGGTGTACGCCCGCCGCGCCCGCGGCGCGACAAACGACTCCACCACCCCGTCAAACGGAAAAATGCCGTTCTTCGCCCCGGCCTCCACCGCCATATTGGCTATGGTGAAACGGTCTGCCATGCCGAGCTGGCCGATCCCCTCCCCGAAAAACTCCATGGCCCGATAATTCGCCCCGTCTACGCCGATCTTTCCAATTATATGAAGGATCACGTCCTTGCCAGAAACCCACGGCCCCAGCGCGGCCTTCAGGTCAAAACCTATGGTCTCCGGAACCTTGAACCAGCACTTGCCTGTGAGCATGGCCGCGGCAAAATCCGTGCTCCCTACGCCCGTGGAAAAGGCCGAGAGCGCGCCGTACGTGCAGGTGTGGCTGTCCGCGCCCACCACGAGATCGCCCGGCAGCACCAGCCCCTGCTCCGGCAGCAAAACATGCTCGACCCCCATGGTCCCTACATCGAAGAAATGCCGCAGCCCCATCTCCCGCGCAAAGGCGCGCGATTCCATGAGTCGCATGGCAGAATCGATGTCCTTTGCCGGATTGAAATGGTCCAACACCACCACCACTCGCTCCGGATCGAAGACCCTCACCCCCCCCGCCTGCCGAAAAGGCTCCAAGGCCAGCGGCAGCGTGATGTCATTGGCAAGCGCGATATCGACCCGAGCCTCTATCAGTTCCCCGGGCCGCACCGAGTCGCGGTCGCAATGAGCCGCCAATATCTTTTCCGTGAGCGTCATACCCATATCATGACTTTCCTTTCAATCGATTTTCGAGGTAATCGGCCAGGGCCTCTTGCCAGGGCCTCAGCCGCATCCCCGTCGCGGCCTCGAATAAGGATGTATCCAACACCGAATATCGCGGGCGCGGCGCGGGCCGGCCGAGTTTCTCGGTAGCGATGGGCTTCACCTGCACGTGGGAAAGACCGGCCCGCCGCGTTATCTCCACCGCAAAGTCATACCACGTAGCCTCTCCCACGTTGGCTATGTGATACACGCCGGTCAGTCTGCGCATGCAAACTTCCCGCAAGGCCTCTGCGAGGTCCCGGGTGTAGGTGGGCCGGCCCCGCTGGTCGTTCACCACCTCGAGGACGTCCCGCTGCGAAGCCGCGGCGAGGATTGCCTCCACAAAATTCTTCCCGTGCGGGCCGTAAAGCCATGACGTCCTGACAATGCAAGACCGGTCCGGGAGGGTGGCGCGCACCCGCTCTTCGCCTTGCGCCTTGCTCTTTCCATACACGCTCATGGCCGCGGGGGGGTCGTCTTCGCGGTACGGCTCGCGCTTTGCCCCATCGAATACATAATCTGTGCTTATCTGCACCAAGAAATGACCGCGCGCCGCGGCGAACCTCGCCAGGTTGGCCGGACCCTGCCCATTGATGCGATACGCTTCCTCGATCCGCGTTTCACACCCGTCCACATCCGTCATTGCCGCGAGATTCAACAGGAGAACCGGCGAGGCGTAGCGTTCGAGCGCGGCCTCCACGGAATCCATATCCCCAATGTCAATCCCCGGGAGGTCCAGCGCCTCGACAGAATCAAAGGTCTCCTGAAATACAGGGACAAGGTCTTTCCCGAGCATGCCGGCCGCGCCGATCACCACTACCGCGTTCCTTTCGCCCATGGCGCCTCCCATTGCATCACACCTATTGAAAGAAAGACGCTGTTTCACTATGATTTAGCCAGCGTCGTGTCTTTCCCTATTCAGTCATTCACTGCTTATATCGCATTCCTGGCAGGAGCATGCAAGGCAGGCAGCGCTCATGATATTCAGAGACGCGGAACCCAGCGACATCCCGAGGCTCGAGGAGCTTTTTTCCCCGTGGATTTCCCACGACCCCTCGGTCTCTGGTTATCT
The DNA here is from genome assembly GCA_049969795.1 of Desulfomonilaceae bacterium. Classification (GTDB taxonomy): domain Bacteria; phylum Desulfobacterota; class Desulfomonilia; order Desulfomonilales; family Desulfomonilaceae; genus JAUPKT01. The sequence continues at coordinate 3,306 of JBMFOE010000091.1, forward strand.
CGAAGGCCTGCGCCAGTGCGGCGCAGCCGCGCAAAGCCCGGCCTGCTGTGTCCTCGCGCACGGACGAGACCTGGCCGGGGCAATATTGTCCGTGCCAGAAGGCGCAGACCGCAGGAAAATCGTCGCATGCGCGGCCCGGGCCGCATGGGACGATCTTTGGCTCAAGCGTTTCCTGGAACTGCAGATCATGGATTGGGAAGATCAGGGGATACGCCGCGTGGCGTTTCGAGTGCCTGCGACGGCCGAGCGCGGTCTCTTCGATCTCCTCCGTTCCGTCGGGTTTTTCTCTGAGGGCGCCTCCTCCTCCCTCGAGCCCCAAAAACCGCCCCGCGTCCATCTTTGCAAGCATTTTCTCTATGAGACCGTGCATGAGGACCGCCTCTTGGACTTCCTCAAGGACGTCTTTCAACGCCTCGGGTACGAGATCAAAGACGAGCATGACGCGTTCAGCTTCCGGCCGTCCCCGACCCTGCTGCTCCCCTTCCTGTTCGGGCCATGGCACAGGATCTCTCGCATCGGGGACGACGTGATCCTCCAGCCGCCGGTGAGACGCATCGAACACCACGAATTGGAGACCGCCTTCTATCCGCTCCGCATTCTCGGACGCAGTGAAAAGCCCCTGCTCCTCATTATGGACGCGAAAAAAGCCTCCCGGCTGATCGACCTCCCCCACCACGATTTGGACCAAGGGAGCCTGTTCCCGCGGGTCACGCTGTGCCGAGCGCGGACAATCCACCTCACCGACATCACCTGCACCCATCCCTCCGCGGCCCGCCTCATCCGAAAGGGCCTGCCCTTGCTATTCTATGTCCACAAGATCGGCGCGGTGGGGTGGGCCCGGGTGGACGACTGGGATGTGGACGAACCGGCCCGCTTGTGTCGCACGTTCCCTCGATCCGAGGAATGGGACCCCGCCGACATTGACGCGCATGCAGCCGCCTCGGGCCCCCTGGCCGGCAAGGCCCTCGCGGTGCGCTTCCATTGGTTCAAGCCATTCACGCGCGCGGTGAGCTTCGATCAGATGAGGGCAATGGACCCCACGTTTCATCCACAGCGCGCCAGGACCCTGTCCCCTGAATTGTTCCACGCGGTCTTGCAGGCAGGTCGCGGCGCGTGAGGGCACTGTGCGCGCCTCTGGGGCCGAGCATGCGCCCACAGAGACGCCGCTGGAATTGCCAGAATGGAGTTGACGGCATGATCTACGAATACAAGGGTAAGAGGCCGAGGTTCGGGAAAAATGTGTTTATAGCCCCCAGCGCGGTGGTTTTGGGCGACGTCGAGATCGGAGACGACTCCAACGTATGGTTCCACACCGTCATACGCGGAGACGTCAACTCAATCCGAATCGGGTCCCATACCAACATACAAGACCACTGCATGCTTCACGTCACGGGCGAGCGCTGGCCCCTTTTCATAGGCGATCGGGTGATTGTCGGACATTCGGCGACGCTCCACGGCTGCACCATCGAGGACGACGCGCTCATCGGCGTCGCGGCGGTGGTCCTGGACGGAGCCGTGGTCCACGCGGGCGCAATCGTCGGCGCGGCCGCGCTGGTTCCCCCGGGCGCGATCATTCCCCCCAACGCGGTGGCCATGGGCGCGCCCGCGACCATCCGCCGCGCCTGCACGGCTGAAGAAAAGGCCTTTCACGAGGCGAATCTCGCCAAGTACGAGGCCTATGCGAGGAATTTCTTCGAGTGGGTTCGTGAGGTGAGCGCCGCTCAGGAAAGCGACGAGGGTCGGTAGCGCGGGGTTCGCCGCGACCGGCCAAGTGAGGGCCGCACCGGCCAATCGCCGCGTATGGCCAGGGGCGCCATAGCGGCCACGGGCACCGCCCCCTTGTCATTTTACCTGAAAATGCCATTCTGTTCAGAAAGGTATTTTCATCCCCCGTTGGAACGAAGCAAGAGGCGGCGACCGAGAAATCTTGGATTTGGGGCAAGATTTCTCGCTGCGCTCGAAATGACAGAGACCAGAGCGCCTAGAACGAACGCCGCCTCGTCCAATTCGTGATTTATTCTGGGAACCGATATAATTGCGTTGCCAAACGGAAAGGCCGGCGGTGTTGCGTCATTCATTGATGCGTTTGGTCGCGGCAGATTTGAATGAACCGATAATTGCGCCGATAGACGCGAGGCGGGGTCCGCGTGGTAGGGGCGACGCATGCGTCGCCCCTACAATGTCGGGATTTTCACGATCCAACGCCCATTGCATCGGGTTGTTCGCGAGGTATTCCCTGATGCGGTTCAGGGATTCATCGTTGCGGATGACGTGTTCGTAATAATTGCGTTGCCAGAGGCGGCCCCTGAACGGCGATCAGCCATGCCGTTTCACGCCATCCGCATAGCGTTTCCTCGCCAATGTTTTGAAACCATGAACCACATCCGGCAAGGACACGGTATTTTCATCTCCCGTTGCGACCCCCTTGTCATGGGAGTTCCAGCGGCCCCAACTGTCATTTCTCGCGGCGCTCGAAATAATAGCATGGGGGCGGGTCGCGAAGAGAACCGGTCTCTCCAGGGTCTTTTCACCTTCAGGTTTGCGTTTCGACCCCATATAGGATATGATAGACCCCATTATGGGGTCTCATAGCAGCAACATGGGCGAACGTCTCTTTGGAAAGGTACGCGCATCCCTGCTCGCCTTATTCTTTTGTCATTCAGATCAATCGTTCTATTTCCGGGAAATAGATCGCACTCTCGGCGTGGGCCGCGGGGCGATTCAACGAGAGCTGCAAAACCTCGTGGATGCGGGTCTCGTGGCGCGATGGCGCCGCGGCAATCAGGTCTTTTATCGGGCCAATCGAGACGCGCCGTTATTCCAAGATATACGGTCCATCATGGTCAAGACCGCAGGCGTAGCCGACGCGCTGCGCCGCGCCCTCAAGCCGCTGGCCCCCCTCATTCATGCGGCGTTCATCTACGGGTCCTTTGCGAGGGGCGCGGAGAACGCGGCCAGCGATGTGGATGTCCTGGTCGTGGGCGACGTTGCATTCGCGCAGGTCGTTGACGCGTTGGCAGACGCGCAG
>JBMFOE010000092.1:0-6233 GCA_049969795.1 Desulfomonilaceae bacterium
CTTACGTGAGGGTGGAGCAGCCCGTCTAGGACAAGGAAGTGGAGCGCCCCGGCGGTCAGGGCGAGCAAAATGGCGAGGGGTGGGATGCAATCAAAACGAATCGGCGTCCTGGCTGCCCTGATAAGGTTCGAGAAGAGCCACCCCACGCACGCAAGGTACAAGAAGAGAAACGGAAACCCCACGTCCACCATGAAATTCAGGTACGTATTTTCCGAGGTCACAATCCGACGAACCGAATCTGCAAACATCTCCTTAGTCACATACGGATACTTCATCTCATAATCGGCGAGAAAAGAGTCCCTTGGCGCCCTTAGTCCAATGCCCAACCATGGGTGTTTCAGCGCCACGTGGAGGGAAAAGGGATAATTTTCGATGCGGTAGTATGCGGGTTCGTGTTCCAACGCCAAGCCTCTTTTCCCTACAGGGAGGTGCGAAAAAAAGAACGCCAGCGCAGCCATGATCGGAATAAAGGCTATCAAAATGTACCGTAATCTCACGACACGGTACGCCGCTGCAATAAGCGCAAGGATAATTGGAATCAATGCCGCGGACCGCAAGTTGCTGAACAGGAAGATAGAGTATGAGAGAACCATGAGGCAGAGGCCGACGGCCACGGGCAGCGTCCTCCGCAGCATGATCAATGCGACCGGCGCAAAGGACAGCAAGAGCATCCGAGAGGCTAAAGGATGCGGATTCACGTCCAGGTATGCGATGATGTCCCCCGCGCGGTAGTACCCGAAAAGCCCGACCAACCCAATGAGAAAGAGAAGCGCCGCACAAAACCCCACGAAAAACCATTGCCGGCCCGGGGCGCGCAAGAGGATCCTGGCGCACCAAAATCCGCCGAGGCCAGATGTGATCACCACAAATCCACGCAGGGATGACGACTCCCACGTCTCGCTCATCAGCCCGCTCAATACGATCAACGCAGCGAGGAGGGCCGAAACCGCTATTTCACCCTTGGTCCAGCATGCTGACGATCGTTTGCCCAAGAGAACCGCGGCCGCAAGGCTCAGACCTGCCAGCGCGCCTGGAAAAAGTTTGGCCCGCTCGCCAGGGATGAGCGTCACATCCGGAAACAGCAGCGCTGCCTGGAAAGACGTGAAAAGGAAGAGGCCGAAAGCTATCCCTTCACCCAATGTCTCGGGCCTTGCGCAGCCAAACTCCCAGTGAAAGCTTTGCCTCATGTTGTTCCCCCCATGGGTCGTACCATTTGACGAAAGGCTCATTTCCCAGAGATTCCCTCCTCACTAATTGTCGCAAAGTAAGACGGCCGCGTGTTCTCATACGATGACGATGTCCACAAACTCGGGGCCGTGGACCCCAGTGGTGAGCGTCAACTCGATGTCCGCTGTCCTGCTTGGACCGGTGATAAACGTCATATTTGTGGGAACATCCGATCCAAGTCGATGAAAAAACGCGTCGAGGTCTGCAAATATATTTTCCCGGCCGAGGATAACCACGTGTCGCGCGCAGAGAACGCTGGCCTGCACCGGCCGCCCCTCCTTGCTCCAACATACGATGCTGCCCGTCTCCGCAATGGCTGCAGCGGCCTCTTCAACGGTCACTGTCGCCTGATGGTAATCCGTGGTCAAGAGCGATTCAGGGAGCTTGAGGTCTCTTTCCCTCGGCGTGAGCCGCGGCGCGTAAACCTTATCCGACTCCTTCACTATGTTCTCGATGGTCCTGGCAGCCTCATCCAGCGAATCCACGACGGTCACGCCCGCGTCAACCTTGCGCGCGTTCTCGCAAAACAGAGCAACAAGATCATTTGCTTCCATGGCTGTTCTCTCTCATTGCAGACATGTCAAACATACGCAGCGAAACTCGCGCCAACATCCAAGCGGAGTAGTGTTCCCTGGCAGCCTTTTTTTCATCTGCCCATGTCGCACGCCTCGCTCCATCCGTGTTCGCTTAAAGCTCGCTTCTCCTCGGCGTTGGCAAGCGATCCAATCGGTTTTCCTTCAACATAGACGTCAGTACCGGCCACAGATGCGGCAGGACTTTGCGAGCCGCACGATAGCGAGTTGAGCTTCCGATCGTCAATCCCATCCCCTTCATAGAAACTGATTCCGTCAGGGGCGTAAAGCCGTCTTCGACTCTGATCTGACGAAGGCCGCTGATCATCTCCTTCAAAGGAACCTTGACTGGACAGGCTTCTGAGCACGCGCCGCACAAGGTGCACGCATCTAGGATGCTGTGAAACTGCTGCATTCCCTTGAGCAGCACCGTCAATATTATGCCCATGGGACCCGAATAAACGGATCCGTAGGCGTGGCCCCCCACCGTTGCATACACCGGGCACACATTCAGACACGCGCTGCATCGTATGCACTTGAGAATATCCTTGAAATCTCCGTCTGCGATCCGCGACCTTCCGTTGTCCAACAAAACGATATGCAGCTCTCTCGGGCCAGTCGCGTCTCCTGTCTTTCTCGTCCCGGTAATCACTGACAGATAGCTCGAGAGAGGCTGTCCTGTTGCGCTCCGAGGCAGCAAATTGGCCAGGAGAGGGGCGTCTGAAATTGACGGCAGTATCTTCTCCACGGAGAACACGGCCACATGCAACGGCGGCAACGTCGTCACCATCCTCCCATTTCCCTCGTTGGTGAAGAGCATCAAGCTGCCCGTATCGGCAATGGCGAAATTAGCGCCAGTGATTCCCGCATGAGCCGAGAGAAAGACCTCTCTCAGCTTCTCACGGGCGATGCGAGTCAGTCGTTCCGGATCGTCGCAAAAGGCCACGCCCAATTTTTCCTCGAACAGGCGTCCCACCTGGCTTCGAGTCTTGTGGATTGCGGGACCAAGAATGTGGGAAGGCTTCTCTCCCGCCAACTGGATAATAAACTCTCCCAAATCTGTCTCTACCACCTTGATCCCGCGATCTTCCAAGTAGTGGTTGAGGCCGATCTCTTCTGTGACCATTGATTTGGCCTTGACCACGTGAGAGGCTTTCCGGTCTTTCAAGATGTGATATACCGCTGAGCACGCGTCCTCTCCATTCTCAGCCCGATAGACGACCGCGCCCGCGCGCGTGGCGTTCACCGCAAAGGCGTCCACCAGCTCGGTCATGTGGTCAACCGCGTACGAGCGAACCGCCGAGGCTTTTTCCCTCCAAGCTTCCCACGGTATGCGCTCGAGCGCTTCTCCCCTTTTCAGGCCCAAAAGGTCTGTTGCCTTGCGTACGGCCTGACGCAATACGGGATCTCTTACACATGCAGCGGCTGCCCGTCGAAAGGAAAAGGGAGAGAGGTTTTCTAAGCGTCGATGAGCGTTCATGCGTCCGGGGCCTTTCGGTGGCCGTAGTAGCGCCATCTTTATAGCCTTTCTGACAGGCTCTGTCGAGTCCCCGCATCTCCTGCTCTTGGATAACATCACATTATTGTTGTATTTATTGATATTATCTTATTGGCTTGACGCCCTGGCGTTATTTGTGTATTGACATTGACGTTGTTGCGTTACGCATTCTTTTTTTCCGATCAAGGGTATGAAAAAGGGTCTCCTCTATTTAGGCTTACTGCTTGCGCCGTTCCTTGCCGCGTGTTCATCGAGTGTGAGGCTTCAGGAACAAGGTCATTCCTCGGCGGGCGTAGGAATAAGTTCGCTGGCGAGATTTTGTTCCCTAGGACAGGACGGGGGGGCCAGCAAGGGGATCAGAGGGGCGCGGGATGGAGCGAGTCGCTCTCCCGTGAGTCAGGCCCAGCAAAATCGCGTCCAGAATCCGCTGGCCGGCAATCTCAGGTTCCCCATTGACAACGGGTGTCTCTCTTCGCCGTTTGGCTATCGACGCGGCGTCTTTCACAGCGGCCTCGACATCACGGCCGACCCAGGGGAACCCATCCATGCCTGCGCAGACGGCGAAGTGGTCTTTGCAGGTACCATGAAAAAATACCGCAGCTACGGGAAGATGGTGCTTATTGATCACGGCGAAGGCGTGCTGACCAGATATGCCCATGCAAGTAAAATACTCGTCAAACCAGGCCAAAAGGTTAAAATGGGACAACAGATAGCTCTTGTGGGAAAAACAGGGAGAGCTACCGCGCCCCATCTGCACCTAGAAATTGAAGTGCGAGGCCGATTATATAATCCCTTGACCTGTTTCTCCGACTATCAATTAAGAGAAGTCAAGGTAGCTAGCGGTTTCCCTGCGCCGCCTCTCGGGCCCATTCGCTCTGCGTCTCAGCGACTTGGCCGCGTCTCATTGCGATAAGCGCAGTGGTCGTACGGCGCGACGTCCCAATAGGACGCCGTGGACGATCGGCCGATGGTGTTTTTTAGAACCCAATAGTCACCGTACACGACAAAAAATAGGGCGAGCAGAGAACCTTCCGATTCCGCATTCGGCGACGAGGAGCTTCCCATGATCATAGGCGTGCCTCGAGAGATAAAAGAAGATGAATACAGGGTGGGGGTTGTTCCAGCCGGCGTGAGGGCCCTCGAGCAACATGGACACACCGTGCTGGTGGAGGCAGGCGCGGGTCTCGGCTGCCGGATTAGCGACGAGGAATACATCGAAGCCGGAGCGATCGTGTTGGATGATTGTCGTGAAATCTACCGACAATCAGATGTCATCATGAAAGTCAAAGAACCTCAACCCTCCGAGTACAGCCTGCTGCGCGAAGGGCAGATCCTATACACCTATCTGCACCTCGCGCCGAATCCGGAACTGACGCAGGCGCTTCTGGAACGCGGCATAATTGCCATCGGGTACGAGACTATCCAGGAGGCCGACGGGTCTTTGCCGTTGCTCGTGCCCATGAGCGAAGTGGCGGGGCGTATGGCTGTACAAGTGGGGGCCTATTTCCTCGAGAAGGTGCACGGTGGACGGGGGGTGCTCCTAGGAGGGGTCCCAGGCGTTCGACGTGGACGCGTGACCATTATAGGAGCCGGTACCGTAGGGACGGCGGCGGCTAAAATAGCCATTGGTCTTGGAGCTGAGGTGTACGTCCTTGACGTGGATCAGCGGAGGCTCTGTCATCTCGACGATATCTTCGGGAACCGCGTAACCACTATGATTTCACACACAGACAACATCGCATTCTCCGTGACGTCTTCTCACCTTGTCGTCGGAGCCGTATTGATACCGGGGGCCCGATCCCCCATACTCGTGACAAAGGACATGATTCGAGCCATGAAACCCGGCAGCGTGATTGTGGACGTCGCAATAGACCAAGGCGGATGCATAGAAACATCTCGCCCCACCACGCATACCAACCCTATCTTCGAATGGGAGCAAATTCTCCACTATTGCGTCCCGAACATGCCGGGCGCGGTGGCAAGGACGTCCACCTTCGCCCTTACCAATGTGACGCTGCCGTACGTCCTGAAGATTGCAGACCAAGGCCTCACTCAAGCCATCACTCGGGATAGCGTGCTCGCGAAGGGCGTCAATCTTTATCGGGGGAAAGTCACCCACGAGAAGGTCGCGCTGGCGCTAGGTCTCGAGTACACGCCGCTGGAGCGTTGCGCATAGAAGCCCTGTTGCCTGAAAAACGGCCAGGGAAGGGCGTCAGCTTTGCGCAAAGCCGAAAGGAGAGAGAAATGGCCACACTGAAAAAAGGGGATGTTGCGCCAGACTTCCAACTCCCTGACCAACACGGGGCTCCTGTTTCGCTCAAGGATTTCAGGGGCGCTAAACTGCTGCTATATTTTTATCCCAAAGCCGATACCTCGGGGTGTACAAAGCAAGCATGCACAGTGAGGGACGCCTTGCCGGACCTCAAGTCCCTCGGCATCGCATCCATTGGGGTCAGTCCCGATAAACCGGAGAAACAGAAGAAATTTGACGAGAAGTACAATCTAGGCTTTCCTCTGCTGTCGGACCCAGACCATTCGGTAGCCCAAGCCTACGGCGCATGGGGCGAAAAGAAGATGTACGGGAAAATCTATGAGGGGATCATTCGGTCAGCCTTTCTCATAAGCGAGGACGGCAAGATCATCGACGCCTGGTACAAGGTCGCGCCCGGGGATACTGTCCTCAATGTACGGAAGGCGTTGTAGGAAGCGCGTCCACCACCGGAATGGCGAACCGGACGACGCTGAAGAGACTCTCATCGATTCGAGCCGACTCGTTGTGTATAGCGCTTTTCGAAAGTTCTGTTGGACTGAGGCGCGCCGCGGCGTGAACATAGTGGGGTTCATATTCCGCCTTACGGTGCAGACGTAATCAATCAGCGCCGTCACGGCGCCCTGACATCTCATGCCGGACTCGATCCGGCATCCAGGAAACTGAC
>JBMFOE010000093.1:0-5616 GCA_049969795.1 Desulfomonilaceae bacterium
CGAGTTGACCAGGGGAGACCTTTGCCATGAATTCTGCCAAGACATGATCGAGGAGGGGCGAACGAGCCTCGACAGACGCGGCCATGGAGGCCATGTCCATCTTCACCAGAAGGTCGCTCAAGAGATTCACCTTTATGTCCGCATACATCTGCCCGCGCATGCCGTTCATGGAAGGAGACATGATGGAAGAGAGCCATTGTTCAGTCGGCCTCATAGGCGCTCCTATCCAGCATCTTCTCTTGTCGTGTTCGGTGAACATGTCCGTGGTGAGGCACAGGTATCTTTCTGGGCCCGACAAGGACATGCCACGCATGAAACGCGCCGCTAAACCGACGGCGGAACGTCTTGTCTCGCTGAGCTCGATCAATCCGGACAAGGCCCGTGGAATACGCTGCGGGATCCAATCGACCAGCCGCAATAAGTGCGCCGCCAAGTGGCGTCGATATCCCCCGAAGAGTTCATCGCCGCCATCTCCGGTCAATACCACCTTCACAAACTCCGACGCAAGTTTGGAGACCCTGTACGTTGGCAGAGCGCTGGAATCGGCAAAGGGCTGGTCGAACAGACTGACGATGCGCTGGAGGTCTTCAGCGGGTTCAATTTCCAATGGCAGCGCCAGGTTGCGGATCTGCAGCCTTGACGCCGTGATCGTGGAGATGGGGGTCTCGTCGAATAGCGTGTCTTTGAAGGCAATTGAAAATGTTAACAGTCTGTCCCCTACCTTTTTTGCGGCTTCGTACGCAACTATGGATGAATCCAAGCCTCCTGAGAGGAAAACGCCGAGGGGGACGTCGCTACGAAGCCTGAGCCTGACAGCTTCTTCAATGTGTCCACGAACCTGTTCCAAAAGCGAGGGGTAAGGGGTCTTAATCTGATTGTCGTAGGACAGTCGCCAGTACTTCTTCCTTTCGATTTTCATCCCGGCCAATCGGACGAGAATATACGAAGCGGGTTCTAGGGCATATACCCCCTTGAAGATGGTGTACGGTTGAGGCGTGACGCCGAGAGAGAGATAGTCATAGACCCCTTGGTCATCGACTGACCACGCCGCCTCGGAGCCTTCGGCCAAAATCCGGAGAGCCTTCAATTCGGAGGCCCCGAGAATGCCTCCATCGGCTGTCCTCGTGTAATACAGCGGCTTCTTGCCCAAACGGTCCCTTCCCGTGTACAACACCTGCTGTTTTGCGTCCCATAACGCGAAGGCGAACATCCCTCTTAGATGAACGCACATCTCGGTTCCATATTCCTCCCAGAGGTGCACGAGGGTTTCCGTGTCGGACCGCGTCGCAAAGACATGACCGCGTCCCACGAGATCGTTCATCAATTCCACATAGTTGTATATTTCACCGTTCAGGACTACCGCCACGGAACGGTCTTCGTTAAAGACCGGCTGACGACCGCCAGCAATATCGATGATAGCGAGTCGCCTATTGCCGAGAAAGACAGGCCCGTCCGTATGGTATCCAGAGTCGTCAGGTCCCCTGTGGCGCATGACATCCAGCGACGCCTGGATGAGTTCCGCATGCAGGGGAGGATTATGAACGCCGCAAACTATGCCGCACATACAAAACCTTTCATCAACTAAAGTGGGAAAAGATGGCGCGATCTGGGGCGCTTATACTTCATATCGGTACGTACTCGATGACGTTGGACAGGCATTCCTGAGCTAGTGTTCGGCCTTACACAACCCATGCTCTTCGAGCAGGCGCACATACTCGTCATAAAGAGCCTTCCAGACAATATCAGGCCGATAATGCGCCTCTGCGCGATGACGCGCGGCCACGCCGTGACCGCGGCGCAAATTTTCGTTTTCCAGGTATGTCGTAATGGCCTGCGTGAATTCCGCCACGTTTCCTCTCGGAACCACCGCTCCGGTGACGCCGTCGATCACTGCATCGACGCATCCGACAACGTCAGTCACGACCGACGGCACTTCCATGGCGGCAGCTTCCATCGGCGCATTCGGGAAACCCTCTGTCCCATGGGATGGAAACGCCAACACTGACATTATGGCATAATAGGGAGCTGGATCCGGGACGTGGCCAACGCAATGTACGCGACGATCGGTCTCCAAGAACGTTCGTATGTCATCAGGTACGGCCTCGGGACCGGCACGCCATGCGCCTACGAGCAAAAGATGCGCGGCAGGCTTGGAGACCCTGATCTCACGCCACGCCTCTGCGAGGTCGCAGATCCCTTTATCCTTTACCAAACGTCCGACGTAGCCAATGACCGGAGCTGCAGGTGGAATTGAAAGCGATTCCCGCAAGCGGCCGAGGTCGTGGCGCCTCGCCGCGTTCACCGGATGAAAATGGGTGACATCCACCCCGTTTGACATCCCATGCCCTGGTACAAATCCCTGATGTTCCGACAATATGCCTTGTGCGCGTGCATATCGAAGCAGCGAGGGGGAGACGCAGATCCACGCGTTGCATAATCGCGCGGTTACACGCTCTGCAAAGCGATAGAAAGTACGTCGTAGGCCCGTCTGACCTTCGGTATGTAATCCCCGGATAAAATAGATGCGAATAGGAACGCGGGCCAATCTGGCCGCGAGCGCGCCGAGGAACGCGGCCTTAGGGGTGCTCACGTGAGCTATATGAGGCTTGATGCGCAGCATGACGCGGAGGAGCCCCACCAGAGAGGCGGCATCGTGAAACGACAGCTTCCCGGGCGCCATTGGGACAGGGTGAACAACCGCCCCATCTCTCTTGGCCAGCATCTCTAAGGTCGGATCGGGAGATGCTGCGGCATGAACTTGAAATCCTTTTGCCGCGAGGAACAGGTTTTGCCCTTTCAAGAAGGCCCACTGGGTTTCAGCGGTCGTTGTGACGTGAACTAGCCGGATGTTGTCCATCAGAATTGACGAAAGATGCGCGTCATCGAGGATAACGCGGAGGGCTTGCGGGCAGGCGTCGGAGCGCGGCGCCCATCTGCTCTCCCACAGGGCCGGCGTTCACGGCCAGAGGCGCAGGAATGTATGGCGCTCGATGTAGGGCAAATCCCAGCCTTGCCGCCTTGCGGTTGATGCCCACACTGAGGGGCAGCCACGCCAACGTCAGAAGCGCAGGCAACGCGTGTATGCGAAACCGGATTATCTGACCTTCATTGAGGATGTACGAAAAGAGGAGGCAGAAGCCAGCGCACGCGAGCAACGACGTAATGACGTCCCTTCGAGACAGCAAGGCGCGTCGGTCTGCAGGGCGAAGCATAGCCCAGCCAGCCAATATCATCCCTGTTATGATCCAGATTTCCAGGCTGGCCAGTATCACTCGGGCAGCGCGCAGATTCCACGGAAACGGCCGCAGGAAAAGGGAAATGGCGCCCACAACCCCGGGGACTGGGTTGGAGACGTCAACGTTGGACGCATACCCTTCTTCTGCGGCGTACCTCTCGTAACTCGCAGCCTGGTTCTCGAGGTATTCCAATGCCTCGGACGTGTTCGCAACCCCTATTTGGTCCTCGACCGCGGCAAAAGCGGCGATGAGCATCACAATGGCCACAGCGCTCTGCAAAAGACTCCTTCGCAGGAACACGAACGCATAGCTCACTGCCACGACCCAAATGATGGTCAGGTATGGCCTGAAGAGCAGTCCGACTGCAATGCCCAAAACCCCGGGAATACCCCGACGGACAAAATCCTTGAGGGTCGTGGAACGCATTGCGCTGGTGTAAAAAAGACAGACGCCCCAATATATAATGGCCTCCTTGTACAGTATGGTGAACCAGAAAAACGGTCTCGGCGCGAAAACCATAAAGGGGAGCCACGTGGGAGTGCTCTGTCGCAAGGTCAATGCTGATGCGAAATGCCGAATGAGCATCAGGTTTGCCCAAAAGGCAGCAAACCCGTTGAAAGCCTCGGCGCCCGTGAGACCGCAGCCTGTCAACCAGTACAGCACGCCGATCCATATATGAAACGCCTTGTTTCCGAGAGAGGGATAGTCCCACAAATATCCCCAATCGCCAACGGAGAGTGCCAGAGCGATTTCCGTACCGCACATGCTGTGGTACCCGTCGTCCGCACGGCTCGTGCGAAGGAGCGCGATCAACATGTCGGTCAAGCCGAGACTTGCGGTGACAAAAAGCACGCCGAACGCGATCAGAATGACCCGGATTGAAGATCGAAAAAGGGAGGAGGGGATGTAGTAGTTTACCAACAACGGTACCATTGCGGTCAACAGCGTCACTAATCCTATATCAGCGAACAAAGCGTTCCGCTCCTCTTTCTACGTACTCATTCCACGATTGGGAGCTCAGCGAATGTGCGGGGCTTGACCGGCGCCAAAAGCAGCTCCCTCGTGCAAGCGGCTTCAATGACTGGCAACGTTTGCAATCAAAGACCAATCACGCCGGCGAATTTACCTTTTGTTTCGAGTCTTTGGCGACGTCATCGGGACAGTACCTCTGACTTTCTCGCGACTTCCTCATAGATGGCCGCGTAGCGTTGTATCATCTTTTCGGTGGAGAAATGCTCCTGGACCCAGCGTCGCCCGCAACGGCCCAGCTCTTTTCGCAGGGACGCATCTGCCACCAAAGAATCCACCGCATCCACCATAGCCCGCACATCCCCACACGGCGCAAGAAAGCCTGTCTTATTATCGATAACCACCTCACTCAAACCTGGTATCCGGTATCCTACCACAGGGAGGCCCGCGGCAGCCGCTTCGAGCGCCACTATGCCCAATCCTTCATAAAGCGACGGGAAGAGAAAGATGTCGCACATCGTCATAAGCTCACGCACGTCGTCACGCAATCCTAAAAATCGTACTTTGTCCGACAATCCTAGGTCGTCTGCCTCTTGTCTTATTTTAGCATAAAGAGGTCCATGCCCTACAAAGAGCATTCGCACTTCGGGATGCGCTTTGGAGACTTCCGCGAACACCACGAGGGCATGTCTGTGGTTTTTTGCGCGTCCAAAGCGCCCCACATGCAGAAACAGCACACTGGCTTCTGGGAAGTCCATCTTCACGCGGAAGCTCCTTCTTGCGGCTTCATCGGGTTCTTGTGGAATATCGACCCCGTGTCGGACCACGTACACCGGATGACGGCGTCGGTCGGGTTTTCCGATGACTTCCGTCACAACCCCCTCGGATACAGCGACGTTGGCGTCGGCGAGGGACGAAGCGTACCGTATGCTCACGTAGCTATACACTGCGCGTAGAGACCGAACCAGGGGCAGTTTGAGCCAACTGGTCTGGGGTGGGAACCTGGTGTTATGGAAAGTATTCACTATGGGCACGCAGCTTTTGTGCGCAAGCCAAATTGGATAACCGCTATACGTACCCAAGTGGCAATGGACGACTGAGTAGTTCTGGTCAACAATGAGTCGCCTCAGCGTCTTTCCATAGGAGACATGCAACGGCGTCAAGCGATTCACGAAAACCTTTGCCCCGAGTCGCTCCGCGTCGTTTGCCCAGCGCCCCCGCTCAGCCTTACAACACACGTCCGATTGGATCCCATATCGCGGGCCATGTTCGATCATTTGCATGACCCAACGCTCGATCCCGCCAGGATTCAGGGAGGTTATGAGGTGGAGAATTTTTCGCGTGTTCCCCATGGCTTCAGATGCTGTGCTCTTTTTTCGACAAGAATTTTTTGTAGTAGTGGCGGGCGGGG
>JBMFOE010000094.1:0-5054 GCA_049969795.1 Desulfomonilaceae bacterium
TCCGTTGCAGCGGAATCCTGGGGCCCCCTCTCTCCCGTCATCGCTTTCCCAACACTGGATCATGGATAGTTACACGTTTTCGCAAAATTTACTACAACTCCGTAAATCCTGTCAAGTCATTTCTCGCCTTTTTTGCCGCCCAATGCTTCTCCGCAAGCTCGGCTCCGCCTCCTTTCCGTGAATGATCTTCACGCCCAGCGCGAGAGATTCCGCTGAACATAGCGTTCACAACAGTTTCGCCCACCTATCTCCACGACAACCATACCTAAAAACTCCACCGATAGCCTCAGATTGCCCTATGTAAGTCCTTTAATCGGTCGGCTATTTCGACGACCTTATCGAATATAGACGCGTCCGATGATAGGGTATGCCCTGAGAGATTCAGGGTTGCGATGTCAGCGGCATGAGAGATTTCGCCTATGATCGGAATTGAGTGACCATTAAGCTCGTTTCTCAAGATACCTTCCTGTCCATTGACCTTGTTGAGTATGGCTGCGTATTTCTTACCGGCTTCATTGCACAAGTCCCGTATGCGTATCGCCGTCGAAATCGCTTCCCTCGATGGCTCCACGACAGCCAATACCATGTCCACGCCTTCTAATACGCCTCTTCCAAAGTGTTCTACGCCGGCCTCGGTATCGACCAGCACCCATTCATGCGGCGATGTTTGCATAGACTTCAAGAATGACCGGGCAACAAAGCCCATAGGGCACGCGCATCCCTCCATGGCGTGCTCTATCTTGCCGATGCGGACCCATGCCATATTTGTGCGAGATGTGACATACTTTTCCGGAAGATGTTCAACCGAGAGAGGGCCGGTAAATAACCTTTCTCCCCCTACGCGTCCTCCCATTGTGGCCTTCAATGTTTCGCGCACGTCTTGCTTGCCGCCAAGGAAATCCATGATAGTGGCTGCCGGATCCTTTAAGCCCAACATCGCGCCAAGCGATAAATTGGACTCATCAGCGTCCACCACCAGGACTCTGTGGTTCATGGCAAACGCCTGCGCCAGAAGCGCTACGATTGTACTCTTACCGCTGCCGCCTCTGCCTGCTATCAATACTTTTGGCATAATGTCGCCTCCTCGATTTGCAAAGATTCGCCAAAATTGATTTTACCCCGTTAATCCAGAATGAGCGGTTCAGCCAGGGGACCCCAACACTCGACCATCCCCTGGTAAACCGGTTTTCCTACCAAGAATGAGTATATTTCGTCGGCTTTAGCCGCCAGAGATATGTCCTCGAATTGTTTAGGGAAGGCTATCTTCCCAACAGCATAGGCGTTCACCAGCGCATTGCCCGCGTTGACGGCAAAGGCATTCAATGGATACAAGGGATACACTCGCTTGGTTTGAAACGCCGTCAGCCCTAAATAGTAATCACGGTTTTTCGAATAGTCGTCGCGCAACACCCTTAGACCTGAGACGTCAATGAATATCAGTTCGGGATTCCATTTCAGGAGCAGCTCCTTGTCCACCGAAAGATGCCCAGCCGCCTTCAGTCCATCTGTGAACGCACGTATCCCTGTCCATAGGAATGGAGGGTATTGTGATTCGCTGCTCTCGATGCCATGCAGGCCTCTGAAACCAACGCATCCGACGTACGCAGATGGTGTTTGGCGGGCGGGTGTAAGAGAGATTCTCTTGGCCACATCTGCTTTGGTCATTTCAATGAACTGCATCACCTTTTCAGCCCTTTGTGTTCGGTCAAGAACCTTACCGGCCGTCAGCAAGGAGTTACGCAGCGTACTTTCAAAATCGCTGAGAGATCCGCCGGCTGAGAGCAAGACGATAGGGAAGCCTAATTTTTGCTGAAGCTTGTCGGCGTTTTCGGTTTCCATATACGAGACGAAGACGACATCTGGCTTGAGTCTCAATAATACTTCGAGGTCAGGCTCCTTATTGATGCCTGCCGGGCCCCCAGGTCCTACAACTGGCAATGCGGCAAATTCGGGGTGCGCTAGCCAATAGGCTCTGGCCGATTTCGATTTCTTCTCCATGCCCTCGACGCCAATAATTTTGTCTGCAACCCCTAAATAAACGAGAGTTCGCAGCGTCCCTGGTCCTAGCCCTACGATGCGACTGATGCGACCTGGAATTTGAACTTCACGTTGTGCGGAGTCCACGATGGTCTTAGCCTCAACGGTCCATCCCAAGGCGATGGCCGTGGCCATGATACACGCTGACAAGAGGTAGAGCCTCATCCTATGGCTGTATAAGAAACTCATGATTCAAAAACCGCGAGGACTCAATGTAACCCTTCGTAATCTCGGGGGACATGGGCCGGTCAAACGTGGCTTTGTTAAAAGTGCAGCCAAAGTCGAGGACAATGCTATGTTTTACAGTCCCCGGCGTCTTCATGTCAGGTAAGCGGTCAGCCTCGGTGAATATGATAAGCAAATGCCTTTGCCCAGGCTGAAAAGAACCGGTTGATCATCACATCACGCCTCTCCCCGTCAACCAACGCCCCATGCCCTGAACCGTGTTCAAGCTGTTAGTCAAACGGCCGTATAGTCTTTGCTGCATGCGCTGCAGATCCGCTCCAGTCGGTATCTTCATGCGGTTCAGGTCGAGTTCGGCCTTGACGCCGCCGTAAAAGGTGCGCCCGGGTTCCGGCCATTGTTGGTATGTGGGATATAGCGCCGTTGTTGGATAGGCGTATAGGGTGGCGCCCATGATTTTGGCATCGGTCAGGTTTTTGACGCCGCCGTAAACGGTCACCAGTCCATCAAAAAAAGCTTGCGACGCTGCCCAATTGAGCAGTTTTATCTCTTCTGTGTCGCGGCCTGCATTCAAATCATCACCTTGATAATACGATTTTGACTGAAAATAATAATCCAGTTCCGTGCTGAATCCCCACTCTTTGTTTTCATAAATGAGGGCTATCTCATACATCTGGGAGGGGCTCGGCCCGACCCATTTGTCAGTCAACCTCCCTACTCGGAAATTGCCGGGCTTGATGTTATCACTGCCAAATATCACCTTTTGCTTGGTAAATGTCCCGTGCACTGTCCATCGGGGTGTAATCCGAAATAGTCCCTCGCATTCAAGGCCGTGATGATAGACAAGAGGGACATTGGCGGTCCATCGCAAGGGATTAGGGAGCCTTGTATCCCATTCTTGCATGATTTGGTTGTCCATATCCAGGTCATAATAGACGACGCTTACATAAATTTGAGGGGTAAACCAATGCCGTATGCCGTATTCATCCAGGGTTCCCTCTTCAGGACCGACGAAAAACAATGGATCCGGATGGAACTCGCCAGTTGCGCTAGTTTGATTCTGCATTTCGGAAAAGGCCGGAAAACGGTAGGTCCGCGAGTGCTTGTAATAGAAGTCAGAGCCTAACTCTCTGTCGTACACGACGTTCACGCTCCATTGAGACGCGCTTTTTTGCCATCCCATACGTTTTCCAGCCACCAATACCTGGACTGGATAAGGCGCGGCGCTACCTATTTTGTCATAGTAAATATCCCTCAGCTCGTACCCTTCGATGCGGTAGCCCAACCCCACAATGATGCGATCCCAAAACCGAGTTTGGTTGATAACGTAATATGCGAGACTTTCCCTATAGGCAGATGACGAATCCTTATGCCTTAACGTCGGGTTGGTAACAAGGCCGGATTGGGTTTTCGCAGCGCTTGACCCGGTTATGGCCCCCTGTATTTGTTTTTTCTCGAAGCCGATTAAACCATGCCGCAGATCGTATCCCAATGTCAGATCATTCTGTATCGGTGTGTACGAGTCAGTCCGCCAATAGCGCAGCGACAATTGGTCATCGCTCCACCTAGACAACTTGATGTCATTGCCCTGAGAAACAGAGAACAAGCCGTCGTACTTGCGGACGTCCCAATATCTGTTGTTTGCGATCACTTCTAGATTGCCAAGTGAATCGCCGCTGTACAAAAGCTTCAGGATGGCAATCTTGTCCCAACGGTCATCCGGCCCTCCGTCGCCCCTTTCCTTGCCGACATTCCGGATGTCTCTCCTATACCAACGATCGTCAGGCACGTAGTCAGGCAAAACCAATCTCTGGCGAGCGACATTATATGTGAAATCAAGCGTCAGTCTCGGCGTGATTTTCCAGTTTGCCGAGGACAGGATGTTTAAAAATTCCCAGGGGCCTGGTCTGGTCACGAACTCGCGCGGCTGATACGGAGGGTTCGTGTACGTTTCCACCTCGCCCTCATATACGCGGAAGCCCTGATTATAGTAGTAACCGCCAAAAACTCCGAGAGCCCACGGCCCGCGCACGACATTAGCGGCTACCCAGTGTCTTTCCCCACTCCATGACGACGCTTCTGAGCCGAAATATAGACCCGGGTTTTGACGCGGTTTTTTCAGCAGGATGTTGACCGTCCCTCCTATTGCCTTGTTCCCGAACTGTATTGTGCCGTCTCCACGCATGACCTCCACTCTCTCAATAATTTCAGGGAAAACAAAGTCAACCTGAGGATCGCCCCGTGGCGTTTCCATGTTTCGGCCTTCAAACACAAAGGCGATGCGTTGGGCTGCAGGACCTAAACCATCAAACCCTCTTATCCCGATATAGGGGTTTCCCGTGCCGCTGTTAGAGAGGCCCACGGTTACCCCTGGAATTCCTCGGACAAAATCCCTGAGGTCTGTTCTTCCTTGGGCGGTGATGCCGGTGTTTTCCACGACCGAGATGGCCGAGGGGACTGCGGCGAGGTTGGCCACTCGACCGGTGGGCGACACCACCTGACTCGGGCTCAGCGGAAAGTCCGACCGCTCTTGACCCGATGGTATAGGTTGATCGTATCCAAACCCACGGCCCCCGGCGCCGAGGCTCATTCCGGCTCGACGTTCAGGCGGCTCCACATCCACCCGCTCAAGTTCCTGCGAGCTTCCGGTACCCTGAGCATACGCCTGCCATCCGCCAAGAGCCTGCAACAACAACACCATGCCGATAAAACTTATGAATATCATGCCACTGCGCGACACGCCTCTCTCCTCCTCACTCCATCCCCGCTCCATCGCAGGGAACGCTGTCCTCTCTCGAATTCAGGACGGAAAAAAACAGCCTCAATTCCAGGAC
>JBMFOE010000095.1:0-5006 GCA_049969795.1 Desulfomonilaceae bacterium
CAGCCCGGGCTCAGGGGAAACCTATTCCTGAACCGCGCTATAGACCCATTATCTATCAATTTTCTCCCTGAGTTGATAGATGGTCTGGGAAAAATGAATAGCGGCATGAGTGTTCAGGCTGCTCCCAGATCTGAACGGACAAGGGATCATCGATCATGGTCCGAAGGGCCCCGGGGAATCACGGACAGGCCTTCCAAACCGACCCAACCTCGCGTCGTAAATTGTGGTGTACCCTGGACAGCGCAAGACCCCAGAAAATCCCTTCTAGACCTAGACGATCCTGAGAAAGGCATCCCATGAAATCACTCATTCTCGGTATCGGAGGACAAGACGGTTTTTTCTTGGGCCGCTCTCTTGTGCAGCAGGGTTTTTCCGTCATCGGCGTCCTCCTGCCCGAAGATATGGGCAACGAGACCATCCCGCATCTCCCGCAGAATGGCCTCAGCCTCGTGCAGGCAAGCATCTGCGACCACGACGTCCTCCGCGACATCATACGCCTGGAGCAGCCGACTTACCTCTACAATTTTGCCGGCATCTCCTTCATTCCCTATTCGTGGGACGCGCCCCGTGACGTGGAAAAGATCAACGGCTATGCCGTCGGCGAGATACTCCACATCATCAAAGAAGAGAGCCCGTCCACGCGCTTCTTCCAGGCGTGCAGCAGCGAGATGTTCGGCCACCATCCCAAAGAGTCGCCGCAGAACGAAGAAACGCGGTTTAACCCTGACAACCCCTATGGTTCGTCCAAGGTCTTCGCATATTACCTTGTCAAGAACTATCGCGAACATTATGGGATCTTTGCGTGTTCCGGCATCCTCTACAACCACGAGTCGGAATGGAGGCCGCCTCGCTTCGTGAGTCGAAAGATCACGATGGCCGCGGCAGCTATCAAGCTGGGACGACAGGACGCTGTCAACCTCGGCAGTTTGGACAGCCTCCGGGACTGGAGCTACGCCGGTGACATCGTGGAGGCCATGCAGCTCATGATGAACGCCGACGAACCGGGCGATTACGTGTTGTCTTCAGGCAAACTTCACGCTGTCCGCGACATATTGGATATCGCCTTTGGTCATGTGGGCCTGGACTGGAGCGAGTACACCCGGATCGACGAATCCCTTACTCGGCCTCCTGAAAGCAAACCGTTATGCGGCGACCCGACCAAGGCGCGCACACAACTGGGCTGGCAGCCAAAGGTCTCTTTCGAGGACATGATCAGACTCATGGTGGATATGGATCTCCACAGGTTGAAGAATGGTTGAACCTCTTTCATTTTAGGTTGCACCAGATTTCTTCGAGGCGACTGCGAACTGAGGCGCCAGTTTTCTGCGGCGACAGTGACCGCAAAATGTCTGCCTTGGCCCTTTGGCCTACCCCTACGCCTATTCCAGGGCTGTCAACCAATGTTCTCATGATAGCTGCGGCGTGCTCAATGTTTGGCTCAGCCCACAAGCCTCCTTTGGGATAAGGAAGGGCCGGGCGATCAAATTTTTTCAGCGTGTAATCCACGGGAAACGAGTTTTCCTCGGTCATGAACTCCATATTGCCCGACCAGCCGGTTGCGACAACCGGTTTCCCCAAAGACATGGCCTCCGCGATAGGCAATCCAAAACCCTCTGCCCGATGAAGGCTCATGAAACAATCCACGGCATTGACGAGAGCATTCAGTTCGTTTCGCGACAACGCCCTGTCGATCACGATGATGCCAGGATTTTTTGCGCATCGTTGCATGAGTTCGTCATGTGCGCCTGGTATTCGGTTGAGTGCCTTCACCACGAGACATACCTCCTTGTTCCCGTACTCAAAAGCTTTATCAAAGGCATCGAGAGCGGCGAGGGGATTTTTACGCTCCGGTTGGCTCATGACATCCATCATGGTTAGAAAGATGTATCGATCTGTGGGCAGTCCTAATTCTTCTCGCGCTGATGCTTGGTCCAGCTCAGCCGTCGGATACAGATTCAGGGGTATCTTGAATACGGGCTTACCAATGCTTCCGGCGAAAGTTTCCCAGCAGAATTGTGATCCTGTCCAGATTTCGTCGAAGAGAGACGCTGCTTCAACCCAATACTCGGGCAATCTCGTTGTCTCCCAAAACCAGTATCCAATGTTATAGCGAGCCGAGCGATAGTAATAGGACAATTCTTCGCGCATAAGCAGCCGTATCAAGTCAGGATTGAAATGAAACACGTTTATTGGAAAACATGTATTGACTTGTTTTTGAGGCAAAACAACGTCGGCGCTGATTCGATCTATCAGAGGAATGTCAACAATATGGGCTGGCAGCCCTACTTCAGAGACGCCTCGCCATGTGGACCAGGCGGCCTCTCCCAGCCCCATTACGGAAGAGAAAAAACCGATAATGTTCAGACCAGGGGATAGCGCTGAAAACGAGAGGGTTTGCTCGGGTATGGCTGTGAGACAATCTCTTGTATCCCGGACGTCTTTGGCCCGCTTCAAGCGCCACGCATGATATCGCAGTGTTGGCGGCAAGGCGTTGTAAATCCTTCGTATAAGGTTATGTGCCGGCATGGAGAATTCCGCCCCTGCAAGAGATCTACAGCCATTATTCTTGATTTCCTTGCTGGATGCAAGCCTGGCAGGCTGCACTCCCAAGTATAATCCGGCCACAACTAGCGCCTTTTTTCGCGCTGAGAGGAACTCCATGCTGAATCCCGCTGTCTGTTATGGTAAGATGGCGGCGCCGGGGCTACCGAAAATACGCGCCTGGAAATTTTTCTCGTAGGAGGGCTAGACTGAACTTCATTGTGAACATAAATCAAGATGGAGACGGCGCGTGGATTGCGGAATGTCCTTCCATCCCGGGTTGCGTGAGCCGGGGGATGACGAGGGAAGAGGCGCTCCGAAACATAAGGGAAGCCATGGAGTTGTGTCTTGAGGTGAAGGACAGCAGGGAGGCGGCGTTAGAAACCCGGATAGAGGAACTGTCGGATGAACTGAAACGGCTGACCCACGAATTCAATCTGCTGAAAAATTTCGTGGTGAACCTTGCCGACAGATACGGGATGCCGAGGCCCGGCTGGTTAGTTGGTCAGAGTTGCGACTCCTTTGACGAGGATACCCGCAACAAACTATATACACGAGAGCGGTATCAACAAAACCTCGAGTGGGCCGAGATTTGGGATAGGCAGGGAACTTTCTCCGAGGACGTCATCGCACCTTGTCTTGGCTCCTTGCTTGGCCGGATGCTGGGGGCGGCTTCGCGCGAGGTGTGTCTTGTACAGACAAGGCAGGTCCGACGGCATCCGCTGGATGGCCACAAAGTAGCTTGTTTTGATTGCATCGCTGAGTTCGGGGAATTTGTCATCACGGTTCGGACCACGCGTGTGATCAGCTACGACGATGTGGACAACGTGCTGCAAACCATGAGAGAGGTATGGGAGTTTTTCCCGGAATATCGTGGGCGAAAGATTATTGGCTGCGCAGGAGGACTTCATGTCTTGCCCGAGGTGGTACGATATGCATCGGAGAAAGGGATCATAGTACTGGCGGTAGGATCCGGCCGAGAATGCGTGGAAGTGAAAAATGAGTTGGGATTCCGGCCGGGCGTATTTCAATTCGAGTGCATTGCAGACAGCCATGCGATGATAGATGGTCTGGAAAAATAGGACAATGGCATAAGCGACGCGGCTGCTCTCGAACGCCGCAGGCATGGCGAAAAGGGTGAACCAGTGCGGCGCGAAGACCCAGGAGGAAGTGAAGGATCGGCCTTCACTGCCAGCGCAACGTTGCAAGCTCGTAAGGAGCGTCAGCCGGTTACCGAATGGGGCCGGCCTTTCCAGGTGCATTTGGCTTGGCGATCGCCATCAAAGAAAGTACCAATCTTGACCGCATCCGTTGCTCATCGCGAGCGAGGGCTCAACCGCAAGAATGCTGGATCCCCGATCGAGTCGGGGATGACAGGAGAAGAACTGCGCGCCAAGTGTGCAAAGCTTTCACTGCGGATGAGGCGGTCAGCTTGCGCTTGCAATTACGCCCTCCTACGCCCCCAAGATGCTCCTCTTTTTCGAAATCATTCCCCCGCTTGTTATTGCCCAACGAATCGATCGTAGTCATCGTGGTTGCCAATCCAGAACCACGTTACGATTTCTCCGTCCCTTATGCCAAGCGCTCTATATCCTCTGCTGATTCTTAGCGACCAAATATGATCCACTGGATTGACACACTTGAAACGCAAAGACGGATGAAAAGGATTGCCTTCCCAGAGTCGGTAAGCCCTCCTGGCTTGAACTCGATTCTCCTGACTCAGTTTCTTGTAAGCCTCCCAGAACGACGGAAGAACGTACGATCTCATAAGAGATCGTGGTCCAGGGGCGTGACCATGCCGGATTCGATCTGCTCCGAAGCACACTTTGCTCGTCTCGCCAAGCTATCCCGGGACTTCTTAAATTTTTCATCCCACGATTGTTCGTCTCTCAAGTCTTCAAGGTAATCTCTCAAGTATCTGACCATCTCATGCTGTAATGTATCAGGGAGACCCTCCATCATTTCAACAACGGCTTTAATTGCTTCTGATTCCATTCTTCGGCCCTTTTCGCTTCCATCCATCCGGAATTAGACTCGTACAAATTCTACACTGTGCCCTGATGAAGAGCAATATAAGCACAAAAGAAAAATTGGACAGTGACATAAGTGGGAGAGCTGCTCTAAACCGAGGGATCGTGATAGGAGTAGCGTGATGGCAAGCAAACCCAGAAGAAATCATGGATCGGCTTTCAAGGCCAAGGTGGCATTGGAGGCAATGAAGGAGCAACAAACTGTGGTGGAGTTGGGCCGGCGTTTCACGGTATTTTCGACAACACCTGGCCACATTTTCTAGGGTCTATGGGACTTGCACCCGAGATAGTTCTTAACGGCTGCGAACAATGAGCCTGGATACCCCATCACGTCGGGGATGACAGCGGAGGAACTCCCTGACACTCACCGTTGCCCGAGGCTTTCACTGCGCATGAGATTGCCACGCTTCGTTCGCAACGACGCCCTCCTACACC
>JBMFOE010000096.1:0-4793 GCA_049969795.1 Desulfomonilaceae bacterium
CCTTTTGTTGGATGAGCCCGTGGCAGGGATGAACGTGGAAGAGACCGAGGATATCGCCCGCTTCGTTCTGGACATAAAGGAAGAAATGGAAATCACAATAATTATGGTGGAACACGACATGGGGGTCGTGATGGACATAGCAGACATGGTGACCGTACTGGACTTTGGCTCAAAAATTGGAGAGGGAACGCCGGCAGAAGTTCAGTCCGATCCGCATGTTATTGCAGCGTATTTGGGCCAGGAATAAGAGGACTGTATTAGGTATGGACCCTGACACTCTCCCGAAACTCCTCGCACGGAACAGCGTCCGCTTTGCCGATCGCGTCGCTTTGCGAGAAAAAGATCTCGGCATCTGGCAACGCACTACGTGGGCCGAGTATTGGCGCCACGTACGGAATTTTGCCCTCGGCGTCAAAGAGCTCGGGCTCAAGAAGGGCGACAAGCTCTCCATACTGGGAGACAATTGTAGAGAATGGCTTTACGCAGACCTTGGAACGCAAAGCTTATCTGCAGTAACCGTAGGCATTTATCCTACAGATGTTGCAAGTCAAGTAAAGTACATCCTTGAGAATTCCGAATCCAGCTTTGTTGTGGCGAAAGATCAGGAGCAAGTGGACAAGGTTTTAGAGATCAAGGCAAGCGTGCCGAATCTCAAGAAAATCATTGTCGTCGATATGAAAGGGCTGCGCCGCTACCAGGAGCCTATGATCATAAGCTTCAAAGATGTCGAGGCCATAGGGGCGCGAGTTCACGAACGAAGCCCTGAACTGTTCGAGCAGATCGTGCAGGGCACGAACCCGGATGATCCGGCGATAATAGTATATACCTCCGGCACCACGGGGCAACCCAAAGGCGCTATGATCAGCCACAAGAATATGATCGCGATGATCCGAGGCCTATCGCAGATTTTGGACTTTCGCCACACTGATTCGTTTGTGTCGGCCCTGCCCCTTTGTCACATTGCCGAGCGGATGTTCTCGCTCATCTTCCCAATGTGGGCGGGCTGCACGGTCAATTTCGCGGAAAGCGTTGCGACGCTTCAGGAGGACCTAAGCGAGATTTCTCCCACGGCGTTCCTCAATGTGCCTCGTATTTGGGAGAAAATGCACTCAAATATCATGATTAGGATGCAAGATGCTGTTTTCTTTAAGCGATGGATTTTCAATGCCATGCTCCCCCTCGGGATAAGAGTGTCCGAGTTTAAGCTTAAAAGGCAGCGAGTCCCCTTGCGGTGGCAACTGCTCTATGGCCTCGCCTATCTCATGCTGTTTCGCCCTTTGCGAAATCAATTGGGACTGCTGAATGCCCGTATCTTCGTGAGCGGCGCGGCGCCTTTGTCGCCGGACCTTATGAGGTTTTATCATGCCATAGGCGTACCTGTTCGGGAGTGCTATGGGATGACCGAAATGAGCGGCATATCGTGCATGCCTCCAAATGACGAAATCAAGATAGGCGGCGTTGGCAAACCGATTCCCGGCGTAGAGATTCGAATAGCCGAGGACGGTGAAATTCTACAGAGGGGCGATTCGGTATTTCTCGGATACTATGGCAATCCGGAAGCAACGAAAGAGATTATGAAGGACGGCTGGCTTCATACGGGAGATGTCGGAGAACTTGACAGCGACGGCCATCTCAAGATCACCGACCGTAAGAAGGATATTATCATTACAGCCGGCGGCAAGAATATCGCTCCCTCGGAGTTGGAGAACAGCCTGAAATTCAGTCCATATATTAAGGAAGCTATCGTCATCGGCGACCGCCGCAAGTTCGTCTCATGCCTCATACAGATCGAGCTCGAGACCGTAGCGCACTGGGCGCAAAACAAGCGCATCGCCTACACCAACTACAAGAGTCTGGCTACCCATCCAGAAGTCCGCAAACTTATTGAAGGCGAAGTAGAAAAGACGAATGGAAACTTCGCGCAGGTAGAAAGGATCAAGAAATTCATTATCCTCGACAAGGAACTAGATCAAGACGACGAGGAACTGACGGCCACCATGAAAGTAAAACGCGCTTATATAGAGAAGAAATTTAAGGAGCTCATCGAGTCCATGTATTCGTGACGAACAATGAGGCAACTGTGAAGGCTGGGTAGGCAGCCCCTCGCTCGATTTTCGGACAGAGTCACTTTCCTTTGTGGAGCAATAGTATTTTGAATGAATCGTTGACGTATTTCCTGCAGCTCGTGATCTCTGGAATCGCCGTTGGCGGCTTGTACGCGTTGGCGGCGCTGGGATTCGTACTGATCTATAAGGCCACGGACATCATGAATTTTGCCCACGGAGAGGCCATGATGATCGGGGCTTTTCTTTGCTATGTATTGATAACGTCTGGCATGCCTTTTTACGTCGCCATTCTGCTCACCATGGGCGCAGCTCTCCTCTTTGGGTTTCTGACTGAACGCCTTGTCTTGCGTCCGATGATAGGCGAGCCCCAGTTTGCAGTGGTCATGGTCACTATAGGGTTGTCCATTTTTCTCAGAAGCGTGTCCGGTATTGTCTTCGGACATGACAACAAGGTTTTCCCCTCGCCCTTTAGCGACGCTGCCATTAGTTTTGCCGGGCTAGTGCTATCGCGTACCCACCTATGGGCCATGGTAATATCGGCGCTGCTCGTGATCGCCTTCTTCATTTTCTTTCAGTATTCCAAGCAGGGACTCGCCATGAGGGGAGTGGCCAACGACCAAGATACCGCCATGCTCATGGGAATCAGCGTCAAGCGAGTGTTTGCATTGACGTGGGGAATAGGTTTCGCTGTAGCCGCAGTGGCGGGGGTTTTTCTGGCCAATGTGATGGTGCTGAACATAGGCATCTCTCTTATCGCCATCAAAGCGTTCCCTGCAGTGATTCTGGGAGGGCTTGAGAGCATTCCTGGGGCCATTATTGGTGGTCTGGTAATCGGAGTTATCGAAACCCTCGTGGGAGGGTACCTCGACCAGACAATGCCCGGAGTCAAAGACCTTTCCTCTTTCGTAGTCCTGTTTCTGGTGCTGATGGTACGGCCCTACGGGTTGTTTGGAAAGCCGGAAATCGAGCGAGTGTGAGAGAGATCAACAAAAAGCCCATTTGAAGGCGTCCACGGCGTGACGGAGAAGGATGAGAAGCAAGACATTTAAAGAATCTTACCGAGAGGATATTCGTATCTTTCAAACGATCTGGGTGCGCTTTTGGGTCGTCCTATTCTCCCTCCTCATGCTGTCCCTCCCTTTGTGGGCCGACCCTTACGTCATCTACATGGTAAATATTTCTGGAATAGCAATCATTGCAGCAATCGGACTGAACATCCTCACGGGGCTGACGGGGCAAATTTCACTGGGACACGCTGCTTTCGTGGCTTTGGGCGCATACACTTCTGCGATACTTGCCTCTCGATTTGCTTTTCCGTTTTGGATCGCGATACCCATCGGCGGTATATCGGCCGCTTTTTTCGGGATTCTGTTGGGTTTCCCTTGTCTGCGGCTGAAAGGGTTGTATCTTGCCATGGCAACCATGTCGTTTGGCGTGGTGGTAGAATATGGCATCACACACTGGGAGTCAGTTACTATGGGGGTAAGAGGGATTTCGGTTCCCGCTCCAAGTTTGTTCGGCTATTCTATGGGAGACCCCAATAAACTCTTTTATGTGACTATTTTTCTCGTGGGTATCCTGACTCTCGCGGCCAAGAACATTCTCAGGACGAGGATTGGGAGAGCTTTTGTAGCGATAAGAGATAGGGACGTGGCCGCGGAAGTCATCGGCGTGAACTTGACGCGGTACAAGGTTATGGCTTTCGCCATCAGCTCATTTTACGGCGGGATCGCTGGTGCGCTCTATTCGTATGTCACCACCTATCTACACCCGGAGAATTTCACGCTCCTGCTCTCAATAGAATACATCGCTATGATCATCGTGGGCGGCCTTGGGTCAATACTCGGTTCAATAATCGGCGCGGTTTTCTTGACAGTCATGCCCGACATAATCAAGGGCGCCGCGGATATTTTGGGACGGCAGTTGCCGTTCATGCAAGGCCTCTATGACGAAGAATGGAATGTCGCCGCGTTCGGGTTGCTCATCATGATTTTTCTTATTGCGGAGCCAACAGGACTCTGCGGAATCTGGACGCGAATCAAGACGAGCTTCAGGAACTGGCCATTTACCTACTGAAATGTGGAGGTAACGAACAAATCCCAGATGCTACGCGTGCTCTGACCCTTGAGATGCCCGCAGCAAAACATGTCGTTCAATGGACCTAGCGATACCTATAAGGAGGGCAAAGGAAAATGAAGTCGAGAAAGACGTATCCAGCCGTGTTGTTGATGCTATGCCTCAGCATTTTGAGTGCGACGATAGCGCATTCCGAAGTCCGCGGGGTCACCAAAGATTCCATCCAATTGGGGATGATTCTCGTAAAGACAGGGCCCGTAGCAGCCCTTGGGCTTCCAGAAGGGTGGGGTATTCAGGACACTTTCAACCACATAAACGATTCCGGAGGGATTCTTGGGCGAAAGATCAATCTCATCTGGGAGGATGACCAGTTTAAGACGCCGCTGGCAATTTCGGCATTTAACAAGCTCCTTTTTCGAGACAAAGTGTTGACCATCACCACGATGGGTGGAACCCCGCAGACCATTGCATTATTCGACTTGATCGACAAGCATCACGTGGTGAACATCCCGAACGCCTTAGCCGAAGAATTTTACAAGCCCCACAAGCCGTATGTCTTTGTACTGGGCGCTACCTATGAAACCCAGATCCAGTTGATGTTTGACTACATCATGAAGGATCTGAAGGCCAAGGATCCGAAAATAGCCGTGG
>JBMFOE010000097.1:0-4773 GCA_049969795.1 Desulfomonilaceae bacterium
AAGGTGACAAGCATCCGTCGCTCAGTGTAAGCTTTCGTGAGTATCTCATCATCGCCAGGATCATCGGGCCATTCACCAACCCAAATCACGTCATAGCCTGCCGATCACAATTCCTCAACGGCTTGTCTCGATACACAAGTGTCCAGTAATAGTTTCACGGCGTCATATCATTCGGCACGAATTCTACTCGTTCGCGTCCGACTGCTCTCCTCGCAAAAGCCAAACATGCGAGGATATCTTCCTTTTCCAGCCAGGGATATCCGTCGAGGATAGCCTCGATGGTGTCCCCTGCGGCGAGCATCCCCAAGACGTGTTCGACTGCGAGTCGGCGTCCGCGAATGATGGGTTTTCCGCCGAAGATACGAGGATCTATTGTGATACGCTCTAACAGGTCTTTTTCGAGCATTATGCCGCCTCACGAAGCAGACGGTAGCCATGTTTTTCAAAATACTTTACGAGTTCACGCCGTTTGACGGACACTATCAACCTCAATAGACAGTTGCTCTATCAATGCGTTTCCCAAGGGTATTTCCTTGCCGAGTTGCATATATGCCAAAAGCATCTCTTTCAGGGCGTCCCTGAGCATCTCCCTACATTCATCCAGATCTTCGCCTTCCGTAACGACTTCAGGCCATTCAACCAGTTGCCCCATGTAGCCTGTGGATGTCTTTAAGTACTTCGCTGTATAGGCACTCATTGTTCCTCCACATTTTGCTTGCCTCTTGAGAGACACCCAAAAACCTCTTGTTGAATGCTGTGGTGATTACTCACGCATCCATGCTTCCACGTTCAAGAGGTCTCGTCAAGACCGAGGTGTAGGCATTGGCGTCCTTCCTCTGAAAGCTCTTGACCACCTCTCTTGCCAGCGGCCCATACATTGTGGACCGTGCCCAGCCCAAAATTTATATTCAACATTCAGCGCTGGAGACTGCCTTCTTCCCGATCTCCGATCTCCTATCTTCCATCTCCCATGTTCCCTCTTTAACCCGCGCCGAGATTCTTCGCTTCGCTCAGGATGACAACGCTGGTGGTTGTTCGTTGTTCGTTGGTGGTTGTTTGTTGTTTGTTGGTGGTTGTTTGTTGTAGGCGCTCCAATTCCTCATCATTAAACATTAAAGATTAAAGATTAATCATTAATCATTAAACATTAAACATTAAACATTAAACATTGACCATTAATCATTCCCTTCTTCCCGATCTTCCATCTTCCATCTCCCATCTCCCATCTTCCATCTTCTGCCGCAGGCTCATCTCCCATCTCCCTATATAATGTCTGCAAACGTCTTCTCCATGTTCCGGAAGCGGGTGATGCCGAGCCATAGGAAGAAGGCGACAATGGCGAGGCTCACGAGGAACCCCGGCCAGTAAAGGGGACTCTCCCCCCCTAATATGCACCAGCGAAAGCCGTCGATGACGCCGACCATGGGGTTGAGGCTATACAAGAGGCGCCATTTGTCGGGGATGACGCTGCTGCTGAACCCTACCGGAGACACGTAGAGGCCGAACTGGACGATAAAGGGGATCACGTAGCGGAAGTCGCGGTATTTCACGTTGAGGGCGGTGATCCACAGTCCTGGGCCGATGCTGGCCAACAACGCCAGGATGATGAAAAGGGGCAGCAAAAGGATTTCGGGGCCGGGCATGAACTGGTACCATATCATCATGCCGATGAGGATGACGAAGCTGATGAGGAAATCCACCAAAGAGACGACCACGGTGGCTGACGGCACCATCAGCCGAGGGAAATATACCTTGCTGATGAGGTTGGCGTTGTTCACGAGGCTGTTCGATGCCTCTCCCAGCGCGGTAGAGAAGAGATACCAGGGGAGCATGCCGGCATAGACCATGAGCGCGTACGGCGCGGCGCCCTCGCTGGGGAGTTTGGCCAGCTTCCCGAATATCACGGTAAACACCACCACGGTGAGGAATGGTCGGACGACCGCCCATGCCACGCCGATGATGGTCTGCTTGTACCGGACGGCCACATCTCGCCATGCGAGGATGAGGAAGAGCTCACGGTAGCGCCACAGGTCTTGCCAGTAGTTTTTCTCGGCGCGCCCGGGCTCGAGAATGATGACGTGTTCGTTCATGGGGCGTTGTTCAAGGGTGTGTTTTCAGTGGGATAGAGCCATGTGCGCAAATAATCGCGACTTGCGCTGTCTTCCCTTGGATGTCATTCCCACGGAAGTGGGAATCCAGGAGGCATGGATCTTCAGCGTTTCTGTCATTCCCACGGAAGTGGGAATCCAGGAAGGTGGATCCCCGATCGAGTCGGGGCCGATACGGACATAGCTCCCCGCTCGAGTTCGGCATGCCATATCAGGCGCGGTGACGCAGACAATGAAAGTCATCATATTCAAGACAGAAGTTTGGACAAGTGGTGTATACGACGGTGATCGGCTATGGGTTCTAGAGGCGTTTTAGGGTGTTCCGGGAATTTTGGACATAAGCTTCGCTCCTATACCATCACTCTATCTTCCCGGAATGACGATACTTTTCGGATTTGGGTGTTTTTTTTGTCGGCTTGTGGGATGCACCTCATGGATCACAGATCCAATGATGTACCTCGCCACAACCAACTGCGCGTGGTGGACGCTTTCCCGCTGGTCAGCTCACGTGACTCGACCAACGAGCCCCCCTCCCTCAGTAGCTGCTCCCCCTCAGAATCCCTCAGCTCGGATGTATGCGCCTTGCGATTCAGGATTCTTGGGCAGCGGCGTCCCCAACATGTCGCGGGGTTGAGGGTTTGTCCTCGGCGCTGCTTTGGGAATGCTCCCACGATCGAGCCCGACGGCATTGGCAATCCCGTCAAAGATGACTCGGAGAATTCCAAATGCGTGTGCGGAAGCCGGGAATGAACACACGGCAAAGCCGACTATGACTGACACAGCGATCAACTTCTTCATTCCCGCATCTCCGTAACGCCTATTTTATCTTCACAGGCGGCGTCGCCGGCGCCTGCACGGGTACAGGGCAACAGGGAATCGGCGGCGGCCCATACGTGGCATAGTGCGGCGGTATCCTCACGAGATACGCTGGCGCTTCACACAGGTCGTACCACACGCCTTGTTCCTTGAAGGCCATAAGGCTCGCGTCGAGAGGCGCCGCGGGTTTGCCGTTGCAAGGCCCGCCGGCGTACACGCTTGCCGCGAAGGCAATGGCCGCAGCCGCCCCGAGGATCATTGACGCCATGCTCTTGTACACAGTGTCTTCTCCGTGGATGCAATACCCTTTTTCGGGCAAAATGATCATAGCAGTAGGCTGTCCACACGTCAAGAAAAAATAATGCTTGAGCCAAAGAAAAGGGTGTGGTAGGCGCGGAGGAGGTGGGCATGGGGGGGAAATGGGAGATGGGAGATGGGGAAGAAGGGAATGTTTAATGTTTAATGTTTAATGTTTAATGTTCAATGAGTAATGATCAATGGTCAATGTGATCAATGATGAGGAATTGGAGCGCCTACAACAAACAACGAGCAACCACCAACGAACAACAAACAACTACCAACGCTGTCATCCTGAGTGGTGCGAAGGATCTCGGCGCGGGGGAGATGGGAGATAGGGAAGAAGAGAGTGAGCAGTAGCGACGGCGCCATAGAGAGGCGGGCATGGGGGCGCGAGCGCCTGCGGCGGACGTGGCTGTGCGCCATTGTGTTGTGCGCATGCGCCGCGCTGTTTAGCGGCTGCATCAGGCAGGGCGTCAGCCTCTGGGACAAGCTCGAAAAAGGCAAGGCAGCGACCCCCGCAGCAAAGCCTGACGCCAAGGAAGGAACAAAAAAAGAAGACCAGGCGACAGCAAAGCTCATCAAGCCGAAGGCGGCGCAGGATGAAACCGGAGGCGGGTCTTCCGGCGAAAAGACTGGGGAAGGCAAAGGCAAGGACGTTGACAGGAGGTCGCTGCCGGAGCGTGAGCGGGTCCGACTTGCCGCGCTCGACGAAGCAAAAGAACTCGGAAGCGTAATTCGACTCAAGATTTGCTACGTCAAAGAAGACGACGAGTGGTGGGCGATTCTCTACAGGGATGAAGGGCCGATTATCGACCTGAAACAGTTTGTGTGGAACCGTAAGACGGAAAAGCTCGAGCCATTCTTGGTGATACGTCAGATCAAGAAAGAAGAACTGGACAGCGAGCTTCGCAAGAAAGAGCCGGGCAAGACGTGCACGCTTGAAGACGCCGTGAAATAGGCAACGCCGAGCGAGTCTAGACAGCGGCGGCGCGTTTGAGTATAGCGCTTCTCAGAATTACTCGCGAATTGCGCTGTTGACTCGTTGCATGTCACTTCGAGCGCCTCACTCTCTGTCATTTCGAGCGCCTCACTCCCTGTCATTTCGAGCGCAGCGAGAAATCTTGGCCCGCAGACGAAGAAGATTTCTCAGTCGCTCTCTCTCACTTCGTTCGAGCCTCGCTCCTTCGAACTCCCGTGACAAGCGGGTCGTACGGGGAGATGAAAATACCGTTCCGAAGAGAACGATGGCATTTTCAGGTAAAATGACAAAGGTCCTTTTCTCCGAAGGCCGCAGCGGTTTGCAAAAGAACTTGGGAACTCGACAACCCGAACCTCATTCTGACAGAAGTGTAGCGAAGTGCTATAGAAATGCGCGGCCTGATTCTCGAGGCGAGACTCGCCTAGCCCTTGTTATCGGAATTGCCGGACGAATAGTAGTGATAATTGGCGTAGTAATCGCGGCCATAACCGCCGTAGCCGCCGTAACTGTGGTACCGACCGTAAAGATGATAGCTCAAATATCCGCTATATCCGTATTTGTATCCATAGG
>JBMFOE010000098.1:0-4454 GCA_049969795.1 Desulfomonilaceae bacterium
ATGTGAGTTTTCTGGGCGCTGGATCGAGTCCGGAAACACGAATCAGGTGCCGTCGCCTCTGTACCCAGGGCGTTGCCCTGGGCTATCGTAATGCGCCCCGCAGGAGCGGGGCTTGGGATTCATTTCATGGCATTCACGGCGCAGAGGCCGCGTGGGCAACAATAGGGCCGGCTCGCCCGGCAAGGTTCAAACGCAGCGGTCGCCTGCATCAATTGGTTTCGTCGTCTTCGTCGTCCGTCTCATCGTAGTCGTCGTCGAATTCGTCGTCCTCGAAGTCATCCTCGAGGTCGTCTTCGAAGTCGTCATCCTCGTCATAGTCTTCGTCGTCGTAGTCCTCATCGTCATCGTAGTCTTCGTCGTCGAAATCTTCGTCGTCCCAATCTTCGTCCAATTCCTCTTCCAGGTCGTCGAAGTCTTCTTCGTCGTCCCAGTCGTTGTCCGGGACGCGGCGGGGCGCGGCAGCGAGGCCTCCCGAGTCGATCAGGTCGTCGGACGTGGGCGCGGCAGGCGTCGAGGGTTCTTGGACGGCCGGGCCAGGGGCCGCGGGCATGTCGTCAAACGGTGAGTACATGAGGTCCATATTCGTCTTCGCTCCTTGTGATCAGGGTCTGCCATTCTCATATCATGGAATGGGAATCAAGTCATGTGCGGCGGAAATTGCGGTACCAGCCGTCGTCCGGTCCCGCGTCTCTCGGGGCCTGGTCTCGGGTGGATTCCATGGCCGTAAGGACCCAGACAAGCGCCTTAATGACGGGCGACTGCAAGAGGTAGGCCAGGTCTCTTTTCAAGGCAAAGGCCGCGCTGGGGCAGAGGTCTTGGGGGATGACCAGTCTGCCCGCGGCCGCGACTCCGGCCAGGGTCTCCAGGGCCGCGCGAAAGTGTTCCCGGTACGCGTCCCGCACGCTGACGATCGCGGGTCTGTCCTCGGCGTCTGCGTACCCAGGGGCGCGCACATGCAAGGGGCTGCGACCGCCGCCGAGCCTCGGCTTTGCCGGGGCCTTCCGGCCCGAGAAATCGAGGCGCCGGAAGTAGGTGACAGATACGTCGTCGGACGCGTCAACCCAAAAGCACTCCACCAGCAATTCCCGCCGCGCGGTTTCCGCAGCGCTCCCCAGCTCGAAGAGGCTCCCCCGCGATTCAGCTAGGCCGTGGTACACGCCTTCAAAGGATTCGCCGAGCACGCAGAGCGCGCCCTGCTCCGATTCCGGCCAGCCCACGCCAGCCCATATTCTGCTAAACAGTAGGGTCGCAGACCGTCCGGCCACCGCGATCGCGCCGTCGTAGAGCCGCTGGGCCTTGAGCGTCACGCGGTCCAGCGGCATCAGAACTCGCGGTCAGAAACAGGAAACGGCATGAAACGGCCCGCGAGGCCGCGCCAGC
The DNA here is from genome assembly GCA_049969795.1 of Desulfomonilaceae bacterium. Classification (GTDB taxonomy): domain Bacteria; phylum Desulfobacterota; class Desulfomonilia; order Desulfomonilales; family Desulfomonilaceae; genus JAUPKT01. Next base: position 1,381 of record JBMFOE010000098.1, read on the forward strand.
GCATCTCCTCGGCAATGGCCAACGCCATGATCTCATCGTCATGGGTGAGGCGGTCGCCGGTTGCGCGGTAGGTCTGTTTGAACGCCCGTCGCTCCGCATCCCAGACAAAGCCCTGCATGCACAGCAGGGTCGTCCTCGCGTAGATGGTCAACGCGCCGCACCTGACGGACTCGGCGAGCCGCGCCAGCATGGTTTGCTTCGTGACGCTGGTGGTGAGCCAGCCCAACCGGGTGGTCTCCCGGGGTTCCCGCACGTCGGTCAAGGTGTGATAGTAGAGATTGGGATAGCCTTGACGCAGCGGGAACCGGCCGCCGCCGTGCTCGCAGACGGTGAGCGCGGCCAAGCCCGGGCCGTTGCGTTCGATGCCGAGGAGTCCGTACCGGTAATACGCGGCGAGGAGGCACGCGTCCATGCCGGCTATTTCCGGTTTCACCCTATTGGAGCGGTACATGGCCGCAACCTCGCCGGTCTCCCGGCAGATCACCTGAATGACCGTGTAATCACCGCCCACGCCTTCGCCCACATCCATGCCCAGCGCGTATGAATGCGACTCCCAGGGATGCTTCCATATGGCCAACGGGCCGGACGGGTCTTCTGCGAGCGCAGGCGCGAGGCTGTCCGGACACTGAGATTCGATCCTGCCGACGAAAATGGGGGCGCACGCCGTATCCTTCATCATCTTCGCCAGAACCGCCGCGTCGAACCAGGGCATGCCCGTAAAAATGAAGGCCAGTTCAGGCGACGCGGGATATTCCTGATGAAACTTCTCCCACGAATCATGACACTGGGATTTCATGGTATGGAGCGCCCATTTCATCTGATCCGGCGTGAGGCCGTGCGTCTCGGCATACTCCGACTCCGCGTCCGTGAGCGCCAATCGCTCGCCCGGGGCTGTGGGCAGGCTGTATTCAGGGAAGCTTTCCCATGACAAAAAGATCGGCTCCATGTCTGAATCCCCGCGTTGCGCGGCCAACCATGTCCGGTGGAACAAGTTCTGCACGCCGTTGGCCGTGGACTCCCAGAAGATCAGGGTATCCCAATGTCGAGGCACCGCCTGATTGATGGCCAGGACTGGCTCTTCTGGCCGCTCCCAAAAGGCCACTTCCGAGGCGTGCACATAATGGATCGTGCTCCCTCGGCCCAACGCCTGATTGCTCGCGGTATCGATCTGGATGCGTGACGCATGCGGCGGCCGGTATTCCATGCAGCGGGCCGCGTCCCGGCCCAGAGGCCTGCGCAGCGGCCGGGGCAGCCGACGGTAGAAGCGTCGGGTCATGGAAAAGAGGGTCTGGCTGGCCTGCACGCTGTGCGCGACCACCAGGGCTGTCCGGTTGGCCTGCGCGGTAATCAACGCAAAGAGAAACGCCTCGATGAGCGTGGATATGCCGAGCTGACGCGCCTTGAGGCAGATGAATCGGGCTGGTCGCTTGTCTTCCCGGCATGCCATCAGCTTTTCAAACACCCGCTCCTGGGACCGATTCATGATCAGGGATACGGTCTCGCCCCGCTTGTCCACGATCTCGAGGTTCTCGATGAAACGCTGAATATCTAGCGGCTCGTTGCCTCTGCTGCGCAGCCTCTCGTGGAGCCTCGGCATGAGACGGTTCAGGCGCGTCCAGGCCGCCTGGACCGTCCTCGAGGCCGCCGCCGGATACGAGGAAATCGTTGCTGGTACTCGATGTTTCATTGCTGTCGGTCATCCATTCAATGGGATTGGAATGCTCGTCGCCTCTGACGGCGCCGCGGCGCCCTTCTCGCAATGAAGCGCGACCAATGATTGCCGAGGCGCTCAGCCCCGCTGCTGCGGGCCCCCGAAAGGGCTTTCTCATGGAATCGGACGGATCGACCGCAGCGCCGGTCAACGCCTCGCCGCGGCGCGGTGCGTTCAAGACCAGGACAATCCGCCCGGTCACGACGCCAACTCCCGTTCAATGGCGTCCAAGCGCTCATGGAGGCATTGAGCGTCTTCGGTCTTGAGCTGGGTCTCCATGAGGGCCCTCGCGGTATTGAGGAACTTGTCGAGCATCTTGAGGCGATCCATGTCTTCCTTCGAGGAATGAGGCACCACGGCCATGAATTGCGCGATGAGGTGGATGGCACGGGATGCTGTGAGCGGCAAAGAGGCGTCCTCCATGATGCGCCGGAGCCGATCGCCGACGTCCAGGAACGCGTCGTCCTCGTCTTGTGTCCGCGTCGCGAGCCCGACGTCCGGGGGCTTTCGGCTTTCCGCGCAAGCCTTTGGGCTCTTCCGGCTCGTCACCGCTACTGCACCGTCTCCTCCCATTCGCCCCAATAATAGGGCTCCATCTCCAGGTAGCGCCGCGACCAGCGCCGCCACGTCCCCTGCGCGCACCAATGGCTCTCCGGCGCAGGGATGAAGCAGGGTTCCGGCGCGTTCCGGCAAAACCCATCCTGAAACTTGATGCACGCGCTGCATACCATTTCCGATCGTTTCATAGCCGTGACTCCTCCTTGGTCGGTCGTTGTTCGTGCCAGTCGTACGGGATGTCCAAGCGCCTCCGCAACTTCCGCATGGGCGCAAGCAGCCCGAACTCCATGGATTGGAACAGCCTATGGGCTTCGGGATCGCTCACCTGTTCCAGGTGGCGTCTGATGGTGGACAATTGCTCGTGGAGCTTGTTGAAGGCGTTTCCCATGAGTTTGAGATGGCTTGTCTGATTCATGGCGGTCTCCTGGGTATTTTTTGTGGGGTCGGCCTGGCATCCGGTCGCGCGAGGCGAGTAGCGTTTCGCGTCGCTGGTTCTGCGCGGCTGGTCGATCCGGGTCGTAGAGAATGTATGTTCTCCTTTGAATCCATCCCACCATAATTAACCAAAATAGTCAACTCCTCGAAGAAAAAACCCCGCAAAACCCCTTAAAATACCACCTTACAGGAGGCGACAACGCCTACCCGGCCTCCTCGACAATGAGCGAGGCTCGAACGAAGCGAGAGGCCGCGACTGAGAAATCTTCGTGGCCTGTGGGCCAAGATTTCTCGCTGCGCTCGAAATGACAGGGTGGGAATACTCGAAATGACAGCGGGCGGGATGCTCGCGATGACATGGGCTGGGGTG
>JBMFOE010000099.1:0-4452 GCA_049969795.1 Desulfomonilaceae bacterium
GAGGCGCCCATTGTTTGATTCTGTCGAGGAGGGACATCCTTGGCTTTTTGAGCTCAGGGAATTCATCGAAGGTCATGCGCTTCTTAAAGGCTTCGGCGAGGCTTCTCGAACTGCTGAAGATTTCCAATTGGTTGGGGATGCTGCCCACGGATTTGTCATATAGGCTTTTTTCCTGTCCTGCGCCTAGGGCGGCTCCTTCGGGCTCGATCACGGCTTCGGATGTGTATAGGGGAGTTCGTGTGAACGTATAGAGGGCCGCGATGACGAGGACGCAGACGAATACCCCGAGTACGAGGCGTATGCGACTGAGGATGATGTCAACGTAGTCTCGGAGGGTCTTTTCCGAGCCGCCCATGCCTTGATCGAAGTCTGCCGCTCCGTAACCATATCCTGGCATTGCGGGATACGAGGGCGGCAACGGCGGTCGTGTGGGTGCGGCAACGTTCGCCGGCAGATGGGCTTCGTTATGGGAGTGTGGTTTGCGACCCGGCATGAGAGTGTTCGCCCCCTGAGACCATTTGTATCTTTGTGTATGCTAATGCAATGACGTAGAATAGTCAACACGCGGGGAGGAATTCCGGAGATCGCGCCTTTGGGCAACGAGGCGTTCAAGCGAGGGAGAGAGGGGATAGCGGTCAATTCTTATGTTAGAGCGCGCAATGACGCCAGTGCAATTTTCTTTTCCGAGGGATCACGGGCAGCATCCCTCGTTTCGCACAGAATGGTGGTATGTGGCGGGATGGGTGAGAGCGGCGTCTGGGGTCGAGTTTGCGTATCATTTCACGATATTTAGAAGGGCGTTGGAAAGATGGAGTGATTTGGCCCTGGTAGGACTCGCGCTGGCCAGCAAGAAACTGCGTGAATCCCCGCGATTCAAGCGCGCCTTGGCGCGGATGCTCGAGAGCCAGAATTCTCGGCGAATACGCGTGGACGGCTATGTCGGGCATATGTCGCTGACGAACTTACAAACAGGGAAATACGTTTTTTTCGAACGCGGGGGGACTTCTCTCCTCGGGATTGCAGATGCGCGTGACGACCGGTTGGGGGTGTGGGTAAAGGACTGGCGGCTGTACGAGGAGCAAGGCGCGCTGCATCTCGAGGCGCCGCGTCACGGCTTTGCAGTGGATTTGACTATGCGTCCCCAAAAGCCCGTGGCGCTGCACGGGGATAGGGGCTTGAGCCCCAAGGGGGCGGATTGCGGCAACGCCTCTTATCATTATTCCCTGCCTTCGTTGATTTCAACCGGCGCGGTCGTTTGGCAGGGGGCTCGTTATGTCGTTTCGGGGAAAAGCCTCATGGATAGAGAATATGGGACCGGGATGCTCCCCGCAACGGTGAGGGGCTGGGACTGGTTCGGCCTTATGTTGGACAATGATTGCCAGGCGCTGATCTCGGTCATTCGAGATGAGCGGGGCGCCATGCACGGGTGCTCCGCAGCCGCCGTCTCACTCCCAGATGGGACAGTCCAGCGCTTTTGCCAAGATGAACTGAGCATCGTGCAACAGCGCTCGTGGACGAGTCCACGCACCGGGACGGAGTATCCGACTGCGTGGGCAGTGGGGATTCGCGGCCTAGATTTGACCGCGACTGTGTCAGCCGTGATTCAGGAACACGAATTGGTATCGGCTACCTCGACAACGGTAGATTATTGGGAAGGCCCGGTGCGTGTCACCGGGGCTATGGCAGGCCGACGGATTACGGGGTGTGGACACGTGGAGTTGGTGGGCTATGCTCAGCCCGTTGGCGGTAAATTTTGAGGGGTGCTCTACATTTCTGGAAATTTCTGTCGGAATGGGGCCCGCCGCGACGTGAATATGATGATGTTCAAAGTCTGTGTCACGGCGCCTGATACGTGATGCCGGACTCGATCCCGGGTCCATGTCCGTGTCATCTCCGACTTGATCGGGGATCCATGCCGTTGTCATCCCCGACGCGATCGGGGATCCATCTTCCTGGATTCCCACTTGCGTGAGAATGACATGCTGGCGGACCACAGGGCAATTCGCGATTATTTTCGGGAATGGGTATATAATTGACGACGCCTGCGGTGTTTTCAAAAAGGGATTGCGAATTCGATGACGCTGCCGTCATGTCGATAGAAACGTCGCGAATTGGTGAAAAGGGCGTATAGTGAAATTTTGCCAGAGAAGGAGTACGGTGTGCGCGTCCGCGCTTTAGAGCGGCCATTGGGGGTATGCGTCGATTTTTTTGAGGTTTTTTTCTGCTTCTTGTCGCACGTGGGGGTCTTCGTCATGAGAGAGCGCGGCGAGCGCGCCTTTGACCTCGTCTGTTTTTACTTTGAGTCGGCCCAATAGCTCAGCGAGATACTTCCTGGTCTGTGCGTCCGCGTTCCGGAGGAACGCGTCCAACTCTGCTCTGGGACGAGCGATTACAATCCTTGCGGCAATCCAGTCGCCGCGTTGGGTGAGCATTTCCTTTACAAAGTTAAAATCGTCGGGTTCTGCAGATGTCCAATCTTTGAGGATTTGCAAGGTGTGCAGGTCGCCGAGTTGAACGATGCGCTGTGCGACCATCGAATCGCCTGGGTAGGACGTGGATTCGTGATAGTTCGCGGTTCTCAAGGCCATGATATTGTGAGATGACAGCGCGGCTGCAACGGCTTCTCGATCGGCCCTGCCTCTGGCGACTTCAACCGCCAATATGCCCATGAGGCCTGCCAGGATTATGAGACCCATGAGGCGTAATCCGAAGAGCCTGTCAACCCGGCCTCTGAAGAGGCTCGCAAGCAATAGGATTCCGAGCGCAAGTCCGACTATTCCGGCGCCAACGAATATTTCACGAATGCGGGCGCGGAGGTTTAAGTAGTGCTCAGTAGCTTTTATCCTGTCTATCGCGGCGCCCGCGACGTGAGACTGCGCCGTCGCCTGTGGGTTATTTTCGTTCTGGCTTACGGCCTGAAAAAGCGGTATCGCAAGCGGTTCCCTTGCTGACCTCAATATGTCCCTCATGGCCTCTTGTTGGGCAGGGCTGCCATTGCGAGCAGTAGAAAAATAGGGCAGCAGGACCGAGAGATTTGCCGGCTCACGCTCCACAGCTCTCTCGAGCATTCTCAGGAGCGCCGCACGGGATAAGTCAGAAAACGTCGCCTCCCCTGTTTTTGTTTTTTCCGGGAGGGGCGAGCGGTCGTCGAGGAGCGCAGCGAGCTGCGGGAAAACAGACATGTCGCCTTTTTCTCCGAGGGCTTGGATTGCAGCCACTCTCTCGGCCTGGTCAGTGGACATGAGCATACGCTTGAGGTCTAGAATGTTGCGGAAGGCGAGGTTCTTTGGGGCGTTGGGGTCTGAAGAGGGCTGTCCTGAAAGGTCTTGCCACATTTGCGCGGTGACATAGTGGTACGCCAGTTCGAGATCAGGGATTCTTTGTTTGAGGATGAGCCAACCGGCGAGAGCGACCAATGCCGCTAACACTACACCTGCTATGTAGCCGACTATCTTTCGCATCAGCCGAGCCGATTCTTGCTCAGGGTCATGGCAAAGGCTGTCAACCAAGCTCTCGCATGGGGCGTGTGAAACGCCCCCTTTTTCAAGCTTGCCGAAAACTTCAGGGCGCGTTGGGACCCGTCGCGTACCGATCTCACCGTGTGAATTACGCTGATGAGACTAGCGGACACAACACGAACTCTCGCGCATCCAGCGCGTATTTTGTCTCAGGGCATCCGTGGGAGCGCCGCGTGGTCTCTTATCCGTGATCGCGCCGACCGCCGCCGCCACCGCCGCCGTTGCACGCAGCCAACAGGGCCCACAAGGCCGGCAGCGCCAACGCTAAATAGTAGATAAACTTACTTCTGGATATGGTTTTGGTTGCGTTTGAGCCCTCTGTCGAAGTTCCATTTGGTTGTGCAGTCATCATCTGTCGCTACCCCCTGAGGCTGACCTTACGTACACAAGTGTATTTGACCATATTCCTGAACTTGTCGCAATGTTTTTATTCAGCAGGGATATCCAAATTTATGGACTTGCCGTTTTTCATCGTGACCGTTCCCACGATGCGAAAATCCTCCGTAAGTCTTCCGGTGAAGCGGAACCCCTGATTGTCAGACGCATCTACATAGCCATCCTCCCTGACGGTCCCCTCACAGTGGTGAATATCTTCATTGCCTGACGGGCTGTAGATCTTGAGTACCGCGGAGACAGTATTGCCTGACACCTTGAAATCGATGTTCCATTTCAGCCCCATATATGTTCCATCCCATGTCCCCGAGATTTGCTGCGCCCCGGCCATCGATGGGAGAACATGTACGAACCGACCGGCGCGTTCCTGGAACTTCGCTGAAATGGGAATACTGAGCGGCGCGCCATGGGTCGTCCTTCCTATATGTGTTGGCGTCTCTTCAGCTTCTCGCGGCCTAGAGACAAGGGTTATGGATGACGAGCCCTCGTAGGTTCCGGTCATTTTTGCGAGATAGCCGTCAAGATTTCCCACATGGTCTTC
>JBMFOE010000100.1:0-4057 GCA_049969795.1 Desulfomonilaceae bacterium
CAAGATCCTTGTTCACCATGGCGCCGGTGATGTAGAGGCTGACGCCGACCGGCGGCGTACAATATCCTATGGCCAGGTTGACGGTCATCAGCAGCCCGAAATGCATAGGATCGATGTGGAACGCATTGAGCATGGGAAGGAATACCGGACCGAGGATCAACGTCGCAGAGATCACGTCCATGAACATACCCACCACAAGCAGGAGAATGTTCATCACCAGGAGAAAGACCCACGGCGATTGAATAGTGGCAAGAACTGCTTCCGTGATCTTAGCGGGGATGTTCTCTAAGGTGAGGAGGCGCCCAAAACAACTGGCGCCCGCAACGATGATCAAGAGCGTCGCCGATGTCACCGCGGACGACACGGTAACCCTTTTCACTTGGTTCAGGTCCATGGACTTGTGGATAAAGATTTCGACAATAAAGGCATACACGCACGCCACGACAGCCGCCTCATTCGCCGTAAACATGCCAGAAAAAATACCGACGAATATGATGATAGGCAGCCCAAGGGACCACATCCCCTCTTTGAAGATGGTTGCCATTTCGCGGGCATTTGGCACGGGCATGCTCACAATGTTCTTGTTTTTGCGGAGTAAAACGTACGTATATGAGCACATGCCGAGGGTAATGAGGATGCCGGGGACATATCCTGTCAAGAACAACCCCTGCAGCGAGACGTTACTTATCATGCAGTACAGGATCATGGAGATGCTTGGCGGGATGATAATGCCCAAGTTGCCGGATGTAGTCATCACGCCTACTGCATAGTCTTCCGGGTACCCTTTTTCAATGAGCGCTGGAATCATGAAACCGCCCAAGGCGACAACCGTCGCCACCGTCGAACCGGAAATAGCGCCGAACAAGGCGCATGCAATGACCCCGGCCATCCCAAGACCGCCCGGGAGCCAACTCACCAACGCGTTGGCCATTTTTATGATCTTCTCGACGATCGTGCCTGTGGTCATGATGTTTCCACAGAGGATAAAAAAGAGCACCACCACAAGGGAAAAATTGTCCATACTCCGAAAAAGAGTTTGAACAAGCAATTGCAACGGGAGATCGGTGAAAAAGAGGAATCCAAGCACCGCCGTAAAAAACAGGGCCATAAATACGGGGACGTAGGTTGCCAATCCCCCTAGCAGCAGCAATATGATGATAACGTGACTTGACTCCATTTCGCCTTATCTCCTCTGTTGCGTATGCTCCAGCATAGTGGTGTTTCAGTACTGTTCGGACGCGGATTTATTTTGCCTCGGCGTGGGCAGCGCGACGTTCGTGATACTCTTGATACATCACCTGAATAGTGCGGACCAGCATGGTGAACCCCATTATGGGTATAAAGGCATAGAGATACTCCAAAGGAATTTGTAAGATAATAGTTTTCTGAAAGGTAGCCTTTTGCAGTACGCACAATTTCCACCCGTAATACAGCATCATCAACGAGAAAATAATGGTGACGAAGTGGCTGAAATAAGTGAGCGGCAGCTTCAGGCGGGGTACCAACTGAACAAGCGCATCGATCTTGATCATTGATTTGTTCTTGATGGCGACCCCCAGTCCGATGAAGGTGGTGTAAATTATCACCTCTCTCACCAGCTCTTCGGACCAAGCTAAGGTGTAATTGAAGCCGTACCTGAGCACAACGTTAAAAAACAGCGCGACAAGAGCTATCATGACGCTGAGGAAAAGCGTCCATTCTTCGAAAAAGGTGAGAATACGATCCAACACGTTAAGAATTTTTGCGAACATCTGCCCGTCCCTTGCCAATCGAAATCACGATGAGGTTCGATGAAGAATATCTTGAGCCCACACGGTTGTTTTCTTCGTGGTATTGCCTTTGTGGGTCTCTGTGAGCCTGGCTCGAGCGATACATGCTCTGGCCTAAAACAAGGAGGGGAGCAAGTATTCTAGCTCCCCCACTTCCTCGGTTACGGTTTCTTATACCCTATATAGCCGTAAACTTCTTCCAGATAGTTAACTGGGCGATATTTGTCGCCGGGATAGAGTTTGTTGATTTCAGGAGCAAACTTCTTGTGCACGTTGTCACCCAATCTCCTCAGGGTGTCCATTTCTTCCTTGGACAAGCTGATGAACTCCACACCGGCCTTCTTGGCCTTTTCAATCTCGTCGGCTTCCTGCTGAACGGTTTCTTTTCTTATCTTCGCGCATACCTCGTGAACCACTTCTTTGAAGGTCTTTTGAAGATCAGGCGGCAGAGAATTGAACCATGCCTTGTTGAAAATCCAAATAAACAGACCCTGGGCATAATTGATAAACGTGAAATACTTTGCATCTTCAAATTTCTTGGTAATGTTGCACACGGCTGGGGTGTGGTCCAGGCCGGTTATGACGCCCTGTTTCAGCGCGACCGGTACATCTGGCCATGGCATGACCACAGGATTGAAGCCCCATTCTTGATAGAGCAATTGATTCACGGCAGCCTCAGCGGTTCTAAACTTTACTTTTTTTGCGTCCGCCAGCGAACGCACGGGAATGGTGGTGGCCCACCCGTAATTGCCATAACCGGTGATGTCCAATCCTATGATGCCCTGATGATCCATAGCCATCATGAAGTGATCGAACAGCTCGCCGCTGGCGACAAATTTATCCAGTTTCTCAAAAGAATCAATGAGAAATGGCAGGTTCACGAGCCCGAAGCGAGGTCCCAAATTCGTGGCCGCGACGGAACTGCACCCCATGCCTTGGATAGCCCCCATTTGGAGCTGGTTGAGGACTTCAACTTCGCCGCCAAGCATCGAGAACGGTTTGAAGTCGATGTAAATTTGGCCGTTAGTACGCTTCCAGAGTTCATCTCGGATGGCAAACCCTGCGTAAACCCCTTTCAGGACAGGGTGCGACACATTGGAAACCACGGCCTTGTACTTGGCCCCTGAGGGATCAAAAGCGGGCTTCCACTGATCGAGGGAAGGACCCTTCTGTCCAATGGCCACGCCCGAGACTAAGCCCAAGCTTACCAAGCCTACCAATACGACAAGCGCCAATCTTAATGCTTTCACCGCTACCTCCTTTATAGTGGGTTTTGAGCGCGTATTAGGTTGAAGCCCTTGAACTGCCAGAGGTTACTGGATACTAACCTAGCCGTACATTTCCTTTCAGTCAAGAAAAACAGACGTCATCGGGCATGATTCGTGAAAAATTCGCCTAAATGGTCTCCTCCAACCTTAGTCGAGAGTCTGGCCACCTCTCGTGCTTGACAAAGCAAGCGCCGATATGGTGTATTCTCAGGAATCAGTACATGATAGACGCATCTCAACGCCGCGGAGAAAACACACATGCAGGGGAAATCATATTTGGCAGGCAAACGTATTCTCGCAGTTGACGACGAACCCGATATTCTTGACACCATCAAGGAGATTCTGGAAGACGCCGTCGTGGATACTGCTTCCGACTACGAAAGTGGGTCTGAGAAAATAAAGACGAACAAATATGATCTGGTGATCCTTGATATCATGGGGGTAAACGGCCTCAAATTACTCGAGGAATCTGTGGCAAGAAATTTCCCCACGGTAATGCTCACTTCTCACGCCATCAACCCAGAGACGCTCATGGCCGCGATCCGCAAAGGCGCAATATCATATCTTCCCAAAGAAACGCTCCCCAAGCTCGATGAGCTCCTTACTTCCATTTTCAAGGCTCATGAACAGGGACAACCCGTTTGGAAGCTCCTCTTTGAGCTCCTGGGGGATTTCTTCGACGAGCGGTTCGGCCCAAACTGGAAGGACAAAGATAAAGCCTTTTGGGCAGAATTTGAGATGACGTACCAAATAGGCAAAGGCATCGAAGAACGGCTCAAACATGATGAACGAATTACGTCGAAAGGGATATAGGTGCTCGTGAGAGCGTTTGCCATTGCGCCGTGTCGTCACAAATCACGGGATAAATCATTCGCCTGAGAGCCTCTCTCGTTGAAAGTCGCTCCAATGCGTGCAGGGATGCGGCCAGGCGTCGCGCCCGTATCCAGCGCAGCAATCACTCATCCTTTACAAGAAAAAGCTTGTCGGGCGGTAGCCCAAAATGAACAATGCGCCCCACGC
>JBMFOE010000101.1:0-3939 GCA_049969795.1 Desulfomonilaceae bacterium
GTCAACAGCGCAATTCGCGATTATTTTCGAGAATGGCTATACAATACCCCAGGGCAACACCCTGGTCGGGGGAAAGGACGCTCATGACCTATGTGGTTGGGAATGCGACCCATTTGCGGGGCCGCGCCCTGTCCGGCGAACCTCAGCCGGGCGGCGTGTACCGCTATGACGGGTCGGCCTTTGTATGCGACGACATCCTGAACGAGTGCGAAGAAGAAATCGCCAGAAACCGGCGGAACATTCAACTGTTATTCCTCCAGCAGGCCACGTACCAGCATATTGCGCTCGGCGAGGCGGTCAACGGCTTTTATGACTCATTCGAAGACGAGCGCGGGGTGAAGATGGACAGCGTCGTCGGCGAATATGACGCGGACAAGGGCTGTTTCGTGAGCGCCCCGGACCCCGGTCCCTGCGCGAGCCCATATTTCACGGACGCCCATGTTGACCGGCGGGATCGCAAGGGCGTGGCGGTCTCCTGGCGTCAAGACCAGGCCGCGGCCGGGCATTTCGAGGGGCAGGCGCGTGGATTTGACGTCTCCGCGGCCGTGACCTCGGAAGACGGCGGCGCAAAGACGGGGTTTCCGGCTGCGGGCCACGGCCTTGCGGCCGGCGCGACCGTGCGGTTTGAGGGATTCTCCACCCCCGCGTTCAATGGCGTGCACACCGTTGACGCAAGCAGCGCCGCAAACAAGATCGTAATTGCGGTTCCGTACTCCGCCGAAGTCATTTCAGGGGCCTGCACATGGCGTAAGGCGCTGTCCCTGGGGCCTGGGGGCGACTGCCCTGAGATTGCAGCCGGCATGGTGGTCGGCATGGACGGATTGCCGGACTCGTATATCGCGTCCATCGACCCGGTTACCGGCGGCGCGGGTCTGGGCAAGGTCATTCTCTCCGCGGCAAAGCCTTCCGGGCCCATCTCGGGCGTGTACGATACCCGGGCGTATCACGGTCGAATCATGCCCGCGTTCCGCTGCCAGGACGCCTTTTCCGTCTCGAATCGCCCGACGCCCGGGACTCGACCGAGCCCCCGGCAGTTGCACTGCGAGATCGTCCACTGCCCGACCCGAAAATACTACGCGATCGGCGGCGCGCGCTTCGATACGGGCCTGTATGTCAACGAATGCTGGGAATACGACATCGACGCGGATGCGTGGCGTCTTGTGAACCTCAGCGGCGACCCCGCGGGGTACAGCCGACACCATTCCGTCGCATACGTCCCTCGGGTCGGAAAGTACCTCATCATGGGGTGCGACCTCACAGAGACCGGCGCGTGGAACAGCCTTCACATCTGGATGGCCTGGTTCGATCCCGCGGCGCTCTCCTGGACGAATATCATCCCCAACAACTACCCCACCATCTATCAAAGGAGCAGCGGGGCCTACGATCCGGTCAGCCATTGCTTTTGGCTCTTTGGCGGGGACACCACTGCGGGCCAAGGCGCAAGCGTGTCCAATGAACTGTGGCGCTACGACATCGCGGCCAACGCATGGACCCGAAAGGGGCTCAGCGGCGGCCCCGATCCTCGCGCCCGTATGAGCGTGATCTATGAACACTCGCACGCCCTGCTCATGTACGGCGGCGTGGACGCGTCAGGCGCGTTTCGCTCAGATCTGTGGCGCTATGACATCGCTGCAGGCGCCTGGGAGCAGCTCTCGCCTGCCGGAACCGCGCCGGCTCTGGCAAACCAAAAACATTGCTACGAGCCGGCCAACGGCCGATGGTACCATTGGGGCGGCATGAGCAACGCCTCCACCTTCAATCCCTACGTGTACGTGTATGACGTCCCCACCAATTCGTGGAGTCAGGCCGCATACGCCGAGCCGCTCTTGTACGGCAGCCACTGTTCGAGATCGGCCATTGCGATCCTCGACGCCGCGATGTACTGCTTCGGCGGGTCCATGCCCACGCCATATGACAACGCCGTGCGCGTCGTGCAGCTCTACCAGCCACTCGCTTGCGCCTCGCCCACGGTCGCGCTCGCCAATGGATTGTCAGGGGTCGATGCGTCCCAGTGCGCGGCTGCGGCCGCGGCCTCGGTGTCCGACCGAGTTCCCGACGGCGCCCGGGCGCTCTACGCCCTATCCTGGGACGACGGCGCCTCGTGGGCCGTGCATCGCAACGGCCAGCAGCGCGACATCGTCCGGCAAGAAAACGGCGTCTGGCAGGCGCGCGGCCCCGAAGGCTGGGCGCCGGCGGCGCAAGATACGGCGTTCGCCGCGTTGGCCCAAGCCGCGGCCTGGCCGGAGAATCAGATGACCGCGCAGGACATGACGGCCATTCCCCCTGAGGCGTGGGACGAGGCCGCGGTTACGCGCATGCCCTGCCGGACGCTGCGCGTCGCAATGATCTTGGTCTCTGCCGCGGCTGGCGTTCCAGAGGTTGCGGGATGGGTGTTCAACCGCAGCGGAGGGCTGGACGTGCAGAGCGTCGCGGTTCCCATGCAGGACGGGACGTCTCGCGTCTCCCCTGCCTTCCTCGTGAAACGCGGGGCAGATAGCTTTCGATATTACCTGGCGTCCGACTCGTCAAATCCCGTGTGGGTTGCGCTCCCCGAAGTGACCAAGGCCGCGGCAATGGGCGGCGGGGTGGAATATTGGACGTCGGACGCGATCCCGACGGCAGGGGGAAACCACTCTTTGCTGTTGCGGGTCAGGGCCGGCGCCGGGTCGGAAGTCCACGGCTGGGCCGCAAGCTGGAACGGCTGACGCTGAAACAGCTTGACGAAACGCCGTCATTTATGGTTAAATGGCGATGCTGGAGTGTAATGTGTCCGAGAAATGGACTGTGTAATGGCGAGTCGTTTTTTCAGGGGCGTCGGGGTTGCATTCGTCGCGTTGGCGGCAGCAGCCGCGCTGTGCGTGGACGCGTACGCGGGCTGGGCAGGCCCTGATATCAATTCCATTATACCCCTCCGATCCCTGGAACCATACTTCAGTCAAGTCTTCCCCATCACAAGCTGGGGAAACAGCTTCCGCAGCGAATGGGGCCTCCGCTTCTCCGTGGCAGAGGTTCAAAAGGCGCACCTTACTGGTAAACTAGTCGGGACAGTGGACCTCTCGCCGGATCTCGATCAGAATGACCGCGAGGATGAAAAACTTGAGCCGTACTTGAACGGTATGCCGGTGCGGTTGGACGTGTACGCGGCTTTCCGGGTGTGGCGGCTTGCGTTCAGGGCCAATTACGCGGAGTTTACCAACAGGGCAAACCTGTCCACCCGTGGGTACCTGGATTTCGGCGGCTTCAGCGTCGGCGGAGACGTGGACGTGATCCGGCGAGAATGGCTGCTCGTCGGGTTGTGCGCAGACGCCTATTTCAGAGACCCCGTGTTCAACGGGTATGTCCAATACAATACAACCTTGCCTCGAGATTTTTTCAATGGCGAAGTCAAGGGTATGCACCCCGTTACCGTGGGGTATTATGTGCGGTATGTGCCGCCTGAGATCCTCGGCATGCCCGTGTATTTTGAAACCTTCCTCAACTATCCGGTCAAGGGCTCGTATTACGCCTCCATCGGCGCGTCCCTCGTATTTCGGCCTCAAATCTACCGCTTCGACATCCTCGCCAGATTGAAGTTCCAAAGGGTCAACCTCGGGTTCGACGAAGACACCATCAGCACCGTAGGTGATTCGCTCAACCAGCAACCCCAAAATTGGAAGGTCGAGGCGGCCTGGAACATCTACGGGCTGGAATTCGGCATGTATTTTTAGGGGGCCGCAATTGGGCGGCTGGGGGGGGACGGAGCGGGCTGTGTCTGTACGCATGCCCAGGATACCCAGGGCGTTGCCCTGGGCTATCGTATGGCCCCCGCAGGAGCGGGGCGTGAAGCCTCTACGGCTGGGAATGCCCCGTAAACCAGCGGCGTCTCGCCACGGACGACCCGTTCGCAATCACAAAGGCCCCGGGGGACGTCGCCTCGGTACCCAGGGCGTTGCCCTGGGC
>JBMFOE010000102.1:0-3869 GCA_049969795.1 Desulfomonilaceae bacterium
ACCTTTCGTATTCGAGAAGAGCTGGGGGTCGCCATATTCATGATTGAGCATGTGATGAAAGCGGTCATGGGAACGTGCTCACGAATCATTGCCCTTCATTATGGAACAAAGATAGCTGACGGTCCTCCCCAGGAAGTGGCCACCCACCCGGAAGTAATCCGCGCCTATCTGGGAGCCAAATATGGTGCGCATTGAACATCTAGAGGTCAAGTACGCAGAACAATGGGCCCTCAGGGGGATCTCCATGGAAATCCGTCAGGGCGACCTCGCATGTCTCATTGGTTCCAACGGGTCTGGGAAGACTACGTTATTGAACTGCATTAGCGGCCTCGTTGGCGCGCACTCCGGCCGCATCCTTTTCGACGGGAAAGATATTAAAGGGTTGACGCCCGATCGGGTGTGTCAATTGGGAATCGTTCAAGTGCCCGAGGGGCGAAAACTCTTTGCCTACATGACGGTTGAAGAGAACTTGGAAATGGGGGCTTATCTGCCCAGAGCGAGAAAGCGATACAGAGAAAACCTTGAAAAAATGTATCGGCTCTTTCCTCGCTTGCAAGAACGTCGACGTCAAGCAGCCGGAAGTCTTTCCGGCGGAGAGCAACAGATGTTGGCAATAGCAAGAGGGCTGATGGCGTGTCCACGCTTCCTGATGCTTGACGAACCGAGTTTGGGGCTGGCGCCCGTCGCTGCGCAAGAAATTTTTGACATTGTTAAAGAGCTAAACCGAGAGGGGTTATCAATACTGCTCGTGTCGCAAGAGGTTCAGCAATCGTTGGGATTAGCCAGCAAGGCATATCTTATGGAAAATGCCAAAATAACACTGCATGGCGCCGCCTCTGAGTTGGCCCAAGACCCCAGAATCAGAGAGGCATATCTCGGTATTTGAGACCTGATATCTCCAAGGCGTATGCGAAATTTTCTATGAAAGGAGAAACCACCATGGCTGCTACACAGGATACCCCCAAAATGGCGCGAGTCATCGTTGGCTGTTTTTTGGGTATTTTGATTCTCGTGTTTTCAACAAAATCCAGCGCGGAGTCGCCGGTTGTCATTGGTGGATCCCTGCCGTTAACAGGCCAATTTGCCGAGACAGGGGTCTGGATTGAAAGAGGAATGAAATACTGGGCGGATGAGATAAACGCCAAAGGCGGGCTACTTGGTCGAAAGGTCGTCTTCAAGATCTACGACGACGAATCAGATACTGGCAAGGCCGTCACCCTGGCAGAAAAAGCTATTACCGTGGATAAAGTCGATTTATTGTTCGGGGGCTATCCTGGGACTGCCGCGCGAGCGGTAATGCCGGTGGCCGAGAAACACAAATATGTGTACGTGTCGATGGGGGGGCACATGAAAAGCTTTGAACAAGGTTATACTTATGTCTTCGGCGGCCCGCCTCTCATGGGTGAATGGTGGTATGAAGGTTTTTTTCAGTGGTTAGAAACGATTCCGCGAGACCAACGACCAAAAAAGGCCGCCGTTTACACAATGAACAACCCTATCGGCGCCTCGCTGACAGACTCGATTAACCGCTGGACAAAGAAGCTTGGCATAGAGATCGCCATCGATGAGAAATACAACTTGCCTTTACCGGATGCGACCCCCCTTATCGTAAAAGCCAAGCAGATGAACTGTGACATACTGTTTTCAAATGGTTTTTTTGCCGACGGCGTTATGACGATGCGCGCGGCCAAAGCGCTGGATTATAATCCGAAGATTATAGTACAAGGCATTGGCTCGGTAGTGCCGGAATGGCTTAAGGAGCTTGGACCTGACGGCAACTATGTCTTCTCAGGGACCTCTTTACATAACAAACTCAACTATCCCGGCAACGACAAACTCAATTCCTATGTCAAGGAAAAATACGGGCTAGATGGATACCCACTTTACTTTGGCTTTGGTTATTGCTGGATGCAGACGCTGGCCCAAGGAGTTGAAGGGGCAGAGAGCCTTGACCAAACGAAGATTCGAGACTGGCTCAAATCACATACCGTCGCAACGATTGCTGGACCCATGAAATTTGACGAGAAGGGCTTGCCGAGTCCTATCAATTTTTGCACTCAGGTCATTGATGGACAGGTGCAACTCATATGGCCCCTCGAGGTGCGAACAGCAAATCCAGTATATCCCAAGCCGGCCTGGAAATAGGGGCTTTTGTTTCACGATACGAACAGGGCGCCGTCCTGTCTGTTTCCTCTGAGCGCCACGGCATGGACGTCGGCAACGACAGGCGGCGCTCGTGTTCACGACTACGAAAACCAAGGCGGCTTTCTTCGGTGATGATGTGAAAAGCGTTCTTGTTGTCCAATCGTTGATCAGCGGCATTATGATGGGAGCAGTATATGCCCTGCTGGGGGTAGGTTTTTCCCTGACCTGGGGCGTCATGAAGGTAATAAACATCTCTCACGCCGCGTTTGGTTTGATTGGCGCTTATCTGAGCTATGTATTGTTGAAATGGTGGGGCATCGACCCATTGCTGTCGCTCATCATCACGTGTCCCTTACTGTTTTTCTTGGCGTGCCTTCTTTATCGCTTGGTATTACAGCCGGTGACCAAGGCCAAAGAAATCATCGTCGCCTCGATGATAGCAACCTTTGGCATTGCAATCATCGTCGAAAACTTTTTACTCCTCATAGCAGGGCCTCAGCCTCGATTGATTACGCCGTGGTACACACACAAGGTTCTCATATTAGGGCCTTTCTATTTCCAATATCCACGATTGGCGGGTTTTTTGCTGGCCGTTGCAGGCGTTCTTGTTATCCACTTTTTTCTCAAAAAAACCACCGTGGGTAAGGCTGTGAGGGCTGCCTGGCAGCAGCCCGAGGCAGCTCAACTCTGCGGAATCAACTTGCGCAACATCAGTATGATTACTTTTGGGATTGCGGTGGCCTCTGCTGGCGCTGGCGGTGTGGGATTGGCGTTCCTCTACTCCTTCGAGCCTCACGCCCACAATCTTTGGCTGATTTATCTCTTCCTGGTGGTGATTGTAGGAGGGGTGGGCAATGTCCTTGGGACGGCTTCAGCCGGGATTATCGTTGGCGTCATTACAGGGTTCTCCATGGCCTTTTTGCCCTACCAATGGGTCAATCTCCTCACCTTCGGATTGCTCATGGCCATCCTGGCCATTCGGCCTCAGGGGCTATTCCATAGCGAGGTGTGATGACCGAGGCCACAGATAGATCGCGTTTTTGGAAAATATTGCTTGGCATCTCAGCAATAGGAGCGCTCGTCATTTTCCCGCTCTTTCATCCCCCCGTTTATTTCACGTCTTTTTTGTTCACGGTCTTCATGTATGTCTGTCTGGCCTCCTCGTGGAACTACATAGGCGGATATGCGGGCTATCTTTCGTTCGGTCACGTTGCGTTCTTCGGCGTCGGGGCATACACGGCCGCCGTGCTGACCAAGGCCTTCGCTTTATCGCCAGTCGGCGCGCTGACTTCTTGTCTTGCCAGCGGTGGACTTGCGAGCGTCGTCGCCGTCCTGGTCGGCTTCCCGGCCTTGCGACTCAGGGGGCCTTATTTTGCCGTCATCACCATGTGTTTTGCTTTTATTGTGCAGCTTCTCGTGCAAAATCTTGCCTTCCTCGGCGGCGCTGATGGATTATGGATGAAGACCATGGACCTGCCCATCGAGCAAAGTCGCGCAGTCATGTATGAATTGATGTTGTTGATGATGACGCTCAGTGTGATCACGAGTGTACTCATCAGCAGATCGCGGTTTGGTTTTGGTCTTCGGGCCATAAAGGCGGACGAAGAGGTCGCGCAGACCATGGCAATCAACACGCCCCTTGTAAAAATGCAGGCGTTTGCTTTGTCAGCCTTTTTTCCCGGTGTAGCAGGCGGCTTTTACGGCTATTACCTGTCCTACATCCA
>JBMFOE010000103.1:0-3748 GCA_049969795.1 Desulfomonilaceae bacterium
GTCGTAGCTGTCAGAGCGGTTCTCAAAGGCGCCCAAGAAGTACATGATGCGGACGTCATTCCGACAGAACTTTCGAGTAAAGAGTACCATTCGAGGTGCCGCAATGGGGTAGACGCGCCGCTCAGTCGTGGTCGCCGCCCTTCTTTCGTCCCCCAAAAAAGATAAGCCCCGCTGCCACTGCCAGAACGACCGCTCCTATGATGGTTGCCACAACCATCCCTTTCAAGAAAAGCAAGACCAATGAAGCTGCAGCCACAAGGACGACAAACGTCGCAAACTCGTTGCTGATAAAGAAATTCTTGAGCATGCAGCAGCAGCCTTTCCTCGAACGGACAAAAGATCAGCGGAGCGCCCGTGCGCCGAGTATTTTGGACTGCTTCATAATATGGATGTAGGCAGAATAATCAAGATTTTTGAGCGTGTCCAATGCCTGAGTCCACTGCTGTTCAGCAAGCCGTTCGTCGCCCATCTTCTCGAGTATCTGAGCTTTGTTTGCAGTCACTGACGCCGCAGCGCGATCGTAGTAGGCCAGGGCCTGCGTAAACCTGCCAGCGCGGTCATACATGCTCGCAATGGTCAAAAGGGCCTGAAGTTCGCCATTGCTGTCATTCTTGGCCCGAGAATCCCACAAAAGCTGAAATGCGCGAACCATGGCATCTCGATCAACGCCCAAGGTCTTGCTGAGCTTTGTCAATCGATCCATGAGATGACGATCCGGCTGAACGCCTCGTTTCTGCCCTAAATAAAGAGAGCGGACGAGATCCTCCATCGCGTCTGACAAATTCCCGAGGTTTTCTCGCGACGCGGCCCGAGCCTCCAGTAGCCGCTCTACGCCGTCCGGCATGCCCAATTTCTCGCGCAGATCGATGGCGGCTGTGTATGCGTGATTCGATTTTTCAAAATTAGCTGTCTCGTAATACCTTCGTCCAAGCCTCTCCAGCACCGGTACCATCTGCTCGGCGTCGTTCTTTTTCTTCAGATCTCTGAGCAGAATAAGGTCTTCCCGGAGTGAAGGCTCCTTGGCCGCTGGTTTGCTTACTGGCGGCAAAGGCGCCGCCATCTTTGGCAAACGCGTCTGTTCAGCAAGCGCCTTGTGTCTCGCCGCCGGGGGCGCAGGTAACTCGGCTTGAGCATTGTCCGGTTTTTTCGCAGGGGCTTCCACGGATGTCTCTTTCTTGACAGAAGAGGGGCGATCGGATGACCCCATGACTGTCGCTGGGCGGCGTCCGGGCTCGTGGGATCCCTGTACAACTTTTGATCCAACTTGCTGAGGCGACTTGAAGATCAACGGCGTCCCATCGCCCGCTTTTGCATGCTCGCTGCGAGGCGTCTCCGGCCTGACCGTCGTTTCCACAGACTGCGGCTTCTGCGGTGCCTCATGAGCCCTCGAAACCGAAGGCTGCCGAGGCTGAGACGCATTCTCTCTACCGGATGGCGCGGCCTGCGCGTCCGCGGGCCGGGTCGCGGGTTCTTTGCCGCTGGGAGCCGGAATAGGGGCTTTCACCTCAGCGTGAGCCTGCTGTGCAGCCTTGGAAGTCAGGCTGACTTGAGGGACTGTCTTGTTCTCCAAGGATACTTTTTTCCCGGCCGCCATGTCGGCAATCTGTTTGGCAAAAGCCTCGTACCCAAGCGAAGCGGCTTTATCTCGCGCTCTCGCATAGAAAGACAAAGCCTTGTCTTTTTCCATAAGATGCTTGCTGGTTTCAGCGAGTTCCAGAAGCGTCAAGATGACCTGATCGTCGGCCTTCAGCGCCTCGAACAGCCGCAGCGCGTCTCTCAAATATCTGTCTGCGCGCACATAATCTCCAAGCCTCGTGTGGACACGCGCAATCTCGACATCGCACCAGGCAACCGCAAATACATTCTTGTTCCTTCGTTCCAGTTGACGGGCGTCTTCAAAACGGATCAGCGCCTTGGCCGCGTCCGACTTGGCCATAAAATCCTGCCCTTGCGTATAAATCTCACGGGCAGGTCCGGAGTATTTTGTCAGCGCCTTGTTGCGGCTTGCGTCGTCCAGCGTCTGAAAGGAGTCTATGACGACCACGGCATCGGACGTTTTCTTCTGCGGCTGCATGCCTGCGTCTGGGAAGGGTTGAGCGCGCGCTATTTCCCTGCGCTGAGGTTGGGGCCTCGCTGGCTGCTGAAATGTCTGAGCTACGGATGAGGGCGCGGAAATGGTCTGTATTTTTTTACTCGAATCTCTATCGTCGGTAGGCCGCAGTCCTTTCTGGATCTCCAACTGATTGATGCGAGACTGAATCGTCGCGAGGGCGTCCGGATCGTTCAGGACGTTCCTTGCAAGTTGATATGTCCGCAACGCCTTTTCAAGATCGCCCGTCTTCTCGAGAGATTCGGCCATGAATATGAACGAGCGGTGATCCATAGGTTGATACGTGAAAGCCTTGTCAAAATCTTTTATCGCCCCTTGATAATCGCCCTGCTTTGCCTTTGCCAGCCCCATGTTCGTGTATAACCTGGACTGCAACTCCCCATGCTTCAACGCCTCTGAAAAGTCTGCGATGGCAAGATCGTATTTTCCCTGCTCCAGATATACAAGCCCCCTGTTGTTCAAGGCATGGGTGTACCCAGGCCTCAACTGGATGGCCTTTGTATAGTCGGCCAACGCCTTGTCCAAGTCTCCCAGCCGCTTGTACGCGACTCCCCGGTCGTTGTAATAGCGCGCCTCCAAACCGTTTAACGCGATGACCTGACTCAGTAACGCGACGGCCTTCTCCGCGTCGCCGGATTTGATGGCCTGCAAACCTTCCGTGTAGAGTTGCTGCACGGGATCGCCCGTCGCCGCCAAGACGCTGGAGGCGGTCAACAAGACAAAGACGATGAATAATCCTCGCAACAATTTCATGGTTTTTTCCCTCAAGTCAGCGCAAACGCAAAAAGAACGATATTGATTCCAAAAGCGGATGCCTGTTCCACAACCGAGGCAACCGCGTTTATTTGTTTGTGTGAGAGCCTAGACCGAATTGCTCCAAAAGGTCTTTCACAAAAACAGCGGCCTGGTCTAAATAACTCACGCAACGATCTGCAAACGTGGCTTCCTTGATCGCCGCCAGGAGGCTGGCGTCGGCCCGGCTTTGTCCGGCGCTTTGGAAGCTCTGTGGCCGTGGAGGAGGCGGTTGTTCGTAGCCGGCGGGAAAAGCCTGCTCACAGGCGAGCAACATGAGCACGAATACAACAAAAGCCTTTGCAGTCAACCGCATGACACGTCCTCCTTAACCAACCAGAAGATAATACACGTAACAATTTGATTATATCACAATTCTCTATGCATTGAAAGGGCGGCTTTAGGAAACGCTCACGTCCTGGGCCTCTATAAGCTTACTGACGCTCGCCTCTACTGTACTCGAAATTTCTGTCGGAATGATGTCCGCATCATGTAGTTCTTGGGCGCCTTCGAGAACACCGCAGTCAGCTACGGCATGTCACCTTTTGTCATTTCGAAAGGACTGGGACTCGAACGAAGCGAGAGACGGCGACTGAGAAATCTTGGTTTTCGGGCCAAGATTTCTCGCTTCGCTCTAACTCCCATGACAAAGCGGTCACAACGGGAGATGAAAATATCGTTTCGGAGATAACGATGGTATTTTCACGTAAATGACAGAGAGGGGAATACTCGAAATGACCGGCGCATCGACGAACCTCAAGACTAGGCGGGCATCGCGAGAGGGGGCTCTAGCCCCGCTCCTGCAGGGCGCAATACAATAGCCCAGGGCAACGCCCTAGGAACGCG
>JBMFOE010000104.1:0-3580 GCA_049969795.1 Desulfomonilaceae bacterium
GTTTCGCAGAGCAGCCGCCGGGAACGTCCCCCTCGTATGTACCGCTTCAGAAAGTTATCCCTGAGCCCAAGAGCGGGAGTCTCTATGGCGTCCGGGTGGTGCGCGTCTCTCCAGACAAAGACGGCCAGCAATCGCCGATCGAGGTGGACGCCCATAGCATCGCCTCGATCATCCGCTCCCTGTTAGACGAGAAGATCGAGATTCCCGCCAAACCTTTCAATGACCACGTCGCGACCTACCGACCCGTTCAGCCCGGAGACTTTCTCATCATCACTCCTCGCCTGAAGCATCTCCATCTCTACGCCAAGGCCCTTCAGGATCTGGATATTCCTTATGAAGTAACCGGCAGCGCGACGGTGAACGAGACCGAAGAGGTATCGATCCTGCATTCAGTGATCTCTTGTCTTGTGGAACCGCATAATCCGGTTGCCCTTTTGGCAGTACTGAGGGGGCCTTTATTTGGTCTGAGCGATCATCAACTCTACGATTTCAAGACAAAGGGCGGCGTCTTTTCCTTTGAATCTGGGGTCCCAAAAGATCTCGACCCCTCCACCGCATGTGTCTTTTCTGACGCCTTTGGCCGGATGCAGAGGTATCGATCATGGTTGATGCATCTGCCGATGATTCCGGCCCTGGAAAAGATAGTGGAGGACTTGGGTTTGCTGATTCACGCCGCGGTGGATACAGGAGGCAACCTCAAGGTCGGCGCGATATTCAAGACTTTGGAATGGCTTCGGAAATCCTCGCCTCGCCTGCTCACCGCCAACGACTTGCGGGAGGCCTTGCAGGCGCTCGTGGCAAAGACGCACACCCATGACGCGATACCCGCGATGACGACAAGCGGCTCCGCGGCGCGGCTCATGAATCTTCACAAGGTGAAAGGACTAGAAGCCCCGATTGTATTCCTCGCCGATCCCTCCGGCAGCTTCGACAAGCCGCCGCTCATCCACATAGACAGGAGCGGCAGCAAGGTTCGCGGCTATTTTGCGATACATTCAATGCAGGCTAGGGGGAACAATCCCGTGATCTTGGCGCAGCCTGTTGATTGGGAGCGGTACGCCCAGAGGGAAAGCGCTTTTCAGAGCGCTGAATTTCTACGGCTCCTGTATGTGGCCGCCACCCGCGCAGGATGCCTGCTCACCATCTCGCAGCTCCATAAGAGCAAGAAAAGGCATCCGTGGGTCATGTTTTCAGACGCGCTCGAACAAGCCCCTGAATGGTCCGCGTCGTTTCAGCAAGAGGGCCGCCGGAGACCCGCGGCAGGGGAGATTGCCGAGGACGAGGCGCTCAAGGTCCGAGACGAGATTCGACACAAGTGGGAATGCGTCACGCGGCCTTCGTACGAGTCATCGGGGGTCAAGGCGCGGGTCGTCGTTTCAGACGAGGCGCCGATTGCTGCGCGAGACCAGGGGACCCAGTGGGGTACAGTCATTCACGCATTGTTGGAAACAGCCATGCTGCACGAAGACATCGATCTAGAACAAGCCGCCCGATCCATCTTGGCGCAACAGGACCTCGAGATGGAACGCCTCCCGAGCTGCATCGAGACAGTGCAAAGGGTGATGTCGTCGGAGCTCTGGCGTCGGGCGCGAAAATCGCCAAGGGTCATGGTGGAAACGCCTTTTCAGATGCTCGTCGCCGATTCGGGGGACGGTTCACTGGAAAGGCCGCTCATATTAAAGGGCGTGATCGATCTGATCTTTCAGGAAGGCGACTCGTGGGTCCTCGTCGATTATAAAACAGACAGGATTCCCGCGGGATCTCAAGAAGTTCTGGTGGAGAAATACCGAAACCAGGTGTTGGCTTACGCGAAGGCATGGGCCAGCATCACCGGCCAGGAAGTGAAGGAAAAAGGGCTGTACTTCACACACCTCCATCGTTATGTTGCCCTCGATCAGTAGCGTCGTCATCCTTTGTGGAACCCTAGGCGCAGGGAACGGGCGCGCTATCTTCGCAGAAGGACGCTTTGATGAAAAGAATTGGACTTGCGCTGGGAGGCGGCGGCGTTCGCGGACTCGCCCACGTGCTGGTTCTAGAAGCGCTGGACGATCTTGGTTGCAAACCTGTCATCATATCTGGGACCAGCATGGGCGCTATCATTGGCGCGCTCTACGCCTCGGGCATGTCCGGCAGGACTATCAGGGAACGCGTGCACGACCATGTCATCCTCAAGAGCGACGCGTGGCCGGACGTGTTCAAAAAAAGGGCTGATCTCCTGAAATGGCTGGATGCCTTCTCCCTGGAATTGGGACGCGGCGGGCTCGTGAGGGCCGACAAGTTCTTGAATTATCTGTTGGGCGAGATAGGTCGAGACGCCTTCGAGCAGCTCGAGATACCCCTGAAAGTCACCGCGACCGATTTCTGGCGCGGCGCCGAGGTGGTCTTTGATGCGGGGGAGCTTCTCCCTGCAATACAGGCGTCTATGGCCGTACCCGGCATATTCGCCCCGGTATGCATTGGAGAAAAGGTTCTCGTTGACGGCGGCGTAGTGAACCTCGTGCCATACGATCATTTACTGGGGCAATGTGAGCTGTCCATCGCGGTGAGCGTTGCCAAACCGCGCGCCTCTGAGCGAAGCGATCCCCCCGGAGTCATAGAATCCATCCTCGGGACCTTTGACATCATGCAGATGGCCGCCCTCGGAGAACGAATGAAGCACAACCCGCCAGATGTTTTCATCCGCTTTGAAATAAAGGACGTCAGGATGTTCGATTTCAACAAGGTCGAGGAGGTCTTTGAGCAGGCCGCGCCCGTCATGGAGGCGTTGCTGCCGACGCTTGCGGAGCACATCTTGTAGGGCAATCTTGGCAATGGTTTGTACTATCGCTGCTGTTCCACCACCTTGATTATCCTCAAGATCGCGCGATTCACTGGCGTAGGGACTTGGCGCTGTTCGCCCATTTCCACCACCTTCCCGGCAAACATTTCCACTTCGGTTTTTCTGCCCGCTTCGATATCTTGGAGCATTGAGGTCTTCCCCTGGGGTGAAAGGGTCTGGAGGACGCCGTACCAGTCATGGAGATCTTTTTCCGTGAGGTTGACCCCGGCCTTCTCCGCCAGGGCAAGGACCTCGCGCATCAAGTCGTCCATCAATCCTTGCGCATCAGCAGAGGACTGAAAGACGCCGTACGGTATTCGCATGACCGCAGAAGCCTGGTTGATGCCCACATTGATCATGAATTTCCACCACAGCATCCGGATCATGTCCGGCGGTATCTCGTTTGGTATCCCTGCCTTGTCGAACGCTCGGTGAACAGCGAGGCATCTTTCACTGGCCTGCGTATTCCGGGCTTCGCCAAAATAGACTTTTCCGGGGTTGCTGTACGTCACGGCGTTGCCTTCGCGCACCGCGTCTATCCCGAGGGCTATGGCGTAGAGCACCTTGTCCATGCCATAAAGGGATCCGAGGTATTCTTCGCTGTCAAGGCCGTTCATGACAGAGAGGATGGTCGTTTCGCTCCCAACCATTTTCTTGAGGCTGCGCGCGGCTTCTTCAAGATGATGATTTTTCACTGCGACAATGATGAGGTCCGCGGGTTGGGCGGCTTCATGGGGCTGCAGGACAGGAATCGCGTAATGC
>JBMFOE010000105.1:0-3335 GCA_049969795.1 Desulfomonilaceae bacterium
TACCATTCCGAGATACTCGTGCAACGCCTCCGTAGTATCTTTAAGTGCGCTGACATGAGGCGTTACCCAATGATACCAAGGCGATGGCGGCCAAATGCGTCGGGCGCAAGGACACGGCGTTGGATGCGCCCCCTGCTCAAGGAACAATCTCTCGGCGCGCTTTATGTGCGTTGCGCTTGTAACCAAAGCAAACGGGGCTTCGCCTACTATTTTTTTGAGCATCCTCGCTTCGTCGGCTGTGTCAAGAGCGCCAATTTCAATAATGAGACGCTCAGGTGCAATCCCCATTTCTGTCGGCAGGGTTGCCATGGCCTGCGGCTGGCTTTTTATATAGGGGAGACATCCTCCTGAAAGCACGAGACGCGATTCTGGGAGAGCCCTGGCGAGACGGATGCCTTCCATGACGCGGGGTAGCGACAAACCCCATCTGTCAGCGGGGCCGAGTTCAGGGAGCACGAGGGAACCCGCAAGAACCACGACGTACTTCACCCCCTTTGCACGGAGGTCCTCATGTTCGCAGTAGGGGCCTGCGGCCAACTCGAGAGGCTCGACCAGGAGTCGAGCCGTGAGCGGTAGAGAAGACACGAAAAGCAACGCAATGCCAACAGACAGGAGGGATAACCCCAGCGCCCTGTTGCTCCGGCGAAGAAAAAAAAGACTAGCGACCAGAAAACCAAGGGTCATACCAATGGGATACAAGAATAGGCTTGTGATCTTTTTTGCGAAAAATCCCAGGAGGGCTAATCCGTGGCTTGCGTTATAGTCCATGAGGAATAATTCCTATCCCTCTGAGGATAATCATGATAAACTGTTGACAATTGGTCAGGTTTAACGCCTGCGGCGCCGGAGCACAGAAGAGAGGCCCGCGTCTGAACGCGAAGAGTCGGCTGTAAAAGTGATTGATATACATTCTCACATCCTCCCCTCACTAGACGACGGGGCTAGCAGTATGGCAGAGACGCTGGAAATGTGCCGTCTGGCTGCAACCGACGGCATACACACAATGGTCGCGACGCCCCATACGCACGATGGACTCCATCTCAACTCTATGGATCAAGTCAGGCAGCTCTGCAATACTGTGAATGATCTTTTGGATCTAAACGAGATTCATACTACGATTCTCCCCGGAATGGAAGTACGAGTTACCGCGGATTCCTTCATCGCGCTCTCGAAAGATACCTTACCGACTTTGAATGACGCTAAGTATATCCTCTTTGAATTCCCACCCTCTCAGATCCCCGATGCTTTTGAGGTCCTCGTCCAAAAAGCCGTGGAACGAGGCCATGGAGTCATTCTGGCTCATCCGGAAAAAAATCTTGCTATCGCGAATAATCCGGGCTATCTGTTTCGGCTCATCACGATGTTCCACCCGTGGGACTTCATTATCCAAATCACCGCGGGTTGCCTCGCAGGGAAGTGCGACAAACGATCAGCCAAGACCGCGCACATCCTGCTCGAAAACAACATAGCCCACATCATGGCCACCGATGCTCATGATACAACGAAGAGGCGCCCGGTATTGTCTGACGCTTTAGACGTCGCAAGCCGCATCATAGGGGACGCACGCGCTCAACAAATGGTGAATGACCTGCCCGAGGCCGTTTTAGGCCGCAAACCTTTTCCGGAATACGTATCGCCCCAAAAACCACGCCATTGGTGGCGCATCTGGGGTTGAAACAGGCGCTGTATCGATGTTTGTTCACCGCTCGGCAAAACCTCCTCACATCCACTGCCGGACAATCGGCGGCGTGGCTGTTATGGGCGTGACCATAGCCCTGTTCCTTATCTCTGGGATATGCGACTCCGCCCTGTTCGCAGACGATCAATGTCAGACCATGCAAAAAGAGTTGTTGCAGAAGAAAACGGAGCTCTCTGAGTTAATAGACGCCCTGAACAAATCCTATGCTCAGGGAGATTATACCCTTATGGATGTCTTAAATTTCAAAATCAACCAATTGATTAATCAAACCAAAGAGTTGGAGCGTAAACTAGAAGGCTGCCCACAACCCCCGACGCCTGTCACCCCACCCGGGATGTCAGGCATGAAAACCGACGAGGATATACTTGCCGAGAAGGGCTGCGGTGAATTGAAGAAGATGCTCCTGCCCCTCGCGAGGAAAGTCCATGCCCTCAAACGCAGAGAACAAAGCGTGCTCTCCGGATTGACTGCTGAGGAAAAGAGCGAGCTGGCCAAAGCGGAAGCGGAGCTGAAAACCCTCAAAGAAATACTGGCAAAAAAATGCGACACTAAACCTGCACCCGAATCCTTAAAAAAACGCCTTAGGCGATGACATCTCTCGAGACGAGGCTTCTCGCCTCAGAAGTCACGAGGACTTACGCCCGGCGCCAGGACACAACGTGCAGACCATGAGTTGTAAGAAATCGGCCGCTTCTGCCTTGGTAAAATGTCTGGCAGCGGCAGACAAAATCAGGTTCAGCCGCTGCTGAAAAATATAGGCGCTGAGATACAAAGGTGTGCGGGAAAAAATTTTATATGCCATACCGTGAACTTCCGCGATTTCCAATCCTCCCACCGATACTAAGTATGACTCGCCCGTGAGGGATCTGCCGTTGGTTTTCGGCCATAGAACGCCCATAAAACCGAGCGCAAAAGATGTTTGGTGTTTCTGAAGCAGCCACTGGTATGGATATTTCCTCAATTTGAAGGGCAGCAGCCGCGCCACATTGGCGAGTTTTTCCATACCGCGAGCATATTTCACGTCCAAATGCTCCCTGAATTGTCTCATCCGACTCCGAAAAATCGCCCTCCCCAATGCGCGTAGGTCGCTCATCTCGTCCTCTGTACACCTAAAATACACCACGCTATCGTTGTTCAATTTGCCGCAATTTTCTGCTCTACCATCGAGATTCACAGTGAGCGCGGCGGTCACCGCGGACGCCCTGCAGCCCCTCGAGTCGTTCCATATGCGGACTGTTTCAACGCCGCTGGCAAGCAGATAATCAACAAGGGAAATTCTCAGCGTCGCTGCCCTCTTGACAACAGTCGTGGTCTCATCCTGGGTGAGCGTTGCCTTGACATGATGTTCCCCACGGTCCGCCGGCAACCCAGTCCCCAATGGAAGTGAACATCTCTTATAAGGCTCAAACGCGTGCCGACAGGTAAGCGCGTAGTCTCTCAATACCGTTTCCCGTCGTCGCAATTGTCTCTTGCCCGTAGTTGACGCTGCCATCTGATAATTCACGAGTTCCGGCTGAGAGCCTGTCACGATCTCGTGGTACATGACCATGACTTGTCTCACCACATTGATCAACGTGATGGCGTCGCCAGCAACATGACTCATCACGGCGGCCAAGAGGTGTCGATGCGCGTCAGA
>JBMFOE010000106.1:0-3183 GCA_049969795.1 Desulfomonilaceae bacterium
ACCGCATCGACCTTCCCCCTATGGAAACAGTACCTGACAAAGAAGCCGTCCAGGAGCGCAAGATCACGAGTTGGACCATTCCCCACACCCCCATTACCATCGGAATCGGTACGCAGGGCGCTTCCAAAGGCAAATTTCTCTTCACATCGGAAACGATCAGGTTGCTCCCAGAGTTATACAAGACGGTGAAAGACCTTCCCTACAAGTGGGGAATGGAACTACAGTTTGGCGATTTTCATAGCCTGAGGCTGGCGCGCGGTCAGTCACTATCCTGAGCTGTTCTCCTTCCTTAAGACAAGCATGAGTCTGTGTGATGAGGTCCAGCGCCAATTCGGGCTTCGTCTTGTAAGAAAGCGTCCGAGGCGCCACATTGGCTTTTGGAGGTCACCACAGACGGGCAGCATACGGGAGACAGAACACTCGATCGCTGATTCCAGGAAGACGAACCGCCAAACCGATGATGACAAAGCATACCCCATATCCCTTCTGCTCAGATCTCGTCGAAGCAGAACCATCATGTTGCCACCCCGGTCCACAGATGCTTCTACCGCGATGCTTGTTCAACGTATCGTCCACCACGACAACTATTTCGCCGCCTCTGGGGGTGGAATGCCCCTACCAACAACCTGAACAGGCAATAAAACACCAGACTAGCCTCCCATCGAGCCTTGCCCAGAAATCGGTAGACGCTGGCAAAATGTCTCGATTCATGAAGCCTCATGGTCAGGATTACTTGGCTTACGGTGTGTCTGCCCACGGTCACCACCCATCCTACTATAAGGGCTATGAACATACGATAACTAGGCGCACTGAAACACTTCCTAAATCTTATGTGGTCAATCCCGAATGGATGTGATATCTCTCTCTTCAACTTGGCGTTCCCCCTTCCCTTCTTTGTTTAACGAAAAAACGGGTTCGCGCGGAACGCCTCGTTTTTCAACTATTCTTTGACCATCCAACCACCTATTTATGCAAAAAAGGCGAAACTATAGATCAGAACGTCTCGCGTTTTCAAGAAACGTTGCATGGGCAAGTGAGGTATTCCTTGGGGGGGCTCGTCGCGAAGTTGAATTCAGAGCCTGTCAGGAGACGGCTCTTATTTGAGGGCGGTCAGCCGTCCATCAAACGAGTGGGACCTCTTCAGAATCATAGAGTTCTTTCACTTTTTCGTTGAGTTGCATCTTCGCTTTCAAGTAGTCGTTTGATTTCACCCACCCCGCAATAGCAATCTTTATACCCTTGTCACCAAGCTCCTTAATGGCGATGCTCGGTTGCGGTTCCTTCAAGATGAGATCCTCCTTTTCAATGACAGCGTGCAGCGCATCTCTCATTTTCTTGAGGTCAGCCTTGTAATTGACTCGGATGACGATTTCCAGGCGCCTGGTATCCCTGTGGGAATAATTGATGACCTTGTCCGCGGTCAGCCTGGAATTGGGAATGATTACCGTCACGTTATCGGGCGTACGAATCTCAGTGGACATCAATTCAATCTTCTCGACAGCGCCTTCAGCGCCGCCGCCTTCAATATAATCTCCCACACTGAACGGCCGGAAAACGATCATAATCAAACCTGCAGCAACATTGGCCAGTTGGGCATTAAACGCCAGTCCTATAGCGAGCCCCGCAGCCCCAAGCATGGCCACCAAGGAGGTGGTTTCGATTCCCAGTTTATGGAGCGCCGCTATGAGTACCACCCCGTACAAGACAATCTTGATGCAACTATCCCCAAAATAGACAACCGTGGCGTCCAGTTTTCGCGTTATGAGCACCCGCTTCACGCTACGTCTCACCACTCTTGTCACCCATATTCCAATTGTAAATATGAGTAGCGCTTGTACAATTCTCCAAGAGTAGGCCCCTACCGTGTCCAACACGTATGTCTGTACCTCTTCCCACATAAGACGCTCCTCCTGCCGCAATCACTCGCTCACATGGATCTTGAAGCCAGTTGGATATGACTGATGTGGCCGACTGCGAAGTTGTTTGAACTTCGTGCAACCAGCCAATGAACTACGAATATCCGAACTCTTTCATTTTTTGAGGATCTCGCGTCCAATGAGGCGAGACCTTCACGAAAAGTTCCAGGTGGACTTTGGCGTCCAGAAAACTCTCCAGTCTCATGCGTGAAGCGACGCCGATCCTCTTGATCATTTCCCCTCCCCTTCCGATGAGGATCTTCTTCTGACTCTCACGCTCCACGTGAAGTTCCGCTCTTATGTAGACCAGGTTCGGCGTTTCGCGAAACTCCTCAACGGTCACCGCAGTGACGTAAGGAATCTCCTCGCCGGTGAGGTAAAGGATCTGCTCCCTTATGATCTCCCCGACGAAGAAACGCGTGGGTAGGTCGCTTATGTCGTCCTCGGGATACATGGGGCGTCCGAAAGGAATGAGAGGCCTCAGCGCGTCCATCAGTTCTTGCAGCCCCTCGCCCGTCACTGCGCTCACGGGCGTTACCGCGCGAAAAAGCTGCTCATTTATGTATTGCTTCTGCAGTTCCTGCCATACGTTGCGCTCGACGAGATCGATCTTGTTTATGACAAGAACAGACTTGTTTGTGTAAGGAAGGATGACTTCGCGCGTGTCATCGTCCACCAACGCCTCTCTTTGGGTGCAATCGGTTACCACGAGCACCACGTCGGCATCTGCCACAGCCTTTTTTGCGACAGCCACCATTGCGTGGCCTAAAAGATTGCGCGGGGAGTGCAAACCCGGCGTGTCATGGAAAACAATTTGGACGCCGGGCGCCGTGAATATGGCCGAGATGCGATGCCTCGTGGTTTGGGCTTTGGGGGTCACCGCTGCCAAGGGCGCGGCCACAAGCCGATTGACTAAGCTGGATTTCCCCACGTTTGGCCGACCGCACACCGCGACGAATCCGAAGCGCGATTCCTCAAACGCTCTTGGAGTCTGCGGATTTGTCTCACCGCTGGTCGTCATGCCAGCTCACTCTCTTGTGAGAAAGGACTTCATTCTCCCTAGGACCCCTGCTCTTGAGACGGACTCGCCTCGAATCACTGTATAACCGCCGCGGCGTCACGTCTCAGAATCACGAAAGTCATTGACCTCTGCGCTCGTACCGGTTTATGATGCAACACATCGTTTCGGCGACCTCTTGCGAGAGCCTTGTCGCGCATGTCCGCGACCTTGGGGTTACCGCGCGTCGCAACGCGCCGAAACAAAACG
>JBMFOE010000107.1:0-3174 GCA_049969795.1 Desulfomonilaceae bacterium
GCGTCGTGAGATTGTCCCAAGAAAATAAGAATCCGACAATTGGAATACCCAGCTTTCTTGCAGCGGCCAATACCGGCCGAACCTTAATCCCGTGAACATGCGACGCATTAAAAACGAGATCTGGTTTCCAAGCATCCAACACTCTTGTCGCTTCTCGTGCAGCGGCAGTATGCTCTGACCACAGTTCCTCCATGCTCTCCAGGAGCCTCAGACGTTCTTCCGTGGAGAACGCCCGCCCCAGGCTGAGCTTGGCGCGCAACTTCATTCTCTTCCACCCATGACTAGATTCGGCCCTTCTTCGGTCCATGCGGTGACGCATGGCTTCGGATGATACATATTCGGCGTGGCCTGCGTTCAGCAGCTCTCTCAACACCCGCACGCCGTATGGCTCTTGTAACTCTGGTATTTCAAACAAGCCATTACAATCTTGCGCCATCAAATCCCATATGGTCTTGGATGGGTTTACTGAGCCGATTATTACACTCACCGATTCCCTGAGTCTTCTAGCTACGCCTCTATAAACAATGTTTCGGATTGCTTCTCCCCGAGGCAAAAGTATCAGGATTCTTCGACGTCGGCTCATATCTCCTCGAATACCTCAGTCACCATGAACTAAGAAAAAGTTTCAGACACTGACAACTGTGCATTTCCTGTTCTCACAATCAACCCCTTGCAGGCTTCGCCATTGATCTTAGCGGGTTCTTTCACCATCCGTTCACTCAATAGGTGGTTCCTGTGCGCCTGCCACACGCGCAATCGCCAAGGCAAGTCGCTCTGCTGACCTGCCATCAAGCTTGCCCGCAACCAGCATTGTCATTCGACGCCGCGCCTCTCTGTGAAGCGAGGGATTTCGCAGGTATTGGCCAACGGCCTTTTCAAGAGAATCCCAGCTATCAGCAAGAATCATGCCGCCAGTTGCAGTCACGTAACTATAGTGAAGCCAGACCCTGTTGACCTCCTTAACCAGCGAATCCTTTTCTCTGCCCGGACTGGGGTCAAAATCCAGACAGACGGACGGCGTATCGAAGACACCCGCATCAATTGCCGACGTGGAGCACAGGTGAACAACCACATTCGCGTGACAGAATGCGCCAACCCATTCTATGACGTCTTCGCGGGACACGCCTCGCCTGTTTCTCGGTAGTAGCGGATTCTTGATGCTTTGCACTCTCACGCTATCCCCAAAGCGGCTCAGGATTGAGCCAAGCTCACAATTACTGTCGAAATACGGATGCGGTCTAACGAGGAGCTGAACCTTTCCGAGCCGCCCGGAGGCAATTATCTCAGCTAGTCCTATGGCGAGGTGGATTTCGTTAATTCCGTTTGCCATTCCAAGAGCCGCCAGCACAATAGGCACCTCGGGATCCAGCTGGTGGCGCCGACAAAAGCTTTCCCTTGACTCACGGTAATCCGGGTTTAGCAAAATATCGTACTGCGGTGCCCCAACAACCTCTATCTTTGCTGAGCCGCTCATACCATGCGATTTAAGCTCGTCTTTCACATTATGGTTCCAAACAAAGATTGCATCAAAATGATACAGCAGTCGGCTCTTTGTTGTGACGTTATCCCAGGATGTAATAAAGGCACAGACTGGTATGTTCAGCCGAATCGCTGAGTTTATGACCTGACGTTCATCGTTTAGTTGCGGTCCCATGCTGACTATCAAATGGGGGCGACGATTGGACAGCCGCTGGGTTGCCTCAGGGCTGCTGTCGCGACGAAGCGCAACCGTGCGCGTTGCGGACTCGAGTATTTTCTCCAGCCCGAGACTGCCAATCGTCATGCCGACTGTTTTCGTAAAGCGATAATGCACCCCCCCCTTTCGGTCCAGCAAATGACGCATCATGCTCTTCTTACTTGTGTTATTCGCTGCAAAAGTCCACGCGTGGTCGTTTATTTTTCGTAGAAGATTGACAGGGAATTCGCGGAACCCGATGGTTTTTGGAAATGGAAAAAGATTTATATCGTTGTCAAGTTCGCACCAGCCTTCTGACCCGTAGGAGGTTGCCCAGACTTCCAGATTGCAATATTTCTTCAAGACTTCAGAGAGGCGCGTATACAGTATAATTCTGTCCGTGAGTGGAGAAGATGTAAGGATAAGAATGTTTGGCCTGCCTTTTTTCATTACTGGTCCCTTTTTTTCAGCCCGGTTTCGTCAGAGTTAGTGTGTCGGTTGAATTGCCCATTCGCAAGGAGGCACAATCACCGACTTGCCAATCCCATCGCAATTTCCAGGCATTTCAAAGAATGCCCTGGCGGAGACTCTGCGAATGTCATCACCTGAGCGGGTTCGTGCGATGAGTTTGAAATAGCCGGCATAGGCGCCTGGAGCGAGCCACGCTTGATAAAGGCTGACCTCTACGAGGTACTTTTGGGTCTGGAGATTGCCTATTGGCTTAGAACTAATTTCGACACGCCTATTCACAACGGTTCTCCCAAAGGCGTCCTCTAGCACTGCGATTAGATATCCACTTTGCAACGGTTCAGAGATATTGAGGTTTGCGCGGAGCCTAATAATTGGATGATGCTTTATACTTGACGCTCCTTCGGAAAACAAAACCTCGATCGAGAATTTGTTCCACCAGAATGTTTTGCATGTATCGTCTTCTAGTCGAAGAATTTCTCCGTAGGCAAGAAGCGTGCGGTTAGTGTTGTCGTACATTCGTATTGTTCCGTTGTCTATAAGCATGCTCTTCGGGCATAATTCTCGTACTGCTGAAAGGTTATGGCTTACGAACAAGACGGTTCTGCCGCCCGCTGCGACAGACCCTATCTTTCCCATACATCGTTGTTGGAATTTTGCGTCACCTACTGCTAGAACCTCATCCACCAGTAGAATTTCCGCATCGAGGTTGGAGGCGACGGCAAAAGCCAGCCTAAGGTACATGCCACTTGAATAGCGCTTCACCGGCGTGTCGATGAATTTCTCGATCTCCGCAAACGCGACAATCTCATCGAACTTCTTGTCCACCTCCGCCCGCTTCATCCCCAGAATCGCCCCGTTCAGATACACGTTCTCCCGTCCGGTCAGCTCCGGATGAAAACCCGTCCCCACTTCGAGCAGACTTCCCACCCGCCCCCGGATCTCCACTCGCCCCGTCGTCGGCTCCGTGATCCGGCTCAGGATCTTCAGCAGCGTGCTCTTGCCCGCCCCGTTCCGCCCGATGATGCCCA
>JBMFOE010000108.1:0-3091 GCA_049969795.1 Desulfomonilaceae bacterium
ACGAAAGAAGGCAACAGCGAATCCTTTGCAACCAGAAACCAACAACTTTTTTTGCTTGAAATGTCTGAAACAGTACATCCTCACAAACGAGATGAAGAATCAGTCCGGTTCTTTGACCAAGCAGCAATCGGCGTCCACGTTGCGCGAAAACCTGTGGTTACATGCGTTAACATTTCGTCAACTTATTGGTTGACGAATATCACGGACAGTAGTCTAAAGTCTCTCGCAGACGGTGACGAGGAAAGTCGGTGACGTCGCTGTACACGCATAAGAGAGGTCTTTGCGCGCCGCTATAGAAATTTGCATTCGGATCTGTGCGCTTGCCTTTGTTCGCGTCCCTATGTCGATCAATCGCCAATGTTTTGATCCAAACGGCCATAGGTCGGCAGCATTGTAAGTAGTCACGCGGCTGCGGCTGAAACGGTACACTATTTGAATAAGTTTTATCGGGAGGTCCTCGATGACGCGACTGTCGCTTCAGACAAAACTCTTTTTGTTTGTTTTTGCGCCCACAGTCTTGATCAATGTACTGTTTGCCGGATATGGCTTTCTACATGCCCGAGAGACCTTGATCAATTTGTGGACGCAAGGCGCGGAGGTGCAAATGCAGCTTGTGGCTGCTGAAATCGATACACGATTGGGCGAAATACGCTCCTCAATTAAATCTATGGTCGCGGCGGAGTCGTGTCCAGACGGCATGTTGGTGCGGGCCTTTGAAGCCGTCAGATTGCTCAACTCGCCTGGAGTCCTATTTTTGGACATCGTGCCTGCGAAGGGCGACGAAGCTCATGCGCCATCGGATGTGTACGGAAGGGAGCGAGACCTGATGGCCCCGTCCATACAAAATACATCCAATGCGCCGCTGCATAAGGACCTCACGTTTCGTACCAGGGTCTATCCGTCGTACGACAGGCTCGAAGTCGAGGCTGTGGCGATTGGGGGAAGCGTGGAACTGACGCGATATGTGGTTTACATCAAATTTAGCTCGTTGATAAAGAGTATAAGCAACCTAGGGATGTGGGAACAAGGAAAGGCTCTCCTCATGACGGCAGATGGGATGTGTCTGGCCAGCACTGACCCAAAGGATAAATGCGGGGAATACGTCATCGGCGGCGCTGGGAGTGACCCTCTTGAGCTCATGATCCTTGAACAGATGAAGCAGAGAGATGCGGCAACGCTATTTGGGGAAGGACGACCGCCGAGCTTGATAATGGGTTTTCAAAAAGTCCCTTCGACAAATTTCTACGTTGCCTTCATGGCCAAAGGCTGCAATGTGTGCAAGCCAATGCTGAGGTTTAGATTCTATTACGTACTTGCGGGACTGTTGGGCTTGGCCGGGATTCTTGCCATTGTCGTCGTGTCAACCAGATCGGTGGTGCGCGTGATCAAATCCGTAGTAGAGAATGCCGAGAAGGTTGAGAAAGGCGATTATACGGTAAAACTGAAGGTAGATCGAGGAGACGAAATCGGGAAACTCCAACGAAGTTTCAATAAAATGGTCGATGGACTTAGACGAACGCAATTTATTCAGGAAACATTCGGGCGGTATATGGACAGGACAGTAGCGGAGGAATTACTCAATTTTGACGCACAACTGGAATTCGGCGGCCAAGAGAAGACAGTCACAATTTTAAAGTCAGACCTACGAGGCTTTACCAATCTCATGAGTAAGATGACGCCGACCCAGGTGGTAACCCTGGTCAATCTCTATTTGTCCACTATGATATCCGTAATAGAAGCGCACAGAGGAATCATCGTGGACTTCTACGGCGATGGCATACTCGTTTTTTTCGATGGGCCAACCACAGACATACGAGGTCGAGCGCGCGCAGCAGTACGATGTGCGGTCGCAATGCAAAAAGCGCTCTCTCATATTACTCTTTCAAATCGAGTGGAGAATTCTCCGAAACTGATCATGGGCATCGGTATTCATACGGACAAGGTCATCGTCGGCAACATCGGTTCTGAAAGACGCGCCAAATATGGGATTGTTGGCGTGGGGGTAAATTTCGTCGATCGCCTTCAATCCTTGGCAGTAAACGGGGGTATTCTCTTATCCCGAAATACATACAACCTCGTTGCCGATATAGTGAGTTCGGTCAGAACCATCAGAACCCCATTGAACGGCTTTGAGGGTATTCAAACCATCTTTGAGGTCGTGGACGTCGCTGATGCGCCTGCCAGCTCTGATCAAGCGGTTCCCTGAATCACATATGCCATCGCCGCGCTGTCTCGGGAAAACTCAATGACATGGGCACCTACTTACCACTCTCGCGTCATCGGGCTCCCGCATTTCGGGCACGTCAGAGTATTACAAGAAGTGCCCCGTTGATGAGCTACTTTCTCCCCGCAGTTTGGGCAAACACACTGCCCTCCGGGACCCAAACCCGCGCCCCCCGCCGGTTGCCCTGAACCGAGGCCGCGGCCCCTGCCTGTCCCTGGGCCTTTGCCTCTTGGACCTGTTCCGTCACCCCTAGGCATGTAACTCTCCTTTACGTCTCTCTCCTCGCTCATACATGGTAAAAAGTCGTGGCCTATCTGTTCCTCGTTATAAATAATCTCTCGTAGCCTTTGGCGCGCAGGCTCCCAAGGCACTCGTAACCCGCTTTGCGTGCCCAGATCCTAATGTCCTCAGGAGCGCATGGATCGCTCACCCGGACTTCCAAGACCTTGCCTTGGGGAAGCTCTTGAATTGCCATCTTTACGTCTAGCAGCGGACCAGGACAAGGCTCTCCACGTGCGTCCACTATTGCCCAAACCTTAAGACGTCGTAGCTCGCTCGTCTCCATGCTTTGTCTCCATGGTTCACGATCCCCCCTGTTGTGTGCAGCATTTATCATGCCACAAACGCATGGCGCTGTGAGTAATGGGCGCAATTGTGGTACTCGCCTTGGGTTACTACTATGGTAATCTGTGTCAACAGGAACCCGATGAGTTAACAAACGTTATCTTAAGTGAGCAGGAAGAAGTGGTCTGGAAAAATTGGACAATGACATAAGTGGATGAGCTGCTCCAAACTAAGGGTGGAGAAAGGAGCAGCGGCAATGGCAAAGAGACCCAGAAGGAACCATGGATCGGCATTCAAGGCCAA
>JBMFOE010000109.1:0-3091 GCA_049969795.1 Desulfomonilaceae bacterium
TGGACACTGAAAACAAGACAAGCTTTTTGAAGGCCGATTTAGCTTTGTCTCTGGCCGAGAATCTTGGCGCTGATTATTACACCATGTCGGACCTCAAGGCCGAGTATCTCTTCGACTTGGCAGCCAGAGACAAAACTCAGGTGTAAAAGGCGCGGCCCCCTGTCATCGCCTTTTTTCACCAGCCCAGGCCAAGTACGCGACTCA
This sequence comes from Desulfomonilaceae bacterium, assembly GCA_049969795.1. Lineage (GTDB taxonomy): Bacteria > Desulfobacterota > Desulfomonilia > Desulfomonilales > Desulfomonilaceae > JAUPKT01. The sequence goes on from JBMFOE010000109.1 coordinate 205, forward strand.
GGGCTGCCCACGGATTGGCAAGAATTCGCCCGTCAAAGGGAAAGCAGCCTGCTCCTTTGACGCTGGAACTTGCGTCACCCGACCGAGCGTCCCGAAAAACAGGCCTTTCCAAATATATTTGATATGCAAGCCATTTTTGCAGCTCTTCAAGGCTCCCTTTTTTGATGTAACCCAGATTTATCACCTCGATGGCTGCGTGGGGATCTGGGTCCCGCAGTTTCAGCTCGATGAGATCTTCCGGCATCACAAGAAACAGTTCCCGGCATGGAGTAACGATGGATTCAATAGCTCCCTGGTCTTTGAGGTCCCACATGCCTTTGAACGCGTAGTGGCGGTAGGTGAACACACGACTCCGAAAAGAGGCTTGGTCTGCCCTCTTGTGGATTAGCGCCCAAATTCCAGGACACGTGGCGCGAAAGCACACGGCGTCTGAATAACCCAGTTGCAGAGGCTGATCTGTGCAGGTCAGCTCGATGGCGCATGTCGGCTCGCTCCTCGTCTGCCTATCTCCGCAGCCTGAATATTGGTCCGGGATTGTACATTTCTGCAAGGGTTCGCCGCCGAAAACCAAAAGAGGCGCGGCCCCTATTGCAACGCTGCACAGGAGCAACAAGATTCGTTCGATCTTTTTCATGTCTCTTCTCCATATGTTAGAAAACCCCTGGGGAGCGTTTCTTCCCCAAAAAGGTTTTTAGAAAAGCTGGTTCGGGAGCATGCCTCGAATCTGGCCGGGCACGCCGGCAACCCCGCTGAATCCCTGGCGTATAGACCCATATAAACGCTCATACGCTCGCTGGAGATCGGCAGTACTCGGTATTTTCATGCGATCAAAATCCAGAGAGCTTCTTACGCCCACATAGTAAGTGCGGCCTGCATCGGGATAATATTGATATACAGGAGCGCCCCCGGAGATGTAGTAATACGATGCAAGTGAATATTGCATGTCGTTGATATTCTTCACACCGCCATATATCGTGGCCATTCCGTTGAACACGGTCTGCGAGATTGCCAGGTCTGCTGTCTTGACCACATCGAGGTCTTTGGCGACGTTGAAATCATCACCTTGGAAGTATCGACTCCCAATGTAGCGATAACTCAGCGACGCGGCGAATCCCCAGTCCGTGTTCTCATAACTGAGCCACAGGTTGTACATCTCATGGGGATTGGGCGGCACCCACTTGTCAGTGAGTCTCCCTTGAGTCAGGTCTCGCGGGTTGATGTTGTCTGTGCGGTAGTAAACCCTCTGCCTTGTATAGTTCCCATTCAACGTCCACCTGGGCGTGAGGCGCACGAACCCTTCCAACTCGACGCCATCGTGGGAGACAAAGGGCACATTGGCATTCCATCGCCGAGGCGGAGACAAGCGCACATCCCACTCGCCCAAAATTTCACTGTCCATATCGAGGCGATAATATATGAGGCTCGTATAGATCTGCGGCGTGAACCAATGACGGATGCCATATTCATCCAAGGTACCCTCTTCTGGTTGAAGGAAATAAATAAAATCAGGATGAGAGGTGGCAGTTCTTCCTGTGTTGATCATTTCCGAGATAGTCGGGAATCGATATGTCCGGGAGTGCTTGTAATACACGCTCGAACCGAGTTGTCGATCATAGACGAGCCCAAGGCTGTACTGCCCCGCGCTCTTGTTCATAGGGTAGTATTCTCTGCGTACACGTCCTGTACCTTGGCGCTTCTCAAAATATAAGTCCTTAAAATCATAGTGTTCTATGCGATATCCGAGGCCTAGGATGAGTCGATCCCAGAATCGAGTCTGATTCATCACGTAGTACCCCAGACTCTCCCGATACGTGGACGTCTCGTTCTTGAAGACCAACGAATAGGGCGAAGCGGTGGTTCCCGCGCCTGAAATCTCTCTGGCTATTCTTCCATAAAAGCCATCATAGATGTCTGAGCCCACGGTGAGTTCGTTCCGCACAAATTCATAGGTGTCAGTCCTCGTATACTTTAAGGAAAGCCCGAAATCCGCCCACCTCACGAATTGCGCCTCTCTCCCGAAATCGGCCGCAAACAAATAACTGTAACTGTTTATGTCATAATATCTTTGCCATCCTTTGACTTCGAGGCTGCCCAGGTTGCCCCCATCGTAATAGAGGCCCACCAAGGTCATTTTGTCCCAACGTTCGTCGGCGCCTCCGTCGGCGCGCCCCTTGCTCACGTCCCTCGTATCGCGCCGATCCCAGCGGTCGAGCCGTACGTCGTCTGGGGCGGCTTGCCGCTCCTTCGAGAACACGTACGTCACGTCAAAGGTCAGACGAGGAGTGATCTTCCAGTTCAGCGTAGGGATAAAGGTAAACAGCTCCCATGGCCCCGGTCTGCCGATAAATTCCTCGGTCTGCCCATCGCCGCCGTATACGCGAAACCCCTGTTCAGAATATGAACCGCAGAAAATGCCTGCTGCGACCGGTCCGCGCACGACATTCGTTGACGCCCAGGCCCGTTGCCCGTACCATGAGCGGCCTTCCACGCCGAAATAGGTCCCCGGATTTTGTCGAGGTTTTTTCAGCAGTACATTCAGGGACCCGCCTATGGCCTTGTTGCCAAACTGGACTGTCCCATCGCCCCGCATGACTTCAACGCGCTCTACAATTTCCGGGAACAAGAAACTCGTATCGGCCTCGCTCCTTGGGATCTCCATGTTTCGGCCTTCAAGGATAATCGCAGTACGATTTATCGATGCGGGCGTCGCGGCAAACCCTCGCATCCCAATCTGAGCATTGAACATATTTGCTGTGCTGTACCCGCCCGCGTAGGTCCCTGGCGTGCGAGTCACCATATCAACGAGCCCGGTTCTTCCTTGGGCGGTGATGCCGGTGTTTTCCACGACCGAGATGGCCGAGGGGACTGCGGCGAGGTTGGCCACTCG
>JBMFOE010000110.1:0-235 GCA_049969795.1 Desulfomonilaceae bacterium
AGGGCCCGCTCCAGACCCCCTTCCACGTATCGCCGCCGCACGTTGGCCACGGTGTTCGCCGTCACCCCCAGGACGGCGGCGATGGCCCGGTCGGAGTGCCCCTGGTCACTCAGCCAAAGAATCCGGGCCCGGGTCAGGACCCGGCTGGAGTGCTGACCCCGCCGGAGCAGGGCCTGGAGCTCCCGGCGCTCCGCCTCTTCAAGATGCACCACGTACTTCTTGGGTCTCATGGCTT
>JBMFOE010000110.1:245-3051 GCA_049969795.1 Desulfomonilaceae bacterium
CGAAGACAACACAAAATACCAAGCCGCAACTCTGTTTCATAATCTTCGTCAGAGTGAGTTATGGACAGTGCTGTGCCTGTAACTGTTCGAATAATGTCTTCTGTGTTTGCTTTCCGCCTTTCGTTCTGTCTCCCATATTGACCACGCAGCTTCCAATGCAGAATCTCATCAAGCTCTTCAGATGTCAAATATAGCGGACGACGTTCACTTCGCAAGCGCGCAAATTTGGCTTTGAGACGCTCGGTGAGGTCATAGTCGTCGCTCGATGTCCTGTATGGAATGAGTTGAGCTGCTCTAATCATCTTCGAGTTCCAGATGATGCAGATAGGCGGGCTAACGCTCAGCATCAGCGGCGGCGCGAAGCGCCGTCCGCTGCAAGCGGTTGTTAGGCGACAACGTGTGCTTGTTTGCTTTGTCTTTCCGACCCCATCGCCCGACCAGGGAATGCCGCGTCATCGTCGACCGGCATTCAGGAGCTCCTGCAACTGGATCATGCTTTGCTGACTTGTATGAGCGAGTCCATGTTGCGGATGATCAAGGTCTATGATGAGCACGATGACCAAGACGACGATGACGCAGTAGGCCGCTGTCAGGCTCATGATGCGACGGCCTGCCAAGCCGTTCCCGTACCCGAGGGCTACAGCGCCCAGAATTGAGAAACCCATCAGTAATAGCAACAAGCTCTCTGGCACATGATTGGCCACAGCGATATCCCGCCTCGTCTTGATGTCGATGACCTCGTTCATTGCATGAGTGAACAAGCCCAATGGGATCGATCGTGGATCTGCCTCTGCAGCTTCATTCGCAATGCGCCACAACCGTCCCTGGATTTGCAGGACTTCGCGGTCCAATTGCTCTCGCTCTGAAGAACCCTGCCCAGTACGAAGAACAGACTCCAACCGAATCTCGACATAACGGCGAAACAACTTGCTGACCTCATCATCGCTAGATGATGGCAGAAACTGGGAACGCAAGGCGGCGGTACCGATGGCATTTGATTCTTGAACCACCATCTGCTTCCGATACTCGAATCGGGACAGCGCCATAGCAAAAGTGAATCCAAGGAGAAGGGCAAGCAATCCCAAGGTGGCGGCTTGAATGCTTATGATTTGAGTTCGGGTCTGCTCATTGTGTGTTTGGCGTCCCCTGCGACCAAGCCTGTACCCCAGTTCACCCCCAAGCACCATAAACCCAAGCAGTGCGACGGCAATTAGTATTTCTGATTGCTGATAGAGGGTCTCGGTCACCATTTATACCCCTATGTGCCTAACATTATTTTTTAATTCTATTCTATTTATATGCAAATCCTATAAAGATTGTATTGGGTTGTCAAGGGATTATCTTGTCTTGCCCCCCTTCACTTTTGAATGGGTTATTTGGGAATATGTAGCATTTTTGTGATTAGAAAGGAGTTCTTGCTCAAAGAAGGTAAGGTTTTTGAGAGTGGAAATAATTGATAATAAGTCTACAGCAGAGATACTAAAAGTATGAGAACAGTATTTTTAGGAGGATTTTATATTTTTAAGGTAAGCCTCTTCATGAGAGATGGGAGATTGGTTCAGAATGAAAAAGCATTCTCTCCAGGGCGATCAAGATTTCATCATCTGAAAGAAAGTTTGATGGACTTAGGAGGTGAAAGGCACCACTGAATAAGTCCCTTGCCCTGATATAATCGGTGTAGCATCTTAAGAAGATCTCGATAAGCCTGTTTGGAAAATTTCTTCAAAGAGAGTCGCAAAATCCCGACGGAGAGCACTGAAAGCGTTCGGGTGGTACCGTGGCGAGGTTTGCGCCTTTCGATTTCTAAAAAGGCCCTAACGACTAGAGCCTCTTCCGTGGAGCCTAAGGCCAAACAAAGCAAATAGCTCAAGGAAAAAGCAAGAAGTAATCTGGTCAGACGAGGAGCGGGATTTTCTCCGTAAAAGATTAATCCACGCACCCCTAGATGAGTCTTCCAATCTCGAAATCCCTGCTCGATCGACATACGCTTGGCGTAAAACTCAACAATCTCTTCAGCTGTCAGTGAAGTCCCTGAAGGAACCAACAGATACCAAGGCTCCTTATAATCCTTACCAAAATAAATGATCAGATCAAGAGGCTCTTTTCTCTGAGTACGTGTTAGGGTCAAATCTTGATTAGTGACTAATTGATATTAAAAAAAGTTTTAAATCTTGGAAAAATCACTAATCAAGACGAGACCCCAATAAACCGCCTGGTTGTTGGTGGCAGAAGCTTCCCGCGGGTCAGGGAAGCCCAATTCCTGAGAATACTCCGCTAAAGCCGTGGGCCTTTGATCCCCTCTAGTCTTACAGGAGCTTCCTCTTCAGCTTTGCCAGATTCGTCCAGTTTCTCTTCTTCCGCGTGCTCCTCTGACAACGCGTCGGCTATGGTAGCGGTCCCCTCTGGTTCCTCGTCTGCCTCCGGTTCTTCCTCTCCGATTGGTTGAATACCCAATTCCTCACATGCCTCGACAATCCGCTGTACCGCACTTTCTCTGTCCGCGTAGAACTCCGACTCCCGGATCCGCACGAAGGTCCATCCGGCGCGCTCAAGCTGCCGCTGGCGGGCCATGTCCTGTTCGAATCTCTCGGGTCCGTGCCAGGCTTCGCCATCACACTCCACGGCCAGCCGATTGACGAGTCCTTCGACTACCAAGTCAATGCGATAGCCCGCTACGTCAACTTGCGGGCAGACTCGGAACTTTCTCCGTAATAACTCAAGCGCAACATCCACCTCAAACCAGCTTTCGTAAGGATCTGGTTGCTCGCCTGGCTGTCGCGAACGGCGTTTTGCTTCCCGCTCCAGG
>JBMFOE010000111.1:0-3011 GCA_049969795.1 Desulfomonilaceae bacterium
CGGCTGCTCGTGGAATTTTTGACGCCATATTCAGTAAGCCGAATCGATCACCCGAACACGCGCAATTCCGCTGGCAGGTAACTCGGGTAGAGATACTGAATCCCCCAAAGTACATTGCCCTTCGTCGAAATGAAGTGAAAGATAAAGCCTCAGTGAAAGGCGAATGGATTTCCGGGGCAAGCTCGCCCGAGCCCATTTGGGCCGATGGTACCAGAGATTTGATGGGCACAGACTCGAAGGGCCGAACCCAGCGCCAAACAATGGCGTTGAAAAACGTTCGATACAGGCTCCACGCGCGGATTGCGCCGTGGCCGCGTTTTCAAGATCATTTGCCGGCCTTGAACGCCCAGTTCATAAGACGGGCGCGAAGCGGAAAATGCTTCTATCAACCTTTTTTTGGCTGTCGCGAATTTCCTGCATTTTTTCAACTCGTCGAGTCCTCAGACGGTACGGCTAGGACTCTTGATCTCGATCTGGATCTTGGTCTCATGCTCTACGATGTATTCGATCTTTCTCGTCCGGGCGGCAGCGGGGACGCCCCTTGCATCAGTTTGTTCCATGCAGTCGTCAAGGCGGGGGTCATGGATGTACCGGAATATTCAAGCGATGCTGTACTCAAAAGCCAGAGGAGTTTATCCTGATGTTACGCGCATTGAGTAAATATGCCACGGACAAAGATCTCGCCGCAGAGCCTGGTTTCAAGGCAAAACAGGTAAAGTGGGCCATTGTTTTCGATGGGTCGGGACGGTTTGTGGAGGTGATCGAGCTCGGCAACGTAGGAGACCCTAAGAATAAGGGCCAGACATTCAAGAAATGCCCCGACTTGAGCCAACCAGAGATGATAGCCGGCGGACAGACACGCAGCCAATTCCTCATCGATACGGCTGAGGTGGTCGCGCTCTTCTCGAAACAACTTGACGCCGTCAAAGAAGATCCAACGGATACAAAGATCATTGCGAAGCACGCCTGTTTTCTCGAGATGCTTCGGGACGCCAGCGATCCAAAACCTGAATGGCGCGCTGTCGCAGACGCCCTGGCGGCCGACGACACACTCGAAAAAATCCGTGCGCGCCTGAAACAACTCAAGGCAAAGGGTACGGACAAGGTCACCTTGTGTGTGGAGGGCCAATTTGCAGTTGAACAGGATTGGTGGGGCGGTTGGTGGCAAAAATATCGCGAGTCACTGTCGTCAACCGAAAAAAAAGCAAGACATGTCATGCGTTGCTTCGTAACCGGACAACTAGATGAACCCGCAAAGACCCATCCCAAGGTCACTGGACTCGCCTCAGTAGGGGGTCAGCCATCGGGAGACGTGCTCATAGGTTTCGATAAAGACGCCTTTTGCTCCTATGGACTTGCACAATCGGAGAACGCCGCTGTGTCTCAGGAGGCCGCCGCTGTTTATCGAGCTGCTCTCGATCACCTTTTGAAGGAATCTAGTTACGTCTTGGGAGGTTCGGTCAAAATAGTTCATTGGTTCAAAGAGAACGTCACATCGCAGGACAACCCTCTTGATTTTCTTATGGAAAATCCTGAGACCAAAGAATCTGTGGCGCAGCAAAGGTGTCGTGAACTGTTGCAAAGTATTGAATCCGGCCGCCGGCCGGACCTGCAAGCAAACCATTATTATGCGACGACCCTGTCTGGCGCATCCGGGAGAATCATGGTCCGAGACTGGATGGAAGGAACTTTTGCAGAGTTGGTGCGTAATGTGCTGAGCTGGTTTGACGATTTGGCGATCACACGTCCTGAGGGAGAATCTCTGGCGAAGGAACCGAAATTCCTAGCTGTTTTAGGAAGCTTTGTCAGAGACCTCAAAGATCTCGAGCCTCATGGAGCCCTTGTCTCGAAGGTGTGGCGAGCAGCCATCAAAGGAGAAGCTATACCCCACGTTGCACAAACGCAGGCCCTTCATCGGTTCCGATCCGATATTTTCGAGGACAAACCATTCAACCCGGTGCGCATGGGCTTACTCCGAGCATACATGTTGCGCAAATACCGTTTTCAAGGAGGCGACGCTATGGCAAGTGATTTGAAACCCTTCCTCAACGAAAACCACCCTCATCCCGCCTACCATGCTGGCCGATTGCTCGCGGTGATGGCCGCGCTTCAGAAAAGGGCATTGGGCAGCGTGGGAGCGGGTATAATCCAAAGGTATTATGCCGCGGCTAGCGCCACGCCAGCGCTGGTCCTGGGGAGATTGGCTCGCACAAGCCAATTTCACCTGAGCAAGTTAGAAAATGAAAATATCGCCAATTGGTACGAGAATACTTTAGCCAACATCTGGAGCCGCATAGAGAGTAATTTGCCGCGCACCCTCGATCTCGATGAACAGAGCATTTTTGCGCTGGGCTACTATCAGCAGATAGCGCATATGCGCTCGTTGGGAACAAGAAGCGAAAAATCATCAGAAGCCAAGGAAGGAGAGGATTTATGAGTGAGCTTTTATCCAACCGTTACGAATTTCTGTGCCTTTTCGACTGCGAGAATGGGAATCCTAACGGCGACCCAGATGCTGGAAATCTTCCTCGAGTAGATCCAGAAGACCTGCATGGACTGGTCTCCGATGTTGCAATCAAGAGACGTATACGGAATTATGTCCAGGTTGCCTATGGCAACGAACCTCCCTACGGGATCTTTGTCGAACATGCGACCAATCTGAACAAACCGATAACACGGGCGCATGAAGAAACGGGAGGCCTTCCTTCCGGAAAAGACAAGGCCGGTAAGAACAAGGTGGAATTAGCTCGTCAATGGATGTGTAAGACCTTTTTCGATGTCCGGGCGTTTGGAGCGGTGATGAGCACTGGCCCCAATGCTGGTCAAGTGAGGGGACCTATCCAAATTTCGTTTTCCAGATCCGTTGATCCCATCCTACCTCTGGATATCTCTATCACGAGAATGGCCATCGCTGAAACCATCAAAGGGAATCCATCTAGCCGGGATTACGAGGAGTGGGAGAAAGCGCAGTCTGAAGATACGCTGCGGACCATGGGGCGAAAGGCATTGAT
>JBMFOE010000112.1:0-2610 GCA_049969795.1 Desulfomonilaceae bacterium
AGCGATATCCACCAACGGAAACAACAGGCAAAATTGGGATGCGCACACGCCCACAAATTGTTCGATCTCATTCGCGTACAAAAGAAGGAAGGCGTGAAGTCGCCTCGCGCGTTTTCAGATTACGTCATCCAATTCCAGATGAGCGGCTTACCGAAGGGCGTCCAAGCTGGATTTCTCGTTCACGGCGAAGGGGGCAAGGCAACAATTCACTGGGGCCAACCTCCCGATGGACTACACATTGTGTAGAGAGAAGGCTGGGGCCATGTACGAGGAAGATGAGCTGCTCCCCATTTCCGGCCTGCAGCATTACGTATTTTGCCGAAGGAGAGCCGCGTTGATCTTCCTGGAGCAAGTATGGGACGAAAACGCTTTCACGGCCGAGGGATCAATCGTTCATGAAAAGGTGCATAGTGCGCCGGATGAATGGCAGAGAGGGTTGCGGGTCACCAGAGGCCTGCGACTTCGATCCCTCAGCCTCGGGCTCATCGGACAGGCCGACGTGGTTGAGCTCCGACAAAGGTCGTCTGCCATGGGAGTTGACGACGCTTGGCCCGAGACCGAAGAAGATCCTCTCATAGCCCACGTCGGCGAGGCGCGTCTTTTCCCGGTCGAATATAAAAGGGGGAAGGCCCGCCATGAAAAAAGCTACGAGGTTCAGCTTTGCGCCCAAGCGCTGTGCTTGGAAGAAATGCTTCAAACCAAAGTAGATCAGGGGGCAATCTTCTATAGCAGCTCCGGCCGTAGAGTGGTGGTAACTTTCGACGAATCCCTTCGGGAAATGACCCGGGATGCGGCCCAGAAATTTCACCTCCTGATCCGGGAAGGCGTCACCCCCCGCGTTCGGTACGAGAGAAAGTGCGAAAAGTGCTCCTTGTTGTCACTGTGCCTTCCGAGAGTGACAGGCACGAAGCGCCTTGTCAAACGATACCTCGCGGCGAGCTGCGCCTCTCTTGGAGATAGTGAATGAAGCGTCTGTTAAATACACTGTATGTGACCACACAAGGGGCCTACCTGTCTCGTGATGGCGAGACGGTGCTGGTAAAGGTAGGGGATGACACGAAGCTGCGCGTCCCCATCCATACCCTTGAAGGTATTGTCTGCTTCGGCCACATTTCCTGTAGCCCGCCGCTTATGAGGCTCTGTGGGGAACGACGAGTACAGATAACCTTTATGAGCGAACACGGCCGGTTCTGGGCACGGGTGCAAGGGCCAGTATCTGGAAACGTTCTCTTGCGCAGGCAGCAATATCGAGCCGCTGATGACGCCGATTACTCGTGCAGCATAGCGAGGTCATGCGTCGCGGCCAAGATAGCCAACTCACGAACTGTTTTGCAGCGAGCCCTTCGTGATCACTCTGACAAAATACAAGCGGCCGTTGTACAGGAAGCCGTTGAAAGACTGTCGCACATTCTGGACAACGTTTTGACCAGTGAGGATTTGACAAAACTCAGAGGGCTCGAGGGCGACGCGGCGCGAACCTATTTTGCCGTATTCAATCACCTCATCGTCGCTCAAAAGGATTTCTTCGCCTTCTACGAGCGGTCCAGACGTCCTCCCCTTGACAACATGAATGCCATGCTTTCATTCGTGTACACAGTCCTGACGCACGACGTTGTCTCCGCTCTCGAAAGCGTAGGCTTGGATCCTGCGGTGGGGTATTTGCACACGGACCGACCGGGGCGGCCCAGCCTCGCCCTAGATTTGGTGGAAGAACTCCGTCCCATGTTGGCGGATAGACTTGTCCTCTCGTTAGTCAACCGCCAACAGGTGAAACCGAGCGGGTTTACAAGAACCGAAAGCGGCGCAGTAGTAATGGATGACGAGACAAGGAAACAAGTCATCACGACGTACCAAAAGAGAAAGATGGAGGAAATCAGGCACCCGTTTCTCGACGAGAAACTAGAGGTTGGTCTCATCCCCTTTGCCCAAGCGCTCCTATTCGCCCGGCACATCAGAGGCGAGCTGGAGGCGTATCCACCCTTTTTCTGGAAATGAGGTTTTTCATGCTAGTCCTCGTTACCTATGACGTGAGTACAGAAGATGACGCGGGCAAAAAGCGTCTCCGACGAGTTGCCAACGTCTGTAAAAATATGGGACAGCGAGTGCAGAAGTCGGTGTTTGAGTGCCTCGTAGATCCAAGCCAGTGGACTGTCTTGCGACACCGCCTCCTTCAAGAAATCGATCTTGAAACAGACAGCTTGCGCTTTTACTTCTTGGGGAGCAATTGGAAGGGGCGCGTCGAGCATGTGGGCGCGAATCCGGGTTATGATCCCGAAGGGCCCCTTATCGTATAAGTGATAATTTGCGAACCCCTAGCTCTGCCACTTCTCCAGGGGGGTTCGCACTTTCCTAATTATAAGATATCTTGAGTTCTTTTCCTACTGCCTTCTCAATCTCGATGGAAAAACGTGCATGCAGCCCAAGGTTCTCGGAAACCGTCCTCTTCCATCAGTAAGTATCATCGGTTATAAGTAAACAGTCGCCCCTCGCTCGGGGGCGTGGATTGAAACTATATGAAGCAGCATCTAAGCTAGGGAATGATAGTGTCGCCCCTCGCTCGGGGGCGTGGATTGAAACAGACGCAACACTGCCGTGGCGAAGATTCCAATG
>JBMFOE010000113.1:0-2239 GCA_049969795.1 Desulfomonilaceae bacterium
AGGAGCCGGGTTCGAACGAAGCGAGAGGGCGCGACTGAGAAATCTTCTTCGACTGCGGGCACAGATTTCTCGCTGCGCTCGAAATGACAGCCGCCCGTCGCACTCGAAATTAATTCCGAGAGCCGCTATATAGCCATTCTTGAAAACAATCGCGAAATGTGCTGTTATCGCACTGCCTGTCATTCCCACGCAAGTGGGAATCCGTGGTCAGTTTCCTGGATGCCGGATCGAGTCCGGCATGACATGTCCGGTGCCGTGATGGCACTCATTTATTATGTCTCCACCGTGAGGCGCGCCATGTAAGTCATAATATTGATGCCGCGGGGCGTTTCAATCACTGAGCAATTTCGAGAACTGGCAGAAGAGAGACGGACGTGACCGAGTTGGCGGCCACGTCGCGGAATTCGTGTTTGATTCAGAGAGCCGCCGTGATCCAGTTCAGCAAGTTCACGACTCAGGAGGCGGGTTCCCGTCCTCGTCCCATCCCCGTTCCTTATAGTAATCTGCGACCATCCGCTGCATTTGCTCCTCGGTGATCACCTTGCCGGTTTCGGGCAGCGCCTCCGTATAAAATCGTTGAGGGAGGAAATCGTCTTTCTTGCTGATCCCTTCTCTGACGTTGAAGCGTCGCGTATCATCCATAATGTTTTTCGCTATTTTCCGTAGCCCGTCCTTGTCCAATTCGAGTCCTGTGACCGCCTGTATCATCGAGGACAACTCTTCCCATTGATAAAGATCGCGATAAAATCTGCACAGGATGAGCGAATCAAATATGGTGAGACGATCTTCCCACTCGGCGAACATGGCGGCCTTGCCCTCAATCTGGTCCGGGTCAATCATTTTCGAGAGTTCGGGTTTGTAAAAGGTCGATCTGAGGTGGCAGGCCCCGCGATCGCTTGTCCCATACGCCAGGCCCATGCCTTTGAGTATCCTGGGGTCATACCCTGCGGGCTCGAGCCCTTTCACGTGGATGGCCTGATCAGCCATGCCAAAGGATTCTGCTGCGTGCTTGATTCCCCTGGCCAGGGTATCTCCCAGTCCTCGACGGTAGGCGATGTCTTCCAATAGCTTGGCAATCTTGTCCACTTGCCCGTAGTCGATGTCGTACTTGACCTTGCCCTGTCTTACCCCTTCGATGGTCAAGGCAACGAGGTTGCCGGCAGAGATGGTGTCGATGCCCAATCGGTCGCAGTAATCATTGAGATAGGCTATCTCTTCGATGGAGTCCACCTCGCAGAGGCCGCCAAATGCGTAGATAGTCTCATATTCGGGTCCTTCGATCTTGAGCCCTGCATGGCGACCTTGTTTGATGGTGGTCATCCTGCCGCAGGCGATGAAGCATCTCATACATGCGTGGGGATGCACTTCGCACCTGGTATGCAATGCCGCGGCGTTGATGGCCTCTTTGTGATCCACTGAGCCGCGGCGCCAATATCGAGCGGGAAAGCTCCCCACATTGCTCATGATATCCACCATCATAGGCGTGCCCATGCTCTTATACGCCTTGACGCCCGGGTTGTCTTTCGATTGAGCGGACAGGTCCTTGACAAAGCTCTTGAGCAACGCTTCGTCTGCAACTTGTTTCTTGCGGTTGCCCACGAACGCGATTCCCTTGATCTTTTTGGATCCCATGACCGCGCCGACGCCGGTGCGTCCCGCTGAGCGCCAATAGTCATTCTCGATAACTGCGAAGCTCACCTGGTTTTCGCCGGCCGGGCCAATCACTATGACCCCGCACTTGGTCTCGGGAGACCTATTGTTTTTCACCCAATTCTTGATCCGGTCTTCGCTTTGGAAGCTGTCCAGCCCCCAAAGGTCTTGGGCTGAATGAAAGCAAACAGCCTCTTCTCCGCCTATTTCCAACCACACTGGTTCATCGGACGCGCCGTGGATCATCACCGCGTCAAAGCCGGTGGACGCAAGAAATTCTGCGACCTTGCCGCCTGAATAGGATTCCGAATAGCACCCGGTCTGCGGAGACTTGGTATAGACGCCATGACGACAAGAGCCCCACACTGCAGTTCCCGTTGTCGGTCCGCCAGCAATGATCAAGTGATTGTCCGGATCGAGGGGATCGACGCCCGGGGGATTGTGCGCAAGCAGCATACGAGTCGCCAGGCCTTTTCCCCCAAGCGTTTGGGCCAACAGTTCATCCGACAGTACCTTGAAGTCAAAAGACTTCTGCGTCATATTGATTCTCAGCACCAAGTTGTAAAAACCGAACATTTCTCGTTCCTTT
>JBMFOE010000114.1:0-2113 GCA_049969795.1 Desulfomonilaceae bacterium
ACGCTGGAAGAAGAGCTTCGTCGTCGTTTGGAGGAGCGTGAGAGCCGGGTTGCGGAGGTCACGGCGCTGGTTGCGGAGCGGGACGCCCAGATAGCGCAGTTGCAGGAGTGGCTGCGGGTTGACGAAGGGGAGCGTGAGCGGGTTGAGGCGGAGCTTGGGCAGCGGGCGTCGGAGGTGGAGCGGTTGACGGTTCTGCTTCGGGAGAAGGAGACGCTGGAAGAAGAGCTTCGTCGTCGTTTGGAGGAGCGTGAGAGCCGGGTTGCGGAGGTCACGGCGCTGGTGGCGGAGCGCGAGGCGCAGATAGCGCAGTTGCAGGAGTGGCTGCGGGTTGACGAAGGAGAGCGTGAGCGCTTGGAGACGGCGCTCAAGGAGAAAGACGCCCAGCTCGCAAATATATATGGATCCACATCGTGGCGAATCACGAGCCCCGCGCGTAAGATCGGCTCTTTTTTTCGTGGCAATCCTTGACGTTTTCTGGTAGAATGCGTTTTACTCCGTGAACGAGAATTAATGATGCTGTCCCACAGCGGCATGTCGCCGCGTTGAGATCACAAAGAAACGGTTACCCAAGAGAAAACAGGGCTTGAGAACCAGCGACAGGAAGGTTCTTAAAGAAGTGTTGCTCCTGACAGGCAATCCCGCGACGCCAATCGAACCTGCTGCTGAAGACCGGTCTGATGACAAAGACGCGGTTGCGAGCGCCGCAGAGAATGAACTTCCCCACGATATCACGCAGTATATCTTGTTGCCCTCTGACGGTCTTGGGTCTGGCGTGGTGGACAGTTGGGCAGGCGATCTCGTGGGGCGCTGGCTCTCAGAGACCGGCATGCTCAAGGTATCTGGGTGGGCAGTGGATCAAGGGGCTGGCTTGCCGGCGCGCAGGGTCTTTCTGGTGCATGAAGGACGCATCCGAGCTGCTGCCAGCGTTGAACGAAGCCGACCAGACGTCGCCAAAGCCAAGTCGAACCACGATCTGGAATACTGCGGCTGGCTTCTCGAAGCCCCCGGCAATGTCTTCCCTCTGGGAGACGTTGACCTCGAAGTGTACGTCCTCATGCAGGACGGAAAATCTCTCATACGACTCGGGTGCAAGAGGATTCGAGTGAGCCCGCGTACCAACGCCAAACCGGTTTGGGATGGCGCGATCCAGCGCATCATAGCCAGACGACTCCAGCAAGACGCAGCCGCCGGCAAATGGCCCAAAATGAATGTGGATGAAGCCTACATTCGGAACGGCCAGCTGTACGTCAGGGGATGGGCGCTGTCGCCGTGCGGAATCGAGAGAGTGAAAATATACGTTGAGGACAAGTTCGTAGCGCAGGCTCATCTGTCCTACTTCAGGCCTGACGTGCAAAAGACGTATCCCCTTGCCCATTTATCACACAAATCCGGATTTGCGGTCGCCGCGTCATTGGATTTCGATAACGCAGTGGAACGCATCGCTATCCGAGTAGTGGCGCGGGACAACATGAATCACGAATCAGAAAAGACCGTATTTATTAGTCTCATAAGCGAATAAGGAGGTTTTCATGTGTAGAAGTCTGGCATTCGTCATAAGTTGCGTAGTGATTTTTTCCGTGCTTGGGTGTTCTGGCGGGCAAGAACAGTCGGCGACCAAGGGACCAGTAGCTAGCCCACTAGCCAAGGATTGGACGTCATCTTCGGATGTGGTATTCCAGGTGACAAAAGACAATTTTGAAAACAACCTAAAACCACTCCATCAGGCATCCTTGCAGCGTTCAAACGACAAACTCATCATTGAATCGACTGGCAATGACCCGTACCTGCAGACAGGAGCGCTGGACTTGAAACAACCAGGGCGATACGTCCTTAAAGTTCGGCTGTCAACGCCGGCGAAAACCAAGACGCAATTTTTTTTCGGACGCCCCAACACGCCGTACAATGAAGCTGATTCGATAACAGTTGACGCAGCGGAAGGATGGAACGACATCTTCGTCGAACTGCCTCAGCCAGAGACAATCGTTCAAGTGCGCTTTGACCCGGGTACCATACCGGGCGCGTACGAACTCCAAGAATTCTCTCTCAAAAGAATCTCCAAATAGACTGTTTTGGCCTCTCTTACAGCGTCAGCGAAACTAATGCGAGAAAAGTG
>JBMFOE010000115.1:0-1984 GCA_049969795.1 Desulfomonilaceae bacterium
CGCCGACGATCCCTGAAGAAACGGCCAGGTGATCTTTAGAAAACAGATGCATATGTCCGCCCATACCGCCGCATAACCCGGCTGGATAACCGAGCAGTTCACGCAGGATCAGGACAGGGTCTACGCCGCGCATGAGCAAGGCCGCGGTGCCGCGATGATCCAAAGCCATGGCATCGCCTTCACATAATTGGGTAACGACGCCCGCGATAATAGCTTCTTCGCCTGTTCCGAGGTGCATCTCACCCGAAATCAAGCCGTCATGCCAAAGTTTGGCGATGGCTTCTTCGAACAAGCGGCTTTTCAACATAATCGTATAAAATGACCATAAATCGAGTGGCATGGTAATCTCCGAAAATCTTGGACGCCTAACGACGAGTTGAGCCGCGAGTGTAACGAGTCGGCCCCAACGCCTGGTTGGGCAGCCTTTTGTCAACTATCACAGAACCCGCCTTACAGCAGGGATCGTCCTTATAAGAAATGACGCGGAAAATGAACCGACGATTGAAAGAAACGACACTATGACAAAAAGAGTGAATGCCCCTTGTCGGATAGGGCTGAATCCGTACTGGAGCGCGACGACCACTGGCACATGCAGGATGTACACACCGTACGTATTCTCTGACAGTGCCCGCATGATAGACCCCGTTCGATTGAGAAAGGTCTTGAACAGAGCGAGGAGTCCTATGCAGACGCCAACACACAGCAAGGCCTCTTTGAATTCCCATCCGAAGAAGGCCCGTGCAGGACCTCTGCTATACAACACTACTATGGTTGCGATGTATACGCCTGCTCCAGCTAGAAGCCAGAGCATATTCCGTGGCGCAGTGATTGATTTCAGAAGGGACCATCTATAGGCGAAGACGCCGATAACAAAAAGAGACACATACTGTGGGATGTGTGCCGGCTCCATCTGTATGAATCCAAAAAGCCAAATCCATCGGTCCATGGGAAATCCCCATAATGTTCGCATGAGATTTGTTACGATGCCAAGGAACAAGATAAAGAGGACGATCACATACAATCTGGCGCGCAACGTCCTGGAGATCGAGAGGGAAGCTTTCCATTTTTGTAGTGCCATTCTCAGACCGGCATACAGCATCGCATAGACCAACAGATGTTCGACGAACCAGAAATGCGCGAAGTTGAATAGACGTTCGTGGGTGCCTGCATTCGTGGTGTATCCGAACCAATGCTGAATGTAGAAATCCGTGAAGTTGATCGGACTGACGTAGTTCGAATACGTGACATAACTAAGCAGAGGAATCATGACAAACGCCGCAAAAGCGAGCGGAACACCGAATCGGATGAGCTTGTCGGTAACGAACTTACGGGCGCCGTGGCGATCAAACGATGCAGGGAAAAAATATCCCGATACAAAGAAGAAAAGCCCCATGAAAAACGAGGCATTGAAAAGAAACAGAAGACCCAATGGCTTCACTCGTTCACCCGGATATGAATAGAACCAGATTCCTCCCGTGGATCCGTACGCCTGCCCGACATGATGCACGATAACCAGAACTATTAGGAAGACCTTGAGGTTGTCCAGATAGCAAAGCCGTTCTCTTTCAGCCATTTGTCGTACCCCCTGGAGTTTGACAATGAGACTGTCGTCGGCTTACGGGCGAACCATGCTTCTTCACTTCAAACTCTCTATCGACGGGACTGAGCGGGCGGGACTGATCGAATGATTGATAATATTCATAAAGGAGCACGATGTCAAGAAGAAAAATTTCATTGTAATTCAGACACTATGGAGGTCTCTATGGGAGTCTGGAGTCTGGAGAGGGGGAGTTTGGAGATAGAAGGTGGTTAATGTGGGGGCGGCTGGTCGAGACCCAACGTCCGTTGTAATTGGGGTCAAACCTTTAAATTTTAATTGAGGCGTAGAATTGAGGATCAAGTTTTTAAATTTGGACTATGGGATCAAACTTATAATATTGGATTTAAAGACTTCCCCGGCGAAACCTTCCGGGTCTTGAAAGAG
>JBMFOE010000116.1:0-1789 GCA_049969795.1 Desulfomonilaceae bacterium
TTACCGCGACATCGCGCCGCTTGGCTCGCAATGAAGGACCAATAGCTTTTGGTCATTGCGAGGGTCCCAATGCGATGAAGCAATCTTAACTCATATCGATCGACCGAAGACGCCTCTGTTCAATTCGCGATTCGTTTTGTGAACTGCTCTATCCCACAATGGTACACAAACATCCCTTGCCAATGTCGCGATCATATGGGCCTGGGCGTCGGAGAGCCCTCTCGGTACCCTGCCAATAATGTCTTCCACGGACCCTTCTTGGCCGTCTTTATTTAAGGCTCGCGGAATTTGGCATCGATATTGCTCATTGCCTGCTCGAGAGTGATTGATGCGCGAGAGAGACCAAGCGGCGCAAGTTCGACACCCCTTTGTGCAGCATCGACAGGCGCGTCAGTCAATGGAAAAGGAGGTTTCTCAAAAATGAACGCGGCAGACAATGCATGGGTTCTCGTCTCGTCTGCGCTCGTGCTTCTCATGACGCCGGGCCTGGCCATGTTTTACGGCGGGCTGACGCGATCGAAGAACGTGCTTTCCACGATGATGCACAGCTTTTTTCTGATGGGGCTCGCCTCGGTTATTTGGCTCTTTTACGGTTTTAGTCTGGCGTTTGCGCCAGACAGTATTGGCGGTTTAATAGGAGGGCTGGACTATGTAGGGCTTCGGGGGATCGGGGCAGCGCTTTTCCCGGACCTGACCGACCCCTCGAAGACCATGACCATCCCGGGCAGCACGTTCATGATCTTTCAGTGCATGTTCGCAATCATCACGCCGGCTCTGATCACTGGGGCTTTTGCGGAAAGAATGAAATTCAGCTCCTACATCCTCTTTATGCTCGTATGGATCACCGTGGTATATTGCCCTGTGGCGCACTGGGTGTGGGGCCCTGGAGGTTGGTTGTCCGGTCTCGGCGCCATGGATTTTGCCGGCGGAACCGTAGTTCATGTGAATGCAGGCGCGGCTGCGCTGGCTTGTTGCCTCATGGTGGGCAAGCGAAAAGGCTACGGCTCCGCGCCCATGATTCCCCATAATCTTACCCTTACCTTGTTGGGGGCTGGCTTGCTCTGGTTCGGCTGGTTCGGGTTCAATGCAGGCAGCGCCCTGAACGCGGGCGAGGGCGCGGCCATGGCCTTTGTGGTGACGCATATGGCTACTGCGAGCGCGGCCCTGGCCTGGGTGTTCACTGAATGGATCGTCAGTGGGAAGCCGACCACCCTGGGCGTGGCCTCAGGGGCGGTAGCCGGTCTTGTGGCGATTACGCCGGCGTCGGGTTTTGTCGGCCCCATTTCGTCTGTATTTATAGGCGTCGGCGCAGGAGTCCTTTGTTATCTCGCGGTCCTGGCGAAAGGGTCGCTTGGGTACGATGACTCTTTCGACGTGGTTGGCGTCCACGGCGTGGGAGGCGCATGGGGCGCGATTGCCACGGGTCTGTTCGCATCGCAGGCCATCAATCCAGCAGGGTCCAACGGCTTGTTTTTTGGAAACCCAGGGCAGGTTTGGACGCAGCTTGTGGCCATTCTCGCAACGATAATCTTTTCTTTTGTCGTGAGCATGGTTATTCTGCTCGGCGTGAAAGCCGTCGCCGGCTTGAGGGTCTCTGAGGAAGAAGAGATTGCGGGCGTTGACACAGCGTGCCATGGCGAGGCGGGCTACACGCTTTGACGCCGAGACGTGCGTCTCCCGACTGTGAGCCGCAACGGACGGACCGTGACACGTATACTCATTCTCGAAACTGCTGTCGGAATGAGGTGCGCCGCGACTTGAATATGATGACTTTCAAAGTCTGCGTCAC
>JBMFOE010000117.1:0-1723 GCA_049969795.1 Desulfomonilaceae bacterium
GGTCATAGATACTTCGCCTTTAACCGATAATTCCCTGGCATAGAGCCACATCTCGCGCGCCACAACCGCAAACAGCCCGATACTCACCCCTGAGGTGATGGAATCCAGGACGGCCTGGCCTCTCGGAGACATTTTTAGGACCAGCAGATCGACGCCGACATGGCCGCGCTCCATTTGGGTGTATGGCAGGGCGCAGGCAAGGACGATCACGGCAAAAAAGCCTGTCATGTCCACCGCCCAGACAATCGGATGCCAAAAGGCCCTCATCAGAACGTCCGCGCAGGTCACGAACATCATGGCCACAAGGGCGACGGCGCCAATGAGTCTGAGCAGCTTGGTCAACCAATTGAGACTTTTTCTCGGAATATCCATTGTTGATCAACTCCCATGGAATGCGAAGCCGGGGAATGGAACAGGACGCGCGAACAAGTTGTCACGCGCGTCCTGCCTTTGAAACGACGTGGCTCTACTTGCGAGCTTCTTACAGCGCGTTCTCGGCGGTGTCCAAGGCGTCTTTACCGGGCAGATTCTTGTTGGCCATCTCTTCCACATATTCCTTGAGCACCGGTTGAACGGCTTCAGACCATCTCTTGCCTTCTTCAGGAGAGAGAGTGATTATCTCTTTTTTCTTTTCTTTCAAGAATGCCAAGCCTTCGGCGTCGCTTTCATCCCACGCCTTGGCATGTTTCGGTATCCATTCTTCGTTGATCTTCCTGATTGTGGCCTTGACGTCATCAGGCAAAGAGTTCCATTTGTCCTTGTTCATCGTGACGAAAAAGGTGGTGGTGTAAGCGGCAGGAAAATCAAGGGTGCAGAAGTCTATCACTTCGCCCAGCTTCCAGCCTTTATTGGACTCCAGCGGATACACGGCGCCATCGACCACGCCTTTTTGAAGAGACTGATACGTGTCTGGCATGAGTTGCGCCACTGGCGTCCCGCCAAGGGCCTTCACGACTTTCTGACTCGTCCCATGGCTCCTGATTTTAAGACCTTTCATGTCTTCCAGTTTTCGCACCGCCTTGCCCTTGGTATGAACAAGGCCAGGGCCGTGCGCATGAAGATACATAACCACCGTGTCTGTCAGCACTTGATCCTTGAACTTGTCATACACTGCATTTGCTACCTTGGTAGCTTCTACTCCGTTCTTATATCCCAAAGGCAAATCAATGACCTCCATCAGAGGAAATCGACCTCTGGTATAGCCGAGAACCGAGAATCCTATATCGGATATTCCATTTACCACGCCGTCATACACTTGATCAGCCTTCGTGAGGGTTTGTCCAGGGTAGTATTCCACCTTTACTTTACCGTTAGTACGCGCCTCGACCTCCTTTGCCCACGCCTCGGCAAGCTTGCTCTGAACGTGAGTTGCAGGGAAAAAGTTGCTGTAGGTGAGTTTGATGGCGTCTGCCTTCGCTGGCGTTGACCAAACCAACAGACACGCTCCTATCACGAGACACACCATTGCAAATCCGACAATTCTTCCTTTCATCTCTCTTTCCTCCTTGGTTAGAATTCATGAGAAAGGCTTGTACGAGATCTTTCATTGCTCCGGCAACGGTCGCCACGCCGTCCTACGGTCAGTGTACGCTACTTTAATCAGATCAGGACGTGAAGTCAAAAAATATCGGCAACAGGGGCTCCTTTTTGCCCCAAAGCCAAGAGATTGCCTGGGGGCCTTACCGAGGCGTCGTCTCGATACACGCAGCAGTGGACCAAACCG
>JBMFOE010000118.1:0-1612 GCA_049969795.1 Desulfomonilaceae bacterium
GCCGCCTCGTCCAATTCGTGATTTGATATGGGAACCCATATAAGAGTCATCATAGTCACGCCGCGGCGCGCCGCATTCCGACGGAAGTTTCGAGAAAACGTATAAATCATCCGATAAAGGAGCGTCATGTACAGTTCAGACGACTATTTCTCCGAATCTCATAGAATGCTGCGGGAGACGACCGCGCGATTCGTAGAAAAGGAGATCAAACCGTATGTAGAGGAATGGGAAGAAGCGGGAGAATTCCCGCGTGAGCTTTACTCGAAAGCCGCTGAGGTGGGGATCCTCGGCGTGGGATATCCCGAAGAATGGACCGGGATAGAAACCGACATCTTCCACGAAGTCGTGGTGTCGGAGGAACTCACGCGCTCGGGCTCGGGAGGAGTCTCGGCCGGGTTGATGTCCCACAGCATCGCGCTGCCTCCCATACTCGCACTGGGCAACCAGGAACAGAAGGAGCGGTTCATTCCGCCGGTTCTTCGTGGAGAAAAGATAGCGGCTTTGGGCATTACCGAGCCGGGGGGCGGCTCAGACGTGGCCAACATTCGTACCAGAGCGGCTCGAGACGGCGATCACTATGTGATCAATGGGTCAAAGACTATGATCACGTCTGGTTGTCGCGCAGACTTCGTCACCATGGCGGTAAGGACAGGCGGGCCAGGGTACAGGGGAGTCAGCCTTATTGTGGTGGAGACCAATACGCCGGGATTTACGGTGTCCAAAAAGCTCAGGAAAATGGGATGGTGGGCTTCAGACACCGCGGAATTGGCCCTTGACGATGTGCGCGTCCCGGCTGCAAACCTCCTTGGCGAAGAAGGGGCTGGTTTTTACGGGATCATGCACAATTTTCAAAAAGAGCGGCTGTATCTGGCCCTCATGGCGAACACCACCGCGGAACTGGCCTTGGAGCTCTCCATCAAATACGCTGGCCAACGGGAGGCATTCGGGAGGCCCATCATCGGCTTTCAGACGACGCGGCATAAACTCGTGGACATGGCGGTGTTGGTGCAAGTGAGCAAGGAATTCACGTACCGCATTGCAGCGAAGATCAAGCGCGGGGAAAACATGATCAAGGAAATAGCCATGGCAAAGATATTCGCCGCGGATATCTGCCAAAAGGTTTGCGACGCTGCGGTTCAGATACACGGCGGATACGGGTATATGCGGGAATACCCAGTGGAAAGGCTTTATAGGGACGGCAGAATCTTGTCCATCGGAGGCGGAACCTCAGAGATTATGAAGGAGATCATCTCGAAGTTGATGTTTTCCTGAAATGATCAACGGGTCAACGTCTTTCAAAGGAGCCTTCATAAATCCAGGCTTCGCGAGCCGGGGCATCGATTGCCCAAAAACATGGTCTGCCCCCGCGCCGATTTTCATTGCCAGAGGGATCGTTTTCGTGTAACCAAAAGAGAGTCCTCAATGCCAAGCGCGAGATAAAGGCCAATCCTGGGAGCGGGCTGTACATTCCTCAACAAGAGCATATAAACCGCCAACGGGTTTTCATCGACGAGCCCCGAGGTGGAAAGCGGTCATAGCATAGTCAACAAACCAGTTTAACCAACCTCGTCAGGGAGTAAAACAAAGGAGGTCGCGTGATGGACATCAGAAG
>JBMFOE010000119.1:0-1583 GCA_049969795.1 Desulfomonilaceae bacterium
GTAGATGGTTTTAGGTTGGGCATGATCACTCGTTGTGCTTTTTCCCAATCGATATAGTCGGGCGATTCGTGGTGAGCCCAAAATGACCTTTCTTCGTCCTCCGACTCGAAATTAGGCGCTTTCTTGAGGGCCTTTTTTCTTGGCATCTTCGTATGCGCTCCGTTCTTTCTTGCTCATGTCGCGTTCAGATATATCACGAATGAGCTTGTTTCGGACCGTGAAAACAACAAAGAGTTGGCGACCAACATCAGTCTCGCCGAGAAGATAATATCTTGGTTCATGCTGAGAGTGTTTTTGGTCCTCAGCTACAATCAGGGGCTGATTGAAGAAAACCTCCTCACATTCGGCCCAATGCACTCCATGTTGCACCCAATTTTTCTCAAGATTACCTTCATCCCAGTCGAAGCCTTCACAGCCCTTTATGGATTTCACGGGTCGGTTTCCTTCATGGCTTGCCGTACTTCGTCCAACAGACCATCATCTTACCACATCAGACGCCGGGATTCAGCAGGGAGTTCGATGTGTGAGGCAAAAAAGGGGTGAATTGAGGGAAATGTTTCTGGGGATGGAATAATGCGGGGGTAGCGCGGGGCTGTCATTGCGAGGAGCAGGAGGCGACGCGGCAATCTCAGTTTTGTTTATAGTGATGCTACCAAGTGATGTCGGGGACAGAAGGAATTTCGGAGAGGCCTCTTCGTTGTCATTGCGAGCAGTTCTTGCTCCGTCATCCTCGACGTGGTCTGGGATCCAGCCTTTTTGGAGTTCAACTGTACGTCTTGGAACAAGGAATGGCGTTGCGGGAGGTGCTCTACCATCTATGTCAATTCTTTTATTATGTGTTTTGCAAGATTTTCATCTATCTCGTTATGCCTTGGGACAGGTTGCTTTTTACCGGTTGACGGGTTTTTGTATAAATCGTGACGACTTCCATATCTAATGAAAATACAGCCAGAATCAGTTAACTTTTTTATCAAGTCTTTTCTTTTCATACTGCAATGGTAAGTTCTTTTACTTTATGTTTCTCAGGCACATCATCCATTGTCATAAGTACGTAGGCATCCTTCATATTTTCCTCAAGTTCTTCCAGTGTTTCACCCTGTGTCATAATTTCAGGGTGTTCAAGGAGTTTTCCCACCCAGAACCTTTCACCCTTCCAATATACCATCTTTAATTTAGTTTTCATTTTCTCACCTCGCGGTACGCTCGTGCTCAATCATCATAACAGACAGTTCGGTGGTTTCAAAGTTTCTTGTGGTGGGCTGGCAGGGGGAGGCTCAGGCTTACGAATGCGGGGGAAGATCACAGGCTTGTCATTGCGAGAAGCCTCAGGCGACGTGGCAATCTCGAGCTTCCTATGTCATCACACGAAGCCTGCCGAACGGCGCAGCACATCTTTCTCTGCATCCCTGAGATCCGCTACCACCATGCGTCTCACGAGTTCTTTGAAACCAATCTTTGATTTCCATCCGAGGATTTGTTGCGCTTTTGATGCATCGCCCAGCAATTCAAAGACCTCCGTCGGCCTGAAATAGTAGGGATCGACCGCAACAATTACGTCGCCTGTCTTTCCTTCTGAGGAAGAT
>JBMFOE010000120.1:0-1498 GCA_049969795.1 Desulfomonilaceae bacterium
AAGGTGACGAGACTGTTGGCCAACAATCCTCGTCAGCTCACTCTCGCGGACGCGGAGAACATCTATCGACAGGTCCTCTAATGAAATCGGGAGCTATCACTCCCCCTGCCCGCCGGCAGAAAGGTGGTGATGAAGAGGAAATCTATTCGACGAGGCTTAAGGATGGCAAGTCGCACAAAACAGCAAAACCATTTTTTCGGCTCATTTAACATTTTGCTTGCATGAAAGGAGATAGGCAATGGATAACGCTATGGGACGAAGGGGTTTTCTCAAGCTGACAGGCCTCGCAGCAGCTTCAATTGGGGCGTTCGGCGTCGCTCCCACCAACCTTTCTTGGGCGCAGGATAAACCCAAGGCGAAGACAGCGACGGAGGTAACCCCTTACGCGTTTCTATGCGGCATCTTGAAGACGCAGACTCAGTACATGCTCAAAGACACTCGGCCGGGGACGCCGATGAATATTCCCGTACCTTTTTTCGTCATTCAACACGGGAAAGACTGGGTAGCTTTTGATACCGGAAATAATGCCATGGTGGCCAAAGACCCTGTGGCATACTGGAGCAAGGCAGTTACTGATGCGTATTTTCCCGTCATGAAGGACTACGAAGAATTTAAAGAGCAGATTAAGAAATTGAATCTTACGCCGAAAGACTTCAAAGCAGTAGTTCTCAGCCATGGCCATCTTGATCATGCGGGAGCAATCGACAACTTCCAAGGAACGGACGTGCCGATCTACCTCCAGAAGAAAGAGATAGAGATCATCAAGAAGGCAGTGGAATCCGGCAAAAAAACGGCATACATTCCCGATGATTTCAAGGTTATGAATCAGCTCAACATCAAGCCCATTGACGGCGTCTTCGACGTGTTTGGGGACGGAACTATCGTGGCCTTTCCTACTCCAGGCCATACCCAAGGACACCAATCGCTGCTCATAAAACAGCCAAACGGACAGAGCTTCGTCCTCGCGGCGGACGCCATGTACACCATCGAAAATATGCAGGAGGCCATACCGCCTGGATTAGCATGGGACATTCCACAGTCCCTAGAGGCGCTCTATGTTTTCAAGGTCATGCAGATGATCGGCGCGAATGTGGTGCCTTCCCACGATCCTCAGTACTGGGAGAAAAAACCACTGGCGCCCAAAGCTTATCAGGTAGGGACATGACGGACTATTTTCCAACTTCAGGGCGCAGGCGAGTTTGTGCGGATGACATGAGCAGGGAAATAGCCTTCTTGACGTGAGAGGCGCGCGTCGGCCCCAAATCTGAGGTATAGTGACCGGTGCAAACGGAGTCCTAGTAACAAAGACAGAGTATAGGGACACCTAAGGTCCTTTGACGTGCATGACAGACTCGCCAAATTCGAGGAACAAGTGGATTCCGACGGCGAGTTTGTCGTCTTTGATACTTAGTTGATATTGAAAAGGAACGAGAAATGTTCGGTTTTTACAACTTGGTGCTGAGAATCAATATGACGCAGAAGTCTTTTGACTTCAAGG
>JBMFOE010000121.1:0-1464 GCA_049969795.1 Desulfomonilaceae bacterium
GTATGAGTGATTTCATGGGAGTTCCTTGACCAATGTCACTTGAGAGGAATATGCGGGCGGTAGCCGAAAAACTGCATGGCCTCGCTGGCGTGACTTTCATACAAGGCGATCTGTTCTTCTGACAAACGCGTCTTGTACCCGTCTGTCCTCTGCGGGCCAATGGGCTGATACAAATGCGCATGATGCGGCATAGACCTATACCTTTCGTGAAAAGACTTGGGATCGACCATCTGTTGCTCGAAATCCACCCCGAGAAAGCTGCAAACAGATGCAAGCACACCGCAAGGGTCATGACAAAAATCCTCGTACTTGATCAGCTTGTATGCATCAGGCGCTCCCGACCGTATCGAGTGGAGATAAAGGTTGGAAGTTCCCCAAATCTAGGAAACCAGAGATCTAAGTCAGCGGCCCAATTTCGCTCGTGAAGAGACGCCATGACGTCCCTCAGGTCCCTGACCAGGTGGATTACTTTTACGCCAGCCCCAAGGCCTCCCACCTTGACTATCATTCTCAGGAATAAAAGGTCATTGGGAGACTTGTCGCCGACAATAGTCGCTCCGTTCTTTGCCCCTATGGCTTGATAAATCGTATGTACTACTGCAGCGTAGGAATACTCTGAGCAATTGACCAGATCGCGTATCTCATCCGGTGTCAAATATTCCCCGACGCCGCGGCGAAACCCCTCTGTGTTGGTGATGAGTTCCACGATTATCTTTCGACCTATCTGGAGGTCCGGGATCCTGTCGAAAATAAACGCGACAGGCGCCAAGAAATCGGTCTCATACGGAATAAATATCTGCGAATGGGAGCTCAAGCATTGGGCAAGCAGGGTAGTGCCGGACCGAGGAGAACCAAAGACACAGAGCATGAAGCCTCCACTTCGCCTCATACTTTTTTCATGCGCGCAAGGAAGCGGCGTACCATTCTGAAGCGACCATGACGCGTTATATGGAGACATTGAACCATTCATTCACCCTCTCATGCCAATATGTTAGCTCGTTGTGAGCATCGAGAATTCACAGAGGAGAATAGCGGTACACCAGATGAGGGAACGCTTGTTCTGCGTGAAGACCGTCATTTCGGATGACAAGTTCCTCAACCGCCTCAAAGGCCCCAAGACACGATCCGTAGAGCGGGTCGTCAAAAATCACGTAACCTCCTCGGACCATGTACGGCTTGACCACCCCCAGGCGAAACCAACGGCTGAATATATGTCGCAATCGACGTGAGCCAGCGCTATGGCCCCGCTCCTTGCAAAGTCTCCATTTCAGTTATGGGAATTGCCTGTATTGTTAAGCCGTTCCTTGATCAAGCGGCCAACCGCTTCTGGCGATAATTGCTCTCGTATGGTTTGGGCGGCCTGATCGCCTATTTCCTTGCAGAGATCCGGTTCAGCATGTACGCGCCTCATCAACTCAGCCGCATGATCGACGTCCGGGTCAGCCCAGAAATTCCCCTTCTCAT
>JBMFOE010000122.1:0-1413 GCA_049969795.1 Desulfomonilaceae bacterium
CATCCACGGATCCACATGCGTAAGCCATTTTCCGTAAAAATACAGCGATAGCCACGCTATGGAATCGAGAGGGGCTTTCCATGAAATGCGTTTTCGGTTGAGACTAAAGGCTCGTTTATTGCCGCTAATGAGTACGAGAAAACCGCGTTGACCCCACGGCGGACTGGCCGTCAATGGTTGGTGAATGTTTGGCCAAAACATTTCGTGAAACACTGTCTTGGAACTTGTGACGCGTGGTTTCAATCCTTTCCATAGAAACACGTGGTGAAAAGGCCGCGTTATCCACCCGAGGTGTCTCACAAAATACGGCGACGTGATGGGCGACTCCAAAGACAGACAGATCGCAGGGATGAATTCCTTGGGCCTCCTAAGGTATCCGGCGCCGTCACAAGAGATGAGAAGAGCTTTATCCGACGGCCGCGTCTCGAAAAAAATATCGTCGGTCATACAGACATACCCTGCACATTGGGCAGCCGCCAATAAATCGGCGTAGAAAACAAACTCGTCCGCTATCGTGCTCATGCCATCTCTGTCGACCACACGGTTTCGTCTGAGTTCGCGGCTACCCGGTGCAAAAACGAGGTAGTGGGTCACGCAATTTTACCTATACTCGCTGTATGAGCCGACATGGCGCGTCTGCCGCGCAAGCGCCATCGACGAACCGGTTGACACTCGTCAAGCAAGGGAACGCTACAACCTTTCTTTGCCTTCCGGTCCCCTCGCGACGTGTTCGACAAACCATGCATAGGCTGAGACAAGACCTTCCCGCAGGCCTATGGAGGGGCGCCATCCAAGGGAGGTTAAACGGCTTATGTCCAGGAGCTTCCTTGGGGTTCCATCCGGATAATCGGGGTTGAAACGGATGCGACCCTTGAAGCCCACCACATCCCCTACCAGCTCGGCCAAATCCTTGATGCTGATCTCGACGCCGCTGCCGATGTTCACTATCTCTCCACTGTCGTACCGCTCCATGAGAAAGACGCACGCGTCGGCCAAATCATCCACATGGAGGAATTCTCGAAGGGGCCGCCCTGTGCCCCACACCTCTACTTCCGCGTCCCCGCGCATCTTGGCTTCATGGAATTTCCTGATCATTCCCGGGATCACGTGGGAGTTTTTCGGGTCGTAATTATCATGGGGACCGTACAGGTTGGTTGGCATGACGGACAGGAAATTCGTGCCATACTGCGCGTTATAGGACTGGGCCATGATGATCCCTGCAATCTTGGCCACCGCATACGGTTTGTTCGTGGGTTCGAGATAGCCGCTGAGCAAGTATTCTTCCTTTATGGGTTGCGCGGCAAGCCGGGGGTAGATGCACGAACTGCCAAGGAACATCAGCTTCTTGACGCCGGCCAGATACGAGGCGTGCATCACATTGGTCTGGATGACGAGGTTGTCGTAGATGAAGTC
>JBMFOE010000123.1:0-1258 GCA_049969795.1 Desulfomonilaceae bacterium
GCTCCTGCGGGGCGCAGGATCATAGCCCATGGCGCCGCCGTGGGATGCGTCCCCATGAGCGCGCGTGCTCCTCCCCTTCACGCGTCATCCCATGTCCGGTTGGGCATGCGAGGCCAGCCCAAGCGCATTCGGGATCGCTTCCGTCCGTTCCAATGACATGGGCTGCGCCCCATCATATTATTGCGAGGCGGCGTAGGCGACGGAGCAATCACAGGTCACCCCGCCGAGCAAACACGCAGCCGACGCACTATTTGTTAAAATGAGGCTATGTTTATGGTTGGTGCGTCGTGTGAGCCGTTTCGTCGAAGGTATTTGGCGATTGTTTCTTCATGCGACTGCCGTAAATGAACGCGCCCACAAGGGCCGCTATGGCACCGCCCCCGAGGAGAGAACCCTCCACGGAATATCCATGAAATATTGCAACAAAGGAAAGAATCAGCGTGGTCATGGACAGCGCAAAAGCCGAGGCGACGCCCGAAATCGCTATGCGAAATTCCTTTGTCAATGCTTCGCGGCTCAACTCAAATTCTTGAAGCGATCGCGCCTCATGCAAGGCCTGCTCCTTTCGTTCCAGATTTTGCCGATGCGCGGCCTGGCGTTCAGCGAGCGCGAGAATTCGCTCCGCGCCCCCGGGAATGACGCGGTCGAATTCCGCAAGGACTTGAGGCGGAGGCAATGGCCCGTACCACGCGGCAAGCACCGAGGCTGGCGCGTCGCCTTCCAAAGCCCTGCGAGCAGCGTCCGCACGTTCGTCATGGGCGTGCTCGCTGTCCGGCGCGGACTTATCAGTTGCGTCATTCGTGGTCATGGGTCGGTGAACACATATGGATGGCCTGGGTCAGGTCCATGCCCACGGCTACCCAGTCGGAGCGGAGCGCCTCGACGTCAGACCGGTGAAACCGACGATCGCGGTCGATGCTGGCGCGGCGCATGTAAGGCTTCTGCAAAACGCTCAGGACATTTCCCATGTCCAGCGCCTTTCCTACCGCGGCTATGACCACATCTATTTTTCGCAGGGGGGAACGGCATCTCATTGTCCTCACCTCTCTTACGCCGCAGTATAAAGGACGCGTCAGGCAAGATCAACGTTCAAATATGGCGCCGGAGCGCTTGTCAGAATTATCACGAGGAACCTCTTTCCTGCAGAAATTTCGAGAATAGCTCCCTGATGTTGCGTCCCGGGGTCGTGCTCGCTGCCTGAATCGCCAAAAACATTCCGTAGGGCGCCGCGACCCCAAGCCCCGCTCCTGCGGGGCGC
>JBMFOE010000124.1:0-850 GCA_049969795.1 Desulfomonilaceae bacterium
GCCCGTCATGGAGAATTCCCATGCTAGGGCAGGGGCCGCGACCGCTGCAATGAGCAGCGCTGCCAGTGTGATGGTCAATAATCTCTTCATGATGTGTCTTCCTCCCAATCCAAATATAAAATAACACCCATTGCAAAGCCCAACGGCAGTTACGGACCGCCTTTCGGCGGCGCGCCTCGCTGCGCTCTCTTTGGCCGGGCGATTCGCCTCCCGTGGCCAGCGGGGTCCGCTTCGCTCCAGCGCCGTAACGCCAGCGGCCTAGAGGCCGCCTCACTGATATCTTTCCTGCGTAGTATGCTATGTATCACAAGAAAGGACGCAGAGTCAAGAAAAATATGTAGGCGTGTTCAACCAACCCATACGCCAACTTCAATCGCGGGCGCTCAGGAGAATCCACCAGCGTAGGTTATTCCACATCCTGCACAACCGCCGTGGAAGAACGCTCCACCACTGGCTTTGCAAACTGAAGGGCGCTCTCCTGGACCACTCAGCCCGATGACCGCGCATGCGTTTGTCAGGTACGGACCGACTCCCCGTCATACGCGAGGTTCGACTCGCCTGGGGCTGCGCGGGCGCTCGTCGGTCGCGTCTTCCGACGCAATGACATGTCCATATCTCGTCCTTTTGGCTGGAATGGGGTCGCATCTTGTTTTAGGCGGGGGACGCCTCCCGAAAAGCCGGGCGACAGCCATTACAGGGCGCCTCCTGTCGTTTTATGACGCCGGACTGGAACGAAGAGAGAGGCGGCCACTGAGAAATCTCGCTTGGCGGCCAAGATTTCTCGCTTCGCTCGAACCCCCATGACAGGGGGGTCGCAACGGGAGATAAACATACCGTTCCGAAGAGAACG
>JBMFOE010000125.1:0-732 GCA_049969795.1 Desulfomonilaceae bacterium
ACTATTCGGGCTTGTCCGTTATCACGGACAAACATAGAATCTCGGAGAAAGTGACCTGATTAGAAGGGATTGCGACCTCTCGGACGGACAACGAGAACAGTTTGTCACACGGGATAACTCGGAGAAAGTGACCTGATTAGAAGGGATTGCGACTTACCCCACTGATCTGTATAGTTGTCGTTAATGATTATACTCGGAGAAAGTGACCTGATTAGAAGGGATTGCGACTTACCCATTTCGGACTGACCTCTAAAACCTCGATTGAACACTCGGAGAAAGTGACCTGATTAGAAGGGATTGCGACCATGGCGACGCTTTCGCCACCATGCTGATTGAAAAAGCGCTCGGAGAAAGTGACCTGATTAGAAGGGATTGCGACACCGTCCACTTGACCTGCAAGATAATCGACCGTAAAGGGCTCGGAGAAAGTGACCTGATTAGAAGGGATTGCGACACTACTACCCGCTCTAGACGCTCTATGAGCGTCTATGCGGGACTCGGAGAAAGTGACCTGATTAGAAGGGATTGCGACTCTAGACGCTCTGTAAGCGTCTATCCGGGCTTGAGCTTCCGCTCGGAGAAAGTGACCTGATTAGAAGGGATTGCGACAATTCGGGTAAATTGCCCGCGTCTTCGAAATCATCATCATCACTCGGAGAAAGTGACCTGATTAGAAGGGATTGCGACCAGATACCGTCAGATTCTTGCGCTAAATAGTCTACTTCGAAGCTC
>JBMFOE010000126.1:0-645 GCA_049969795.1 Desulfomonilaceae bacterium
TTTGGGTTTCACGTCTTTCTTACCCTCACCCCTGCCCCTCTCCCAGAGGGAGAGGGGAACGACTTGCCCACCGAAGGAAAACGACATACGTGGAGTGCTGAAATGCGCTTCCGCGATTCGACCCCCGGTGAAATCGGTCACCCTTTAAGATGCCGCTGATTGAACCTCCATATCCCCATGGGACATCATCCATCCAACCCCCTCTCCCTGTGGGATGCCACGTATCCAACCCCCTCTCCCTGTGGGAGAGGGTGGGGGTGAGGGTGATGAGTTGCCTCGTCTGATGAGGCCCTCTCTCCCTCTGGAATGCCGCCAATCCAACCCCCTCTCCCTCTGGGATGCCGCCAATCCAACCCCCCTCTCCCTGTGGGAGAGGGTGGGGGTGAGGGCTACGGCTGAGGGCTACGGGAGACCGCCTCATAAACCTCCTGCAACACCCCTTCCGTCTCCGTCAATACCTCGTTATTCCAAAACCTCAACACACAAATGCCACGGGCCTTGAGGAACGCGGTGCGCTGCTCATCGCGCGCCCGAGCGTCCGGTTCATTGTGCTGTCCGCCGTCGAGCTCGATCGCGCAGCAGGGACCAAAGAAACTGCTCTGCATCGGTTTGTTGGCGTCTGAGTCCACGAACGAATTCGAGACG
>JBMFOE010000127.1:0-167 GCA_049969795.1 Desulfomonilaceae bacterium
CTTCGCTCGCCATGACACGGGGAGGATGACGCGCGGCGCTCGCTATCCCACGGCCCGGTAGTCACCTTTTGTCATTTGTCATTCACCTTTTGTCATTTCGAGCGCAGCGAGAAATCTTGCCATCCGATGCGCTTCGCTTACCGTGACCGGCTCTAACGATGACTCGC
>JBMFOE010000127.1:177-572 GCA_049969795.1 Desulfomonilaceae bacterium
CGCTCGACATGACACGGGGAGGATGACGCGCGGCGCTCGCTATCCCACGGCCCGATACCCCTCTTTTGTCATTTCGAGCGCAGCGAGAAATCTTGCCATCCGATGCACTCCGATACCCACCTTCTTGCCATCCGATGCACTTCGCTTACCGTGACCGGCTAACGATGTCTCGCTTCGCTCGCCATGACACGGGGAGGATGACGCGCGGCGCTCGCTATCCCACGGCCCGGTAGTCACCTTTTGTCATTTCGAGCGCAGCGAGAAATCTTGCCATCCGATGCACTCCGATACCCACCTTCTTGCCATCCAATGCGCTTCGCTCACCGTGACCGGCTAAAGATGTCTCGCTTCGCTCGACATGACACAGGGAGGATGACGCGCGGCGCTCACCATCC
>JBMFOE010000128.1:0-543 GCA_049969795.1 Desulfomonilaceae bacterium
CTGATTATGTATTATCTGAGAAAGACTGGGACATAATACTGGCCAATGCACAGGCTCTTGGATTTGACATAGATAACGTAGTATCTCCTGAGTCAGATGAGCTCAGTTATACGGGTGATTATGATGACTTTTGTGGAGAACAATATGACGATTGTACTTATTATGATGACTCGGAGAAAGTGACCTGATGAGAAGGGATTGCGACAATATGAAGTCTGTGATTTTTACGACGGGTGTGACATGGGAATCGATAACAATACGGATGTATTCGGAGAATATTGCCTTGAATGAGTCAAGGGGAAGGGAGTATTGTTATGAAGATAGGAGCGATGATCATTACAATCTTGATCATCATGATGATAAGATGGCTCTTGTATAGGAGAGCAGAAGACAACGAACCGTTCCCATCTCTACATGATCCATGTTGTTGTGCACATGAAAACGATAAGAGACCAACACTTGGATTTGAGGAGTTTACTGAGTTGTTGTTGGCCTATGCAGCTACAAAAGGTCCTGATTATGTAATATCTGAGAAAGACTGGG
>JBMFOE010000129.1:0-505 GCA_049969795.1 Desulfomonilaceae bacterium
CGAAATGAGGGTGCCATGATGTCGCAATCCCTTCTAATCAGGTCACGGATTCCTACAGGGCACCATTCCATCCAGATCACCGTGGACACCTACGGTCGCAATCCCTTCTAATCAGGTCACGGATTCCTACCCCACAACGGTAAGCGGAAATCGGTCAAGGTAGGTCGCAATCCCTTCTAATCAGGTCACGGATTCCTACGGTCAGGCAGAAAGTGAAGGGTAAGGGCAACCCCTGGTGGGTCGCAATCCCTTCTAATCAGGTCACGGATTCCTACGGGAGCGGGGCGAGCTAAAAACCTCACAGGGCGGCAAGCGTCGCAATCCCTTCTAATCAGGTCACGGATTCCTACGGAAGTGGCTTGACGAGTATGGCGAAACACAGTTGAAGTAGTCGCAATCCCTTCTAATCAGGTCACGGATTCCTACTCATGTATCGCGCACAAGGCCAAAACTATTTGATGGGTCGCAATCCCTTCTAATCAGGTCACGGATTCCTACTGAAATC
>JBMFOE010000130.1:0-501 GCA_049969795.1 Desulfomonilaceae bacterium
GGGGGATTTTTACCCCTTCGATTAAATGAGAAATCTCCTCCTTTTGGGGAAGTTCGAAAGAGAATGTGCCCTCTTCCAATAATTGTCATTTCGAAGGAGCGTAAGCGACTGAGAAATCTCCGCCTTTTGGGGTAGTTCGAAGGGGGATGTGCCCTCTTCCAATAATTGTCATTTCGAAGGAGCGCAAGCGACTGAGAAATCTCCATATTTTGAGGGGGCAACAACCCCCCTCAACACTCCCCCGAGACTGAGGAGATTCCTCGCCTTCGGCTTCGGAATGACAAATGAAAGTGAAAAGTTATTCTTTTTGTTTTTAGGGGGAAGTTGGAAGGGGGATGTGCCCTCTTCCAATGATTGTCATTTCGAAGGAGCGTAAGCGACTGAGAAATCTCCGCCTTTTGGGAAAGTTCGAAGGGGGATTTTTACTCCCTCCAATGCAAACAGAGGAGATATCTCGCTTCGCTCGATATGACAATTATTTTGAGGGGGCAACAAAACCCC